>NZ_JAVHWM010000242.1:0-3076 GCF_032159765.1 Mycobacterium sp. | reverse complement strand
GCGGACGGCTCTATAGGTACTACATCGCAACCGATCTGCTGAAGCACGATGCGCCGGCATGCACGGTGCGACGCGTGCCGGCGGCCGAGATCGAAGGCGCGGTCATCGACCAGGTTCGCGGCTTGCTCCGTTCCCCGGAAATGATTGTGCGCACGTGGCGCGCGGGCAAGCGCCTCGTCGCTGGCCTCGACGAGTCCGAGGTCCGCGCCGCCCTGCAGCGGCTCGACCCGGTCTGGAACGAGTTGTTTGCGGCCGAGCAGGCGCGCGTCGTGCAGCTGCTCGTCGAGCGAGTCGACGTCAACCCGGACGGGGTCGAAATTCGAATGAGGACGGAAGGGCTGGGAAACCTGACGGTGGAGCTAGATGCGGTTCGATCGCAGCAGAGGGCCGCGTGATGGCAAAACCGAAGATCAGCGACGGACGCACCATTATGGTGCGGGTGCCGATTTCGATAAGGAAGCGCGGGGGCAGAAAAGTCGTGCTCGCGCCGGACGGCACGCTTGGCGTCAACACTCTGTGGTATCAACGGATAGACAACGCGATGGTCAAAGCGGTAGCGCGCGCGTTTCGCTGGCGCAACATTCTCGAGAATGGCAGCTACGCTACAATCGCGGAGATCGCGGCGGCCGAGAAAATCAACGAATCCTACGTGGGTCGCGTCCTGCGTCTGACTCTCCTGGCGCCGGACATCGTCGAGGCGATCCTGGATGGTCGGCAGCCGGCGGACATGACGCTGGCTTTGTTGATGCGGCCATTCGGAGTGACGTGGGGAGAGCAGATGTCGAAGCTCTTGCGGTTGTCAGGACCCCAATAGCGAACTCGGGCCATCGCTCCACAGGATTTCGAGCATTTGACCTGACGGTCCCTGGAAAAATCCGGCGTCTTCTGGCATCTTCTGCCATCCTTTACCGAACGAGGACCGGTTCATGCCGGATGAGATTCTGACGCTGCCAGACGTGGCCCACTTGCTTAAGGTTGCGGAAAAGACCGTCTACACCATGGCACAGAAAGGCCAACTGCCAGCATTCAAAGTCCGCGGCCAATGGCGATTCAAGAGTTTGGATATTGATCACTGGATCGAGCAACAAAAGGCTGCGTCTCGGGATGAGGGAAGGAAATAAGCGTGGCTGCTTCCCTCTCTTCACAGATCGAAGACGTTCTACCCCGGACAAACGACGCCTATTACAGGCTAATCCTCGCGGTTGGCCCGGCTCGACTAGGCAAAACGGCTGCGCTCGCCGAACTTTCGGATCGCCACAATTGGCCGCGCCTGAACGTAAACCTTCGCATTTCGGAAATTCTATTGGATCTAACGCATCGGCAGAGAGCTGTTCGTGTGGCCGGCATTCTCGACAACATCGTTCGTGAAGCTGCATCAGAAGTTGTTCTGCTGGATAACATAGAGCTGCTATTCGCCGCAGAACTAGCCCAGGATCCGCTTCGGCTTCTCCAATCACTCTCCCGGAATCGAACAATTGTCGCAGTGTGGCCAGGAACCTTCGATGGCAAATCATTGACTTATGCCGAACCTGGTCATCCGGAGGCGCGGCGGTACTCAACACCGCAAGCGGTCATCGTTAGGACCGGTGATGCCGAACACATTGAGGCGGCGGCATCCGGAGAGGAAATCAGATGAAGTATTCTGAGCTCATTCAATTCGAGCCGATTGAATCCGTCGTACAGCTCAGGGAAGCGGATTCTGTCACAGATGCGCGTCGTCTGGTCGAGACATTCGTAATTTCTGAGCGAATGGCCGAGCTACTCGGCGATCTCGTATTCCCTCAGCCGCCGTTATTGGGCTTCTCTGCGCCTTCGTGGGCCCGCGGAGAATGTTAGACTCGGTTCGACTGGCGGAGGAAGCAGTCTGCTGCGAACCGGTCTCCGCGCCGGTTTCCCTGCTAACAGGGAAAAGAACAGGGAATTTCTCCGTTTCTGCAGGGTTTCAACGGATTTGATCGAAGGTTCAATCGCCGAATCAAAAGCTTGCAGCAGAATTCCCTACGAATCACAGCAGGGAATTCGACGAGAGCTTGCAGGGAATTGCCGCGAGCGATCAGCGAATTTCGTAAGCGTCGATTCCTTGCACACTTGTTCTGCAGCTGCCGAACACGATCTGTTCTCGCCGTCGATTTGCAGATGGAGAGAACAAGATGGCGAGCGAGCACCGAGCGTGGACGCGGCAGGGTGAGGCCTTCTGGCGGGCGCATCATGAGGCCTGGAAGCGTAGCGACTTGAATCAACGCGAGTATTGTGAGCTTCACGGCCTGCCACCGAAGGGGTTCGAGAACTGGCGTGCGAAGTTCAAGGCCGAACCGCAGCCACCTCAACGCAAGCTGCTGTACCGCCGTGGCGGGTTAAGTCACACCGTTAGTCACGGTCTAAGTCACACCCTTAGTCATGTGACTTATCCGTCTTCGGACCAGGCCGGCCCCCTCGTTCTACCAGCGCGTGATGGTCATCGGCGCAGGTTCAGCGAAGCAGATAGACGCCAGATTCTGGCAGAGGCGGCTCAGCCGAATGCAACCCTCGCCAACGTCGCACGGCGCTACGGCATTGCCCGGCGTGTTCTATGTCGCTGGAAGCAAGAGCTTACGGCTGAGCCAACCTTCGTGACGGTAGAGATCACTGATGCGACCGCGGCACGTGGAGAGGAGCGTGCACCATGACGGCGCTGCTTCCTCCGGGCGTGAAGGTGCATCTGGCCTTGGGTTACATTGACATGCGCAAAGGCATCGACGGGCTTGCCATGCTGGTGCAGGGCGTGCTGCGGCAGGATCCGTTCTCGGGTCACCTGTTCGTGTTCCGGGGGCGCACCAGGGCCAACCTTATCAAGATCGTATTTTGGGACGGGACCGGGCTATGTCTTTTCACCAAACGACTTGAGCACGGTGTCTTTCTATGGCCTCCAAGTGTCGCGCCCGGCGAGACGCTGTCGCTCACCTCGGCGCAGCTGACGCTGTTGATCGACGGTGTCGATTGGCGGGCGCCGGAACAGCGGTGGCGTCCTGCCGTTGCTGGCTGACGAAAGCAGCGAATGGCCACTTGCCGGCTTGCGACGGATTGACTCACGACGATG
>NZ_JAVHWM010000139.1:0-6761 GCF_032159765.1 Mycobacterium sp. | reverse complement strand
GCGCCTGGTTGTAATAGGCATCGTAATAGCCGGCCGACAGCGCATATGTGCCAATCATGATGCGGCGCTTCACTTCTGGGCCGAAGCCGGCCGCCCTGGTCAGCGCCATCACCTCTTCGGCGCTGTGCGTGCCGTCGTCGCCGACCCGCAGTCCGTAGCGCATCGCGTCGAAGCGCGCCAGGTTCGACGACACCTCCGACGGCAGGATCAGGTAGTACGCAGGCAGCGAGAAGTCGAAGTGCGGGCAGTCCACCTCGCTGACCTCGGCGCCCAGCGTCGTGAGCTGCTCGACGGCGGCGTTGAAAGACGTGAGCACCCCGGCCTGATAGCCGTCGCCGCGCAACTGCTTGACCACGCCGATCCGCACACCCTTGAGGTCGCCGGACGCACCTGCCCTTGCCGCGGCGATCACGTCGGGCACCTTGGCCTCGACCGAGGTGGAGTCCTTCGGGTCGTGCCCGGCGATCACCTGATGCAGCAGCGCGGTGTCGAGCACGGTGCGTGCGCACGGGCCACCCTGGTCCAGCGATGATGCGCAGGCGATCAGGCCGTACCGCGACACCGTCCCGTACGTGGGCTTCACGCCGACCGTCGCGGTCAGCGCGGCGGGCTGGCGGATCGACCCGCCGGTGTCCGACCCGATGGCCAGCGGCGCCTGGAACGCGGCGAGCGCCGCCGCGCTGCCGCCGCCCGATCCCCCCGGCACCCGGTCGACGTTCCACGGGTTGCGGGTCGGACCGTATGCGGAGTTCTCGGTGGACGAACCCATCGCGAACTCGTCCATGTTCGTCTTGCCAAGGATCGGGATGCCCGCCGCGCGCAGCCGCGCGGTGACGGTGGCGTCGTACGGCGACGTCCACCCCTCGAGGATCTTCGATCCGCAGGTGGTCGGCATGTCAGTGGTGGTAAACACGTCCTTGAGCGCCAGCGGCACCCCGGCCAGCGGCGACGGCAGTGACTCGCCGGCGGCGACGGCCACGTCCACCCGAGCAGCCTCCGCCAACGCCTGCTCCTCCGCCACGTGCAGAAACGCGTGATATTCGCCGTCGGTCTCGGAGATCTGATCCAGGCACGCCCGCGTCACCTCGGTGGACGACACCTCCTTGGCAGCGATCTTGGCGCCCAGCGTGGCCGCGTCGAGCCGAACGAGCGCGCTCATGCCGGTCACTCTGATTCCCCCAAAATCCGCGGGACGGCGAACCGGCCGTCGACCGCCTTCGGCGCCTGGGCCAGCGCTTCATCCTGGGTCAGGCACGGCTCGACGACGTCGGTGCGGAAGACGTTGACGTCCTTGAGCGGATTGCCGGTCGGTTCGACGCCGGTGACGTCGACGGATTGGATCTGGCTGACGTGTTCGAGGATGGCATCGAGCTGGCCTGCGTAGCTGTCCAGCTCATCGTCGGTCAGCGCGAGCCGGGCCAGACGGGCGAGGTGGGCTACCTCATCTCGGGAGATCTGCGACACGACTGGCAAGCCTAGTCATCTGGCCGGAATGCTGAGCCGGTGGCGCTGTGCGACAGTGTGCGCGTGCCTTCGTATCTGCTGCGGGTCCAGCTGGAGGATCGACCGGGCAGCCTCGGCTCGCTGGCCGTGGCGCTGGGGTCGGTAGGCGCCGACATCTTGTCCCTCGACGTCGTCGAACGCGGCGCGGGCTATGCGATCGACGATCTCGTCGTCCAACTGCCTGCTGGCGCGATGCCCGACATGCTCATCACCGCCGCCGAAAAGCTCAACGGCGTCTACGTCGACTCCATCCGCCCGCACACCGGGTTGCTCGAGGCGCACCGGGAGCTGGAACTCATCGATCACGTCGCCGCGGCCGACGGGAAGCACAAACAGCTGCAGCAACTTGTCGACGAGGCACCCCACGTGCTGCGCGTCGGCTGGTGCACTGTGATCAGGCTGAGCGATTCGGGCCCGGAGCGCGTCGTCGGCAGTCCAGGAGCTCCCGAAACGCAGGCGGCGGAAACGCCGTGGCTGCCCCTCGACCACGCCGAAGCCCTCCTTGACACCGCGGACTGGGTGCCGCAGGTGTGGCGCGACATGGACACCACGCTGGCCGCCGCGCCGCTCGGTGACCATCGCACGGCCATCGTGTTGGGTCGCCCTGGCGGACCTCACTTCCGGCCATCCGAAGTCGCGCGGCTGGGCTACCTGGCCGGGATCATCGCCACGATCTTGCGCTGACGCGAACGACGCCGGCCCACAGAACGCACAGCAAATTCCCAGCTAGTAGCTGTTACGGTGACCCGAATTGCTCCACCTGGGCGGTGGCGTTCACGAGAGGGTCCGCGTGCAAATAGCGCTTCTGGTTGCCGCGGCGGCGCTGTTCGGCGGGGCCATCGTCGTGCTCATCATTGCTCTGCGCCGGCCCCGCAAACCGAAGACACCGCCAACCCGCCAAGACCCGTTGAAATTCGGGCAGATGCCCGTGTTCGGCCCGCGCCAGCTCGGGCCGGGCGCGATCGTCAGCTACGGCGGCGTCGACTACGTCGTACGCGGGTCGGTGACGTACCGCGAGGGCCCGTTCGTCTGGTGGGAACACCTCATCGAGGGCGGAACAGGCGCGCCCATCTGGTTCAGCGTCGAGGAAGACGAAGGACGCCTCAAGTTGGCCATGTGGGTCGCGCGCAAGGACCTACAGTTGCAGCCAGGCGGCGAGCAGGTCGTCGATGGTGTGCGATTCCGGGAATCGGAACGCGGCCACGCGTCCTACACCAGCGAGGGCACAACCGGTCTACCCGCGGGCGGCGAAATGGACTTCGTCGACTATGCCAATGACAACGAAACCGCCCTCCTTGGCTTCGAGCGCTGGGCGCCCAATATGCCGTGGGAAGTCTCGTATGGCACTGCCGTCAGCGAAGGCGAGCTGACGGTATATCCGGCGCCACCGCCAAGCGCATAGGGGCAGCCGTGCCACTCCACGAGTTATCGGTGACACCGGCCGACGTGGCCGGCTCACGGTTGGGCCTCGCACTCAACGCGCCGATTCCGGCGCCGCTGGCAATCCACCGGCTTACCCATCCCCGTGGCGGCACTTTGATGCTCGGGGTTCTCGGCGCATCGCATGTCATCAGCGTCGAACACGCGACATCACGCTTCTCCGAACAGATCTCGTGTGCCGCGCAGCAATACGGCGGTGCTCTGCCGGACCACGCTGAGGCTTGCGGCTACTCCCTGACGGCGCATACCACCGACCACGGTGAGGCCGCCTTCCGCTCCCTCGCCACCTTGCTTCGCGGGCGCTGCAGCGCCGAATCGGGTTGGCTTGGCGGAACATTCCCCGGTGATGATGCGGCGTTGACGGCGATCTCGGCAACCCCCGACGACGCAGGCTGGCGCTGGCAGACCTGGCACCTATATCCAGCCCTCACTGGCGGCACGGTGGTACACACCGAAAGCCGGTGGCGGCCGTGAGTCGCAGGTACCTGTTCTTGCTATCCGGCGGTCTGGCGGTCGCCGCGGCGGTCTGCCTCTACTTCGGCATCACGCTGCTGCCGAACATCGACTCGTACGTCAGCGACAACTACCAGCGGTACGCAGGCAGCGGCGACACCTCGCGCTACGCGTGTAGCGGCTCACCGGACGACGTCGCTGACGACCTCGCCGAAGCCCAGGATCCCGACGCGCAGGCCAGCGACGGCAAGACGAGCTACCTGCGCTACGACGACAACATAGTGGCCGTGGGCCCAGACGGCAACCGCCCGTGCAGCATTCGCGTCGAGGGCCTCGACTCCGGATACAGCCACGGCACATACGTATTCCTCGGACCCGGCTTCTACCCGGGTTCGCCCGCGAGCGGTTCAAGCGGCAGTCCCGGCGGACCCGACGGAACCAAGTGATACGCCAGGACGTCAACCACAGGAGGTACGCATGACCCAGGGAATGAACCTGGCCGACGTTGAGTTCGGCACCGTCGACCCAAATGTGCTCTTGCAGAGCGTGGTCAGCACCGTGCTGTACTTCCTGGTCGGTATCGTCGTCCTGTTGGCCGGTTTCGTGATGGTCGACGCACTCACACCGGGCAAGCTGCGCAGACAGGTGTTCGTCGAACGCCGTCCCAACGCCGTCGTGATCACGTCTGCGATGGACGTGTCGCTCGCACTCGTCATCATCGCCGCGATCAAGGCGAGCTCCGACCAGTTGGGTCAGGGTCTGCTCGACACTCTCGTATACGGCCTCGTGGGCGTTGCGCTGCAGGGAATCGCGTTGGCCATCCTCGAAGCGGCGGTACCCGGCCGGTTCCGCGGCTTCATCGACGCCGAGAAGTTCCATCCCGCCTCGATCGCGCCGGCGGTGGTCCTGCTCGCCGTCGGAGGGATCAACGCCGTCGCGCTGTCATGACCGCAACGGACCACCACATCGCGGCCACGTCGCCACCGCAGACGTCGACGATGCGTTGGCGCGCACTGCTGTTGGCTGCGGTCTCGGCGTGCGCGGCGTGCGGAATCGTCTACGAACTCGCACTGCTCACCCTGGCAACCAGCCTCGACGGCGGCGGCATCGTCGCGACGACGCTGATCGTCGCGGGTTACGTCGCGGCGCTCGGCGCGGGCGGGTTGGTGGTCAAGCCGCTGCTGAAGCGGGCGGCCATCGCGTTCATCGCCGTCGAGACCCTGCTCGGCATCGTCGGCGGGCTGTCCGCTGCGGTGCTCTACGTGACGTTCGCGTACCTCGGTGGGTCGACGATCGTGCTGGCCGTTGGCACCGCCCTCATCGGCGGACTCGTCGGCGCCGAGGTTCCCCTGCTGATGACGCTGCTGCAGCGGGGCCAGACGGCGGGCGCCGTCGCCACCGGGCGTGTGGTCGCCAACCTCAACGCGGCCGACTACCTCGGTGCGCTCGTCGGCGGGCTCGCGTGGCCGTTCGTGGTGCTACCGCAACTGGGCATGATCCGCGGCGCCGCGGCCACCGGGATGATCAATCTGGGGGCCGCCGCGGTGGTCGCACTGTTCCTGCTGCGCCGGGTGGTGAGCGGCCGTGAACTCGCGACGGCGTTGGCCGCCCTGGCAGGCGCGTTCGCACTGCTGACCGCGCTGATCGTCGGTGCTGGCGGGATCGAGGCGACCAGCAGACAGCGGCTGTACGCCGATCCGATCATCGCCTACCAGCATTCGGCCTACCAGGAGATCGTCGTCACCCGGCGGGGCGACGACATGCGTCTGTATCTCGATGGCGGACTTCAGTTCTCGACGCGCGACGAATACCGATACACCGAGAGTCTGGTCTACCCGGCGCTGGGAGACGGGGCGCGGTCGGTCCTGGTGATCGGTGGCGGGGACGGTCTTGCCGACCGTGAACTATTGCGACAACCGGGCATCGACAAGATCGTTCACGTCGAACTCGACCCCGCCGTCATCAACCTTGCGCGGACCACCATGCGTCAGGCGAATGCCGGCGCACTGGACAGCCCACGGGTCGACGTGGTGATCGCCGACGCGATGGCGTGGCTGCGTGAACCCCATCCGAATGTCGTGCCCGCGGGCGGCTTTGACGCTGTTATCGTCGATCTGCCCGACGCCGACAACCCGATTCTGGGCCGGTTGTATTCGCAGGAGTTCTACACGCTGGTCACCCGCGCTCTGGCGCCCAATGGCCTGGTGGTCGTACAGTCCGGCAGCCCGTACTCGACGCCGACGGCGTTCTGGCGCACGGTGTCGACAATCCAGGCCGCAGGTTTCGCGGTGACGCCGTACCACGTCGACGTGCCGACGTTCGGTGACTGGGGTTTCACGCTGGGCCGGCGCGGCAACACCGTGCCGACTCCAACCGTGCCGAAAGACGCACCGCCACTTCGCTTTCTGAGTCAAGGCGTGCTCGACGCCGCGACGGTGTTCGCCGGCGACGTCGCTCCGCAGCGGTTGGCGCCGTCAACGCTGGAGAATCCGCGCATCATGACCGATATGCGCAGCGGCTACCGCTGACTCAGCCGTTGCGCGAATTCGGCCCTGCTCGACCAACATCTGACTTGTCGAAGAACCGACGCAACAATTCGCGAGCCTCGTCCTGGTCGGCACACGTGTAGGAATTCCAGCCCTCGATCCGCAGCTGATCGTCCAGCGGCTTGCCGATGACCTCGAGGATCGTCTCCTTTGCGGATCGCACCGCCCGCTGCGAATTGCGCTGGATGTGGCGAGCGAGCAGCTCGGCCTCCTCGATCAGCGCCTCGTGCGGAACAACTTTCGTGATCATGTTGCACTGCAGTGCTCGATGCGCATCGATCGGTTCGGCCGTAAGGACCATTTGCATTGCCACACCGACACCGCAGATGTTGACCAGCCGGGTGATTCCACCGTCGCCGTGATGGAACCCCCGCCGCGCCTCGAACGATCCGAACGTGGCACGGTCCGAAGCCACGCGCAGATCGCACGCCAGCGCGAGCTCGAGGCCGCCTGCCAATGCCCACCCATTGACGGCGGCGATCGTCGGTTTGGTGATGCGATGCAGACCGCGAGTGAGCCCGCCGAGACCCAGGTCGACGATTTCCCGAACCCGGCTCGGTATGGCGTCGACGTAGTTTTCTCGGAACGTAGGTCGCGAGATCGGCACCCGCGCAGAAGGCGTCGCCTACACCGGTCAGGATCGCGACGTCCGCATCGTCGTCATCGCGGAAGTCAGCCCAAACGCGACAGAGTTCATCGTGCATCTCCGGCGTGAGCGCATTTTTCGCCTCCGGCCGGTTCAGGGTGATGTAGGCGATTCTGTCCCGACGCTCGTAACCGACCTCGATCATCGGTCAATACTGGAACGTCGATCTCAGC
>NZ_JAVHWM010000128.1:0-14537 GCF_032159765.1 Mycobacterium sp. | reverse complement strand
GAGGGTGAAACCCTGCTCGAGACAGTCGATCTCACTGTCCGTTTCGGCGGCGTGGTCGCACTTGACTCAGTCACCTTTTCGATACGACGAGGCGAGATCCTGGGTTTGATCGGGCCTAACGGCGCCGGCAAGACGACGTGCTTCAACGCGATCACTGGGGTCTATCGGCCGAGCGCGGGCACGGTCATCTTCGACGGCGCGCCGCTCGGGCGGATCAAGCGCCACCAGATCACCCGACGCGGCATCGCGCGCACGTTCCAGAACATCCGGCTGTGGGGCGAGATGACCGCACTGGAGAACGTTGTCGTGGGTACCGACGCGCGACACAAGACGTCGGTGCCGGGTGCGATCATTCGCAGCGCGCGCCACCGTCGCGAAGAGCGCGACGCCATCGAAAGAGCAGCCGCACTACTCGAATTCGTCGGCATCGCAGACCGCGGCGAGGAGAAGGCAAAGAATCTTTCGTACGGCAACCAGCAGCGCTTGGAGATCGCTCGAGCGCTGGCCACGGAACCGAAACTCCTGTGTCTCGACGAGCCCGCGGCCGGGTTCAACCCGCGAGAGAAAGCGGGTCTGGTCGAGTTGGTCAAGAAGATTCGTGACGACGGGTACACCGTGCTGCTGATCGAGCACGATATGAGGGTGGTCATGAACGCCACCGACCGGATCATCGTGTTGGAGTTTGGCCGAAAGATCGCCGATGGCCTGCCGTCAGAGATCCGAGAGGACCCGAAGGTGATCGCCGCATATTTGGGGGTGCCCGATGACGACGTCGGATGATCCAAACGTGTTGCTCGAATTGCGCGATGTGGTCGTGTCCTACGGCCGGGTCGAAGCACTGCACGGGATTTCGCTTGTTGTTCGGGAAGGTGAGCTCGTCACTCTGCTGGGTTCCAACGGCGCAGGCAAGACCACCACGATGCGGTCGATATCGGGGCTGCGCGAAGTGAGCAAGGGCTCGATCTGGTTCGAGGGCCGCAACATCACCGAGATGAAAGCGCACAAAAGGGTGCTTGACGGCCTGATCCAGGCCCCCGAGGGTCGTGGAGTGTTCCCGGGGATGACGGTCACAGAGAATCTCGAAATGGGCTGTTACGGAAGGAAGTTCCCGTCGAAGGCTGAGCGCCGGGCCAAACTGGACTGGGTCTTCGAGACATTTCCCCGGTTGGGGGAGCGGCGCAAGCAAGTCGGCGGCACGCTATCGGGCGGCGAGCAGCAGATGCTCGCCATTGGCCGGGCGCTGATGGCACGGCCGCGGGTGCTGCTTCTCGACGAGCCGTCAATGGGGCTGGCGCCCATGGTGATCCAGCAGATATTCCGTATCATCGCCGAGATTAACCAGCAGGGCACGACGGTGCTGCTTGTCGAGCAGAACGCCCAGCAGGCGTTGAGCCGCTCCGACCGCGCGTACATCCTCGAAACCGGCACCATCACCCGCGAAGGGCCTGCGAGAGAACTTCTCGATGACGACGCGGTCCGTGCCGCGTACCTAGGTGTTGCCTGATCGGTGAGCGATACGCCTGAGGATCGAAGGGGGTCACGAGGTCGACGCCTGGTCCGCTTGACGGTTGCGGTCGGATGCGTCATTCTGCTCGCGCTGGCCGCCATGCTCGTCGCTCGGCTCGAGGCCCACGGCTACCGCGTCGTCGTCCAAGCCCAGATCACCGGAGACGGGATGGCGGTCGCGACGGGCGATCGCAAGCCGGCCGATCCCGCGGGCACCGGCAAGGCGGTATGCCCGCCGTTGTCCATCGCGGTGGCGGGCGCACTGTCCGGCCCCGATGTCGAGGCCGGAGTCAACACCGAACACGGCGTGCGACTGGCAGTCGACGCCCACAACTCCGCCAACCCTGGTTGTCAGGTTCAGATCAAAGCCTTCGACACGGGTGGTGATGCGGCGCGGATAACCGAGCTCGCGCCGCAAATCATCGCTGACGCGTACACCGTCGGGGTGATTGGCCCCACGTTCTCCGGCACCGCAGAGGCGGCAGGAGCCTTGTTCGAGGACAACGGGATTCCGGCTGCCACCGCCTCGGCGTCCAAGAAGAATCTCTCGGAACACGGGCGGCAGACGTTCTTTCGTGCTGTCGCCAGCGACCAGGCCCAGGGCCGTGCGGTGGCGAATTACCTGAAGGAAGCCCTCCACGTCAAAGCCGCCTGTTTGGTCGATGACGGCGCGTCGTACGGAATTGGGGTCGCCGATGCTGCCATGGCGACGTTGGGCGCCCTCGCGGCCACGGGTTGTCGTGTGTCAATTGCCGCTGACGACACGGAGATTCGGCAGGTGATCGAGCGCATCAAAGCCGCGGGCGCGGATGTCGTTGTTCGCGCGGGGTCGTATGCGGGAGCGCCCGAGTTCGCGCGCCGCCTGCGTGAGGGCAACGTCAGGGCGACGTTCGTGTCGGTGCAGAGCATCGCGGACGGGGATTTCGCGACGCACGCCGACGACGCCGCGAAAGGGGCTCTGGTGTCGTGCCCGTGCGCTCCTGCTCCTGAGTGGTTTGTGGACGAATACCGGGCGAAGTTCGGCGTGAACCCAGGCGCCTACAGTGCGGAGGGCTACGACTTGGCCACGATCATGCTCGAGGGCATCGACGCCGGAAAGCTGGTGAGGCCCGAGATGCTCGACTGGATGCGGCACTACAAAGGCGACGGCGTGGCTCGTCGATACCAGTGGACTGACACAGGCGAGCTGACGAACCCGACGGTATGGATCTACAAGGTGGAGTAACCGTCAGCGCGCGACGATCACCGACGACCCGTGGCCGAACAGGCCCTGGTTCGCGGTGATGCCCGCTGTGGCGCCCTCGACCTGACGGCCAGTGGCTTGCCCGCGTAGCTGCCAGGTCAGCTCGCACACCTGGGCGATGGCCTGTGCCGGGATCGCCTCGCCGAAGCAGGCCAGCCCCCCAGACGGGTTTACCGGCACGCGGCCGCCGATCGTGGTTGCGCCGCTGCGCAACAGGACCTCCGCCTCGCCCTTGTCGCAGAGCCCGAGATGCTCATACCAGTCAAGCTCAAGCGCTGTGGACAGGTCGTATACCTCGGCAACCCCGATGTCGTCAGGCCCGATGCCCGCCTCGGCGTACGCGGCGTCGATGATCTGGTCTTTGAAGACCCGCTCCGGTGCTTCCACAACGGCGGTGGAATCTGTTGCGATATCGGGCAATTCAGGCAGGTGCTGTGGGTAGCGGGGGGTCACGGTGCTCACCGCCCGCACGGACGGAACTCCGTCGAGCGAACCGAGGTGCTTGCGGGCGAATTCCGCGCTGGCCACCACGAGAGCCGCCGCGCCATCGGACGTCGCGCAAATGTCCAACAGCCGCAACGGATCTGCGACCACCGGGCTGGCCAGTACATCTTCCACCGAGGCTTCCTTGCGGAATCGCGCGTTCGGGTTCGACAGTCCGTGCTTGGCGTTCTTCACCTTCACCGCCGCGAAGTCTTCGGCGGTGGCGCCGTAGAGATCCATGCGGCGGCGGGCCAACAACGCGAAGTACACCGGGTTCGTCGCGCCGATCAAATGGAACCGTTGCCAATCGGGATCGTTGCGGCGTTCGCCGCCGACCGGCGCGAAGAAGCCCTTCGGGGTCGTGTCGGCGCCCACCACCAGCGCGACGTCGCAGAATCCGGCGAGGATGTTCGCGCGGGCGCTCTGCAGTGCCTGCGAACCGCTGGCGCACGCGGCATAGCTCGAGCTGACCGGCACCCCTGTCCAGCCCAGCTTCTGCGCGAATGTCGCGCCGGCGACGAAGCCGGGATAGCCGTTGCGGATCGTGTCAGCGCCGGCGACGAACTGAACGTCGCGCCAGTCCACCCCGGCTTCGGCGAGCGCCGCCCGAGCTGCGATCATGCCGTATTCGGTGAAGTCGTTGCCCCACTTACCCCACGGATGCATCCCGGCGCCGAGGACATAGACGGGTTCAGGTGTCATGCGATTCTCCACGCGTAGGTCGTCCGCTCGACGCCGTCGTCGTCGCGGTAGAGCGCCTCGATGGTCGTCTCCATCTCCATGCCGATCGTCAGATCCTCGGCAAGCGTGCCCGCGACGACCTTGCCCAACACGATGAGCCCCTCGTCGGCGAGCTGCACGGCGGCAACCGCGAACGGCTCGAACGGATCGGGGGCCGGATACGGCGGCGGCGGGGCGTAGCGGTTCTCGGCATAGCTCCACAGCGTTCCGCGCCGTGACAGTGTGACCGGCTCCAGAGTGGAGCTCTCGCATGCGGGGTTCGGGCAGTCCAGCGCCCGCGGCGGGAAGACGTATGTTCCGCAAGCGGGACAGCGGCTACCGATCAGGTGCGGTGATCCGGACTCGTCGGTGGCAAACCACCCGTCGATCGCGGGTTTCGCCTCGTCAATAGCTTCTGGCACGACGCCAGATTACCCATCAACCACGGAAAACTGAAACGTGTTCCAGTTCGACGCGGGCGCGCCCGCGATGAGTTCGGCCGTCGCGCAGGGTCTGTCCCTCGACGGTAAGGAGTGCGGACATGGTGATTGTCGCCGGACACCTGGTGGTGCCATCCGAGGAGCGGGACGCCTATCTCGGGGGATGCATCGATGTCGTCGCCCAGGCCCGGCAGGCCAAGGGGTGTCTGGACTTCTCGATCGCCGCCGACCTCGTCGAACCCGATCGCGTCAACGTGTTCGAACGCTGGGAATCGCAGGCAGCCGTTGCGGCATTTCGCGGCAGCGGGCCCAGCGGCGAGCAGATGGCCGTGATCACATCGGCGAGCGTGGTCGAGTACGACGTCGCGAACGAGCGACCGCTGACCTGATGTCGGAGCGGGTGCCTAGAGTGGGGCCGTGAGCCCTGCACGGACAGCTTCCAAAGCGCCCACCGCATACGGGCAGAGCGAGCCTGGTCAACAGCCCACTTTGATGCTGCTGGACGGCAATTCAATAGCTTTCCGGGCGTTCTACGCGTTGCCTGCGGAGAACTTCAAGACCCAGGGCGGGTTGACCACCAACGCGGTCTACGGCTTCACCGCGATGCTGATCAACCTGCTGCGCGACGAGACACCCTCGCACGTCGCGGCGGCTTTCGACGTGTCCCGGCAGACGTTCCGGTCGGAGAGATACCCGGAGTACAAGGCCAACCGGTCGTCGACGCCCGATGAGTTCCGCGGCCAGATCGAGATCACCAAGGAGGTGCTGGTCGCGCTTGGCATCACCGTGCTCGCCGAGCCTGGGTTCGAGGCCGACGATGTGATCGCCACCTTGACCACGCAGGCAGAGGCGGCCGGGTTCAGGGTGCTGATCGTCACGGGCGATCGTGACTCGCTGCAACTGGTCACCGACGACGTGACCGTGCTGTATCCGCGCAAGGGTGTCAGCGAGCTGACCCGTTTCACGCCGGATGCCGTGCAGGAGAAGTACGGACTCACGCCGCAGCAGTACCCGGACTTCGCTGCGCTGCGCGGTGACCCCAGCGACAACCTGCCGGGCATTCCGGGGGTAGGGGAGAAGACGGCGTCGAAGTGGATCTCGGAGTACGGCTCGCTGCAGTCCCTCGTGGACAACGTCGAGTCGGTGCGGGGCAAAGTCGGAGATGCATTGCGCGCAAACCTTTCTCACGTTGTGTTGAATCGGGAGCTGACGGATCTGATCCGCGACGTGCCGCTTGCCCAGACGCCCGACATGTTGCGTGTTCAGCCGTGGGATCGCGACCACATCCACCGGCTGTTCGACGATCTGGAGTTCCGGGTGCTTCGCGATCGGTTGTTCGACACCTTGGCGGCGGTCGAGCCGGAGGTCGACGAGGGATTTGATATCCGTGGCGGCGCACTGGAACCCGGCAGTGTGGCCGGTTGGCTCGCTGAGCATGCCGCGGATGGCCGGCGGGCCGGCGTATCGGTCGTGGGCACTCACACGGTCGCCGACGGCGATGCAACCGCGGTGGCGATCGCCGCCGCCGACGGCGACTCGGCCTACATCGACACCACGACGATGACCCCCGACGACGAGACCACGCTCGGTCAGTGGCTCGCTGATGAAAATCAGCCGAAGGCCGCGCACGAGGCGAAGTGGGCGATGCACGATCTGGCGTCTCGCGGCTGGCAGTTGCGCGGGGTCACCTCCGACACGGCGCTCGCCGCGTACCTGGTCCGGCCGGGCCAGCGCAGTTTCACGTTGGAGGACCTGTCTTTGCGGTACCTGCGGCGCGAGTTGCGTGCCGACAATCCCGAGCAGGCACAGCTGTCGCTACTCGACGACAGCGACGGAGTCGACGACCAGGCGGCGCAAACCCAGATCCTGCGGGCCCGTGCCGTTGTCGACCTGGCGGAGGCGCTGGACGCCGAGCTGGAGCGCATGGAATGCGCGTCGCTGCTCGGTGACATGGAGCTGCCCGTGCAGCGTGTGCTTGCCGATATCGAAAAGGCCGGGATTGCAGTCGATCTCGCTCAGCTGACCGACTTGCAGCATCAGTTCGCCGAGCAGATACGCGATGCCGCTGAGGCGGCGTTCGCAGTGATCGGCAAGCAGATCAACCTCGGCTCGCCAAAACAGTTGCAAGTGGTGCTGTTCGACGAACTGGAGATGCCGAAAACGAAGCGCACCAAGACCGGCTACACCACCGACGCCGACGCGCTGCAGTCGCTGTACGAGAAAACGGGCCACCCATTCCTGCAGCACTTGCTGGCCCACCGCGACGTCACCCGGTTGAAGGTCACCGTCGACGGGTTGCTGAATGCTGTTGCCACCGACGGCCGTATCCACACCACGTTCAACCAGACCATCGCGGCCACCGGACGGTTGTCGTCGACAGAACCGAACCTGCAGAACATCCCGATCCGCACCGACGCGGGCCGCCAGATCCGCGATGCGTTCGTGGTCGGCGTTGGCAACGATGGCCCCTTCGCGGAGCTGATGACCGCCGACTACAGCCAGATCGAGATGCGGATCATGGCGCACTTGTCGCACGACGACGGCCTGATCGAGGCCTTTCGCACGGGCGAGGACTTGCACTCGTTCGTTGCGTCGCGCGCGTTCGGGGTGCCGATCGAGGAGGTCACGCCGGAGCTGCGGCGCCGGGTGAAGGCGATGTCCTACGGGCTGGCCTACGGGCTGAGCGCCTACGGTTTGGCCGCCCAGCTCAAGATCTCCACCGAAGAGGCAAAGGACCAGATGGAGCAGTACTTCGCGCGGTTCGGCGGGGTGCGCGACTACCTGCACGAGGTCGTCGACCAGGCCCGCAAGGACGGTTACACGTCGACGGTGCTGGGCCGTCGGCGCTATCTGCCCGAACTGGACAGCAGCAACCGCCAGGTGCGCGAGGCCGCCGAGCGGGCCGCGCTGAACGCGCCTATCCAGGGCAGCGCGGCCGACATCATCAAGGTGGCGATGATCGAGGTCGACCGCGCTCTGAAGGATGCAGCGCTGGCATCGAGGATGCTGCTACAAGTGCACGACGAGCTGCTGTTCGAGGTCGCGCCCGGAGAGCGTGACGCGGTCGAAGCGCTTGTCCGCGACAAGATGGGCGGTGCCTATCCGCTCGACGTGCCGCTGGAAGTGTCCGTGGGATATGGCCGCAGCTGGGACACGGCCGCGCACTAACGACGTTGCGGTGCTTGGTATCCGGCCATCGTCTGCAAGATCGGCGCGGCTGCCCGTGCGCCGTACACTCCGTACGCCTCCTCGGTCTGCAGCGTGGCCACACGCGCGTCGCCGAACCCCCGCTCGAGACGGTCACGGACGAAAGCCAGCTCTACTACCTGGGAGGCGAAATTCTTGACCGACTTTCCTGCCTGCGGACCTCCGAGCCGCGTGGCTTCGCGTACCGCCTCCTTGCGCGTGCGCAGTGAGCCGAGCCAGGTCGCCTCATTGGCCGTGACCAGACCGGCCTGCACCATGCCGGGCAGCTTGCTCGCCACCACGCGCTGCTCTCGACGGCGGCTCGCAATGGCGAGCCAGACCATCAGCCCGAAGATCGGCACCATCCATACCAGGTAGACCAGGAGATAGGCACCGCCCCCGAACACCGCCGACCCGTTCCATAGCGCGTGCATGACGACCGCGCCGGTGTAGCCGAGCAGAATGCAAGCGGACTTGGCGACGGGATTGCGCTGCTGCAGAGCGAAATACACGCCGATGCCCGTCATCGACGTGAACAGCGGATGCGCGAACGGACCCATGATCAGCCGCACGGCGGCAGTGACAAGCCCGCGTTCACTGATGTAGAGGACGTTCTCCAACCACGCGAAACCCGCTGCGGTGACGCCCGCATACACCAGGCAGTCGGTAAGTGAATTCATCTCATCACGGCGCCGGCCCGTCATCATGAGCAGGAGAAATGCGCCCTTTGCCGCCTCCTCTATGAAGGGCGCACCAATCGCGATCGAAATCGGGTTCGGTCCCTCGCGTCCGTGGCCGATGATCGCGTCGAGGGCTAGCTCACTGAGATAGGAGACGATGACGGCGACCGACGCGCCCCAAAGGAATGCGAATACCAGCAGTCGCGGTGGCTCCGGCTCCCAGCGGTCCAACCACAGGTAAGCCAGCACGACGAAGATCATGGCGATCGTGGCGAGGAGGAAGCCGACGGTGGTGCCGACCGGGTTCGTCGCGGTCAGAAGGATCGCAATCAGCCCGACAAGGATGCCGAGCGCGATGATTACGCCGAGAGGCACACCGACCTGCCGGATCCGCCGCTGAAATGGCGGGCTCGAGGCCCGGGGTGGTTGCGGCGAGCCGGGGTGAGCCACGAAAGCAGGTTACCGTTCGGTTCTGCGTTCGTTGACGATCATGGACCCAGTCCGACGAATGTCCACCAATCGCGCACCGCCCGAATTCCTAAAACCGCACCGATGGCGTCCTGCAGCGCGTTAGGCTTACCGCTCACCGCGTACCCGTCGATCTCGGGCGAATTCGGACGAACGGGGGAGCCGACTAGATGTGGGCCAGAAGCGGATTCGCCGTCGTAGCAGCGGCATCGATGCTGACGGTTGGAGCATGTGGTGGTGGCAATGGCGAACAAAACAAGAGCGCCGAAGACCTGCCGAGCCCCCAACGCGAGATCAGACAGACCATCGACAATTTCTACCGTGCGCAGGACGGCGACTTAGCTCTTTACAAGTCGGCCCTTTGCACCAAGAACATCGACGAGTTAAAGGATGTCAGCGACCGAGACTTCGCCAGGACGCAACGGGAGGCCGTTGACAAGAACGGACGCTTCATCGTCGACTGGTTCGATGAGATAAAGGTGTCCGATGGCACCGCTGACGTCGCGTTCACCGGCCATTCCCTCGGGGGCCCCGGCGCCGACGTCGGAGCTCAGCACGAGACAGTCAACGTGGTTTTACAAGACGGGTCGTGGAAGATCTGCGATTTGCCCAAGCCCGATCTCGCCACTGAGCGCAAGCAAGCGCAACTCACCGACAAGGCCGCCGTCAAAGACGCGATCGTGCCGTTCGCCAATGCGATGGGCGCCGGAGAGCTGACATTGGCCGAAGCCGCGAAGCCGGATCAATGCAGACAACGGGTCCTCGAATTTTGGGCGGTCTACTCGGGTATTGACGAGCTGACCGGCTCGACCGTCTCGTCGGTCAACGAGATCACCGTCAATCAGGATGCCGCCAAGGCCAAGTTCATCATGGAGACGGACGACATTTCCGTCCCGTTTGGCGCCGCGCTGAATCGGGAGGAAGGCAAGTGGAAGGTATGTATCGTCAACTTCATCGGCCAACCGACCGAGAAGCGCTGAGACCGATGACTGGCTGCACCTCCTTCTCCGCCCGGGGCACCGTCGCCGTCGCCGCGATTTTGGTTCTCGCGCTTGGATGTTCAAAGCCGCCAGACACCAAGCCAAAGTCGGACAGTCCATCGACCGTGGCCGGGCTTCCATTGACAGACGGGCCGAGCGGTCCACGGGAGGGCGTACCGCCGGCACACCTCGATGTGGTCAATGCCACGGGTGGTGAGGCCGACGTGTTGATGATCAACTCGATCGCCGATGTCCAGGAGTACTGGCGCACCGAATATCCGAAACTGTTCCATGAGGACTTGGTGCCGGTCACGCACTTCGAGTCGTATGACTCGACACAACCCACCGCGATCGTGTGCGGTGGCGATGCCGCAGGAGATCCGAACGCGTACTACGCCTCCGAATGCGAAAAGGGCACGGATGGGATTGCCTGGGACCGCGGAAAGTTGATTCCCGACCTGATCAAAAACATCTCGGTGATCTCACCGCTTGTGGTCCTTGCCCACGAGTATGGGCACGCCGTCCAACACAAGTCGCTGTTGACCAATTCCTCGACGGTTTCGCTAGTGCTCGAGCAGCAGGCCGACTGCTTCGCCGGCGCCTTCATGCGCAGCGTGGCCGAGGGCAAGTCCGAGCACTTCACGCTGAACACCACCGACGGCTTGTCCCAAGCGATGGCCGCCATCATGGCGGTGCGCACGCCGCCCGAGTACGCGAGAATGAATGTCGGCGAGATGGAACATGGACCCGGCATCGATCGCGTCAGTGCCTTCCAGATGGGGTTCACTGACGGCCCCAGCGCTTGCACGAAGATCGACCTCGACGAAATCCAAAGGCGCCGAGGCGATTTGCCGCAGGTCTTCGCGGATCTGAAGGACTCGGGCGAACTCCCGGTGACCGAGAAATCGGTTGGAGACGTCATCGATTCCTTGAACACTTTCTTCAAACTCTCTCAGCCGCCGAAGATTTCCTACGCCGGTGCCGACCAGCACTGCCCTGACGGTAAGGCCACCCCGCCGGTCTCATATTGCCCCGCAACGAATTCGATCGGCATCGACATGGCCGGCCTCACTGCTCTCGGGAAGGTGGTCCAGACGGACGAGATGTTCGACCCGGTCGCGACGGGCGACTTTGGAGCGTACGTTCTTCTGGCTTCCCGGTACGCGCTTGCCGCGCAAAAGCAGGCGGGGGAGCCGCTGGAGGGCGACAACGCCGCGCGCCGCAACACGTGCTTTGTGGGAGCCTGGGCCACTGGGCTGGCCGAAGGGACGGCCGGCCCAAAGCTGGTGTTGTCGCCCGGCGATCCGGACGAGGCACTGTCCGGGCTGCTCACTGACGGTCTCGTCGCGAGCGATGTGAACGGCGTGACGCTGAGAAGCGGGTTCGACCGTGCCGACGCCTTTCGGTACGGATTGGCAAAGGGACTGGCGGAATGCCGCACGCATTACTCGGGATAGTGCACAGTGACAGAGGGTGGGCATGATGTCGGAAACGAATGAGCCTGCGGAGGAATCCTCGGAGCCGCTGCCCGGCGAGCCGCAGAGTCAGGCCGAGGAACCGCCGACGCCACCGCCCGGCAGCCGAAAGAGCAACCGGTGGAAGGTGATTGCCATCGTGGCCGCCATTGTTGTAGTTATCGCAAGCGCGGCCACGTCAGCCTACTTCCTATTGAAGCCCTCCGAAGAGAAGGCGACTCCCCAGAGCGAGATCACTGAAGTGATCAAGACGTATTACGCCAGCGCTCAGGACGCCGACGTCGCAAAGTTCAAGACGACGGTGTGCGCGCCGCTAGCCGAGTTCGCGTTGAAGAACAAGACCGATGGGCAGATCAAAGCCCTCGCAAAGCAGTCCGTCGACGTCGACGGACGATACGTGGTCGAGCAGGTCCAGGACATCAAGATCTCCGGTGACCGGGCTACCGCCGTTGAGCTCGGGCACAGCCAAGGAGGCCGGCTGGAGGAGATCGGCCAGCAAAGGCACACCGTCGGATTGAACAAGCTTGAAGGCGCGTGGAAGATCTGCAACAGGCCCGCCGACGATCCTGCGACCGCCGAAAAGAAGGATCTCGCTAAAGACAAGTCCAATGCCCGCAAAGCCGTTGAGGACTATTACCAGAAACGGACAGCCGGTGATCGCGACGCAGTGATCCTTGCGACCTGCGGCGATTTGCGGGACAGGTACAAGAAGCAGGATTCGAAGGCGTTCGCCGACGAGATCAAACGCTCACCCGAGACGCTGAAATCTATCGACGAGGTCGACCTGATGGGTGCGGCCGCAAAAGTGACCGTGACCATCGACGCGGGTGGGCCCTCGGTCCGCCTGATCACGCTGTCCGAGGAGGCGTACCGATGGAAGCTGTGCAAGATCGCCGTCCTCGAGTAGTCGCCCGGACCAGCGCTTGGCGAACCCGACGATAATTCCTGCGTGATTTTGCGCGCTGGGTCATCATGACCAGGTGAGGTTTGTTCAGTGAGCATTTTCATCAGCTACTCCACCGCCGACGGCGATGCGGTGCGGACTTTGGTGTCCGACCTGGAGTTCGCTCGCCAACAAGTGTGGCTCGATCAGGACCTCACCGGCGGAGACGCGTGGTGGGCAAAGATTCTCGAGCAGATCCGAAAGGCGGACGTTTTCGTCTTAGCGCTCTCGGACAAATCGCTGCGGTCCAAGCCGTGCCAGGCCGAGATCACCTACGCGCGTGCGCTGGGCATACCGATCCTGCCGATTCAGATCTCCGAGGTGGAGAGTTACCGCGTCGACCCGATCTTTTCGATGCAGATGGTCGACTACAGAGAGCCGACGGTGCGGACCGGGATCCGCCTGCTTCTGGCTCTTCAGGATCTCGCCGCTCAACGCCAGCCCCTGCCCGAACAACTGCCCGACCCGCCCCGCATTCCGTATGAATACCTGCAAAAGCTCGGTCAGACGATCGAGGGCGAGGCCACAATTCGCTATTCCGACCAGGCCGGAATACTCATCCAGTTACGTCAGGGCCTGCGCGACGAAGACGACGAAACAGTACGCAGCGACATCCGCAAACTGCTGCGCGACCTGCGCCGTCGGCCGGAGGTCGCGTTCCAGACGGTCACCGAGATCGACGCGATCTTGGGTACTGAGAAATCGGCCCCTAAGCCGGCAGCTGCCCCGCCCGTCAAGCCGGCCGAGAAGCCGCCGCAGCCTGCGAAGGCAGCTGGCTGGTATCCCGACCCGAGCGGCAATCCGCGACTCCTGAGGTACTGGGACGGCACCCGCTGGACGTCACATACCACTGACCAGACGGGTCAGGGGCATTAGAGCAGCGTGCGGGCATGGGACAGTCCCATCGGGACGGTGAGGACCGGTTTGTCCAGCGTGTGCACAGTCGAGTAGCCTCGACAGAGGTCCGCGACTTTGTTCGCGGTCAACGCCATGCCTTTTGTCCCTACGACCCAACCTGTCCGGAGCAACCCAACAACATGCCCAGTCCCTCCGTCACCTCGCCGCAAGTAGCCGTCAACGACATCGGCTCGAGCGAGGATTTTCTCGCCGCCATCGACAAGACAATCAAGTACTTCAACGATGGCGACATCGTCGAAGGGACGATCGTCAAGGTCGACCGTGACGAAGTCCTGCTCGACATCGGCTATAAGACCGAAGGCGTCATTCCCTCGCGCGAGCTGTCCATCAAGCACGACGTCGACCCGAACGAGGTCGTCTCGGTCGGCGACGAGGTCGAAGCGCTTGTTCTCACCAAGGAGGACAAAGAGGGTCGGCTGATCCTGTCCAAGAAGCGCGCGCAATATGAGCGCGCGTGGGGCACGATCGAGGCTCTCAAGGACAAGGACGAGGCCGTCAAGGGCACTGTGATCGAGGTCGTCAAGGGTGGGCTGATCCTCGACATCGGGCTGCGCGGATTCCTTCCCGCCTCGCTGGTCGAGATGCGCCGGGTACGCGACCTGCAGCCGTACATCGGGAAAGAGCTCGAAGCCAAGATCATCGAGCTGGACAAGAACCGCAACAACGTCGTGCTATCGCGCCGCGCCTGGCTCGAGCAGACACAGTCCGAGGTGCGCAGCGAGTTCCTCAACCAGCTGGCCCGCGGCCAGGTGCGCAAGGGCGTCGTCTCCTCGGTGGTCAACTTCGGCGCGTTCGTCGACCTCGGTGGGGTCGATGGCCTGGTGCACGTCTCCGAGCTGTCCTGGAAGCACATCGACCACCCGAGCGAGGTCGTCGAGGTCGGTCAGGACGTCACGGTCGAGGTCCTCGACGTCGACCTGGACCGCGAGCGCGTCTCCCTGTCGCTCAAGGCCACGCAGGAAGACCCCTGGCGCCTGTACGCCCGCACCCACGCGATCGGTCAGATCGTGCCGGGCAAGGTCACCAAGCTGGTGCCCTTCGGCTCCTTCGTCCGCGTCGAGGAGGGCATCGAGGGCCTGGTGCACATCTCCGAGCTGGCCGAGCGCCACGTCGAGATCCCCGAGCAGGTCGTCCAGGTCAACGACGACGTGATGGTCAAGATCATCGACATCGACCTCGAGCGTCGCCGCATCTCGCTGTCGCTCAAGCAGGCCAACGAGACCGCCACCGCCGCGGAGGGCGAGGACTTCGACCCCACCCACTACGGCATGACGGCGTCGTACGACGAGCAGGGCAACTACATCTACCCCGAGGGCTTCGACCCCGACACGGGCGAGTGGCTCGAGGGCTTCGACGACCAGCGGGCGATCTGGGAGGAGCAGTACGCCAAGGCGCACGCCCGCTGGGAGGCCCACGTCAAGCAGCAGGCCGAGGCCAAGCAGGCCGACGCCGCGGCGGCCGAGCCGACGACGTACTCCTCCGGTGCCGAGGACGT
>NZ_JAVHWM010000127.1:0-5168 GCF_032159765.1 Mycobacterium sp. | reverse complement strand
ACCTTGGAGATGCCGGCGTTCGCGGTTTTCGGTGCCGCATCCGCCGATGGCTGTGCCGCGGCGCGGGCCATCGTGGAACTCGTCGACGACGCGCCTGAACCGATGAGGGTCAGGCCGTTGTTGACGCCCTCGCCGACCGCCGCGACGAGATCGTGTATCACCTTCGCCGGGTCGATTCGCGGGATCAGCCGCGCCGGGGTGGGCTCCCCAGGCGAAATCGTGCGGTCGTAGCCCAGTTCCACAATCGTCCGGAACACCGGCTCGACAATGTCGATCAATGGCTCGGGGACACCCAGGGTGCGTAATGGTCCGAATAGCGGTAGGTGCTGAGTCGGAGAGAAATAGTAGGTGGTGTCGCCGTAGGTGCGCTTCTCAAGCGTCGACGACGACGGATCTGGCGACAGGCTGGCGTCCAAGTCGTTCAAGTGCACGTAGAAGACGCCGAGCAGCGCGTTCAGGTCGGCGACGACGTTGAGCGGGTACAGAGGAAAATCGGCCAGGCCGTCGTACTGCCGGGTGATGACGACTGTGTCGAATGGACTGTTGGTCGGCTCCGCGCCGTTGAACGACAAACCGATGACCGGGATGTGCAGATCCGGGAAGCGGGCAAAAATGCCGCCGTTGGGCAGATTGGGGTCACCGCTCAGGACGAAGTCGATATCGGGGGCGCCGGCTCGTGTCGGGTACTGCGCGGCGAGGATGCGCTTCTCCCGGGTTTCGATCATCGCGCCCTGCGAGTAGCCGTAGATCACCAGGTGGTCGTTGCCGTGGTCGGCCATGGCCTTCTCGAGATCGACGACACCCTCCTCGGTCGACTGATCGTAAGTGCGGTCGAACAGCCCGGAGAGTTTCCACCACGGCTCCTTCGGCCACCCCGAGCCGCCCGGCCCCCACACGCTTGGAGGCCCGAGCGCGAACCCGGCCAAGCGTATGGCCCCGGTGAGAAGCCGCCCTTCCTCGGGCGTGGTCAGCGGGACATAGTCGATGTCCTGGCCCGGATGAGTGGGCGCGATGTAGTGGCTCTTGACGATGTCGATGTAGGCGTCGTCGGGCGTCGGGACGCTCGTGCCGCCCATGATCAGAGCGGTCGAATCGGCAGAGAGTTTCACGGCCGGGGACACCGTCGAGACCGTGGCCGTCAACGCCACCGCTGCGACTGCGATCGTCATCGTCAGGGGTTTGGCGGCGTATTTTGCATTGCTCATCGTCCTTCCTTCCCTGCGGGCGAAGGACGGCCACCTCGTGCCGGTGTCGAGCTTCGCGACACGAATCGTCGCGCGCGTAAGGGTGGGTGAGCTCAGTAGCGTGCTACTGCGATCTTGCGTGGACTCGATGCGCGGGTACTTAGTCGCGCATTCTGTGCAATAGCTGTGAGCCCGAACAGGTTTGAGAACTCACTCGTCAGGTATCAAACGCGGTGCACGTTCTGTCTGAGTCAACAATTCGGCACCGCTGTACATCGGCCGGGGCGGCAGTTCAATCCAATCTCCGCCAAACGGTGACGACGCTATGTCCGTTGCGTTGATCATCCGCCGGAAGCTCAGCTTTTCGCGCACGTCGCATGGTTCTGTCGGATTCACCCGCGAGTAGTGCAGGATTGCGCAGTTGGTCAGGATCTGCGATCTGTCGTTCTCGACGGCTTCAAACTGCTCGGGCAACATCCGTTCAATGTTGTACCGTGCGATTCCCATGAAGTCCCCGTGCGTCACAACGAGCACCCGCAGGCCACCTGCCTCGCGATGCAATGTGCCTTGGAAGTCGCGAAACCGGTCGCTGACTTCATAACGGCTCTCGCCGCCATCCAGCTTTGTGTACCAAGGTGATTGGCGGTACATCGTCTCGGTCCGCGCAAACACCTGCTCGCGCTCCGCGCGCGGCAGCGCTCCGTAAACTCCCCAACTGCGTTCGACGACACGGTCGTCGATGATCCAGTCGCCGCAGTCCGTGCCGCCGACGTATGCAGCGGTTTCGCGGGTCCGCAAGAACGGTGAGAAATACCGTAGGTCGAACGACTTGGCGCCACCGAGATTCTCGTCTATCCACGCTTTGGCCAGTTTCGCCTGCTTGATCCCGAGGCTAGACAGGCGTTGCTCCCAGTCTGGTCTCGCGTTGATCGCGTCCTGCATATCGTGCAATCGTCCCGTCTTGTCGGCGTGCTGCACGATGTTCGCTTCTGACTGACCATGCCGAACGAAGACGAGCTCGTTGGGCATCGCCATGTCAATCCCCCCTAAGTGACCGGCAGTGATTCCGCTGACGTTATGGCACGTCGTCCGTGATGATCAGAGCGTTCTCTTCGATCGTCGTGCGTCCATTCAAGAGCGAAGATATCTGTTCTCGTGGCCGGGAGGATTTGTCAGCCCAAGTTGACCGTAGCCTCAGACGGTCTCTCGTGATTCAGCGACGTCCGAGTAGATTTCCAATTGCTGGAGCTTCTCTGGGTCGAGATAGAGGAACTCCCATTGGATGCCGTCGGGATCGGCGAAATCGAACATCAAGCCCATCCCCTGAGCGGTCCGAATTTCCGAGTGTTGGACCTTCTGAAGGTCGAGCCAACGCGTCCATCGTTGAAGATCCTCGGATGACTGCGTAACAAGCGCGAGATGGTCTAAACCGGTGGAGGTTGGGTCGAACTGGAGACCTCCGTTAGCGCTGTGCTCAAAGAGATCCAGAATCAGGGAACCAATTATCACGACGGCCATACAACCGGAAAACGCCGGACTGTCGCCGTCGTACGGTGTGCGCGCCAGCGTTGCTCCAAGCACGTCGCCGTAGAAACCGATACTCCGCTCAAGGTTCGACACCGACAGTCCAAGATGGCTTAGGCCCACTGAGTCAGGACGGTCGAGTTGGGTCTCCACGGCCTCAATGCTGCCATCGGGAGCGGTGATATCGGACAAAACGCGCAGGATAGGCGACCTCTTCGAGTGGGTCGAATAGGTGACGGTCCGGCTAGCTCACAGTGCCCCCGGCAGGATTCGAACCTGCGACACCGGCTTTAGGAGAGCCGTGCTCTATCCCCTGAGCTACGAGGGCGGACCGGCTCGGAGCTTACCCGCAGCGCTCAGCGGAGCTCTTCGATTACTTTCGTGAAGCTCTCCGCAAGGTGCTCCTGCACACTGAAGTACGTCAGACCGTAGGCATCGCGTTGGTGACGCAGCGTGTCCGCGATATCTCGTGGCGTTCCGGACAGCACCCCGGGCAGCTTCAACAACTCCTCCTCGGGAGCGTCCGGGAACGAGCGGCGAGCCAGCGACAGGCTCGGTTTGCCGCTGCCGTTGCGGGGCACGCCGATGATCGCGAGGTTCAGCTCGAGCTCGTCGAAGCGGTCGCCCGCCACCTGCCGGACGAACTCGATGCGCTCGCCGACTTCGTCGACGTCGCGCCCGCCCGCGATAGCGACGATCTGCGCGCGCTGCGCTGCGATCGTCAGCACGCGGTTACCGGCGCCGGCGATCATGATCGGGACGTGGCTAAGGTGCGCCTGCATGTAGGCCGTCACATGCTCGAGGTAATCGACCCGTTGTCCGGCGGTGGGATAAGGCAATTCAGCTTGTTCGAATTCTTCTTTCACATAGCCCGTGCCCAGGCCCAGTTCAAAACGGCCGTCGCTCAACTCGTCCACCGCGCCGGCATCGCGCGCGAGCAGCGCCGGCTTGTAGAACCCCGCGTTCAGCACGAATGTGCCCAACCGCATCGTCGTCACCTCGGCCGCCGACACCAGCGCCGGGAACGGAGCCGGGGCGCCCAGGTGGTCGGGAACCTGCAGAATGTCGTAGCCGAAGCTCTCCATGCGGCGGGCCGCTTCTTGCCACGCCGAGCGGGAGGTCTTCGGCAACAACCCGACGCCGAATCGGAAGTCTCTGGCCATGGACTCCGATGCTATTCGAGCGCTGGGTGGGCTCGGCCGTGGCCTACGACGCAGCCAGCAGGTGTCCCCAGGTGCGGCGCACGATTGTTCCCGCGTGCTGGTCGGCGGGTTCGCCGCCTTCGGCCAACTCGATGAGAGCCTGAGCGACCCGGATCGGCGGCACCGACTGCTCACGGGAAATCGAGACAATCTCGTCGAAAGCGTCTTCGACCCGGCATCGCCGTAGTCCGACCAAGACGCCCTCGGCGCGATCTAGGATTCGGGCGCCGGTGGCTCGCTTGTTTGCTGCGGGATGCGTTGTACTGAACACGATTTCCTCCTAACACCCGTTGTATTCCTTCATACCCGTCGCTGCAAGCATCTGAACCGGCGTGGCGAAAAATACTCGGGCAGTTGGCCACCCGGTAACAATGGCTCAGCCGTCTTTGGCCCGAGCCGCTTCGAACATGACCGTCACGTCGTCGGAAACCTTCATGGCGCCGATGAACATGGAATACGGCTTGACGCCGAACTCGGACTGGCGGACCTGCGCCTCGCATGTCATCCGCCACGAATCGCCGAGGTCGTCGACCCTCAGCTCCACGACTCGGCGACGGCTCACCCCGTGGATCTCCAGAGTTCCTGTGAGGCGGTACCCGTCCGACGACGGCTCCGCCACGTCAGCGCGGAAGCTGATGGTCCGAAACCGGTCCGCGCCCAGCGACTTCAACGCATTGGACCGGGCCAACGCCTTCTCGGGCCCCGACAGCGGGGTGACCCCGCCGTCCCCGCGCAGGACCTCCAGCGAACCGACATCGATGGCCAGATCCACCGACGACGGCTCGTCGCCCGTCCAATTGACCTCCGCGCGCCAGGAATTCAGCGCGATGGTCAGTCGGTGGCCCATCCGCGCGGCACGCCCGCTGACGCCGGTCTTGATCACCAGCTGACCATCCGAGGCATCCAATGCCCACGTTGATTTCTGGGCCATCGTCTTACTGCGGAGCAGTTCCCAGCGTCACCGAGAGGGTTTTCGTCGCGCCGGAAGGATCCTGATAGGTCAGCGTGACTTTGTCTCCGGGCGCCTTGGATCGGACCGCGGCCACCAACGCGTCAGCGCTGTCGATCGCGCGCTCGTCGACCTTGGTGACCACGGCTCCGCTTGGGATGCCGGCCGACGCGGCCGGGCCATCGCCGGTGACGCCCACGATCCTGGCACCGTGCGTGGTCGCATCACTTCCGACCCGTACGCCGAGTGACGCGTGCGTGGCCTTGCCGGAGGTGACGAGCTGGTCGGCGATGCGCTTGGCTTGATCGA
>NZ_JAVHWM010000116.1:0-29500 GCF_032159765.1 Mycobacterium sp. | reverse complement strand
ACGCCGTCTTCGCGGTTGCGGGCGACGCGCACAACGTCATCGCGAAACTCACGGGGATAGGGCCTTGCCATGGTGACATCCTTCCAGCCCGCCCACTCCGGGCAAGCGATCTCAGGTGTCACCTATCGCTGCAGCAGACCCCGGGTGTAAGCCTTCGCCCAGGCATCGTGCGGCCAGCGAACGCGGGAGTCATCTGCGAGTAGCCGCATTGCCTTTGGCGGATCGTCGCGATCAAGCGGGCCGGCGGCGTGGCCGGCGGAGTTGAATCGGGTGAAACTGACCTCGCCGAGCAGGTTTTGGAATCCGCCGATGATCCTCAGCGCAAGGGCCTCCATTGTCGGGGCCGGACGGAATGCGCGTTCTTCTGCTTCTCTGGCGGCGTTGATCCGCGCCCAAGCGCCCTCTGGTCCTATAACCGTTCGATCTTCCTGTCATTCGCGCCCACCCCAGCAATCCTCCCCTAGAACCGGCCGTGCAATTCCATCCCGACTGACGTCGCGAGCAACGCGATGGCCGCCACCTGGAACCCCAGGCTCCAGAATTCCAATTTGGCGACCTCCTCGTTGTGCCGCACCATGAACGAGTGACTGCGCCAGGAAAGAAAATCAAGCTGGAGGGCTTCCGCGAGGTGCTCAGAGACCCGAACTGGTGGATGCGCGACGTGTTCACCGCGCTGGTCGTCGCTGTGATCGTGGCGGCCGGCTCCATTCTGGGCCAGAAGATGGTCGACGATGATCGGGCCCAGCGAGAAGGTATTGACAACGCCAATCAGAACCGTCACCGCGATCAGCTTGAAAACCTACGCTTCGTCCGCGACGCGTCGTCGCCCGACCCGAACCGGGCTCGGCCGTTCTCGGTCCTCGACCTCGAGGGCCAGCACCTCGTGGGACTCCAACTTGCCGGTGCGGACTTTGCCTACACCGATCTCGCCGACGCCTTCCTGATCGCAAGCGATCTGAGCCGTGGCGACTTCACTCGGGGCAATCTCCGCAACGCCAACCTAAGCCGGACCAACCTGCGCGGCGCCTACTTCGGCGTCGACAGGGTCGTCAATGATGCCAACCAGCCCGGGGCCAACCTCACGGGCGCCGACCTTACCGATGCCGACCTCACTGGAGCAAACCTCAGTCACGCCAATCTGACTGGCGCAAACCTCACCACTGCCAACATGTCCGGTGTGTTCTATGACGCAGCGACGGTGTGGCCCAAGGGTTTTAGCCCGCTGCCGAGCCGGGCCGCACCGTGACGTGTCAGCTTTCTTCGGCAGTCCCGCCAGGGCGGACTTGCGGCGGAGCTTGTGCTTCTTCTGCGCGTCTGCCAATGCGCCGGTCGGCGTGTTCTTAGCTGAACCGCGGGGCCCCGGACGAATCCAGGACCCCTTCGCGATGTTCCGTGTAGTTACCACACCCCACGTCAACCAACTACCGCATGTATAGCTTGCACCCCACCACCGACAGAAACAATCACCCTGGCCAGGTGAGTTTCGTCTCGGCTGTGCAGCAGGATCTCACGATCGCACCTGCTGTTCGACTTTCTCAAGTTTGGCGTCTAACTCTCTGAGGGCTTCTGTTAGCACGGTCAGCCCGTCGGCGAGGAGCTTGGTGGTCGGGTTCTGTGTCGTCCGCGCGACCTCGCGGAATTTGTTGCCGGGAATGGAGGCCCATGCGCTGCGTTGCTCATGAGCGCGGAATCTATCCGCGGGCACCGACAGGGCAGACCGGATTAGCTGACCCTCGTACATCCCCGAACCGTAGTGTCCATCAACGACAGTCGGCCAGCCATCACCGTCGCTGTTCCGCGCAGTTCTGGTAGGTGCCGTACGGGGTAGTGCAGCCGCCGGTGGTGTAACCGCCAGAAGTGGGTGTCTGGCATTGAACTGCGCCTGCCGCGGTGACGCAGGCCGGCTGACTTGACGCGGTCGGTGCGGCGGCGATTGCTGCCGCGGCGGCTCCCGCCACAAGTAGCGGTGTGATTTTGAGGTAGTTGAATCTAATTCTCATGGCGGCACTCCTTAGATTGGATGCCTAAATGCCATGTTACGCCCATGTTACGCCGAGCGCTCGATTGTTCTCCCCCAATTGTTTTCGGTTGTTTGCATCCTGTCCCGGAGGGTCAGCAGTGACGACATAGCTTCGCTGGAGCGCCCCTCTGGCAGTAGAGCTATCGCAAGTCATCGCAAGGAGTCAGCAAGCGGGAGGGCGTCGTTTTGGCAAGTCTGCTCGTGTATTCGCACCCGGAGGCCATCACCGGCAGTGTGATTATTCTCGGCTTCTACATTGCGGTGCTGGCCGCAATAACCCTTGCGTGGTGGCGGCAACGGTGACAAGGCACCTACGTCGGGCCGCCACCCAGGAGGATGACGGGCCAGGGTTAGACGGTGCGGACCGTTGCAGGCCCGTTCAATGCTGTGCAGTGCGGACCTGGCGGTGGTCCATACGCCACGGCGTCGCAGCTTCGGCAATGCCAGGTGTGTGCCCGCCGCCGTGACCGAGGCAGGCGACGTGACCTACCAGAACTTGGTTCGGACCCAGCGAGTGGCCGTTGGGACAGCGGCTCGGGGGCTTGGTCATCCACCTGCCGTCGGTGGCCCGGACGAGCTGACCTTCGTACATCGCTTGAACCGTACTGCGTCGCAACAAGAGCCGTGGCCGGTACAGCGGGGAAGTTGGTCTACCGGGGTGCGTGAATACCGTCGGCGCAACCTTGCATGTAATCGTTCTGGTCGGGGACCTTCGCGTATATGAAGGCGGTTCCGCAGACTTGGTCTACGACTACCAGGTCGGGGTGTGCAACCGTCAAGCCGAACTGATAGCCCGCTTGGTAGGACGCGGAGTGGGCGGACGGTGAGGACGGTGAGGACCCTTTGTGAATGAGGGCAACGAAGGCGCCGCCCACCAAAAAATTCACCGCGAACACTGCGAGGAAGCAAGCGATACCGAACGCGAATTTTCGTGCGACAGACTGATCCGACCGGACCACGATCGTCACGCCAATGATTATCAACACCCAATCGACCACGACAGCAGCTATTAGTGCTGGCGTCGTATACACACCGAAGGCCGCAACCGCGACGGCAATGGCGAGTAGGCCCAGCCCAGCTAGAACCAGCACGAGTTTGCGTTGACCAGACGGATCGCCCTTGGTCATGACGGATGGCTGCGTGGTCGTGACGGGCGATGGTGGGGCCACGATTGCGGCTCCGCACTCTCCGCAGAACTTGGGACCTTCGGGGTTCTCGTGGCCGTTCGGACAGGTCGCCACGACTCAGCGTTCCTCCGCTGGGATCGACTGTCGTCTGGTTGAACATGGCATCGCCATTTTTGGCCGTCCATCCCCGTAGGTGGTGCTAACCGCAGGCCTATCACAGGACCGCCGCACCGAAGTTAAGGACGAATAAATCAGCAACGATTTGCCAGGTACTCCGCAGGGTCGCCCGCCTTTGCTTGACGCGGGACCGTGCTGAGACAGAACTCGGCCCGTCACCCCGGAGGATGACGGGCCGACGGGGGTGACGTGGCGTCTATCCCCGGATGACGCGCAGCGTTGGAGGGCCAACCGGGCACTGGTCCCGCGACGCGTCTACAGCCGGGCGGCTGCGGGCGAGGACTCGGTCATGGACCGGGGCCAGTACCGCCCAGATTGCAAGGATCTCGGCAGCGGATAAATCCGCATCTGGGTCGATGTCGTGCATCATCCCGCGGACCGCCCACAGATTATGGTGCGCCGTCGCGTCCATGGTCGCCGGTGGGCAGTCGAGTGCGGTGTTGATGCGCTCCTTTAGGTCGGTCAGTGCTGGATCGGTATCGGTGGTCATGAGTTGGTCACCGGTCAACCGTGTCAGCGGCCTCGTCGAGTATCTGCGCGATTGCGCCGTCGACGTCTACGCGGGCAGAAACGTGGCTGGTGAACCATCCGTCCGGTCCTTCGGCCCACCTCGGCGACAGCAACTCATCGCCCGCAAGCAATCTTTGACGGAGGTCCGTGACGATGCCGCTGATATCGCTCTCGGTGATCCCCCGGAGCGGGGTCATCGTCACGGTGTCGCTGTTCACGACCACCTTTGCGATGTACAGCAGTAGCTGGCCGTTGCTTTTGTAGAGCTTGGCGTCGCGTTCGGCGGTCTCGATGATGATGCGGCGGCTCATTTCGCGACCCCAAGCCGTTCGCCTTCGGGGCGGCCCCGCACGATCTGTCCGAGAGCGGCCAAGACGATCTCTGACTCGGCTAGGTTCCAGCTCGTTGCGGGAAAGCGGTCGAGGATGTTGCGTATCCGGCGGTGAGTGTCGCCGAGCTGGTCCGTCGTTCGATCCTCAACGGGGCATTCCTGGGTGTGCCCACCGATACCACCGCAGCACGTGCGAGTGGCCGAATCGACCGGGTATCGGTTTACAGCGGTCGCGTTGCCGGCCCACCCGTCGACCTCGTCGGCCGCTTCGATCAGCACCGAAGCCAGCTCCCGGGCCTGGACGCTGCTGAGCCCGCTGTCGTAGTGAACGTCCAGCGATACTCGCGGGGGGTCGTCGCTGGTGTTGATGCTGCCATCCCGGTATTGCAGCGCCGACGTCTGCACGATCAATTCGTGACCATCGACGCCGCGCGAAACCCCGTAGATCACCCGGAAGTCCTGGGGGTCGTCTTCCCACCAGTTGTCCGGCTCGGCCCCGTCAGGCAACGGAACGTCGGGGGTGGTTGTAGTGGTCATGGTGGTGACTCCAATCGGTTCGGAGCCACGCCGATGCCCTTGTTGCACGAATCTTGCACGGGTTTGCATCTGCGCTGGTCAGATGGTGCCCCCGGCAGGATTCGAACCTGCGGCCTTCTGCTCCGGAGGCAGACGCTCTATCCCCTGAGCTACGGGGGCGCACGCGGAAATTGCTGCGCCGATGGGCCCGCCCAGACTAGCGCATCGCCGCGAACGCCCGGCCGCACGCGCCGAACGTGACGTTACGTAGGAAAAGTGCGAGAGCGCGCCTACGTAACGTGACATTCGGCGACACAACGACGGCCGAACGCAAGGCCCCCGGGAATGAATTCGGCTGGATACGGGCGGAAACATAGGATGGACGCTCGTGACCCCCGCCGACCTCGCCGAGCTGCTCAAGGCCACCGCCGCCGCGGTGCTGGCTGAGCACGGCCTCGATACGGCGGCTCTCCCCGAGGCGGTCACTGTTGAGCGCCCCCGAAACCCCGAACACGGCGACTACGCCACCAACCTCGCTCTTCAGCTCGGCAAGAAGGTCGGCGTCAACCCCCGCGAATTCGCCGGCTGGCTGGCCGACGCACTCAAGAACACCGACGGCATCGCCTCAGCCGACGTCGCCGGGCCCGGCTTCGTCAATCTCCGCATCGCCGCGTCCGCCCAGGGCGTCATCATCAACAACGTCATCGACGCCGGCCCCAATTACGGCCACTCCGAGGCGCTCAGCGGGCACAACATCAACCTCGAGTTCGTCTCCGCCAACCCCACCGGGCCCATTCACATCGGCGGCACCCGCTGGGCGGCCGTCGGCGACGCGTTGGGCCGGCTGCTGTCCAGCCAGGGCGCCGTCGTCACCCGCGAGTACTACTTCAACGACCATGGCGTGCAGATCGACCGGTTCACCCGCTCGCTCATCGCCGCGGCGCAAGGCGAGCCCACCCCCGACGATGGCTACGCAGGTGACTACATCACCGACATCGCCGCTCAAGTACTCGCGAAGGCTCCAGACGTGCTCCAGCAGCCGCCGGCGCAGCAGCACGAGACCTTCCGGTCCATCGGCGTGGACCTGATGTTCGACCACATCAAGCAGTCGCTGCACAACTTCGGCACCGACTTCGACGTCTACACCCACGAAGACTCGATGCACACCAGCGGCCGCGTTGACCAGGCGATCGCTCAACTCCGCAAGACCGGCGCCATCTACGAGAAGGACGGCGCAACCTGGTTGCGCACCACCGAGTTTGGCGACGACAAAGACCGCGTCGTCATCAAGAGCGACGGCCAGCCCGCCTACATTGCCGGCGACATCGCCTACTACTTGGACAAGCGTCAGCGCGGATTCGATCTGTGCATCTACATGCTCGGCGCCGACCATCACGGATACATCGCCCGGCTCAAGGCCGTCGCCGCCTCCCTCGGCGAAGACCCCGCCACCGTCGAAGTGCTGATCGGACAGATGGTCAATCTCGTCCGCGACGGACAACCGATGCGGATGAGCAAGCGCGCGGGCACCGTCATCACGCTCGACGACCTCGTCGACGCGATCGGTGTCGACGCGGCCCGCTACAGCCTGACTCGGAGCTCCGTCGACACACCGATCGACATCGATCTCGCGCTGTGGTCATCGGCCTCGAACGAAAACCCGGTCTACTACGTGCAATACGCGCACGCGCGGCTCTCCGCGATCGCCCGCAACGCCGCGGAACTCGGGCTCATCGCCGACACCGGTCACCTCGATCTGCTCACTCACGACCGTGAGGGCACGTTGATCCGCAACATCGGCGAATTCCCTCGTGTCCTGAAAACCGCTGCGGCCCAGCGCGAACCGCATCGTGTCAATCGCTACCTCGAGGACCTCGCCGGCGACTACCACCGGTTCTACGACACCTGCCGGGTATTACCCCAAGGCGACGAACCGCCTAACGAGCTGCATACCGCGCGACTGGCGCTGTGCCAGGCGACACGGCAGGTCATCGCAAACGGGCTGGGCATTCTCGGCGTCACCGCTCCGGAGCGCATGTGAACGCTCATCCCGCCGGACCACGCCACGCGGAGGAAATCCACCACGCGGGCGCTCCTGCCAAACCCAGCGGCTCCGATGAGGTTCTGCTGCTCGCACCAAACGTCTGGCCGCGCAACCTTGTTCGCGGCGCCGACGGCCAGGTGTCGATCGCAGGCGTCACCGTATCCGCTCTCGCCGCCGAATTCGGCACCCCGCTATTCGTCGTGGACGAGGACGACTTCCGCTACCGCTGCCGGGAGATCGCGAGTGCCTTCGGCGGCGGTGAGAACGTCCGCTACGCCGCCAAAGCGTTCTTGTGCTCAGAAGTGGCGCGGTGGATCGACGAAGAAGGTCTTGCGCTCGACGTGTGCAGCGGTGGTGAGCTTGCCGTTGCACTACACGCCAATTTCCCTGCCGAGCGAATCGCCCTGCACGGCAACAACAAGTCAGTCAACGAACTGTCCATGGCGGTCAAGGCCGGCGTCGGCCGCGTGGTACTCGACTCGATGACCGAGATCGAACGGCTCGACGCGATCGCCGCCGAAATGGGCGTGGTGGCCGACGTTCTGCTCCGGGTCACCGTCGGCGTCGAAGCCCACACCCACGAATTCATCTCGACTGCGCACGAAGATCAGAAGTTCGGGCTGTCACTTGCTAGCGGCGCGGCGATGGCCGGTGTCCGCAGGGTCTTCGAGGCGGACCACTTAAGGCTCGTCGGCTTGCACAGCCACATCGGCTCGCAAATCTTCGATGTCGCGGGCTTCGAGCTCGCCGCGCACCGTGTGATCGGCCTGCTGCGCGACGTGGTATGGGAGTTCGGTGTCGAGAAGACTGCGCAGATATCGACGGTGGATCTTGGTGGGGGACTCGGTATTTCCTATCTGCCGCAGGATAATCCGCCACCGATGAAGGAGCTTGCCGACAAGCTGCGCAAGATCGTGGTGAACGAGTCAGCCGCAGTCGGGTTGCCCGCGCCGAGGCTCGTCGTCGAACCGGGACGGGCGATCGCCGGCCCGGGCACCGTCACGCTCTACGAGGTCGGCACGGTCAAGGACGTAGCCATCAGTTCGACTGCCCAGCGTCGCTATGTGAGTGTCGACGGGGGAATGAGCGACAACATTCGCACTGCGCTCTACGGGGCCGAGTACGACGTGCGGCTGGTGTCCCGCGCCAGCGACGCCGCCCCGGTGCTGGCCCGTGTCGTCGGAAAGCACTGCGAGAGCGGTGATATCGTGGTGCGTGACACCTGGCTGAGCGCCGATGTTCGGCCCGGCGACCTGTTGGCCGTCGCCGCCACCGGCGCCTATTGCTACTCGATGTCGAGCCGTTACAACATGCTCGGCCGCCCCGCCGTGGTGGCCGTCCGCGATGGCCGGGCCCGGCTGATTCTGCGCCGGGAGACGGTCGACGATCTGTTGAGTTTGGAGGTGACGGACACGTGAGTGCCCCTGAGAAGCCAATCGGTATTGCGGTCTTGGGCTTCGGCAACGTCGGCAGCCAGGTGGTGCGCATCATCGAGGACAGTGCCGCAGACCTCGCCGCGCGCATCGGGGCTCCGCTTGAACTGCGGGGCATCGGAGTGCGCCGCGTGGCGGCCGACCGCGGAGTCCCGGTGGAGCTGCTGACCGACGATGTCGAGGCCCTGGTGTCCCGCGACGACGTCGACATCGTCGTCGAGCTGATGGGTCCGGTCGAGCCCGCGCACAAAGCGATCCTCGGTGCGCTCGAACGCGGAAAGTCCGTCGTGACCGCGAACAAGGCGCTGCTCGCTCAATCCACCGGCGACCTGGCGCAAGCGGCTGAACGTGCCCACGTCGACCTGTATTTCGAAGCCGCAGTCGCTGGTGCGATCCCGGTCATCCGGCCCCTGACTCAGTCGCTGGCCGGCGACACCGTCTTGCGAGTGGCCGGAATCGTCAACGGCACCACCAACTACATCCTGTCCGAAATGGACAGCACCGGAGCGGACTACGACGCCGCGCTGGCCGACGCGAGTGCGCTCGGGTACGCAGAGGCCGACCCGACGGCCGACGTTGAGGGTTATGACGCCGCCGCCAAGGCCGCGATTCTCGCGTCGATCGCGTTTCACACCCGTGTCTCTGCCGACGACGTTCACCGCGAGGGCATCACGAACGTCACGCCCGCCGATTTCGCGTCAGCACGCGCACTCGGCCGGACCATCAAATTGCTGTCGATCTGCGAGCGCATCACCACTGATGATGGGCAGGAACGGGTTTCGGCCCGGGTGTATCCCGCGTTGGTGCCGCTCTCGCACCCACTGGCCACGGTGAACGGCGCCTTCAACGCGGTGGTGGTGGAAGCCGAGGCCGCCGGTCGGCTGATGTTCTACGGGCAAGGCGCGGGCGGTGCACCCACTGCGTCGGCGGTGATGGGCGATGTGGTGATGGCGGCTCGCAACCGCGTCCAGGGCGGGCGTGGGCCACGCGAGTCGAAGTACGCCCAGCTGCCGATCGCGCCGATGGGCGTCATTCCAACCCGCTACTACGTCAGCATGAACGTGACCGATCGCCCCGGCGTACTGGCAACCGTCGCAACGGAATTCGCCAAGCACGAGGTCAGCATCGCCGAGGTGCGCCAGGAGGGCGTCGTCGACGAGGGCGGCCAGCGTGTGGGCGCGCGGATCGTCGTGGTCACTCATCGGGCCACCGACGCCGCGCTGTCGGAGACTGTAGATGCACTCGCGGACCTGGATGTGGTGCAGAACGTCGCGAGCGTGCTGCGCCTGGAAGGGGATGGCGAATGACGGTGGCCAAACACAACACTGTGCACAAGCCCTGGCCGGGTCTGATCGCCGCGTACCGCGATCGCCTTCCGGTCGGCGACGACTGGACGCCGGTCACCTTGCTCGAAGGCGGCACGCCACTGGTGCACGCCACGAAGCTCTCCGAATTGACCGGCTGCACAGTGCATCTGAAGGTCGAGGGGCTCAACCCGACGGGCTCCTTCAAGGACCGTGGCATGACGATGGCCGTCACCGACGCGATCGCTCAGGGTCAGCAGGCCGTGCTGTGCGCGTCCACCGGCAACACGTCGGCCTCAGCCGCGGCCTACGCAGCCCGGGGCGGCATCACCTGTGCGGTCCTGATTCCGCAAGGCAAGATCGCGATGGGCAAGCTGGCCCAGGCAGTGATGCACGGCGCCAAGATCATCCAGGTCGACGGCAACTTCGACGACTGCCTCGAGCTGGCCCGCAAGACCACCGCCGATTTCCCGACAGTGGCTCTGGTGAACTCGGTGAACCCGGTCCGGATCGAGGGTCAGAAGACGGCCGCGTTCGAGATCGTCGACGCGCTGGGCAACGCCCCTGACGTGCATTCGCTACCGGTGGGCAATGCGGGCAACATCACCGCGTACTGGCGCGGCTACACCGAATACCACCGCGACGGGCTGTCTGATCGGCTGCCGCGGATGCTCGGCACTCAGGCGGCGGGCGCGGCGCCGCTGGTGCTCGGCGAGCCCGTCAAGGAGCCGGAGACCATCGCCACCGCGATCCGGATCGGCTCGCCCGCCTCGTGGGGATCGGCCGTCGAGGCCCAGCAGCAGTCCAAGGGCCGGTTCGTCGCGGCCACCGACGAAGAGATCCTCGCGGCCTACCATCTGGTGGCCCGCGCCGAGGGGGTGTTCGTCGAACCGGCATCGGCGGCCAGCATCGCCGGGCTGCTGAAATCCATCGAGGACGGCTGGGTCGCCCGCGGTTCGACCGTGGTGTGCACGGTCACCGGCAACGGCCTCAAGGATCCCGACACCGCGCTCAAGGGCATGCCGATCGTGTCGGCGATCGCGGTCGACCCCGTGGAAGTCGTCGCGAAGCTCGGCCTGGTATGAGCCGGGCTCTCCCGGTCGGTCTCGCCGCCAGCTCCGTCGTCTCGGCCTCGGCGGCGAACTTGGGCCCCGGCTTCGACAGCCTCGGCCTGGCATTGAGCCTCGACGACGAAATCGTCGTCGCCACAACCGATTCCGGCCTGCAGGTCGAAGTCGAAGGAGAGGGTGCGGGGCAGGTTCCGCTCGGGCCGGAACACCTCGTCGTGCGCGCGATCGAACGAGGCCTCTCCGCTGCGGGCGCAACGGCTCCCGGGCTGGCGGTGTGGTGCCGCAACGATATTCCCCATTCGCGGGGCCTGGGATCCTCGGCCGCGGCGGTGGTCGGAGGAGTAGCGGCGGTCAATGGTCTTCTCGCTCAGGCGGGTTGGACACCGCTGAGCACCGGCGACCTGATTCAGATCGCATCGGAATTCGAGGGCCACCCGGACAACGCGTCTGCTGCGGTGCTCGGCGGTGCGGTGGTGTCATGGACCGAGAGCCGCGACGAAGGCCCCGTGTATTCCGCCGTTCCGCTGCGCCTGCACCCTGATATCCGGATCTTCTCGGCGATCCCCGAGGAGCGATCCCTGACGGCGGCCACGAGAGTGCTCCTGCCGGCCCAGGTCAGCCACGAGGACGCCCGCTTCAACCTCAGCCGTTCTGCGCTGTTGGTCGTCGCGCTGACACAGCGCCCCGATCTACTGCTTGCGGCCACCGACGACGTGCTGCACCAGCCTCAGCGTGCGCAGGCGATGCCGACCTCGGCGGAATACTTGCAGATGTTTCGGCGTTACGGGATTGCAGCGGCGCTTTCTGGTGCGGGACCTGCGGTTATCGCTCTGACCACCCACCAGCGGTTGCCCGCTGAAATCCTCGAATTCGGGGCCGCCAATGGCTTCACCGTCCGCGAGATGTCCGTAGGACCGGGCGTCCGGTGGACGTCGGATCTGCTGCCGCACCCGATCAAACAATGAAAAGGCTCACGCGGGTCATTTCTTGCTTCCGGTCCGGAAGCGGGATATCCTCGGTGCCGTCCAGCAATCGCAGCTTCTACCTGCGCCGACAGTAGGACGATCACCAATTCTTTCGGGGATGACGGTTCGCCTTCTAGCTGCGAACCATTGCAATCACCGTTGCACCGCCGACGGTGGGATATGAGCAGTCAGCGGATTCGCTGACTGCCGAGTAAGCCCTCGTGTGACGAAACCTGCGAGGGAGAGAAAGGACATCCGTGACTGATACGGACCTCATCGCGGCTGGTAGTGGCGCCGGAGAACCGGACCTGCCCACCACCGCAACATCTGAGCCGGCTGACGGCTCACCACAGGCCCCCGCGGACGAGCAACCACGTAGCCACGGCGACGGCTCGCTGGCGACCATGGTGTTGCCGGAACTTCGCGCGCTGGCCAACGAAGTAGGCGTCAAGGGAACGTCCGGCATGCGTAAGAACGAGCTGATCGCGGCCATTCGTGAGCGGCGTGAAGGCTCGGCCGACACCGCACGCAACGGCGGCAGCGCTGACGCCTCTGAGGCCGCACCCGATGCCTCCACCAGCAACGACACCGCCGAGGCGCCCCGCTCGACTGAAAGCACACGGCCGCGACGCTCCGATACCACTGAGCCTGCGTCCGCTGCCGACAAGCCGGTCGATACCAAGACCGATGCCAAGAACGACAAGAACGACGGCGACGATCAAGGCCAGGGTGGTGACCAACAGGGCGGTCAGAACCGCGGTGGCGACGACGACGGCGACAACAGGCAAGGCAGGCGCGGTCGCCGCTATCGCGACCGTAGGCGTCGCGGTGACCGGCCCGCCGGAGAGGGCGGCGGCGGTGGCGACACCGAGCTGCGCGAAGACGACGTGGTGCAGCCCGTCGCGGGCATTCTCGACGTGCTCGACAACTACGCGTTTGTGCGGACGTCCGGGTATCTGGCCGGCCCCAACGACGTCTACGTCTCGATGAACATGGTGCGCAAGAACGGCCTGCGCCGTGGCGATCACATCACCGGCGCGGTCCGCGTCCCCAGAGAGGGCGAGAGCAGCGGCCAGAACCCGCGGCAGAAGTTCAACCCGCTGGTGCGGCTGGACTCCGTCAACGGCGGATCGGTCGAGGACGCCAGAAAGCGCCCTGATTTCACCAAGCTCACCCCGCTGTATCCGAACGAGCGGTTGCGGCTGGAGACGAACACCGAGAAGCTGACCACCAGGGTCATCGACCTGATCATGCCGATCGGCAAGGGCCAGCGCGCGCTGATCGTGTCGCCGCCTAAGGCTGGCAAGACGACGATCATGCAGGACATCGCGAACGCGATCACCCGCAACAATCCGGAATGCCACCTGATGGTCGTACTCGTCGACGAGCGCCCTGAAGAGGTGACCGACATGCAGCGTTCGGTGAAGGGCGAGGTCATCGCCTCGACCTTCGACCGGCCGCCGTCCGACCACACATCCGTCGCCGAATTGGCGATCGAGCGGGCCAAGCGTCTCGTGGAGCAGGGCAAAGACGTTGTCGTGCTTCTCGATTCGATCACCCGACTCGGCCGCGCGTACAACAACGCGTCGCCCGCGTCGGGCCGCATCCTGTCCGGTGGCGTCGACTCCACCGCGCTGTATCCGCCGAAGCGATTCCTCGGTGCCGCGCGCAACATCGAGGAGGGCGGCTCGCTGACGATCGTCGCGACCGCGATGGTCGAAACCGGATCAACCGGCGACACCGTGATCTTCGAGGAGTTCAAGGGCACCGGCAACGCGGAGCTGAAGCTGGATCGCAAGATCGCCGAGCGCCGCGTGTTCCCTGCCGTCGACGTCAACCCGTCCGGCACCCGCAAGGACGAGCTTCTGCTGTCCCCGGACGAGTTCGCGGTTGTGCACAAGCTGCGCCGCGTTCTGTCCGGACTGGACTCGCACCAGGCCATCGACCTGCTGATGTCGCAGTTGCGCAAGACGAAGAACAACTACGAGTTCCTCGTCCAGGTGTCGAAGAACGCACCCGGCGGCCCTGTGAACGAGGAATTCGCCTCCTAAGCAAGACGAAAACGGCCGCCCTGCGAAGACGCAAGGCGGCCGTTCTCATGCCAGCTGATCAGTAGGTGCCGACTCCGATGATCGGAATCCAGAGGCCGAACAGCCAGATGCCCCAGCCGTGGAAGCCGTCATCCCACACCGGCGTGGCCTGGTAGCCCCAGTAGTTGATCGGACCCCGATTCACCCACGGCGGAGGGCCGGACCACTGGTATGCCGGCGGCGCTCCCCAGAAACCCCATGGCGGCAGGGCATCGTCGTCCCACCGCTTGCCGGGTCGACCGCGCCACCAGTTGGGGCTGCCGACACTGAAGTCATTGCCGGCATTCCAGTTTTGGTCATGCGGCCCCGGTCCGCCGGGTCCGCGCCAGTCTGGCCCTGGGCCACCCTTACCTGGGCCACCGGGCCCCGGACCGCCAGGGCCGGGCCCGCAGTTGTTGTGTGGACCACACGGTCCGGGCTTAGCCGGCAGCGGGGCACCGGGATCGGCACTTGCCACAGCGATGCTTCCGAGGCCAAGCGAGCTTGCGATCGTGACTGTGGCCAGAATTTTCGTCAGCTTCATTCGTCACTCCTACCTTGCGACCTGCACTTCGAATCGCTCCGACGCATTCGAAGCTGTATTTTGCGGCGGTTACGCCGTATCGGGAGGGAGGTTCCTTGCCGCCTCGTTGCACGCAAGACAACCCCTACACGCCCAACACGTTTATCGGCCCGGCTACTCCCTCCGTTACCCCCGATTACCCACGGAATAGAGCGGCTAGTCCTGGCGTTTCGCATTAGCGGCGGCTGACCTGGCATAATTGCTCGCCGACACCTTGGTTCCGGTTCACGCCTGATGCTCACAGGTCTGCACAGGCGACCCGGCGGCCACAATGTGAAGAGGTTCATCATGAAATCGGGTATTCACCCTGACTACGTCGAGACGACGGTGCACTGCGGGTGTGGCAACACGTTCACCACGCGAAGCACCAAGAAGGGCGGCCAGATCCACGTCGAGGTCTGCTCGCAGTGCCATCCCTTCTACACCGGCAAGCAGAAGATTCTCGACAGCGGCGGGCGCGTGGCGCGCTTCGAGAAGCGGTACGGCAAGCGCAAAAGCGCTGCCGACGCAGGTGCTGCCGACAAATAGCTACCTTTCCGACGCCCGATCTGCTGCGCCAGCGCAGTCGGGCGTCGGTTTGCGTTCCGGGGTCATGTGCGCCGAAAGGAGACGACGATGACGGACACCGCGCCGGCCATTGAGTCGATGCTCCGCGAGCACGCCGAGCTCGAGCGTCGGCTATCCGACCCGGACCTGCACTCCGACCTGGTCGCCGCCAAGAAGACCGGGCGGAGGTTTTCGCAGCTCGCGCCCATCGTCGCGACGTACCGGAAGCTGGAAGCCGCGCGCGGAGACCTGGAGGCGGCTCGTGAGCTGGTGGCCGACGACCCGTCGTTCGCAGCGGAGGCCGACGAGCTCGAGTCACAGGTGACCGAGCTCGACACGCAGCTGACGGACATGCTCGCGCCTCGGGATCCGCACGACGGCGACGACATCCTGCTGGAGGTCAAGTCCGGCGAAGGAGGCGAGGAGTCGGCGCTGTTCGCCGCGGACCTTGCGCGCATGTACATGCGGTATGCCGAGCGGCACGGCTGGAACGTCACGCTGCTCGACGAGACGACGTCGGACCTCGGCGGCTACAAAGAGGCGACGCTGTCGATCGCGAGCAAGGGCGCCGCGGCCGACGGGGTCTGGGCGAGGTTGAAGTTCGAAGGCGGTGTGCACCGGGTGCAGCGGGTACCGGTGACCGAATCGCAAGGGCGCGTGCATACTTCGGCCGCCGGGGTGCTGGTCTATCCGGAGCCTGAGGAGGTCGGTCAGGTCGAGATCGACGAGTCCGACCTCCGTGTCGACGTCTACCGCTCGTCGGGCAAGGGTGGTCAGGGCGTCAACACCACGGACTCCGCCGTGCGACTCACTCACTTGCCCACTGGAATCGTCGTCACCTGCCAAAACGAGCGGTCGCAGCTGCAGAACAAAGCCCGCGCGATGCAGGTACTGGCCGCCAGGTTGCAATCGCTGGCCGAGGAACAGGCGCTCGCTGACGCTTCGGCCGATCGGGCAAGCCAGATCCGCACCGTTGATCGCAGTGAGCGGATCCGCACCTATAACTTCCCGGAGAACCGCATCACCGATCACCGCATCGGGTTCAAGTCGCACAATCTCGACCAAGTGCTCGACGGCGACCTCGACGCGCTGTTCGACGCACTTGCGGAGGCGGACAAGCAATCCCGATTGCAGCAGGCATGATGGGCCGAGTGCGGCAAGCGATCGACGAGGCCACTCGCACGCTCGTGGCTGCCGGAGTGGCCTCGCCTCGCGTCGATGCCGAAGAGCTCGCTGCACACGTGGCGGGCACGACGCGCGGCCGCCTGTCGCTCCTGGAGGTCGTCGGCGACGACTTCTTCGGCCGCTACGCCGATCTCGTGGCCGCACGCTCGTCGCGAATTCCGTTGCAGCACATCACTGGTACCGCAGCATTCGCGAGCGTGAATCTGAATGTCGGCCCGGGAGTTTTCATTCCGCGGCCCGAGACCGAAGCGCTCTTCGAATGGGCGGCAGCGCAAGATCTCCCGGCTGCTCCGCTGATCGTCGACCTGTGCACGGGCTCCGGGGCGCTTGCGGTCGCGCTGGCGCGGCACACACCCGCGGCGCGGGTCATCGGCGTCGACATCTCGACTGAGGCCTTGGCCTACGCACGGCGCAACAGCGCCGACACGTCGGTGGAGCTGCGAGAGGGCGATGTCACCGACCCGTCTCTGGGCCCTGATCTCGACGGTCGCGTCGACCTCGTCGTCGCGAACCCTCCATATCTGCCTGACGCAGTCGTGCTGGAACCCGAAGTCGCAGAACATGATCCGCATCAGGCGCTGTTCGGGGGGCCGGACGGCACCGCGTTTGTGGCCGCCATCGCGTCGCTCGCCGGCCGGTGGCTGGCCGACGGCGGGCGGCTGGCGATCGAACACGACGACACCGCCTCCGCTGCTACCCGAGCGTTGCTCGGAGACACCGCTCACTTCGACGACATCGAGGGCCACACCGACCTCACCGGGCGCCTGCGGTTCGTCACGGCCCGTAGGGTCAAACGCCCATGACGCAGATCTTCGACTGCGCCGACGAGGCGAAGCGGACCGAGGGCATCGCGGCGGCCGTGAGCGCCGTGAAAGGCGGGGCGCTCGTCGTGCTACCCACCGACACGGTCTACGGAATCGGCGCTGACGCGTTCGACGCGGTCGCGGTTGCTGCGTTGCTCACCGCCAAAGGCCGCGGCCGGGACATGCCCGTGCCGGTTCTCGTCGGCTCGTGGCACACCATCGACGGGCTGGCCTTCACGGTGCCCGCCAGCGCGCGCGAGCTGATCCGTGCGTTCTGGCCTGGCGCGCTGAGCATCGTCGTCCAGCAGGCGCCGTCGTTGCAGTGGGACCTGGGGGAAGCACGCGGCACGGTGATGGTGCGAATGCCGTTGCATCCGGTCGCAATTGAGGTGCTGCGCGAAGTCGGCCCGATGGCCGTTTCGAGTGCGAATATCTCGGGCCAGCCACCAGCCGTCACCGCGGAGAACGCCCGCGCGCAACTGGGCGATCGGGTCGAGGTCTACCTGGACGCGGGACCGTCGCAGCAGCAGGCGGCGTCGACGATCGTCGACCTCACCGGCCCCGCGCCCAAGATCTTGCGTGAGGGACCCGTCAGCGCGGACGCACTGGCCGACGTGCTCGGGATCGACGCGGCCGAACTCACGCCCTGACCACCGCGTCACCGTACGGCCGAGTGCCCGTCTCAGCTTCGTCGGTTACCGTTCATCGGTGGTGAGCAATGCTGTGTTTCTAGCCGACGGCGTGCTCGCCCTCAACGAGCGGGGCGCGGGTGTGCCGCTGCGTGAGCTCGCCCTGGTTGGCCTGACGGCGGCGATCATCACCTACTTCTGCACCGGGTGGGTCCGGGTGTTCGCGACCCGGGTGGGTGCCGTGGCGATTCCACGCGAACGCGATGTGCATGAGCAGCCGATCCCTCGCATGGGCGGGTTGGCGATGTACACGGGCGTTCTCGCGGCGGTGCTCGTCGCCTCCCAGCTGCCCGCGCTGACGCGCGGTTTCGTGTACTCGTCGGGTATGCCCGCGGTACTGGTCGCGGGCGGAATCATCATGGGAATCGGGCTGATTGACGACAAATGGGGACTTGATGCGCTGACGAAGTTCGCGGGGCAGATCACCGCGGCCAGCGTGCTGGTGACGATGGGCGTGGCGTGGAGCGTCATCTACATTCCCGTGGACGCGATCGGCACGCTCGTGCTGGACCAGGTGTCCTCGATCCTTCTGACGCTTGCTCTGACGGTGGCGATCGTCAACGCGATGAACTTCGTCGACGGTCTGGACGGCCTGGCCGCGGGCCTGGGCTTGATCACCGCGTTGGCCATCTGCATCTTCTCGGTGGGTCTGCTGCGCGATCACGGCGGCGACGTGTTGTTCTACCCTCCCGCGGTGATCTCGGTGGTGCTCGCCGGCGCATGTCTTGGCTTCCTGCCGCACAACTTTCACCCCGCCAAGATCTTCATGGGCGACTCCGGGTCGATGCTCATCGGGCTGATGCTCGCCGCGGCATCCACCACGGCGGCCGGGCCGATCTCGCAAAGCGCCTACGGCGCGCGCGACGCCTTCGCGCTGCTGTCGCCGTTCCTGTTGGTGGTCGCTGTGATGTTCGTGCCGGCGCTGGACATGATGTTGGCGATTGTCCGCCGCACACGGGCGGGGCGAAGCCCGTTCAGTCCGGACAAGATGCACCTGCACCACCGGTTGCTGCAGATCGGCCATTCCCACCGCCGAGTCGTGCTCTTGATTTACCTCTGGGTCGGCATCGTCGCGTTCGGGACCGCGAGCACGATTTTCTTCGATCCGCGCTATGCCGGCGCCGTGATGCTGGGGGCCATCGTGGTGGCGATCGTGGTGACCGTGGTGCCACTCCTGAAGCGCGGCAGGGAGCTGTACGACGACAAGTAGTAGGTACGTGATTTGGGCCACCCACCATGTGGTACGGTGCTGGTAGAGCCCGGAAGTACCACCGCGGGTTGCCGGCCAACCGGCCCGCCGGAGACCTCTTCGGAGAGCCGAGAACGACCGACAAAGGGAGATGCCCCTTGGGTGATTCCAGCGCGCCTGCGACCCTCAGTTACGCTCGGCGCAATCACTGGATATCAATCAGGCCACTCTCAGACACGCGGGATTGAGGTAGCAAGGTGACGACGCCAGCGCAAGACGCGCCGTTGGTGTTTCCATCTGTTGCGTTTCGGCCTGTTCGGCTCCTGCTGCTGTGCGTTGCGCTGACCGCAGTGGCGGTCGGAGCGGCCGCATGGCTCGGGCACATGGCCTTCGGCTGGTTCTTCGGACTCGGACTCGGTCTGGGTTTGGTCAACGCGCTGCTGGTGCAGCGTTCGGTGGAAGCGATCACCGCCGAGGCGCATCCATTGAAGCGAAAGATGGCGCTGAACTCCGCCACCAGGCTTCTGATCATGACGGTCGCCGGGCTGACGATTGCGTACCTGTTCCGGCCCATGGGGTTGGGTGTCGTGTTCGGGATGGCGCTGTTTCAGGTGCTGCTGGTATTCACCACGGCCATGCCGGTGATGAAGGCATTGCGCAGCAACGCATCCGATGAGAACGACGAGCCGCTTGCGCGAAGAGCAGAAGGCGAGGCTGCACAGCATGATTGAGTCTGTCCTGGCAGCCGGCGACGTCGAGGTCGGCCAGCACGACACCCGGACGTGGTTCGGCTTTTTGTCCGTCAACGTCGACACAGTGACGGCCACCGCGATCGCCGGCGTGATCGTGATCGGACTGGCTTTCTTCCTGCGCGCGAAGGTCACATCGTCGGGTGTGCCCGGTGGGGTGCAGCTGTTCTGGGAGGCGCTGACCATACAGATGCGCGACCAGATCGAGGCGACCGTCGGGATGAAGGTGGCCCCGTTCGTGTTGCCGCTCGCCGTAACGCTGTTCGCATTCATCTTGATTGCGAACTGGCTCTCCGTCTTGCCGGTTCAATACGAACACGACGGACAGCCCCACGAACTGCTGGCACCGCCGGCCGCCGACATCAACTTCGTTCTGGCGCTCGCCCTGTTTGTGTTTTTCGCCTATCACGCAGCGGGCATCCGGCGGCGCGGAATCATCGGGCATCCCCTGAAGGTGATCAAGGGACACGTCGCGTTCATGGCACCGATCAATATCGTCGAGGAACTCGCGAAGCCAATTTCGCTGTCGCTCCGGCTTTTCGGCAACATCTTCGCCGGCGGCATCCTGGTGACGCTTATCGCGGCGCTGATGCCGGCGTACATCCTGTGGCTGCCCAATGCGATCTGGAAGACCTTCGACTTGTTCGTCGGTGCCATCCAAGCGTTCATCTTCGCGCTGTTGACGATTCTGTACTTCAGCCAGTCAATGGAGCTTGAGGACGAACATGACTGACTGCCTTCATGTGGCAAACCAAGTTCGACAAACTCTGGTAGGCCGCCTACCAGCTATCAAGGAGGATAAAAATGGCTGCTGAAATGATTGGTGCCGGTGCCCTCATCGGCGGTGGGTTAATCATGGCCGGCGGTGCCATCGGCGCCGGTATCGGTGACGGTATCGCCGGTAACGCGTTGATCGCGGGCATCGCCCGTCAGCCGGAAGCCCAGGGCCGGCTGTTCACACCGTTCTTCATCACCGTCGGTCTGGTCGAGGCGGCCTACTTCATCAACTTGGCGTTCATGGCGCTGTTCGTATTTGCCACTCCGGTCAAGTAGTTCGGCGCGATGAGTGACCTCAGCGTGACAGTCCTGGCGGCCGGAGGGGGACAGTCGAACTTTCTGGTCCCCAACGGCACCTTCTTCGTCGTGTTGCTCATCTTCTTGATCGTGCTCGGCGTAATCACTAAGTGGGTAGTGCCCCCGATCACGAGGGTGCTGCGTGAGCGCGACGAGATGGTCGCGAAAACCAATGAGAACAGCCGCGAAGCGGACAAGCAATCCGCTGCTGCCGATGCGGACTACCTCGCGGCGATGGCGGCAGCCCGTCGTGAGGCATCTGGGATTCGCGACGATGCGCGCGCCGAAGGTCGCCAAATACTCGATGAGATGAAGACGCGCGCCTCGGAAGAGTCGAACACGGCCCTGCAGAAGGCGTCAGAAGATCTCAAGCAGCAGGCCGAGGGGATCACCGGCGACCTCCAGTCGTCGATGGCAACGCTCGCATCGACGTTGGCGACCCGAGTTGTCGGTGTCGATGTCGGGCGCAAGACCGCAGCGAAGGCGAGGCGATAACCATGTCAACCTTCCTCGGACAGCTCGTCGGGTTCGCGATTATCGTGTTCATCATCTGGAAATACGTCGTGCCTCCTGTGCGCAAGATGATGGTCACCCGCCAGGACACGGTGCGAAAGCAGCTCGAGGACAGTGCCATCGCGCAAAAGCGGCTCGCGGAAGCCAAGCAGACTCACGACGCGGCGATGCGGAAAGCCGACGAGGACGCCAAGCGCGTCGTCGACGAGGCACGCGCGGACGCGAAGAGCATCAGCGAGCAGCTACACGCTCAGGCCGACGTCGAGGTCGAACGCGTCAAAATCCAAGGCCAGCAACACATTCAACTGCTTCGTTCACAGTTCATCCGTCAGCTCCGGCAAGACCTCGGCAGCGAAGCCGTCCAGAGGGCGACCGAACTGATCCGCGAGCACGTCTCCGATTCCGATGCTCAGTCGGCAACAGTTGACCGCTTCCTCGACGATCTCGATGCGATGGCACCGTCGACCGTGAGCATCGACGACCCAGCGACGACGAAACTTCGGGCGGCCAGCCGGGAGGCGTTGACCGCTCTGATCGAGAAGTTCGACGATGTGACGTCAGACCTCACCGTCAAGGACTTGGAAACCCTCGCAGAGGATTTGGCCGCCACGGCATCGCTGTTGAGCCGCGAGTCCATCCTTGCCAGGCACCTCGCGGACCCGGCGAGTGGCGGGCCCCCCAAGGAGCGGCTTCTGGAAGCGGTGCTGAGCGGCAAGATCGGCGATCCCGCGCTCCAGGTCCTCAAGGGGGCGGTCTCGGGGCGGTGGTCGTCCGATGCGAACCTGATCGACGCCATCGAACACGTGGCCCGGTTGGCACTGCTTCTTCGCGGCGAACGGGGCCGGCACGCCGACGAGGTCGAGGAACAGCTGTTCTGGTTCGGCCGCATCCTGGATTCAGAGCCGCAGCTGACGACCTTGCTCGGCGACTACACGCAGCCTGCTGATGGTCGGGTGCAGCTGCTGAAGAACGTGCTCAGCCACAGCAGGGACGTGAATCCAACCACCGAGGCACTGCTCGTGCAGACGGTGGAGCTGTTTCGGCACGGCCGCGACCGAGCCGACGTGGAAGTCGCCGACCTTGCGCAGCTGGCGGTTTCCCGCCGCGGCGAGATCGTCGCACACGCCAAGGCTGCTGCCGAACTCAGCAGCGGCCAGCGCACCAGATTGACCGAGGTACTGAGCCGCATCTACGGACAGGACGTCTCCGTTCAACTGGAGATCGATCCGTCCTTGCTCGGTGGTCTCGAAGTGTCCGTCGGCGACGAGGTGATCGACGGATCGATCTCCTCACGGCTGGCGGAAGCCCGCAACCGGCTGCCCGACTGACCTCAACACCGACCGAGACCCACACCGAAGGCAGGAAGACGAAAGATAATGGCAGAGTTGACGATTTCGCCAGACGACATCCAGGGCGCGATCGAGGAGTACGTCTCCAGCTTCAAAGCCGACACGGCGCGTGAGGAGGTCGGCACCGTCATCGACGCCGGTGACGGCATCGCTCACATCGAGGGCCTGCCGTCGGTGATGACGCAGGAGATCCTCGAGTTCGAAGACGGGGTGCTCGGCGTCGCGCTGAACCTCGACGAACACGACGTCGGCGCGGTGATCCTCGGCAACTTCGAGAAGATCGCACAGGGTCAGCAGGTCAAGCGCACCGGCGAGGTGCTGTCGGTGCCCGTCGGTGACGCGTTCATGGGGCGCGTGATCAATCCACTGGGCCAGCCCATCGACGGTCGGGGTGACATCGACACGGACACCCGGCGCGCATTGGAGATCCAGGCGCCATCGGTGGTACAGCGCCAAGGCGTCAAAGAGCCTCTGCAGACCGGCATTAAGGCCATCGACGCGATGACCCCGATCGGCCGGGGGCAGCGGCAGTTGATCATCGGCGACCGCAAGACCGGCAAGACCGCGATCTGCGTGGACACCATCCTCAACCAGCGCCAGGCCTGGGAGAGCGGTGACGAGCAGCAGCAGGTGCGCTGCGTGTACGTGGCCATCGGCCAGAAGGGCACCACGATCGCCAGCGTGCACAACAAGCTGGACGAGGGTGGCGCGATGGACTACACCACGATCGTCGCCGCGCCCGCGTCGGATTCTGCCGGCTTCAAATGGCTTGCGCCGTATACCGGCTCGGCCATTGCGCAGCACTGGATGTACGAGGGCAAGCATGTGCTGATCGTGTTCGACGACCTGTCGAAGCAGGCGGAGGCGTATCGCGCGATTTCGCTGCTGCTGCGCCGGCCGCCGGGACGCGAGGCCTACCCGGGCGACGTCTTCTATCTGCACTCGCGGCTCCTGGAACGCTGCGCCAAGCTGTCCGACGAGATCGGCGGTGGTTCCCTGACGGGCCTTCCGATCATCGAGACAAAGGCCAACGACATCTCCGCCTACATCCCCACCAACGTCATCTCGATCACCGACGGCCAGTGCTTCCTGGAGAGCGACCTGTTCAACCAGGGCGTGCGGCCCGCGATCAACGTCGGTGTGTCGGTATCCCGGGTTGGTGGCGCCGCCCAGATCAAGGCGATGAAGGAAGTGGCAGGATCGCTGCGCCTGGATCTCTCGCAATACCGCGAGCTCGAGTCGTTCGCGTCGTTCGCGTCCGACCTCGACGAGACCACCAAGAAGCAGCTCGACCGCGGCGAGCGATTGGTGGAGTTGCTCAAGCAGCCTCAACAGCAGCCGTTGCCCGTCGAGGAGCAGGTCGTCGCGATCTTCCTCGGCACCAAAGGGCACCTCGACTCGATTCCCGCGGCCGACGTTCATCGATTCGAAGGGGAATTCCTCGATCACTTGCGCGGCTCTGACGACGAAATCCTCTCCGACATCAGGGAATCCAAGACACTGTCGGACGAGACGGCCGACAAGCTCGAGGAGGCGATCAACCAGTTCAAGAGAGGCTTCGACACGTCGGACGGCAGCTCCGCGGTCCCCGACGAGGGTGTCGAGGCCATGGACGAGGAAGACGTCGAGAAAGAGTCGGTCAAGGTGCGTAAACCACCACCACCGAAGAAGAAGAGCTAGATCGCCAATGGCTGCAACACTTCGCGAGCTACGCGGGCGAATCCGGTCCGCGCAGTCGATCAAGAAGATCACCAAGGCGCAGGAGATGATCGCGACTTCGCGTATCGCGAAGGCGCAGGCACGCGTTCAAGCGGCACGGCCGTACAACGCCGAGATCACCAACATGCTGACCAACCTCGCCTCGGCCTCCGCGCTGGACCACCCTCTGTTGGTCGCGCGCGAAGAGCCCAAACGCGCGGGTGTGTTGGTGGTGTCGTCGGATCGTGGTCTGTGCGGTGCGTACAACGCCAATGTGTTCCGCCGGTCAGAGGAGCTGTTCTCCCTTCTGCGGGACGAGGGGAAAAGGCCGATCCTCTACGTCGTCGGGCGAAAGGCATTGAATTACTACAGTTTTCGGAATTGGAACGTCGTCGAATCTTGGACCGGGTTCTCTGAGAGGCCGACCTACGAGAATGCCAAGGAGATCGCGGAGACTCTGACCGACGCGTTCAACGCAGGTGCCGATGACGATGGCGAAGACCCCGGGCCCGACGGCATTCTCGGTGTCGACGAGCTGCACATCGTGTCGACCGAGTTCAAATCGATGATGTCGCAGAATGCGGTCGCGGCACGGATCGCCCCGATGATCATCGAGTACGACGAGGACTACGATCCGTCCGAACCGCACACCCTGTTCACGTTCGAACCGGACGCGACGACGCTTTTCGAAGCGTTGCTGCCGCGGTATGTGACCACTCGGATCTTCGCGTCGCTCCTCGAGTCGGCGGCGTCGGAATCGGCATCGCGGCGTCGGGCGATGAAGTCGGCCAGCGACAACGCCGACGACCTCATCACCGACCTCACGTTGCAGGCCAACCGGGAGCGTCAGTCACAGATCACCCAGGAAATCAGTGAAATCGTCGGCGGTGCAAACGCATTAGCCGACGCCGCGAACTAAGACGTCCGAAGCTAGGAAAGCGAATACAAGATGACCGCAACTGCGCAGCGCGAGACCAAGAGCAAGGGCAACGACAAAGGCACGACCGGCCGGGTGGTACGCGTCACCGGCCCAGTGGTCGACGTGGAGTTTCCGCGCGACTCCGTGCCCCCGTTGTTCAACGCGCTACACACGGACATCGACTTCGAGGAGCTCGCCAAGACATTGACTCTTGAGGTCGCACTGCACCTCGGAGACAGCCTGGTGCGCTGCATCGCGCTGCAGCCGACGGACGGCCTGGTGCGTGGCGCCGAGGTCACCGACACCGGTGGGGCGATCTCCGTGCCCGTCGGTGACGGCACCAAGGGCCATGTGTGGAACGCCCTCGGAGTCTGCCTCGACGAAAAGGGCTACGGCGAAGACCTGGAACGGTGGGGGATTCACCGCAAGCCGCCCGCGTTCGACGAACTCGAACCCCGGACCGAGATGCTGGAGACCGGTCTGAAGGTCGTGGACCTTCTGACGCCTTACGTGCGCGGGGGCAAGATCGCACTGTTCGGCGGCGCCGGCGTGGGCAAGACGGTGTTGATTCAGGAGATGATCAACCGCATCGCGCGAAACTTCGGCGGCACTTCGGTATTTGCAGGTGTCGGTGAGCGCACCCGTGAGGGCAACGACCTCTGGGTGGAACTCGAGGAAGCCAACGTGCTGAAGGACACCGCGCTGGTGTTCGGGCAGATGGACGAGCCGCCCGGTACCCGTATGCGCGTGGCTCTCTCGGCGCTGACCATGGCGGAGTACTTCCGAGACGAGCTCGAACAGGACGTTCTTCTGTTCATCGACAACATCTTCCGCTTCACCCAGGCAGGCTCGGAGGTGTCGACACTTCTCGGCCGTATGCCCTCAGCTGTCGGTTACCAGCCCACCCTTGCCGACGAGATGGGTGAGCTGCAGGAGCGCATCACGTCGACGCGGGGACGGTCGATCACCTCCATGCAGGCGGTGTACGTGCCTGCCGACGACTACACGGACCCGGCGCCGGCGACCACGTTCGCCCACCTCGATGCCACCACGGAGCTGAGCCGAAATGTGTTCTCCAAGGGCATCTTCCCCGCGGTGGATCCGCTTGCCTCCAGTTCGACGATCCTGGACCCGTCCATCGTCGGCGACGAGCACTACCGAGTGGCGCAGGAAGTCATCCGAATCCTGCAGCGCTACAAGGACCTTCAGGACATCATCGCGATTCTCGGTATCGATGAGCTGTCGGAAGAAGACAAGCAGCTGGTCAACCGGGCCCGTCGGATCGAGCGCTTCCTGTCACAGAACATGATGGCCGCGGAGCAGTTCACCGGACAGCCGGGCTCCAATGTGCCGCTGAAGGAGACCATCGACGCGTTCGACCGGCTGACTAAGGGTGAGTTCGACCATCTGCCCGAGCAGGCGTTCTTCCTGATCGGCGGCCTGGAGGATTTGGAGAGGAAGGCCCAAAGCCTCGGCGTGAAAATGGATGAGTCCGGCGGCGACGGCGCCCCGTCCTCGTCGGACGAGGAGAAGGACGAGTCCGACGATAAGGACTCGGACGAAAAGGACTCGGACGAAAAGGACTCGGACGATGAGGGCGAGGCCGACAAGAAGGACGAAAAGAAGGACGACGACAGCGATGAGTAGGCACTGACATGGCCGACGCTGACATGGACGTCGACATCGTCGCGGTCGAGCGCGAGATCTGGTCGGGGAAAGGCACTTTCGTCTTCACCCGGACGACCTCCGGTGAGATCGGCATTCTTCCCCGACACATACCCCTGGTTGCCCAGCTGGTCGACGACGCGATGGTGCGCGTCGAGCGGGAGGGCGAGGACGACCTGCGTATCGCGGTCGACGGCGGCTTCATGTCGGTGACCGACGAAGGCGTCATCATTCTGGCGGAGTCCGCCGAATTCGAGTCTGAGATCAACGCCGATCAGGCCAGAAGCGACTCTGAGTCCGATGACCCTCGCACCGCCGCGAAGGGCCGGGCGAGATTGCGCGCGCTCGGCGAAATCGCGTAACAGCCGCCGCCTGTGAGCGCGCTGATGGCTATCATGGTCGCGCTCATCGCCGTGCTGCTGTTGGCCGTTGCGGCTTTGATGTACCGGCTGTGGAAGTTGCGCCAAGGAGGCACGGCGGCCATTTTGCGGGACATTCCGGCTGTCGGTGGACAGGGCTGGCGTCACGGCGTGATCCGTTACCGCGGAGGAGAAGCCGGGTTTTACCGGTTGTCCAGTGTGAGGTTGTGGCCGGACCGTCGGCTCACCCGGCGCGGCATCGACATCGTGTCGCGGCGGGCGCCCCGCGAGGACGAATTCGACATCATGACCGCGGAAATCGCCGTCCTCGAAATCCGGGACACCGGAGACGATCGCCGGCGCGGGTACGAGATCGCGCTCGACCGGGGGGCGCTGACCGCATTCTTGTCGTGGCTTGAATCCAGACCATCGCCACGATCGCCGCGCCGGGCGATCTAGTTCGTCAACGTCATTGCCGCGCTTGACCGCCCGGCTTCCAGAGCACATCGCCGTCCGGGTTTGCGACACGAGACAGGATGAACAACAGATCCGATAACCGGTTGAGGTACTTCGCGGGCAGCGGGCTCACAGTGTCCTGGTGTGCATGGATCGCGGCCCAAGCCGACCGCTCGGCGCGTCGGGTCACCGTCCGGGCGACGTGCAGGAGCGCCGACAGAGCCGTACCGCCCGGCAGCACAAAGGAATCAAGCGCGGGCAACGACTCATTCCACTGGTCGCACCACGCTTCCAAACGGTCGATGTAATCCTGCGTGATACGAAGAGGCGGATACTTGGGGTTTTCAACGACCGGTGTAGAGAGATCTGCGCCGGCATCGAACAGATCGTTCTGAATCTGGCGCAATATCTGAGTCATCCGCTCATTCGGAGCCCCCAGCGCAATGGCGGTTCCGATCGCGGCATTCGTCTCATCGCAGTCGGCGTACGCCACAAGCCGTGGATCGTTTTTTGTCACACGCGAAAAATCGCTCAACCCGGTGCTGCCGTCGTCACCGGTTCGTGTGTATATGCGGGTGAGATGAACTGCCATGGGTCAAACCGTACCGGCCAGACTGACTTCGGCTGTCATGTTCCTTGCCTGCGCACAGCCCTCATGTTCCTTGCGTGCGCCTGCGCACGGTGCTGTTTACACTAACCCGCGTGAGCGAGCGCTTTGTGGTGACGGGGGGCAACCGCTTATCGGGGTCAGTCGCCGTCACCGGCGCAAAGAACAGCGTGCTCAAGCTCATGGCCGCGGCTCTGCTCGCGGAAGGTACCAGCACGATCACCAACTGCCCGGACATTCTGGATGTCCCGCTGATGGCAGAGGTTCTGCGTGGTCTGGGCGCCAACGTGGAGCTCGACGGGTCGGTGGCTCGGGTCACCTCGCCGGACGAACTTAAGTACGACGCTGACTTCGCCGCGGTGAGGCAGTTCCGGGCCTCGGTATGCGTGCTCGGCCCGCTGGTGGGCCGGTGCAAACGGGCCCGGGTCGCGCTGCCGGGCGGCGACGCCATCGGATCGCGGCCGCTGGACATGCACCAGGCCGGCTTGCGGCAGCTCGGCGCCGTCTGCAACATCGAACACGGATGCGTCGTCGCATCGGCAGAACACTTGCGGGGAGCCGAGATTCAGCTCGAGTTCCCTTCGGTGGGAGCCACCGAGAACATCCTGATGGCGGCTGTACTCGCCGAGGGTGTGACAACTATTCACAACGCCGCCCGTGAGCCTGACGTCGTCGACCTGTGCACGATGCTGAGCCAGATGGGGGCGAATATCGAAGGCGCAGGCACGCCGACGATGACGATCACCGGCGTCGACCGGCTTCACCCGGCCGAGCACCGGGTCATCGGCGACCGGATCGTTGCTGCCACCTGGGGAATCGCCGCAGCGATGACGAGGGGCGATATCTCGGTGACAGGTGTTGATCCGGCGCATCTTCAGCTGGTCCTGCACAAGCTGCACGACGCCGGGGCCACAGTCACCCAGGACGACAACGGTTTTCGCGTGGTGCAGTACGAGCGGCCGAAGGCGCTCAACGTCGCGACACTGCCGTTCCCCGGCTTTCCGACAGACCTGCAGCCGATGGCGATCGGGCTCGCCTCGATCGCCGACGGCACGTCGATGATCACCGAAAACGTATTCGAGGCGCGGTTCCGGTTCGTCGAGGAGATGATCCGGCTCGGCGCCGACGCGCGCACCGACGGCCACCATGCCGTCGTGCGTGGCATCCCGCAATTGTCGAGTGCGCCGGTGTGGTCGTCAGACATTCGCGCCGGCGCGGGATTGGTGCTCGCCGGCCTGGTTGCTGATGGTGACACCGAAGTGCACGACGTGTTTCACATCGATCGCGGGTATCCGCTGTTCGTGGAGAACCTCGTCAGTCTCGGCGCCGAAATCGAGCGAGTAAACTCGTAGAAACAGCCGCGTGACCTGCGGTTTGACCTGTGTCGCACACTGGCGTACAGTGGCAGGGTTGCCTGTCGAACGGGTGTGTTGTTTGAGAACTCAATAGTGTGTTTGGTGGTTTTTGTTTGTTGTTGTTTTTTGCCATGCCCTGGTTTTCCTCGTTTGTGGGGTGTGGTGTTGTTTTTTGCCAGATGTTTCTGGTTGCTT
>NZ_JAVHWM010000237.1:0-3771 GCF_032159765.1 Mycobacterium sp. | reverse complement strand
GGATCAGAGCCGGTGCGCGCTCAAACGCTTGCTGGGGTCCGAGTTCGGTGGATCCCGCGCGTACGGTCTCGCGATACGTCGTCACGAAGGGGAACACCAGGAGAAGCAGCAGCGCGGCACCGCCGGTCAAGATCCTGGTGGGAAACCGGTTGGTCCCGATTGCGAGCACTGGAGTTATGGCGAACAGCGTCAGAATGAACTCACTCTTCATCCCAGTTAGCAGGCCGACGGTCACCTCCTCGGACAAGGCAAGCAGGAGGAGAGTTCTCGCCCGTCCGGTCCGTCGGATGACGAAGTTGATGGCCAAGAGGACGAGCGCGAACGTGCCAGCCGATGTGAGGACGTCTACCAACTGCCCCGTTACCGCGGGAGTTGCGACTCGTCCAGCGGCGTCACCGACGTAGCCGAAGCGGCCACTGAGGGCCGCGAGGAGGTGACCGAGCAGGCCACAAGCGAACAACAGCGCGATGATGTTCATTGACGGCGGGCGGTTGCGCTGTGCCCTCCCCACACTGAACGTCCTCACCGTGACCAGGTAACCGATTGTCCATGCCACCAGCCCGAAGCCGGCCAGCTGCAATCCCCGGATGAGGGAGTCGGTGGCGATCTGGGCGTTGCTGACGGTCAGCGCCGGCTCCCGGAGCAGGCTGAGCACGCCGAAACCGACGGTGTACCAGACCACGAACCAGGAGCCGAGCCGGAAGTCACGCAGAGCACGTCTGACCCCGGCGCGCCCGGAGACGAGCGGCAGGCAGCTGGCACCGAGCAACGACAAGCTGAGGGCGGTCAGACGCACATCGGTGGTGCTTGACCCGTTGGCGATTGCAAGCGGTAGAACGGCCGCCGCAGCGAGGAAGGAGGCAGCCACCACGGAAGTCCGGCGAGGAAGGTCGTCTTGTATCTGGGCTCCCGTCGGCGATGGACGGGGCGCCAGCGCTACGTCAGCCATTCCAGCAGCCTGGTCAGGCGGTCGACGTAGCGGTGCTCTGCATGGGCACGAGCACTCGCCCGATCGCCGAACTCCTTAGCGGGAAGGTCACCTGCGGCTGCCGCCCGGGCCGCACCCAGCAACTCCTCGTACGAGGCGAAACCGACGACCTCGTCGTCGTCGAACAGGGAACTGAGCGTCGGACGGCTCTCGGTGAGGACGAGGGCGCCGCAGCCTGTCGCCTCGAAGAGCCGGGCGTTGACGCCGTCGATCTCCGCGGGGTGCAGGTTGTTGAGGACGGCGGAGGCGCCGCGAAACACCTCCGCCTTGCGGAGGCCTGTCACGTGCTCGCCGGTGTGGAGACCTTGAAGCGGTCCGGGGTGGGACCACCTGGGGAAACCGCTCCCGAACAACTGGAGAGGGACGCCGTCATCGTGGAGACGCCGTAGCAGCATCAGGCGTGAGGGGTACATGTTGCCGACGACGGCGATCGGTCCCGGCTTCGGTGTGACCCCGACAGGTGGAGAGTGCCAGCCGGGCCGGCAGGCCTCAGGCAGGTATCGCACGTTGGCTGCGTAGGTCGCGCGGAGCCTCTGCACGAGCAGCGGGTCCTTGAAGGCCAGGACGTCGTACTCGGCCGCCAGCATGTGGAAACGACCAACGTTCGCAACGCAGTCTGGGAACCACATCGCGACGCGGACTCCGGCCTGTCGCATGCGGCCGACGGCCTCAGGGAGCAACCTCGCGTCGGTCGAGACGACCACGTCTGGGGCAGCGTCGAGGATCTCGTTGGCCAGGCGCATCTGCCAGCGCATGTCCAGCTGGTGTGACCGGAATGCTGTCTCGAGGGCCACTGCGGTGAGGCGAGCGCGTGGCTTTGGGTGCGGTGCACCATGCTCGGTCACCGTTATGCCGAGGTCTCGCAGCCCGGACGCGATGTTGTCGGCGAAACTGTCGGGCCAGAGCGGCCCGATGACACTCGCCCGCATGCTCGACTGTGGCGCTCGATCGTTCACCCCGCTCACCTCGCCATCGCGCGGAAGGTCATGTTCTGGGTGACGATGTGCCCGCGGACGACGCCGGTCTCGGCGGCGAGTGCAAGCTTCATTACCGTGCTCGCGACGGCCCAAACGGCGGCGCGAAGTGTGCTCCTCGCGCCGTGTCGGGTCGGCTTGCACGGGATAACAACCAGATCTCGAAAACCCGTCACCTGTGTCAGTTGCCGCAGGCTGCGCACGGTGAACCACGACTCGTGTGTCAGGTCGCCGTAACGGATCTGGCCCCCGAAGGGGCTGCCGGCGTTCGGCACTCGGGCCACGAACATGCCGGTCGGCTTCAGCGACATACGGATGAGGTCCATCGTGGCCACGACCTCGTTTCGCGTCAGGTGCTCGAGGACATCCGTGGCGAGCACCACATCCAGGGTTCCCGCTGCGCGACCAAGGACATCGCGGAAGTCTCCCTGCTGGACCTCCGCATGGAGTCCGCCGGCATGAGCCTGGGCAACCTGCTCGCTGCTGATGTCGACGCCGTGAACGTCGAGGTAGCCGGCCTGGCGCACCGCCTGGACCAGGTGGCCCTGCCCACAACCAATGTCGAGCAGACGTATGTCGCGTCGGTCTGGGAGGAGCGGGGCGATGTCGCGCCGGAAGACCAGGGCGGTGGAACGGCCATCGGCAACGCCGGCGTGGGTCGATGCATAGCCCGAGTACAGCCGGTCCCGCACCACATCGCTCAAACTGTCGTTGTCCACTATTCGAACCTAGCGGTTACGAGGCGGATATGCGACAACGCAGCGCGTAATCACGCGTTTTATGTCTTTCGTGCCGTACCGTGTGCACGTGTCGACACTGCGGACGGCCGCGCGCCGAGTCCTGAATGGAGTAGAGAGAATGGTGGGTCGCCGCAATATGGCGCGAGCCGCCCGCTTCTTTTGGCTCGAGGTGCGCCTTGACGGCCCGAACTCCATTGAATTCAATGGAGAGCAACTAGTCCAGTCGTCGCTTAACGGTGCGGCCGGACCGATTGAGGTGCTCGACGTCGGCGCCCACTTCGGCGAGTGGAGCACATCGCTCCTGAATCAGGTCCCACGTGACGACCTCCACGTGACCTGTTTCGAGCCATCGACATACACGTTCGAGCGTCTCAGTGCCCACTTTGTCGACCATCGCCGAGCCCCGCGGCTGGAGGGGATTGCTCTCGGCAACCGGGAAGGCACCGCCGTCCTGCGGATCGTCCACAACGGCGCCGGTTCGAACTCCCTGGTCACCTTTGTGGCCGAGCGTGCCCTGCAGCAAGAGGAGGAGGTAGCGATCTCGACCGTCGACGCCTATTGCGCGTCGCAAGGCCTTCAGAACGTGGCCTTGCTCAAGATCGACGCAGAAGGCGCCGACCTGGACGTGATGAAGGGCGCTGTGGAAATGGTCGCCCAACAACGGATTGGGTTGCTGCAGTTCGAGTACAACCACCGCTGGATTCATGCGCGTGGCTACCTGAAGGACGCGTTCGATCTGCTCCAGCCGCACGGCTACTCCCTCGGCAAGGTCACGGCCCGAGGCATCGAGGAGTATCCCGCGTGGCATGAGGAACTGGAGACGTTCCGGGAAAGCAACTACCTGGCCTACCTACCTTCGTGGCGGGAACGATTGCCGGTATTTCCGTGGTGGAACGCATAGGTGTCCTCGCCCGGTGGGACTCTCACCAGGGCCCCGGCATAGTCGTGTTTCAGCAGGTCAGGAGCAGGTTGAGGATGGTTGCGGGGTCTCGGGCGTGATGTCGTAGGCGTTGGGCGATGTTCTCGACGCCGGTCAGTCGTAGGAGGCTGATGGCGGTGTTGCGCAGGG
>NZ_JAVHWM010000193.1:0-3206 GCF_032159765.1 Mycobacterium sp. | reverse complement strand
TGGACACCAGCCCGGTGCTTCGCGTCAGCCGGTTGTCGCCGGTGGCCGAGTCGGAATCGAACCGCTTGCCCTGCCACGGCATCCACAGCGCGGTCACTGCCCGCACGGCCATGTCCAGAGCTGGGTTGGTGGTCGTCATGACGAGCATGCCTTCGGTGGGCCCGTCCAGGTCTGTCGGCGGCGTGCCGAGCCGGAACAACTCGTTGAGTTCCTCGTCGGCGGCATCGCCGTCGCTCTTGGCGCGCTCGGATAGGTCGTCCACCCACGCCCATGCGGCTTCCGCGGCGCCTGCCGGCTCCGTGACCACCGATTTCCGCAGCCACTCCAGCCGGCCTTCGACTCCGGTGGCCTCTGTGTCTCGTTCGCTCGTCATCGCTATCTCCTGCCACCGGTCGGACCGGCCAGAGTGATCGTAGTGACGCAGATCACGCCAGGGAAGGACTTTGAGCGAACCTGGAGAGGCTTTCCTGCCGACGCCATGCAATTGCCGCGGCGGGCCAGGACGGCCGGTTGACTGCCCTTAGGCCCGCTAGGTCGTTTGCTGACGAAACGAGTTTCGCAAACTGTTCAGTGCGCGAGCTTCGTGGCGAATTCGATGGAAAGCATTGTTGGGCAAGCGTGGTTCGACAGTTGCGGAGCGAGGCTGGCGCCTGGGCAGCCTCTGCCGCTGGCCCGCGAGCGATCGACGGCGCCGCATATTTTTGCGCTTCAGCAAGGTCTCGCTCGACGCGCTCACCGTCAGCTACGCGGGATCGTCGAGGCGGGCTACGGCTCGGATTTGAGTTTCCGCAACTCCGACGGCGTCGCGCTAGAGCTGTGCGCACCGTCGGCCACAGCGAGACGCAATAATTGCCACGCGACGTTATCGCTGTCCGCTCGCTGGGTAAAGTTCAGACATGCCGTTAGCCGGCGGAACTGAATTCGCAGGCTATTCGATCCTGCGGTTACTCGGCACCGGGGGTATGGGTGAGGTTTACCTCGCCCAGCATCCCCGATTGCCGCGCCAGGACGCGCTTAAAGTGCTGCGCGCGAACATCTCGGCCGAACCTGGATACCGCCAAAGGTTTAACCGCGAAGCCGAACTGGCGGCCAAGTTGTTTCATCAGCACATCGTCGGAATCCACGACTGTGGCGAATTCGATAGTCGGCTGTGGATCTCGATGGATTACATCTTCGGCACTGATGCCGGCCGGATGCTGCACCATCAGTATCCGCGGGGCATGCCGCTACCGATGGTCATCGACATCATCAAGGCCGTGGGGGGCGCCCTTGATTACGCACATGCGAGGGGACTGCTGCACCGGGACATCAAGCCAGCCAACATTCTTGTCGCACATCCCGACAATGGTGAGCGACGAATCCTGCTGAGCGACTTCGGCGTTGCACGAGACGTCGGGGATGCCAGTGACCTCACCGCCACCAACATCACCGTCGGGACAATTGCCTACTGCGCGCCTGAACAGCTGATGGGGTTGTCGCTTGACGGGCGCGCGGACCAATACGCGCTCGGCGCTACCGCGTATCACCTCCTCGGCGGCGTGCCGATGTTTTCCAACTCCAACCCTGCCGTCATCATCAACGCGCATCTCAACGCGCATCCGCCACCACTTGCCGCTCGGAATCCCGATCTTGCGTTGATCGATGCGGCGGTGTTCAAAGCTCTGGCCAAGAACCCTGGCGACCGGTTTGCCACCTGTTCCGAATTCGCCCGCGCGCTGGCGGATTCGGCGAACGGAACACCGACCGCTTTTTCGGTGTCCGCGCCCACCGCAATGACCGCGCCGCGACCTACCACTCCGGCGCGACACCCGCGCCAGGTTTTCGCGCTGGCCGGTGCGGCATTATTCCTGGCCATATGCGTCGGCACGTATTTCGGCCTGAGAGCGCTCACAACGCCCGAAACCAATCAGTCGTTCGTCCTCAACGGCTCCGTGCATCTGACCGGAAACAGCTTCACGACCACCGGCCTGTCGAATAGATATCACTGTGCGGGCACAAGCACCTATGCGGACGTCGGCCCCGATGCCCCGGTTATCGCCGCGAACGAGGCAGGAACCGTGCTGGCAAAGGGATCACTGAAAAGCAGTGACAAGCAACAGGATTCGTGCATTCTGCGCCTGGAGATCGACGACGTCCCGGCCGGGGCGAAATTCTACCGCGTACGTGTCGGACGACAGAGCGAGTCGACCTACACGGAGGCAGAAGCCCGAGCCGGGATCGACATCCCGCTGGGGAATGGTGAACTTCCGGCGCCTCCTACGGTCACCGCGACTCCGAGGTCAACCCCGACAACCACGCCGAGCCCCTCGATCACGACGCCACCAATCCCAGATCCGCAGTCGGCCGCGCTCGGGCAGCTACAGCAGATAGCGGCGTCCGACCGCCCGCTGGCGCTGAAGTGGCTCAGAGATCGCTGGGTCCCACAATTGAGTTCGAAGTACAACGGTCTGCGCGCTGAGGAGGTCGTGTGGGATTACGTCGCGATATTGAACGAACATCAGCAGCTCCGCGCACGTTGGGGCGAATCCCCCGGTGTCTTGCTGTTGTGGTCGCCTGACTGGTCCACATTCGACGCAAACCGTGGGTATTGGGTCACCATTGCCGGGCAATACTCGCCGGACTACCACGATGCCTTGGCATGGTGCGCGAGCCAGGGTCGCGATCGCGACCACTGCTACGCGAAGCTGATCAGCACGACTCACGGTCCGCAGGACAGCAGCGAATACAACTAAGCGCGCAGCCCTGATGCGGGGCCAGTTGTGGGCGCGGACGGTATCGAACCGCCGACCGCTGGTGTGTAAAACCAGAGCTCTACCACTGAGCTACGCGCCCGTGCGGGGAGAGGCTACCGGCTGGGCGCCCGTGGCGAGAAATCCCTATTTCCACTTCCATGAGCCGATGATCGCCTCGACGTCCTGTTTACCGGGATCAGCCATGCCAAAGTAAGTGAATAGATACTCGGCGTCGTGATGCCGGACGCACAGAATTGCGCCGACTCGTTCCCCGGTCCCAATGTCTTTGAGCTCCGGATTCCCTCGCGAGCCGGACTCACCGTCGACGGTAACGGACTGGATACTGCTTGGATCGAACGTGCCGCCCCACGCGTCCGCCGCGGCTGGGCCAACCTTTTCGATGGTGTCCTTGCATGTCGCGCCCCGCTCGTCCGGCGACGTCAACTCAGTGGAAAGTATCGCTTTGCCACCGTT
>NZ_JAVHWM010000183.1:0-51517 GCF_032159765.1 Mycobacterium sp. | reverse complement strand
TCGTTCGGGACGAAGAGGCCGTGGGTTCGAATCCCGCCACCCCGACCCAGGATTACGTTTGCAACCCCAGTCCGACGCACACGGCCTCAGCCCTGATTGCCGTTCGGCGGCAGGTACCAGATCGAGTTCGAGCACTGGATGGGACGGCCGTCCGGCGCCTGAGCCAAATAGCCTTGTGCAGCGTCGCATGACGTGCCAGGTTCTCGAACGCCCACCACCGGGGTAGAGCGCGACCACTCGCCGGTGCTGCCGTCAAAAGACACGCACGCCATGTGCTCGCCGAGTGGACTGAACCCATACGTGAACCGAAGCCAGTTAGAGCAGGGCTGCGTTTCAATGACGCCGTGCGACATCCCTGGAACTGGGTCCGACGGATCGGCGAAACCAGGTGCGGCCGTCGCCAGCGCAAACGCGGCAGCAACGCCGCCGACCACACATGCACGAATCATTTTGATCCCCCCTGCTAGACGCCTTGGTGGTGACCTGTCTACTCGCATTGGGATGTGCGCGAATACGCTTTCTGCAAACCATCCGCGCATTCGGTGACGAGCCGTGCGCCGCCGCCGGCGCCGTCGTGACGGTTCGCCAGCTCAGCCACCCGCCCCAGGCAGGTACAGCTCGAGCAGGCTCGCGGGCAATAAGTTCGCCGTCGTGATTTGTTTGACCACAGCCACACTCGGCCGCGCCGTGCGGACAAGCGTCGCCGGGTCGTATGAGTACAAGCCGAACTTCGGCTCATAACCGCTTGCCCATTCGAGGTTGTCGGTGAGTGTCCAGTACGTGTAGCCGCGGATGTCCGTCCCATGTGCGATCTCGTCCTGCACCACCGCTAGATGCCGCACGATGTAGTCCGCGCGTCGCGAGTCGTCCGCGTCGGCGATCCCGTTCTCGGTGATCCAGACGGGTATGCCGTAGGCCGCTGCCTGGTCAATGACCTGGCGGAAGCCACCGGGATCTACGGGCAGGCCCGTGTCGCTGCAGGTTGCGCAGTTACCGGGCAGATTCGGAATGCCCTGCAGCGGAGGGAATCCCGGCAGCGGCGACACGCCGATGCCGATGATTTGTTCTGGCGCATAGTAATTCACACCATAGAAATCGGCGCTGTTCGCCATCTCGGGATGGATTTCGTCCGGGGTGATGACGCCGTCGAGGTTGGCGTCGACCTCGCCGCGGATGATTGCATTGGGGAACCAGTTGTTCCAGTAATTGTCGAATGCCGCGGCCGCCTGTACATCGAGCGGGCTGAGCGGGTTCGACGGCCGGATACTCATCATGTTGTTCGCCCAGCCGACGAATGCCGCCGGCTGCCCGGGCGACATGACCGGCGTCGCGACCTCGTCGTCCCAGATGTGGATCTCACGCGACGCGGCGACGAACGCGTTCGCCTCGTTGACGAGGAATCGGGACGTCAGGTCCGGCCGCACCACGCCGGGCGGCCAGTACGGGATCGGGCTTCCCGGGATCGGAATACCCAGCAGCCCGGTCAGTGTCGGTGGGATCGGCTCGTTGATCACCACCCAGTTGTCCACCTGGTCGCCGTACTTCCACGCGACATACGCCGCGTACTTCTCGAATTCAACGGGCGTCTGGTCCGACAGCCAACCGGCAGCCGGTGTCGGAAGACCGAGCTGCACCAGCAACCGCGCCGTGGTGGGATCGTGCACCCACGTCGGCAGGGTGAAGTGGTTGATCGTCACCAGCGGCTCGAGGCCCCTGGCGCGAAGCGAATCGAACACCTCGCGGTAGTGGTCCACCTCGTCTTGGTTGGCGAGCGCGTCGAGCGCTTGCAGATCCGCGAGGCTCACTGTGCCGCCCTCGTCCGAAATATCCACCGATGCCGTCGAATTCGGGAAGATCCGACTCCATTCGATGCCGGTCCGGAAGGTGTCCGCGCCCACCTCGTCATGCGCGAGCTGTGCATCGGTGTCGAAGAGGTTGTAGCTGCCCGGGCCGTTCTCAGGTACGCCCTTGGTCAGTCCCAGGAGCTGGTTGATCGGGTCGTGCGTCCACTTGTACCAGTCGGAGTTGACGTCCAGCGGTGTGCCCTTGCCCATTTCACTCTGGAAGCCGGCAGTCGCGACGCCCCAGTGAAAGCCGTCGGGGAATGACACGTCGATACCGTCGACGGGTGCGACCGTCACGGTGACGGTCTGCGCCACCGCGTCTCCGCCACCCGGCGCGATGAAGCTCCCGACGATGGGCACGAACTGCAGCAGTCCCATCGGGCCGTGCAGGTGGAAGCCGGCATCCTGATCGCTGACCACCACGGTGAACTGGTCGGTTCCCCCGACGGCGGCCATGGCTCTGGTGGGGCGATAGGTGAAGTTGCCCTCGTCGTCGATGGCGAGCAGAGTGCCACCCTCGTGCGGGGTGCCGACGACGGTGTAGGTAAGGGGATCATCGTCGGGGTCGGACGCACCGATATTGCCGGTGATCAGTACATCGCCATCCGCGGTGAGAGATTGGGTGTTCTGCGATGGGTTGTAGTGAACAACCGGAGACTCGTTGAGCAGCTCGCGGCGCGCCCATGCCAGCAGCGTCCACGCCGTCGGAGGTTCGGGAGCAGCGGGGATGTGGCCAAGCGCCGCGAAGGGGCTCAGGATTGCGCTGACGAACGTCGACACATACCCCGCCGCGATCCGAAGGACGTCGGGAGCTGTCGGAGTAAGAGCAGGCGCCTGCAACGTCGCCGCGGCGCTCGACGCCTTGACGGTCAATGACTGTTGCACCGACGAAACAAGCGGTGCAACGGATTTGGCACCAGACGGCGCAAGCGCATTACCGCTGACGTTGGCCGCGGCAGTACTACTGACCGCGAGCGTCTTGTCCTTCATCGGCAGCGAACGCGGCGTCAGCGCAGGGGGCGTTGGCCCTGTGAGTGATTTGAATACCGTTGCTGCACTGGGCGGGTGGATACGCGGCGTCTTGGCGGCGCCGCGCGAGGCTGTGTTGCTCGCCGCGCCGGTGGCCGCCGTGACGCCCGACGGCGCCGCTGGCGCGTTCGTGGTGGACGCGCCAGTATCCGTCGGGGAGGATTTGGGAGGTTGACCCTGCGCCGACGGCGGCCCGTCCTCCGCGGGCGACGAGGTCGACGATTCGTTCGAAGCCGACGACCCCTGGGTTTCCGCCCAAGCGGTACCTCCCGTCATCGCCGCGGCCCAAATCCCCAACGCGGCCGCCAACCCCCCGACCCGACCGATATACGCCGCGGCACTCACTGACGCCATTTGTATGCTCCTCGCGTCCGCGCGCGCCTCCACACGCAGCCGTTTTCCGTGTCCTTGTGTCTACTCCCTTTGCGGAGCGAGAAAGGGCGCTTCGGGCAGTCGGGGACGGCAACCTCCACGTCGTCATGGGGTGGGGCTTCCGCGCCACCATTCCGTTGAACTCCATTTCGGAGGCGAAGCCGAACAACGATCGCGTGTACTCACGAGGAGTACACGGGTGGCGCGGCCGCTGGCTGGTCAACGCGTCGTCGAAGGGCATGGTCGAGCTCACCATCGACCCGTCCGCGCGGGCACACGTGATCGGTGTGCCGGTGACGTTGCGCACGCTGTGGGTCAGCGTCACCGACCCCGAGGCGTTGATCGCCGCCGTCGGCCCATCGGTTTGAGCGAATCCGCCCAGCGGGTAGACACGCATATGACCGTCGCATCGACGTCGATAGAGCCTGCGCTGCCCCGTCCGACGGGGCCGCTGTCGGCGGCTGTCATCGACGCGCTGACGGGCGGCCGGCCTGATCTGCACATCGCCGCCGCCGGCTCCGACCCCTGGGGCCTGGATCTGCATCTGGCCCTGTACGTCTGCTACGAGCTGCACTATCGCGGATTCGCCGACGTCGACTCGGCACTCGAATGGGACCCCGACATCTTGAGGCTGCGCGCACGGCTCGAGCAGCACTTCATGGCGGCTGTCCGCGAATCCGTCGGCGAGATCGGGGCCAGGGACACCGCTGCGGCCGAGATGGATGCTCTTTCAATCGAACCCGTGAACGGCGAGGGTCCGTCGTACTACCTGCGCGACCACGGCACATGGCAGCAGATGCGGGAGTACTTCGTGCACCGCTCGCTGTATCACCTGAAGGAAGCAGATCCGCACGCGTGGGCGATCCCCCGGTTGGTGGGCCAGGCCAAGGCGTCGTTCGTCGCGGTCGAGTTCGACGAGTACGGCGGCGGCCGGGGTGAACGAGTCCACCAGCAGATGTTCGCCGACCTGATGGCGGCGGCGGGCCTGGACCACAGCTACCTGGGTTACCTCAACGATGTTCCGGCAGAGACGCTCGCGACGGTAAACCTGATGTCCTACTTCGGACTTCACCGATCGATGCGCGGTGCTGCCGTTGGCCATTTCGCCGCCACTGAAATCACGTCGTCACCAGGGTCACGCCGGATCGCTGAGGCGTTGGAGCGGTTGGGAGCTCCGAGCCCATGCGTCGCGTTCTACCGCGAGCACGTGGTGGCCGACGCCGTGCACGAGCAAGTGGTTCGCACCGACGTCGTCTGCGACCTCCTGGCCCGTGAGCCCCAACTCGAACCGAGCGTGGTGTTCGGTATGCGCGCCCGCGATGTCGTGGAAAACGCGCTCGCCGATCGCATCATGAAAAGCTGGGCGGCGCAACGCAGCTCGTTATTGGTCTGATCCGCCGGCGCGACGGCGCTCGCGATGGCTGGTGTCGCACCAAGGGAACGTCTTGCTGCGCCGGCAGGTGCAGATGGCCACCATGAAGCGGTCAGAGCGAACGGCGCTGCCGTCGGGCAGTTGGATCTCCACCGGGCCCTCGACCATCATCGGGCCGTTGGGCACGACCCGCACAACGCGACGCTGTGGACACGTCATCGCTTGTCCGCGCGGATGACCGCCAGGCGCTCCGTGCGACGCCCCGTGTCCACAAGACCGGTTCTCTCCAGCCACCTCGCGCGCGATGTCAGGACAGGTCCGAAGGGGATCCACTGCCAGAGGACGACTTCGGCATCCAATCCGCCCGAGCGCAGAAGGTCCAGCGACCGCTCGACACCCGCGAACTCCGACTGAACGATCAGAATCCTGCCGCGCTCCGCCAGAAGCTTGGGTGCCGCAGCGCACAGCGGGTCGAGTACCAGACGGCCATCGGCACCTGCGTCCCACGCCAGCGCGGGACCGACAGGCAACGAAAGCGATCCGCTGGCCTCGGTGTTGACCGGGACATACGGAGGGTTCGATACCACGACGTCAAAAGGTCCATCCGCCAATGCATCTGACAACGAGCCCTGCTGCACATCGACCTCCACACCCGCCGCTGACGCGTTATTGCGCGCGCATCGGACCGCGCGGGTGCAGATATCGTATGCGGCCACGCGGACCGCACCCAGTTGGGCAGCCGCGACAGCGAGTACGCCGCTCCCGGTACACAGGTCAAGCACCCGCCGTCCGTGAACGGGCGTTGTCCGCCGCATCGTCTCGATCAGTAGCCACGAGTCTTCCTGCGGTGCATACACCCCCACGTCCGCGACCACGGATTCGCACAGACGCGGCATGGCGACAGTCAACGGACGTCCTCACGCGTCCAGCGGGCAGCACTCATCCTCAGACCTTTCGAAAACTCCGGGGTTTACAGAGATGTTCGCTGGAGGTAATGCCCGCAATGAGCGCGTATCAAACGACTAGATGGCCTCGCGCAGCTTTGCCAACAACGGTTCGGCGGCCTCTGCCAGAAATCGGTCTTGGGATTCGTCGCCGATCTGCACCAGCGCGATGTCGGTGAACCCCGCCTCCACGTACTCCCGGATGCCGTCAACGATCGCGTCGAGATCGGGTCCACATGGGATGCTCTGCGCCACGTCATCAGGGCGGACGAACTGCGTCGCCCCTGCGAATCCGGCAGTCGTCGGCAGGTCCGCGTTCACGTCCCATCCGCCACCGAACCACCGAAACTGGTCGTGCGCCCGCGCCACCGCGGTATCACGGTCGGGATCCCAGCAGATCGGGATCTGACCGATGACGCGATAGTCCTCCGGCAGGCCGGTGGCCTCACGCGCGTCACGCCAGTCGTGGACCAGCTCCTTGTCAGGTTGGACGGCGATCAAGTGATCTGCCAGCGGCGCGAACGTCTTCACTGATTTCTCTCCGGACACGGCAATGCCGATCGGCACCGGGACGTCAGGTAGGTCCCACAGGCGCGCGGAATCGACCTCGAAGTACTCGCCTTTCCAGCTGACAAGCTCGCCGCCGAACAACTCGCGGATGATCTGGACAGCTTCCTTCAGCATCTCGTGTCGGCGAGCGAGTGTGGGCCAACCCCGGCCCACCACATGTTCGTTGAGGTTTTCGCCCGCACCCAAGCCCAGAGTGAACCTGCCGTCGGCCAGGATCTGCAGGGTCGCGGCCTTCTGCGCCACGATCGCAGGGTGGTACCGCATCGTCGGGCACGTCACGTAGGTGAGCAGCTCGACTCGCTGGGTGACCTGGGCAACCGCACCGAGGACTGTCCACGCGTAGGGCGCATGCCCCTGCGAACTCAGCCAGGGAAAGTAGTGGTCACTGGACACCTCGAAGTCAAAGCCTACGTTCTCAGCCGAAACCGCATAGCGCACAAGCTCTTTCGGACCACTCTGCTCGGTCATGAGGGTATAGCCAAACCGCGTCATGGCAGTTGGTTACCCGCGCGCACACGCGAGAAAACGGCTTAGAGCCGGTCCTTGACGGCCTCGGCCAGGCGCGCCCCGTCAGCCTTGCCTTGCGCAATCGCGGTGGCCGCCTTCATCACCTGGCCCATCTGCTTCATTGACGGCCGCTCGCCGATCTCCTCGGCGACCTGCGCGATCGCGGTGTCGGCGACGTCTGCGACCTCCGCCTCGGTGAGCTGGGTGGGCAGATACTCGTCGATCACCCGCGCCTCGGCATGCTCGTTGGCGGCGAGCTCCCCCCGACCATTCTGGGTATAGATCTCAGCCGCTTCGGACCGCTTCCTCGCTTCTTTGGCAAGGATCTTGAGCACCTCGTCGTCGGTCAACTCGCGCGGCTCTTTGCCGGCGATCTCTTCGTTGCGAATCGCGGTGATCAACAGCCGCAATGTCCCCGTCCGCAGCCGGTCCTGTGCCTTCATCGCCGCCGTGAGATCAGCCTGCAGCCGGGATTTCAGTTCCGCCATACGCGCAGACGCTACGCCATCAGGCACGGGGCGTTCGTTGCGTATTGGCAGGGCGGTGGTCAGGATGGTCGGCATGACGTTCGACGACGGGCGCGGCCGTCAGCTGGCCACATGGCCCCCGCCGTCCCCGGCGCCAGCCACGGCCATCAAACCCGGCGTCATTCCCTTGCGGCCGTTGATGCTCACCGACATCTTCAACGCGGCCCTCACGTACGTGCGGGTCAATCCGAAAACGGCTCTGGGGCTCACCGCGATCGTGGTGGTTATCGCACAGATCATCGTTTTGATCATCAACGGGGTGTTCCCGGTCACCGTCCGCCTCGACGACGAATCTGCCGCCACAATTGTCTCGCTCTACGCGAGAGTGCTCGCGCTTCTGGCGATCAACGGGCTAGCCGGCGTCTTGCTCAGCGGCATGCTGACGGTCGTGGTCGGACGGGCGGTGTTCGGGGCGCCCATCACGATGCGTGAAGCCCGGTCGCTGATGGGCAGGCGGTTGTGGGCGCTGCTCGGGTTCACAGTGCTGCAGGGACTGGCCGTCGGCGTTCTGATCGGCGTGCCGTTCGCACTCATCGCCGCCACGAACCAGGCACTGCCCGTTGTCGCGGTCCTGATCGGGTTCCCCCTGTTGCTCTGCGCGATTCTTCTTGTCGTCTATCTCTGGACCATGGTGACGTTCACGCCCGCCATCATCGTGTTGGAGCGCATGCCGGTCCTCGCTGCGATCAAGCGCTCCTTCGCGCTGATCCGCCGATCGTTCTGGCGCGTTTTCGGTATCACCGTCCTCGCCAAGTTGGTTGCACAAGCTCTCGCACTTGCCCTCGCCTGGCCGTTCCGGGTGGGAGGCGAAGTTCTCCAGTTGGTCGTCGACTCACGCCTGGGCAAGCTGGGTGCGGTCGCGCTGTCGACCGTGGGCCTGTCGATCGGAGACGTCATCATCCTGCCGTTCCTCGCCGGTGTCGTCGTGCTGCTCTACACCGACAGGCGAATGCGCGCTGAGGCGTTCGACTTGGTGCTGCAAACGGGCGCGAGCGGCGACGAACCGAGCGGTGAGGCGGATTCCACCGACCGCCTCTGGCAGATTCGCCACCCCTGACCATGCCGACCGTGAGCATCGACCGCGACGCCGCACACGACGCCGCTCAACACGAGTTGTCCAAACCCATCTACCCCAAAGAGGGTCTGACCGAACGCATCAACGACTGGATCAACGACTTCATCTACGACCTCATCAACAAAGGTAGCCAAGTCCCGGGCGGCTGGTTCACGGTGTCGATCCTGCTGACCCTTGTCGCCGTGGCGGTTTTCGTCGCCATCCGTGTCGCTCGCCGCACGATGCGGACCAACCGCAAGGGCGACTTCGAGCTCTTCGACACGGCCGAATTGAGTGCCGCCGAACATCGAGCAACCGCCGAACGCTTTGCAGCCGAGGCCAACTGGGCCGCGGCCATCCGGCATCGGCTTCGGGCGGTTGCCCGACAGCTGGAGGAGAACGGCGTGCTCAACGCTGTCCCCGGTCGCACAGCGAACGAGCTGGCGCGCGACGCCGGCCAGTCATTGCCTGACGTGGCCGACGATTTGACCACTGCCGCAGCGGCTTTCAATGACGTCACCTACGGCGAGCGACCCGGCACGCCGGCCGCCTACCAGGGCATCGCGGCGCTCGACGAGCGAATCCGGTCGGGCCGCGTGTCCATGTCGCCCCAGGCGGCCACGCCAGGCGGTCCTGACTCGTGGGCGCACCTTCAGTGACCGATCTCGCCGACTCGCAGACTGCCGAATCCCCAGCGACGGGACGCTGGCGCACCGTGCGGTGGGTGCTGCTCGGCGTCGTCGTGATCGGTGTCGTCGCCGTGGTGACCACGTACCTCACCGCGCCGCGCCCAGGCGGCCCGATGGATGCTGAGTCGACAAGCTCGAGCGGCGCTCATGCGTTGGTGACGTTGCTGCGCGACCGCGGTGTCGACGTGGTCGTGGCGAACTCCGTCGCCGACGTCGAGAAGGCGGCGCGGCCCGATTCGCTTCTCCTGGTCGCCCAGAGCTACTACCTCGTCGACGACCGTCTGGTGGCGCGTCTGGCAGACGTGCCAGGTGATCGACTACTCGTCCAGCCGGTGTCGATCACGCGCAAAGCCCTTGCCCCGCAGATCAAGACACGTTCGGGCGACGTCTTCGGCGGCGGTGAACCCGACTGCGACCTGCCGGAGGCGACGCGAGCCGGCTCGGTGCAACTGCGGGCCACCGATGCCTATGAGGGGGTCCGTGAACAACCGGTTGTGAGTTGCTACCAGGGCGCCGTCGTGCGTTACCGCGACGGTGACCGGACTGTGACCGTGGTCGGTAGCCCCGACTTCATGATGAACGGGGGTCTACTCAAAGAGGGCAACGCGGCGCTGGCGATGAACCTTGCCGGCGCGCGGTCGCGACTGATCTGGTACGCGCCGCATACCTTCGAAGGTGAAAAGTCAAGCGCCACAAAGATAACCGACCTCATTCCCAAGAACGTGGAGTGGATTTTCTTGCAGCTGTGCATTGTGGTCCTGCTAGCCGCGCTGTGGCGCATCCGACGGCTGGGCCCGCTGGTTGCCGAACGCCTGCCGGTCGTGGTGCGGGCATCGGAGACCGTGGAGGGCCGCGGCCGGCTGTACCGGTCCCGCCGAGCAAGCGATCGCGCCGCCGAGGCGGTGCGTACTGCCGCACTGCAGCGCATGATGCCTCGGCTTGGCCTGGGCGCCGACGCGGCACCGCCCGCAGTTGTGGCGGCCTTGGCCGGGCGCTGCGACAAGAGTCCAGAACAGTTGCAGTACATATTCTTTGGTCCCGCACCAGCGTCGGATGCTGACCTGGTGAACCTCGCCCGCACACTCGACGACATCGAAAGGCAGGTCACGAACTCGTGACGCACCAGGTCCCAGCTTCCGGCCAGATCTCGCAGGACCCGCGCGCCAAGCTGATGGCGTTGCGCGACGAGATCGCCAAGGCCGTCGTCGGGCAGGACTCGGTGGTCAGCGGGCTCGTGATCGCGCTGCTGTGCCGCGGTCACGTGCTTCTCGAAGGGGTGCCAGGGGTGGCGAAGACCCTTCTGGTGCGCGCAATGGCCGCCACGTTGAACCTCGAATTCAAACGCGTGCAGTTCACCCCTGACCTGATGCCGGGTGACGTCACCGGCTCGCTCGTCTACGACGCGCGCACAGCCGTGTTCGAGTTCCGGGCCGGCCCTGTGTTCACGAACCTCCTACTCGCCGACGAGATCAACAGAACCCCACCCAAGACCCAGGCTGCACTGCTGGAGGCGATGGAGGAACGTCAGGTCAGCGTCGAAGGCGAAGCGCGCACGCTGCCCGACCCGTTCATCGTCGCCGCCACCCAGAACCCGATCGAATACGAGGGCACCTACCAGCTGCCCGAGGCTCAGCTCGACCGGTTCCTGCTCAAGCTCATCGTGCCGCTGCCGCCCCGCGACCAGGAGATCCAGATCCTCAACCGCCACGCGCACGGGTTCGATCCGCGCGACCTGTCGGCACTTCAGCCCGTCGCCACCGCCGAGGACCTGAAGGCGGGACAGCGAGAGGTGCAGGAAGTGCGGGTGGCCGACGAGGTGCTGGGCTACGTCGTCGATATCGTGCGCGCCACCCGCCAGTCGCCGTCACTGCAGCTGGGCGTGTCGCCTCGCGGTGCAACAGCGCTTCTCGGATCAGCGAGGGCGTGGGCCTGGCTGTCTGGCCGTACCTACATCACACCCGACGACGTCAAGGCAATGGCCCGCCCCGTCATGCGTCATCGGATCGGTCTGCGCCCCGAGGCCGAGCTCGAGGGAGCGACCCCCGACGGCGTGCTCGACGGCATCTTGTCGTCGGTGCCGGTGCCGCGCTAGTGATCATCACCGGCCGCGCCGGGTTGCTGGCGCTGCTCTGTGTACTCCCCATAGCGTTATCTCCGTGGCCGGAAGCACTTTTCGTGGCATGCCTGATCGCGATTCTGACCCTCATTCTGATCGACTTCGCACTGGCGGCAAGCACGCGTGCGCTGCAGTTCGGTCGCGAGGGCGATGCCGCCGCGCGGCTCGGCCAGGCCGTCGACGCGGTGTTGGTGGTGACCAACGGCGGACGTCGCAGCTTCAAGGGACAGATCCGCGACGCCTGGGCGCCCAGCGCAAGAGGCACACCACGCGCACACACCGTCACGATCACGCCGGGCGAACGCAAGACGCTCGTCACCCAATTGCGGCCGATGCGGCGCGGCGACCAACGCGCGGCGACCGTCACCGCTCGCGCCATCGGCCCACTGAGGATCGCGGGTCGGCAGAGCTCGCGACAGGTACCGTGGCAGGTCCGCATCCTTCCGCCGTTCCTTTCCCGTAAGCACCTGCCGTCGCGGCTGGCGCGGCTGCGCGAAATCGACGGCCTGCTGCCGGTGCTGATCCGCGGGCAAGGCACCGAGTTCGACTCGCTGCGGGAGTACGTGGTCGGTGACGACGTTCGATCCATCGACTGGCGGGCCACCGCCCGTCGGGCCGACGTGGTGGTCCGGACCTGGCGTCCCGAACGCGATCGGCGGGTGGTGCTCGTGCTCGACACCGGACGCACGTCCGCGGGCCGGGTGGGGGTGGACCCGACAGCGAGTGATCCCGGCGGCTGGCCGCGGCTGGACTGGTCGCTGGATGCCGCTCTCCTTTTGGCGGCGTTGGCTTCCCGCGCAGGCGATCACGTCGACTTCCTGGCCCATGACCGGGTGGCTAGGGCCAGTGTCTACAACGCATCCCGGACCGAGGTGCTCTCTGCGTTGGTCGACGCGATGGCCCCGCTGCAACCCGCGCTCGTCGAGTCCGATTCGACGGCGATGGTCGCCGCCATTCAGCGCCGCACCCGCAGGCGGGCGCTGGTCGTCCTGCTCACCGACCTGAACGCGTCAGCGCTCGACGAGGGCCTGATGCCGGTGCTGCCCCGGTTGACGGCCAAGCACCAGGTGATCGTCGCCGCCGTCTCCGACCCGCGCGTCGATGTACTCGCGGCCGGGCGCGCGGATGCCGCGCAGGTGTACGACGCGGCCGCCGCCGAGCGGTCCCGCAACGACCGGCGGGCGATCGCAGCACGGATGCGGGCCAGCGGCGTCGACGTCGTGGACGCCGCTCCCGAGGAATTGGCGCCGGCGCTGGCGGATCGGTATTTGGCGATGAAGGCTGCGGGCCAGCTGTAACGCGGCCGCAAATCGCGCCGAATTCTGCAGCAGGGCCGCGGTTTTCGCGCCATGCACAGCCCTCATGCAGAAGTCGATGCGGTGAGGGACTAACGCACCACGTCGACGTCCGGGGCGTCGCTGAGGTCGCCGGATTCGCCTGCCGAAGCCGCTTTGCGACCGAAATGAATGATGTAGGCCAGGAATGCGGCCTCAGCCAGCACACCGATGCCGATGCGCGCGAACGTCGGCAGCGGCGACGGAGTGACGAGCGCTTCGATCAACCCCGAGACGAGCAGCACCACGAAAAGGCCGACGGTCACGGCGACGACGGCGCGGCCCTGCTCGGCGAGCACCTGCAGACGCGGCCGGTTACCAGGCGAGACAACGGTCCATCCAAGGCGCATCCCGATCGCAGCGGCGAGGAAGACGGCCGTCAACTCCAGCAGCCCGTGCGGGGTGATCAGGCCGAGGAAAATGTCGCCCTTGCCCTTGTCGAACATCACGCCAGCGATCAGGCCGGTGTTGGCGGCGTTCAAGAACAGCACCCGAGGGATCGGGATGCCCAGCACGACGGCAGAGGCGATGCACTGGGCGGCGACCAGTGAATTGTTCACCCAGACCCCGAGCGCGAAAGACCCCGCCGGGTGCTCGCTGTAGTAGTTCGCGAAGTCGTGGTTGACCAACTGCTCGACCTCATCCGGCGTGAACGCCGCGGCTTGCACTTCGGGATTGCTTCCCACCCAGACGGCGATCACCGCGGTGACTGCGAGGAACGCGACGGCCGTCGCCAGCCACCATCGCCAAGCGCGGTACGCCACCACCGGGAACGCCACCGTCCAGAACCGGACGAATTCGCTCCAGAGTGGTGCGTGCGCACTGGTCACGGCAGAACGCGCCCTGGCGATGAGGCTGGACAATCGGCCGACCAGAGTCGAGTCGGACGACGCCGACCGCACCATCGACAGGTGTGTCGACACGCGCTGGTAGAGATCGACCATCTCGTCGATCTCGGGACCCGAGAGCCGACGCCGCCGTTTGACCAGGAATTCCAGTCGATCCCACGTGGGGCGGTGGGCCAGCACGAACGCGTCGACATCCACGCGGCGAGTCTAGAACCCGGCGCCGGTGGCGGTAGCCTTCCGCCATATGGCCGATGTAGTGACCGGCGACGCGGTTGTCGTCGAGGTACAGATTGCGCAGCTCCCGGTGCGGGCCGTCGGCGCGATAATCGACATCACTGTCACGCTCATCGGCTACCTCATCGGCGTGCTCCTCGTCGCAGCAACGGTGACCGAATTCGACGACGCGTTGGTGAGGGCGTTTTTGATCATCTTCACCGTGCTGGCTTTCATCGGCTACCCGGTGGTCCTCGAGATCAGCACTCGCGGGCGATCACTCGGCAAGATGGCGATGGGACTTCGGGTGGTCTCCGATGACGGGGGCCCGGAACGCTTCCGCCAGGCGCTGTTTCGCGCGCTGGCCGGGTTGATCGAGATCTGGGGTCTTCTCGGTGGCCCCGCAGTGATCTGCTCATTGCTGTCGTCGAAGGGCAAGCGCCTTGGCGATGTGTTCGCGGGCACCGTGGTGATCATCGAACGTGGGCCCAAGCTTCAGCCCGCACCCGCGATGCCGCCGTCGTTGGCGTGGTGGGCCTCGTCGCTGCAGCTTTCCGGTCTCCGACCTGAGACCGCCCAGATGGCGCGCCAATTCCTCTCCCGGGCAACGCAACTCGTTCCGCAGGTGCGCGATCAGATGGCACAGCGGATTGCGACCGATATGGCGGCGCAGGTCTCTCCGCCTGCGCCTCCCGGGGTCCCCGCCCCATACATGCTCGCGGCGGTATTGGCTGAGCGGCATCGCAGGGAACTCGTGCGGATGAGACCGGGAGCCGCACTGCGGCCTGCTCCGGCCGCGGCACCGCCGCCCGTTGCCCCTGCAGCACCCTCACCGCCTCCACCGTCGGCGCCGGCACCCGATACTGCGCGGGACGCAGGGGGATTCGCGCCGCCGAACTAGCGCGGCCGCTCAGTCGGAGCAGCGAGCCGGTTCAGTCGGTGATCCAGTTGCCGTGGAAGCCGTGCGGCACCCGATGCGGAAGTTGCACCCGCGCAACGGGTTCACCGGTGAAATCGGACGCATCGATGATGACGAGATCACTGCCGTTGCGCGCTGCGTCGTACACGTAGGTCATGTAATAGCCCGAAAGCTCACCGGGATTTGACGCAGCGAAGACGGCCTCCCCGGGCTCGCCGCGGAAGCGACTCTCCTGGGCAGTTCCCGCCTCGAAGTCGTAGCGCAGCAGGTTGTTATCGCCCACCGCGACCGAGTAGCGCGCCGCGAGGCCGGCCCTTCTGTCGTCGATGCGCGGGAATTCCACGCCGCGATCGTCGAGTTGCTGCTCGTGGACAGTGCCCGTCGCCAGATCGATCGTCCAGCGCCACATCACCCCGTCCTGGTCGAATCCACCATTGTGACGCCACAACTCAGGATACCGAACCGCTTGCAGCACAATCGAGTTGCCCGCGTCATAGGAATTCGCCACATGGAACACGTAGCACGGCTCTATCTCGAACCAGCGGATCTCACCGTGCGGATCGTCGCGGCGCATGACGCCAAAACGCGCGCCGTAGTTGTCATCCCAGCGATAGGGCATGTCACGCTCACCGCTCACGGCGACATCGAGGTTGAACACGATCGGCAGATCCATGAAGATCACATGCTCTGCGGTGAGCGCGAAATCGTGCATCATCGTGTTCGCCTTGACGTCGATCGCACGGTTGATCGTCAGCTCGCCCGACGCGTCGGCCCGATGGTAGGTCACATACGGAGCCGTCAGGCTGCCGTAGCCGAAGAAGTGCAACTCGCCAGTCGTCGGGCAGATCTTCGGGTGCGCGGTCATCGAATCCGCGAGCTTGCCGCCGAAGTCGTAAGCGCCCAGCGTCTCCAGCTCGTTGGTGATCTCGTACGGCAGCGAGGTCTCCACAAGCGCGAGCGTCTTGCCGGCGTGGCGGATGACGTGGGTGTTGGCGACGCTTGCGTGCAGGTTGCGGGTGAGGTCGGGGTTGTACAGCGGGATGGGCGTTTCGAAGCTGTCGGTGCGCACCCAGCGATTGCGGTACCAAGCGGCGCGGCCGTTCTCCAATCGCACGCCGTGGACCATGCCATCACCGGTGAACCAGTGGCCGGTGGCCTCACGCGGGTTAGGGCCGTTGCGCAGATACCAGCCATTGAGCTCCGGCGGGATTGACCCTTCGACCGGCAGATCGAATGCGGTCAGCTCGTCGGCGACTGGCGCGTAGTTGCCCTTCAAGAACGGGATGATGGTGTCGGCCGTTTCGGTCATCGGGCCCTCTTCTCGTTGACATTCCAGTTCTGACATGTCAACTATGACATTCCTATATTGACATGTCAACAGCGGAGGCTAGGATCTCGTCATGAGTTTGCGACACGCGGCGCTTGGCCTGCTCGCACGGGCTCCTGCCAGCGGTTACGACTTGCTCAAGGAGTTCGAGGTCTCCATGGCTAACGTCTGGCCGGCGACCCAGAGCCAGCTCTACGGCGAGTTGAACAAGCTCGCCGACACCGGGCTGATCCAGGTGGCGGATGTCGGTCCGCGCGGACGCAAGGAGTACGCGATCACCGACACGGGACGGGCCGAGCTGCATCGCTGGCTGACATCTCCGCAGGACGATCCCAATTTCCGCAGCGCGCAGCTGTTGAGGGTTTTCCTTCTCGATGAACTCCCCCACGACCAGGCACGCGATTTCGTCCAGTTGTTCCGAACCGAGGCCGACGAGGAACACAAACGCTACGAGGAGATCCGCGACTCCTACGACTGGTCAGAAAGCGATCACGCGTTCTTCCAGCGAGCCGCTCTGGAGAACGGCCTGCGGTTTACGCGTATGCAGTCCGAATGGGCGAACTGGCTGCTCGACGAGCTGGACCGGCGTCCGCGGCAAACCTGAGTCATCCGCCGAGGGCCTCCAGCTGTGCGACGAACGCCTCGATCGCGGCCGCGTCATCGTCGGTCGCCGGCTGACCGGCTTCGACGGACTCGATCAGATCGCTCGATACCCCGACTGCGTTGGCGGTCTCGGCGGCCGACAGCTGGGCCCGTCGGCGCGCCGCGTAGAGACGCTGGCCCAGCGTCGCGTTGGGCGCCGTCGCGGCGGCGAGCATCAGTTCTTCGCGTCTGGTGCGCACTGCGCTCAGAGCCATGACGACGGCGGCCATGCCACGGCTCTGCCGGGCGGCACGCGCGACGACGGCCTCCAGCTGACGCAGGTCCGCCAGAATCACCTCCGCCTGCTGGGCGAACCCTGGGGTCGACGTGTCGGGCAGCGCGGCTATCGCCGATTCGAACGTCTTCATTGCAACGTCGACGGCCCCGACGATCAAAGGCGCCTGATCGGAGCCCGGATCCGGCTCCTGCCGCTCGCCCGGCGCAGCGCCGCCATTGCGGATGTTCGCGATCGCTCCCGGCGGCCACTGAAGCACTTCTTCGAGCTTGGCCCGTGTGCGTTCCCTCGGCCAGCTGCGGCCCTTCTCGAACGCAATCAAGGCTCCGGCGTTCATGATTCGGTATTTCGCGAGGGTCCGCTGGGTGATGTCGAGCTCGCGGCGTCTCGCAGCTACGGCCGCGCCCGCCCTGGCGATGCCGCTGTCGACAGGCGCTTCGTCGCTCGTATCGTCGGAGGCATCGCCGTCCGAGAAGGTGAAGGTGACGGCTGCGCCTTCTGGGCTGCCGACGTGGATCGTCAGCCCGTCTTCGATCCCGACGACGTCGTGGCGCACGTCGCCGACGTACATACCGGTACGGCTTCCGTTGTCGACAGCACGCCAGCGACCCTGCTCGAGTTCGAGGCGGACATGGGCGGGCGACACTCGGGGGTCCGTCACCGCAACGTCGGCATCGAGCCCTCGCCCGATCACCGCGGGAGCACGCTCGGGCGCGAACGTGTACACCGCACCCGCGCAGTGGACGATCAGCGTCGCGGCGGCATCCATCGCCGATCACTGTATCCGTCAACACGGACGTTTCGGAGCGGACAGACCGTATCGTCGCTATGGTTGTTCGGCCCGATTGGCCTCGGAATCCCACAATGCGTCCACATCCAACGGGCTAATCGTTGCGTTGCTACGGATTGGCTGCTACGGTTTTGCCATCTCAATTCGAGGAGTCGCGATGACCGTGCTGATCGAAGAACCACTCGCCACCGACCTCCAAGCCGGCGCCTGCACCCATGACCCCGACCGGTGGATGACCGCAACCGACGCCGCCACCAAGGCGGTATGCCGGGCCTGTCCCCGGCGGTGGTTGTGCGCGAAGGAGGCGTGCGAAATTCCTGCGGCGCAAGGCATGTGGGCGGGCGTTCACATTCCCGAAGCCGGCCGGGGTCGCGCCTTCGCCCTCAAGCAGCTCCGGTCGTTGGCCGAGCACGGCGGATATGCAATACGCGGCTAGCGCGCGGGCACGAGGGGAGCCCGCGCCATGCCGCACTGGCCCAGGAGAAGCTGAGTTCTGGCCCGCTCGAACGGCATTGGCAGTCGGTTGTGCTGCGTCATCGCCTCCTGCACTGCGCCAAGCGCGGGTTTGACCTCCCCCTCGGCGGCCAGCCGCTGCTAAGTTGGGAGATCGTGTCCGGCGCTGATCCAACGTTCGGTCATCGAGCCTGAGTGCCACACCCCGGGACGCCGGCGACCTCGAAGGCGGGTTCTCCGGGAGCTCGTTAGGCCGGACTAAGTTGGCATGTCAGGCGGGGTTTGTCATATCGTTTGTGGACTTGTCGATAACCGGGACAAGTGCAGCGTTCAGCGTGGCACGGCTGCAGCCCCAGCGTCGGGGTTCGGTTGGAGTTTGCGGCCGGGATAAACCGGCGCAAAATTGATGAGGCCAGGGGTGCGACCCGTCGTGTCGGGAGCACACCGTGGTACCGGACCAGGACTTCGCGAAGGGTTTGATGGGAATGGCGCCTTCCAGTGTCGGGCTCTACAACCCCGTATACGAACACGACGCCTGCGGCGTCGCGATGGTCGTCGACATGCACGGTCGGCGCAGCCGCGACATCGTCGACAAGGCGATCACTGCGCTGCTGAACCTGGAACACCGCGGCGCCCAAGGTGCCGAGCCGAATACCGGTGACGGCGCCGGGATCTTGATTCAGACACCCGACGAGTACTTGCGGGCGGTTGTCGACTTTGAGCTCCCCGAGCAGGGTAGCTACGCGACGGGGATCGCGTTTCTGCCGCAATCGTCGAAGGAAGCCGCCGATGCGTGCGCGGCGGTGGAGAAAATCGCCGAATCGGAGGGCCTGACGGTTCTGGGCTGGCGTGACGTACCCACCGATGATTCCTCGCTCGGTGCGTTGGCGCGAGACGCGATGCCGACGTTTCGGCAGGTGTTCCTAGCCGGCGCATCCGGAATGGACTTGGAGCGCCGGGTCTATGTGGTCCGCAAGCGCGCCGAGCACGAGCTGGGCACAAAAGGACCCGGGCAGGACGGGCCCGGCCGTGAAACCGTGTATTTCCCAAGCCTTTCCGGGCAGACATTCGTCTACAAGGGCATGCTGACCACACCGCAGCTCAGAGAGTTCTATCTCGATCTGCAAGACGAGCGACTGGTGAGCGCGCTGGGAATCGTACATTCCCGGTTCTCGACGAACACGTTCCCGTCGTGGCCGCTGGCCCACCCATTCCGCAGGATCGCGCACAACGGCGAGATCAACACCGTCACCGGCAACGAGAACTGGATGCGCGCCCGCGAGGCGTTGATCCGCGGTGACATCTTCGGCGGTCCGAACGAGGTCGAGAAGCTGTTCCCGATCTGCACCCCCGGCGCGTCGGACACCGCACGGTTCGACGAAGTTCTCGAACTGCTGCACCTCGGCGGGCGCAATCTTGCTCACGCCGTGTTGATGATGATCCCCGAAGCGTGGGAGCGGCACGAGTCGATGGACCCGGCGCGGCGGGCCTTCTACGAGTACCACGCCTCACTGATGGAGCCCTGGGACGGCCCGGCATCGATGACGTTCACCGACGGAACGATCGTGGGCGCCGTGCTGGACCGCAACGGTCTTCGGCCGTCGAGGATCTGGGTGACCAGCGACGGACTCGTGGTGATGGCTTCCGAGGCCGGTGTGCTCGATCTGGATCCGTCGACGGTGGTGCGCCGGATGCGTCTGCAGCCCGGCCGCATGTTCCTGGTCGACACCACCCAGGGGCGCATCGTCGCCGACGAGGAGATCAAAGCCGAATTCGCCGCCGAACACCCGTACCAGGAGTGGCTGGACAACGGACTCGTGGCGCTCGAGGAGTTGCCGCAAGGTCCCTACGTGCGCATGCCACACCACCGGATTGTGCTGCGCCAGTTGGTTTTCGGCTACACATACGAGGAACTCAGCCTGCTGGTCGCGCCGATGGCGCGCACGGGAGCCGAGCCGCTCGGGTCGATGGGCACCGACACCCCGGTCGCCGTGCTCTCCCAGCGCGCAAGAATGCTCTACGACTACTTCCAGCAGTTGTTCGCACAGGTGACCAATCCGCCGCTCGACGCGATCCGCGAGGAGGTGGTCACCAGCCTGGAGGGTGTCATCGGCCCGGAGGGTGATCTGTTGTCGCCCGACGAGAACTCGTGTCGTCAGATCGTCTTGCAACAGCCGATATTGCGTAATCACGAGCTGGCCAAGCTGGTCAACATGGACCCCGAGGCCGAGATCAACGGCCGCCGACACGGCATGAGCACCAAGGTGATTCGCTGCCTTTACCCGGTGGCCAAGGGTGGCGACGGGCTCAGGGACGCACTCGACGACGTCCGCGCCCAGGCATCGGCCGCGATTGCCGACGGGGCGCGGATCATCGTGCTGTCCGACCGCGAGTCCGACGAGAAGCTTGCGCCGATCCCGTCGCTGCTTTCCGTGTCCGCCGTGCATCACCACCTGGTCCGCGAGCGGTCACGGACGCTGGTCGGACTCGTGGTCGAGTCGGGTGATGCGCGCGAGGTGCATCACATGGCTGCGCTGATCGGGTTCGGCGCCGGGGCAATCAACCCGTATATGGCCTTCGAGTCGGTCGAGGACATGCTCGACCGCAAGGTGATCGTCGGCCTCGACCGCGAAAAGGCCCTCGGTAATTACGTCAAGGCCGCGGGCAAGGGTGTGCTGAAAGTGATGTCCAAGATGGGCATCTCGACGATCGCGTCCTACACCGGAGCTCAGCTGTTCCAGGCGGTCGGGATCTCGCAGGCGGTGCTCGACGAGTACTTCACCGGCTTGAACTGCGCTACCGGCGGCATCGACCTCGACGACATCGCCGACGACGTCGCGTCCAGGCACTCGTTGGCGTTTCTGGCGCGCCCCGAGGAGCGCGCGCACCGCGAGCTCGAGGTCGGCGGCGAATACCAGTGGCGGCGCGAGGGCGAGTACCACCTGTTCAACCCCGACACCGTGTTCAAGCTGCAGCACGCCACGCGCACCGGGCAGTACGAGATCTTCAAGGAGTACACGAAGCTCGTCGACGACCAGAGCACGCGGATGGCCTCGCTGCGCGGCCTGCTGAAGTTCAAGGACGACGTTCGCCCGCCGGTGCCGATCGAAGAGGTTGAGCCCGCCACCGAGATCGTCAAGCGCTTCTCGACGGGCGCGATGAGCTACGGTTCGATCTCGGCCGAGGCGCATGAGACGCTGGCCATCGCGATGAATCGCCTTGGCGGACGGTCGAACTGCGGGGAGGGCGGCGAAGACGTCAGCCGGTTCGAACGCGACGAGAACGGCGACTGGCGGCGCAGCGCGATCAAGCAGGTCGCCTCTGGCCGGTTCGGCGTCACGTCGCACTACCTGACCAACTGCACCGATCTACAGATCAAGATGGCGCAGGGCGCCAAACCCGGTGAGGGCGGCCAACTCCCGGGCGGAAAGGTGTACCCGTGGATCGCGGACGTGCGGCATTCGACGCCGGGCGTGGGATTGATCTCGCCGCCTCCGCACCACGACATCTACTCGATCGAAGACCTCAAACAGCTTATCCACGACTTGAAGAACTCCAACCCGCAAGCCCGCGTGCATGTGAAGCTAGTTTCCGAGAACGGGGTCGGCACGGTTGCGGCAGGCGTGTCGAAAGCGCATGCCGACGTGGTGCTGATCTCCGGCCACGACGGGGGCACCGGTGCGACGCCGCTCACGTCGATGAAGCATGCCGGCGCGCCGTGGGAGCTCGGGCTGGCCGAGACGCAACAGACGTTGCTGCTCAACGGGTTGCGGGATCGGATCGTGGTGCAGGTCGACGGCCAGATGAAGTCGGGTCGCGACGTGATGATCGCTACCCTGCTCGGTGCCGAGGAATACGGCTTCGCCACCGCGCCGCTGGTGGTATCGGGCTGCATCATGATGCGGGTCTGCCACCTCGACACCTGCCCGGTCGGTGTCGCGACGCAGAACCCCGAGTTGCGCAAGCGCTACAACGGCAAGCCGGAGTTCGTCGAGAACTTCATGTTGTTCATCGCCGAAGAAGTACGCGAATACATGGCGCAGTTGGGGTTCCGCACCATCAACGAGGCCGTCGGCCAAGTCGGCGCACTGGACACGACGGCGGCTTCCGAGCACTGGAAGGCGCGCAAGCTCGATCTCGCGCCGGTTCTGTACGAGCCGGACTCGCCGTTCATGAGCCAGGACCTGTACTGCAGCTCGCGGCAAGATCACGGGCTCGATAAGGCGCTGGACCAGCAGCTGATCGTGATGAGCCGCGAAGCACTCGACCAGCAGAAGCCGGTCAAGTTCTCGACGACGATCTCCAACGTCAACCGCACCGTGGGCACGATGCTGGGTCATGAGCTCACGAAAGCCTATGGTGGCGAAGGACTTCCGGACGACACCATCGATATCACGTTCGACGGTTCGGCCGGCAACAGCTTCGGCGCCTTCCTGCCGAGGGGGATCACGCTGCGGGTGTACGGCGACGCGAACGACTACGTCGGAAAGGGGCTGTCGGGTGGTCGAGTCGTGGTGCGCCCGTCGCGCGAGGCACCGGCGGAGTACGTCGCGGAGGACAACATCATCGGCGGCAACGTGATTCTGTTCGGCGCCACCAGCGGTGAGGCGTTCATCCGCGGCCAGGTCGGCGAGCGCTTCGCGGTCCGCAACTCCGGTGCACTTGCGGTGGTCGAGGGCGTTGGCGACCACGGCTGCGAGTACATGACGGGTGGCAAGGTCGTCATCCTCGGGCCCACAGGCCGCAACTTCGCGGCGGGCATGTCCGGCGGGGTCTCCTATGTGTACGACCCCAGATACGTGCTGCCCGACCACCTCAACCCGGAGATGGTCGAACTCGAGGAGTGCGACGACGACGATTTCGACTGGCTGTATCACATGCTGACCAAGCACGTCGATGCCACCGAGTCCACCGTCGGCAGGCGCATTCTGTCGCATTGGGGAAGCGAGCGTCAGCGATTCGTGAAGGTGATGCCGCGGGATTACAAGCGGGTACTCGAAGCGATCGCGGAGGCCGAGCAGAAGGGCACCGACGTCGACGAGGCGATCATGGCGGCGGCGCGTGGCTGATCCCGCCGGCTTTCTCAAGCATCGAAAGCGAGAACTGCCCACCCGTCGGCCGGTTCCGCTGCGCCTTCTCGACTGGCAGGAGGTCTACGAGGACTTCGACCACTCCGCGCTTCGGGTCCAGGCATCCCGATGTATGGACTGCGGAATTCCGTTCTGCCACAACGGCTGTCCGCTGGGGAATCTGATTCCCGAATGGAACGACCTGGTGCGCACCGACCGGTGGCGCGACGCGATCGACCGGTTGCATGCGACCAACAACTTCCCGGAGTTCACCGGACGGCTCTGCCCGGCACCGTGCGAGGCGTCGTGCGTGCTGGGCATCAATCAGGACCCGGTGACGATCAAGCAGGTCGAGGTCGAGATCATCGACAACGCGTTCGACGAGGGCTGGGTCGTCCCGGTGCCCCCACAGGTGCTGACCGGCCAGACCGTCGCCGTAGTCGGGTCGGGCCCTGCCGGCCTCGCGGCGGCCCAACAGCTCACCCGGGCAGGACATTCCGTGACGGTGTTCGAGCGCGACGACCGCATCGGCGGTCTGCTGCGGTACGGCATTCCGGAATTCAAGATGGAGAAACGCCACATTGACCGGCGGCTGGCACAGATGGAGGCCGAAGGCACGGTGTTCAAGGGCGGCGTCAATGTGGGCGTCGACATCACCCCAGAACAGCTGATCGCCGACTTCGACGCCGTGGTGCTCGCCGGCGGTGCCACCGCGTGGCGTGACCTGCCGATCCCGGGCCGCGAGCTCGACGGCATCCACCAGGCGATGGAGTTCTTGCCGTGGGCCAACCGCGTGCAGCAGGGCGATGACGTCCTGGACGCGGACGGACAGCCGCCGATCACCGCCAAGGGCAAGAAGGTGATCATCATCGGCGGCGGCGACACCGGCGCCGACTGCCTGGGCACCGTGCACAGACAGGGTGCCTCCGAGGTGCACCAGTTCGAGATCATGCCGCGGCCACCTGAGGCGCGCGCCGAGTCGACGCCGTGGCCCACCTATCCGCTGATGTTCCGCGTCTCGTCGGCGCACGAGGAGGGCGGCGAGCGCGTCTTCTCCGTCAACACCGAACAGTTCGTCGGATCCGACGGCCAGGTGACGGGCCTACGCGCGCACGAGGTTCGCATGGAGAACGGCAAGTTCGTCAAGGTCGACGGCACCGACTTCGAGCTGGCCGCCGATCTCGTCCTGCTCGCGATGGGTTTCGTCGGACCCGAGCGTGAGGGTCTGCTGGCCGGGCTTGGCGTCGAGTTCACCGACCGGGGGAACGTGGCACGCGACGACGCCTATGCGACGACGGTGCCGGGCGTGTACGTCGCCGGCGACATGGGCCGCGGCCAATCACTGATCGTGTGGGCGATCGCCGAGGGGCGCGCGGCAGCCGCGGCGGTGGACAAGTACCTGATGGGTGTGACGGCGCTGCCCTCCCCGATCAAGTCCACAGCGGCCCCTCAGCGGTAGCCGGCTCCCGCGGGCGACCACAAGTCTCGACATGTAGTTGAGACTTTTTGGGCGTGCCTCCCAAAGTTTGCCGTGGTTGCGGTGTTCAATATCTACTCAGCGGTAGGCGGTGTATCGTCGTCATCTGCGTCAATTGGTCGGAGCTTCACCCCACAGGAGTGGTCATGGTGCACCGTAATCCGGTACCGCGGACCCGGGTAGGTCGAATTGCCTGGTCCTGGTTTCGGCATCCCGTCAAGAGCCGCGAGTTTCCGGCCAGACTTGAACGTCTGGTGACCGCCGACGAACTGTTGCGCTACGGCGTCTGACACGTCTGCGCTCGCAACTGCGGCAGCCTGCCCGCTGAACGCCTATATTTGCTGACCGTTACCAATCTGTGATCAAGAAGCCATGCTGGAGCTCGGCCCCGAGTCCGGCGGCCGAGGGATCGGCGGCCTGCACTGCCGCGATCTGCAACCGGCGGACCTTACGTCTGCCGATAGCCCGGCCGAGCGACAACGCGGGGCTCTTGCGATGCACCTCGCCATATTGCAGCACCAGCGTCGATCGCAGCATGTTCGCCGCGCACGGCAGATTCCCGTGCAGGGTTCTATACCCCCAGAACACATACGCGTTGCCCGGCTTCATGTTGACGATGTGCCGCTCGGGATCGCGGAAAATCCTCTTCGCAAAACGCCTGCGGTAGAACGAGTTATGGGTGGCGAGCTTGTCGATCACGTGCATGATCAGAAAACGGCGGAAGGGTCGCTTGTTGGGAAGAGTGACAAGTTCCGCCGAGTCGCCGACCTGCCCGTCGGGGATGTAGATCGGCACCACCATCGTCACCACGCTCGCGTCGTAGTGGAAGAGCATTGCCGGCCCCTGGGTGTCCGCCGGACCGGTGCGCACCGTCAGACCGCTGCGGATCTTGCCGGACTGCGACACGCGCGGCCAGCCGGCCTCAGCCGCACTGGCGAACAGTGCTCGCAGTTCAGGGGTGGCGACGAGCTCGTGGGCCGGCGTGTTGGTTTCGTCGGCGGCGTCAGGAACCAGGAAGTCACGGTCGCCGTGGGCTGCGATGTACTCGGGCACCGATGCACGCGCCGCGTCGAGCCACTCGGGCGGCACGACGTTTCGAGGCAGACAACGCCGTCGATGTCGAGTTTCGTCACGAGATCGTCGGCCGAGACTTCCCGAAGGTTGATCGCCGTCGTCACGCTGACCCTTCCATGAAGCCAATCAGCTGATCCGCACCATGTTTGCGGCCGGCTTTGAGTATTTACCGACGGGTCAGTGACGTGCAAGTGATACCGCCGTTAATCCAGGCGGTCGCTAAACCTACAGATCGGATGTTTTGATCGCGTCGGCAAGAGGTTGGAGCACCGCGGGGTCATACGGCGGGGGCAGATACACGATGGCGAGGTCGAGCCCCTCCTCGCCCAGCGCGCCCGCCTCGGCGACTACCTTCGCGTAATCGCGGTCGTCGCCGAGCCGCACGTGCGCCGACAGCGCGATCTCTTTCGGGTCGCGGCCGATCTCGGCGCAGTGAGACGCCAGAACGTCACGCTTCCTTGCGAATTCGGCCGGCGTGCCGCCTACGAAGTTCCAATGCTGCGCATACCGGGCGGTGATCCGCAACGTGCGCTTCTCGCCGCTGCCGCCAATGCAGATCGGGGGATGCGGGCGCTGCGGGCCCTTGGGCTCGTTGCGTGCGGCCTTGAGTTGGTAATACGTGCCGTCGAAGTCCGTCGTCTCCTCCGACAAGAGGCCGACCAGCACCTGGCACGCCTCCTCGAAGCGGTCGAAGCGCTCCTTGATGGTGCCCAGCTCAATGCCGTAGGCGCCGGATTCCTCTTCGTTCCAGCCTGCGCCGATCCCGAGTTCGAGGCGGCCGCCCGAGACGATGTCCAACGCCGAGGCCATGTTGGCCAGCACCGCGGGATGCCGGTAGTGAATGCCCGTGACGAGGACGCCGACCCGCAACCGCTGCGTGGCCTGGGCCAGCGCGGTCAGCGTGATCCAGCCTTCCAGGCACGGGCCCGCGGAGGCGGAAAAGATTGGGTAGAAGTGGTCGAACGTCCAGCCGGACTCGAAGACATCGATGTCGTCGGCTTCCCGCCAGATGGCGAGCATGTCGGACCAGGTGGTGTTTTGGGGGGAGGTCTTGAAGGCAAATCGCACTCGTTCGAGCCTAGTCCTGTTCGCGCGTCGGCGGCTCGTCGCGCTGGCGACCTCTGGCTAGCACACTGGAGGCCATGGACCCCGTCGCCGCACTGCGGGAAATCGCGTACTACAAGGACCGTGCCCGCGAGGAGTCGCGCCGCGTCATGGCCTACCGCCGCGCCGCCGACGTAGTCGAGGCACTCGACGACGCAGAGCGCGACCGTCTCGGTCAGACCAACGGCTGGCAACGCCTGTCTGGTATCGGCCCGAAGACCGCGCTGGTGATCGCGCAAGCATGGTCAGGACAGGTTCCAGACCTTCTCGTCGAGTTGCGGTCCAGTGCAAGCGATTTGGGCGGCGGTGAGATTCGGGCTGCGCTGCGTGGCGATCTGCACCTTCATTCCAATTGGTCAGACGGCTCCGCGCCCATCGAAGAGATGATGCAGACCGCCCGCGCGCTGGGCCACGACTACTGTGCGCTGACCGACCACTCGCCACGACTGAAGATCGCCAACGGGCTGTCCGCTGAACGCCTGCGCGCGCAGCTTGACGTCATCGACGAGCTACGGGAGACGGTTGCCCCGATGCGGATACTGACCGGGATAGAGGTTGACATCCTCGAGGACGGCGCGCTCGACCAGGAGCCGGAGCTGCTCGAGCGGCTCGACGTCGTTGTGGCCAGCGTGCATTCCAAGCTGTCGATGGAGGCAGCGTCCATGACCCGGCGGATGGTGGCCGCGGTGACCAACCCGCACACCGACGTCCTCGGGCACTGCACCGGCCGCCTGGTCGAGGGCAACCGCGGCGTGCGTCCCGAGTCGAAGTTCGATGCCGAGCAGGTCTTCACAGCTTGTCTCGAGAACGGCACCGCCGTGGAGATCAACTCGCGCCCCGAGCGTCGCGATCCGCCGCGCCGGTTGCTGGATCTGGCGCTGGAGATCGGGTGCATGTTCTCCATCGACACCGACGCTCATGCGCCCGGCCAGCTCGAATTCCTGGCCTACGGGGCCCAGCGCGCTCTGGATGCGGGCGTGCCGACCGAGCGGATCATCAATACCTGGCCCGTGGATCAGCTAGTGCAATGGACCCGCAGTTGATCCGAGTCCACCCCGACCGCGGCGACGAATTCTTCGCTGAGTTCGGGATCCGCGCGGTCCACCGCACGTGAGATCACCCGGGCGCCGACGAAGCACGCGAGGACCCCGACCGCGCGGTCGCGGTCGCCGTACTGCTCGCTCAGCACGTCGAGAAGTTCGCTGACACCTTTGGCGTATAGCGAGGTGAGGTGCGTGTCGCCCTTCGACGACTCACACAGCATCGCCGCCGACAAGCACCCGCCAATGCCGCTGTCGTGCGTGCGCTCGAGCCGCTCCCCGCCGCGCAGCAAAGCCAGTGAGCGCGCGAACGAGGTGGTGCACGCGGTCACGACTAGGTCATCCTTTGACGTGAAATGGTTGTAGAAACCGCCATGGGTGAAGCCCGCGTCCCCCATCACCTCAGCAACCCCAACGCCGTCCACTCCGCGCTCGGCAAACAGCCTGATCGCGCTGTCGATGATCCGCTGTCGGTTGATCTCTGCCTGCTTGCGCGTTACCCGCATCTATCCGTCCTCCCGGTTTGCTGTAATGCGGTTACCCAGCATCCGACGGAGTCATGCTCGACATTTGATTCAATCGGGTAAATGAGGCATTTCGAGCCCGCGATCGCGGTGCAACAGCACCGCCCGAGTGAGAGCCGAGTTGCCAAAGCGACTCCGTACGCCGTCGACAGCGCTATCGAGGGCCAGAGAATGACCGGCGGCAGACCCGTCGAATGGCAGCTCAAGTTGTTGGGCGCCGGACCGGTCGATGTTCGCGACGCTGAAGCCGATCAGCGTCAGGCCGCGTTCGGAAATGAGCGTGTCGGCCGCGTCGACCAGCCTGCGGGCGGCCACCAGCAGCGGCTCGGTGGACGACGTCGCCTCCGGCAGGGTGTGCGAGCGCGTCGCCCGTGCGAAGTCGTCGAAACGTAACCTCATCATCACGGTGCGTCCCGTTCGCCCCGCTGCTCGCATCCGCCGCGTAATGCGGTCGACGAGCGTGACGACCGTGGCGTCGACTTCGGCGGGAGTGTGCCGGCCGCGGCCGAGCGCCCGTTGGGCACCGATGGACCGGCGCCGCACGCCCGTCTGCACCCGCCGGGCATCAACGTTGCGGGAAAGTGCGTAGAGCTGACGGCCCATTGCTTGGCCGACCAACGACGCCAGCATCGTTTCGCCGAGCTCGGCGACGTCGGCCACTGTCTCAATTCCATGCGAATGAAGTTTGTCGGCCGTCACCGCGCCGACTCCCCATAGCCGACGCACCGGCAGCGGCTGCAGGAACTCCAGCTCCGCATCGGGCGGGACGAGCAGCAGTCCGTCCGGCTTGGCGACCTGGCTGGCCACCTTCGCGAGGAACTTCGTCCGGGCAATCCCGACCGTGATCGGCAGCCCGACCCGCTCGCGCACCTCGACGCGCAGCTTCGCCGCGATGCTCACCGGCGTGCCCGCGATCCTGCGCAGGCCGCTGACGTCGAGGAACGCTTCGTCGACCGACAGTGGCTCAACGGCGGGCGTGGTGTCGCGGAACACGTCGAACACCGCGTCGCTGGCCGCACTGTATGCCGACATGCGGGGCGGCACGACCAGCGCGTGCGGGCACAACCGACGGGCTTGCCCGCCTCCCATCGCGGTTCGCACCCCGTAGGCCTTGGCTTCATAGCTTGCCGCCAGCACCACACCGCCACCGACGATGACCGGGCGGCCGCGCAGCGCAGGATCGTCACGTTGCTCGACGGACGCATAGAACGAATCGAGGTCCGCATGCAAGACGGTGGCATCACGGCCGGACACGAACACATGTTCGCATCGGCTACCGACAATTACCGCGGTGGGGTGCCGTAGATGCTGGTGAGCCAGATGTGCGTCAGGGTGTCGACGACGTGGTCGTATTCGACAAAGGGCTGCTCGCTAGCGAAGGTGGCCGACATCGCGCGCTCGTTCATCAGGTTCAGCGACGTCGCGAGGTCCCTGGCCAGGATCGTGTCAGGAGCGGCTCCGCGCTGACGCTCGGCCTCGATCAGTGCCGCGGTCTGATTGATCCACTTCTGCATCAGGGTCAGCCATACCTGGCGGAAGTCCGCGTGCGACGCCAGCAGCAGGAATCCCGAACGCGCGACCCAGCGATGCGATCCGAACGCGTCGAAAAAGGCGCTGATGCCGATCCGCCATCCCCGCGCGGGATCAGCGGGCAGCTTCTCGGCCAGCCCGTCCAGCGTGTCGTTCGCCTGCTTGATCACCCGATCCAGCAGCGTCAGCACCACGGCATCCCTGGACGGGAAGTAGAAGTAGAACGTGGGCCGCGAGATACCGGCACCCTTAGCCAGATCGTCGACCGATATCTCGGTCAGCGGCCGTTCTCCCAGCAGCCGCTCGGCGGTCGTCAGGATCGCGGCCTCACGATCGTCGCCCGAAGGTCGCGACGAGCGCCGGCCCCGGGAAACAGCACGGGGTAGAGGCGTCGCGGGCGGGATCATGGCGAGCACTTTACGCCATGTCGAGATAATCAACACACTGTTGACTAACTCAACACACCGTTGATAGCGTCTTCGCCATGACCGAACATCTCGACGTGGTGATCGTCGGCGCCGGAATCTCCGGCATCAGCGCGGCCTGGCACCTGCAGGACAGGTGCCCGAACAAGAGCTACGCGATCCTCGAAGCGCGCGACAACCTCGGCGGCACGTGGGACCTCTTCAAGTACCCCGGCATCCGATCGGACTCCGACATGTTCACTCTCGGCTTCCGGTTCAAGCCGTGGACATCGGAGAAGGCGATCGCGGACGGGCCGTCGATCATGTCGTATCTGAAGGAGGCCACCTCCGAGTTCGGCATCGACGAGCACATCCGCTTTCGCCACAAGGTGCTCGGTGCCGACTGGTCCGACTCGGCGAATCGATGGACATTGCGGGTACAGCGCGGCGCAGACGAGGTGGAGATCACCTGCTCGTTTCTGTTCGCGACAACTGGCTACTACAACTACGACGAGGGCTACACTCCCGAGTTCCCCGGCGCAGCGGACTTCGGCGGAACGATCGTCCATCCGCAGCACTGGCCAGAAGACCTTGACTACCAGGGCAAGCGCATCGTCGTTATCGGCAGTGGCGCGACCGCAGTGACATTGATTCCCGCCCTTGCGAATTCGGGTGCGGGCCACGTGACCATGCTGCAGCGCTCGCCGACCTACATCGGGTCGCTCCCCGACATCGATCCCTTCGCGGTGCGGACGATGAAGATCCTGCCGCCGAAGCTCGCCTATGTGGTGAATCGGTGGAAGAGCATCGGGTACCAGAGTTTCACCTACCGGCTCAGCCGCCGCTTTCCCAACTTCATGCGCAAGCAGCTGATGACCATGGCCAAGCGTCGCCTCCCCGAAGATTATGACGTTGCAAAGCATTTCGGCCCCAAGTACAACCCGTGGGACGAGCGCCTGTGCCTTGCACCCAACGGCGATCTGTTCAAGACGATCCGCAAGGGCCAGGCCGACGTCGTGACCGACACCATCGATCGATTCACGACCACGGGCATCAAGCTTGGTTCGGGCGACGAAATCGAAGCCGACATCATCGTTACCGCAACGGGTTTGAACCTCCGGCTGTTCGGCGGTGCGGCGATCCTGCGCAACGGCGTACCGGTGGACCTCACCGGGCTGATGACCTACAAGGGCATGATGCTCTCGGGCATGCCCAACATGGCATTCACGATCGGGTACACCAACGCGTCATGGACGCTCAAGGCCGACCTGGTATCCGAATTCGTCTGCCGCGTACTGAATTACATGGACGCCGAGAATTACGACACCGTGGTGCCGGAACATCCGGGTGATTCGGTCGACGAGCGCCCGCTGATGGACTTCACCCCGGGGTATGTGCTGAGGGCGCTGGACAGTCTGCCCAAGGCCGGATCGCGCGCTCCGTGGCGGCTGAAACAGAATTACCTGCTCGACCTGCGGCTGATCAGGCACGGCAAGGTCAACGACGAGGCATTGCACTTCTCCCGGCAGACCGCACGTGTCGAGGCGGTTTTGGCCTGACTCACGAAAGTCGTCGGTTACCCGCCGACGACGACGATGCCGTCGTCATCGCTGTAGACGACTTCGCCTGGCACGAACGCGATTCCGCCGAAATCGACTTCGACGTCGCGTTCCCCCGCGCCCGTCTTGGCGCTCTTGCGCGGGTTGGTGCCGAGCGCCTTGATGCCGATGTCGATGTTGCGCAGGGCCGCCGTATCACGCACCACGCCGTTGACGATGATCCCGGCCCACCCGTTCGATTGGCCCAGTCCCGCGATCACGTCGCCAACGAGCGCACTGTGCAGGGAGGCCCCGCCATCGATGACCAGCACCCCGCCGTGACCGGGTTCGGACAGCACCGACTTGAGCAGCGCGTTGTCTTCGAAGCACCGCACGGTGTGAATCGGCCCCGCGAACATCACCTGGCCGCCGAACTGTCGAAATTGGGTGTCACAACTTCGAACGTCGACGCCGATCTCGTCGACGAGGTCCGCGGTGGCTTTCGGTTCTACCGGGTTGGTCACGGCGTCGAATCTAGCGGGCCGCCCCAGCGCTCCCGGGCTTCGGCCGCGTATTCCTCGAAAATAGCTATGATTCCCAAGATTCCGACGTCAAGCAGGTTGGCGTGACATTAGTCTTCCGGTCGCCGCAACCGGCGGATGACCAGAATCGCCAACAGGGTCGCCGCCAAGACGACCGTGGCCCGCACTCGCGAATAGGCGGCGATCGCGCTGCCGAGTGTGTCGCCGGCCGTGTCGACTGCTTGTTTGGCTTGTGCGGCAATCTGGTTGACCGCAGCGGACGGCTGCTGGCCGTCGTTGCCGGCCCGCGGCGGTGACGTTTCGGCGATCTTCTGTGGCGGCGGCGCTGGCACAGAAGGCTTGACCGCTGTTGGTGGCGGCGGCGCCTTTTTCGGGGGTGGCGGCGGAGGCGCCTTCTTCGCCGGTGCCGGCGGAGGCGATTTCTTCGCGGTGGCCTTCTCCGGCGTTGCCTTTGCAGCCTTGCTGGCCTTGGGAGGTGTCTTCTTCGGCGGCGAGGCCTTCTTCGCCGCCTTCGCGTGGGCCTTCTTGGCGGCCTTAGCCGGACTGCGTTTGACGGGAGGCTTCGGTTCCGAGGGTGGCGGGTCGACGCCCGGCGGAGTGTCCTCGCGCGGCTCGTCTGGTCGATCCTGCTCGTCTGCCATACGGGGCTCCTTCGCAGTGTCTCGCAGGGTACCCATCATGCCAGCGGCTATCGCGCTCCCTCATCCGGTCACCGCGAGCACGGCCGCAAGAGTCAGCGCCAGCGCCATCAGCGTGAGTTCTGCGACCGATTTCCGCTGCGACATCCCGGCGCTGACTCTGTGGGACCGCGCGGCCGGAACCCATACGGTGCGGTTACGCCACCCGAGCACGACGAGGGCGAGCAGCGTCACAACCTTGGCCAGCAACAAGCGCCCGTAGGTGGTTTCGTACCACACCGTCGGCGGACCGGCGGCCAGCAGCGCACCGACGATCCCGGTGGCGAGCACCACCGCGACACATACCAGCGATATCGCAGAGAACCTCGGAAGCACACGTGCCCACTGGCCCCGATGACGGATCGTCACCGCGAGCGCAACCAACCCTCCGCACCAAATGGCTGCGGCGATCGCATGCACCGCGATCGCCAAGGCGCCCCACGTGTTTTCGGATAGGTGGCCGGCCATCGCGCGGGCCGCGAAGCCAACGCCTGCCGCCCCCGCCGTCGCCAGCCGGGCCGACGGCGACCGACCGACCGCGAGCGCCGCGAGACCGCAGACTGTCGCCGCGGCTGCCGCGCTGAGAAGCCCCGCGCGTCCGGCGCCGGTGTGCAACGCGAACTCCGCGGCCGTCCACGCGGACAGCCGCGGCAGTGGCACCGCGGCCGCTTCGGCGGCGGACGTCGCCAGGCGAAGAGCCTCCGCAACCAGCCATACCGCGCTGGTCACGATCAGCGGACCCGCCGAAGCCAAGGCCAGCTCATCCCGTCGGCGACCGGTGTCAAGCGCAGGGACGATCGCAAAGCCGATCGTGGCGACCGCCGCGGTGTCCGCCACGATGCGCACGACGGCGCCCATCTCAGCGCCGCATTGCGCGGCGGGCCGCCCAGGCGGCGACGATCACGATGCTCAGGGCACCGACCACCAGGAACGGCCAGATGGGGATGCCCGCGGCTTTCGTGGACTCGGCCGTAACCGGCGGCCCCGGCGTACCGGTGCCCGGGGTGGTCAGTTCGAACCACCACGACCCGGTCACCACGTGTCCGTCGGCGGAGGTCACCCGGTAGTTGATTGTGTAGCGGCCCACCGGGCCGAGAGGGCGTAGGGCCACACTGACCACGGCACCCTGAACCCGCGCGTCGCCGGTGGACCACAGATTGTTGTCCGGGCCGACGAGCGTCATCGTGTCGAACCCCGGCTGAATCGGCTCATTGAAGGTCGCACTGACCTGCGCTGGGCCACTGGTCAGCCGGGATCCTTCGGCGGGATCAGACGCAATGCGGGCGGCGTGCGCGGCTGCTGTCGGCGCGAGAGCAATCGCGACCGACAGCAGCCCCGCCACCAGGGCGACGAGCCTCACGTGCCCCGCCGGAACCGGAGCACTGCGAGTACGACACCTACAGAACCGACGACCAAACCCGCGATCGCCAGCCACAGCGCCGTCGAGTCACGCTCTGGCTGCTGAGTCTGCGCGGAGAGCTCCAACGTCGGCACCGGGTGTTCCGGCTCGCCCCCGTTCGGTGTGTCGGGCTGATCCCACTTGACCACAGTGCCATCCGAATACGTCTGCGCTGCAGGAAAAGTCGCCTTGTCAGTGTTCGGCAATTTCACCGACAACCGGAACAGCGCGAACTGCTCCACTGGGATCCCCGTCCCGGGAGCCGCCGTCCAGGTGACGGAGCGGACGGTGCCGGCAGCGACGTCGCCGTCGAGCTTTGCCGTCCAGCCCGGCATGGTTTCCACCGACGCTGGCGTGCCCTGCGGCAGCGCCACATTCAATTGTGTTGTGAGCGAGCCGTTTTCCGACTCATTCGGTACCTCGAAGGTGATCACCGCCCATTTGCCCGGAGCGGGGTGTTCTGCCTCGACCACAACATGCGCCGACGCGAGGCCAGTGCCCGTGATCATGCCGACCGTGATGACGGCAGGCAGGGCAACGGCCGAAATGAGGGCGCGCGGAAGCGCCCTGGAAATGCGTGTCATTCGATTGTCTCTTTCGTATCGTCGTGGCGATTGGTCAGCGGGCAAGGCTGACCGGCGGCCCGCGATACGACAACGACGAGCCCACCAAGACGAGCGACAACAACGGCTGGTCGGACGTGGTGACGAGCCCGCGAAGCAATCGCACCGGCCGCAACGACGGAGCCGCGAGCGCCCGCACTGCCGTCGAGACCAGCTGGCAGAACCGGCCCCCGGCGGTGATCAGGAAGGCCCCGAGAACGACCGCAGCGCCGTGGGCAACAATCATTGCCGGCGTCAGCGTGCTGTGGTCGGTGTGCGCGTGCGCGCCGCAGGCGAGCACAAGATGGCCGAGGATCTGGCCGGTGGTGAGCATCAGGACTAACGCCGTGGCCCCGCCTGCGGAGTCCTTGATCGCAGCCATCGCACCGATGGTGCCCGCCAGCAGGATCAACAGCGCGATGCCGCCCCCCGATGGCACGCCGCCGGCGAAGGCGTGCGCTGCCACTGCGAGCGACACGGTCAGAAGTGCGATCGACGAGCCGCGCAGAATCGCTGCGGGCCCCCCTCGACGCGGTTGATTCAATGCAGCCCCAGGCGGGCCAACAAATCGGCGTCGATGCCGTCCAGCTCCGACGAAATCGCCGCGTGGGCGGCCCGGCGCCGCGTCTGCGGCATACTCTCGGCCGCGGCGACGGCTGCGGCAAGGTCAGCGAGGCGCTCCCTCATGGCGGCGACGAACTGCTTCGTCTCCGCGTCCTTGGGATTCTTCTCGGCGACGAGGCGCATCGACTGCTCAGCGCCGGAGATGCGGGCCGAGAACCGCGCGCCGTGACCGGAGAACTGGCCGAGCTCGCCCACGGGCACCCCGAGCCGCTCGGCCCGCCGCTCGTCAAGCCAGCCCCGCGCGGCGATCGCAACGCGGTACGTGATGGGCACCAACACCGGCGCCAACAGCCGCGTGACTGTGAGCGTGCGCCGGATCCGCGTCGGCGACAGCAGCTTGCCCTCCTGCGCCGCCTTGAGATTCGTAACGGCGACCTTCACCGCGGCTTTGTCACTGTCGCGCTGCGCCTTCAACTGGGCTCGCAGCGCCTTGCCTGCCGAGCGTTCGGTCGACTTAATGCGCCGTCTTTCGTTGCGGGCGGCGTATTTTGCGTCCCACTTCGCTCGCCGCTTCAACGCCCGGGCCTCGGCGCGTCGGGTCGCCCGGCTCTTGCGCTTGGTGAACAGGCCCATCCCCGGTCGCCTCCCGGTCTCTCGGCTAGACATCGCGATTCGTCGCGCCCCACCCTATCGCCCGCGCCCAGCGGGGCCTTTGCCAACGTCAGAGCTACAACCAGATTGCTCGCGAATTAAATCTGATCGCCCGGATGTGCAACAATGGCACCACGCTGAGCATCCTGCAGCACTGGAAACACGGGTGTAGTGAGGGGCATGGTGGATCGTTCGTCGATGCGCTACGCAGCAGTTGCCTGTGTCGTCGCGGGCGGCCTCACGATGGGCGGAACCGGCGGCGTTGCGTTCGCCAAACCCGACCGCCCGAGCAACGACGGGTCGGGGGCGCCTTCCAAGCCGGGGAAGCCTTCCGAGCCGGGGAAGCCTTCGGAGCCGGGGACGCCTTCCGAGCCGGACTCGCCTGCGCCAGGGCACGGCGGAAACCACCCGCCGATGTACACGACCCACATTGCGGGACCGATCTCCGTGCCGAAGATCAACCTCCCGTCGCGACTGGGCCCGCTGAACCTGCCCGACCTCAACAATCTGTCTCAGTGGCGCCCGATCACGCCGCCGAACCTGGAGTTCCCTCAGTGGCGGCCGATCAACCTGCCGGGCGTCAACCCGGCGCCACAGCTGCCCACCCCGACGCTCCCCTCCGAGCAGCCTGGGCTGCAGGACGTGGGATCGGCCCAACAGATCGTCGCTCCCCCTGCACCGCGATCGATCACGCTCCCGCCGCTGATACCCGGCGTGCAGACGGGACCACCGCTCGTCATCAAGAACCCGTTGCCCGATACGTTGCCCATCGACCTTGATCAGCCGCTGGTACCCCAACTACTGCCGCCGGCGATCGTGCCGATCCTCGATTCGGTGACGCAGCAAATTCCGCTCACCCAACTCGTGATCACACCGCTACTCGACGACGTCAGGCTGCCCCCTTTGCTGTCCGACGTCATCGTCCCGGCGTTGCTTTCCGATGTGGTGGTGCCGACGATCCCGTTGGGCGGTCTCTTCCCCGGCGCGCCTGTGCCGGGCGTGCCGAAACTAAGCGATCAGGTTGCGGTGTCACTGACGCCCGGCAACCTTCCGGCAGACCTCGCCCCGGCCGGCATGGATCTACCTCAGGCGCCGCTGGGCTTTCCGGCACCGGTGCCGTCTGCGCCGGGGGGCGATCCCCCACGGGAGCCGTCGCAGCCCGCCCCTGCACCGAAGAGTGAGGTTGCCCAACTCAGCGAACCGGTGGCCTTCCGGGCGGGTTACAGCGAGTACCTGCGCAACGCCGGGATCGCTCAGATCACGTCGATCGCCCTGCCGGGTGTCATCGGAATTCTGCTCGTCACGATTGGCGGAGGCTTTATCGGGTATCGGCAGGCCAGAGCCGGGCACATCATCAGGGCGCAAGGAATAGCCCGCTTCCTGCGCTAGCCGGCCCCGGCAGGACACCGACGATCTGAAAGGGGGCGCGATGCCTGCAAGCCGACGGGTTGCAGGCGCGGTGTCGTCCGTGCTGCATTTGTCGCCCCGTCGTGGCGAGGTGTCGATCGTGCGACTCGTGCAGGCTGTCGCCGAGAACCGCGAGCGGCCGATCGAGATTCAGATGGAAGAACTCCCGCCGGGCGTGTGCGGCCAATGGCGGCAGTACTCCGACCACGATGTCTTCATGATTCAGCAGGGGCTGCCTGCTTGGGATCGCACTCTGGCCCACGAACTCGGCCATCTGGTCCTCGGACATGAGGGGATTTCGGTGGAGGAGGCCGCCCGCGACAGCACTGTGTTTGTGAGCGACGAGCTTATCCGCTACATGCTCCACCAACGCACCGGGTGTATGGGCCCCTCCGGCGAGGACCTCGAACAAGAGGCTGAGGATTTCGCGGCGTTGCTCGCCTATCGGTTGGGACGGCTTCGCTCTGACCGGTCGTCGATTGTCCAGGTGCGCCTCGGGGAGGCCTTCGGGTGATCATCTGGGTCATCGCCGGACTGCTCGGGGTGGCCACTGGACTCCGGGTGGGCTGGGCGGTAGTCAACAAACAATCGGTGGTGAGCGCGGCGATGATGCTCGCACTCGGCAGCCTCGCCTTCGTCGCGGCCCTGAACTGGGAACCGGTCACCCTGCTTGTCGACACACTGATGCGCTGGCCAAACATCTCGATCGCGCTGTCGCAGATCGCGCTGACCCTGTGCGCCGCTGCCAGTTGCGTGATGATCACGACCGTGGGGTCGGGCAAGCGACCCGTCGTGATGCGGCGCCTGGCCTGGCTGAACTACGGGATCGCGGCGGTGATCGCGACGATCAGCGTGGTGCTGTTCTTTGTGGACGGGCCTCAACCGGAGATGGCGCCACGGGAGTTTCTGCGGCGCAACCTCAACGAGCACACGTCGCTGCCGTGGCTGCTCCCGCTGCTGTACATGCTGGTGGCCCTGACGATCGTGGTGTGGGCCGGGATGCGCTACTCCAACATCAGCCGCCGCGGCCGAGCCCTCTTCGTGTTCAGCGTCGGCATCGGCCTCTTGGTGTTGGCGAGCGGCTTCTTCTTCTTGCGGGCGGTGGGTTCGACCCCGATCATCGGGGTCGGTTCGGCCATCACATTGTTGGCGACCGCGATGCTGATTGTCGCCACTGGCTCTCTGCTGCCCAGTGTCGAGGACTGGATCGGCGCCCGGCGAGAGATGCGAACGATCGAGCCGCTGTTGATGGAGCTTAATGCCCGTCAGCCCGACGCGGGTGTCGGGGTCCGGCCGCACGGTCCGTTGACTTTTCAACTCGCCGAACAGATGTCGTTGATCTCCGATGGGCTGTTCCTGGAGGCGACGGCCGCCCATGCACAGGCGCGCGCCGGCCGCCTGTCCTCGTCAGACAGGGACAAGCCACAAGTCAGCCCGACCGAACAGGCACTGGCGATCGCGCGATGGATTGACGACAGCGGGGGCGAGGGAACCAAATCGGCGAGCTTCCCGGGGCTAGCCTGGCTGCGCCAGCCCGAAGGCTATTCGGACCGAGAATGGATTCTGGAGATCGCGCGGCACTACCGCAGCCTCAACGGCAACGGTGACCGATCGCGTCAAGCGATTGGGGCGCGCAGCGCCAAGCGTTCGAGCGAAGACGCAGAACTTCGCAGGGTCTCGGACTGACGCCGGCCTGGCTAACGGTCGAGGTGTTCCTGGCGGCGCAGTTCTTCTGCCCTGGCCACAAGGTCGTCCTGGGCCTCGCTGGACAGTCCTACGGTGCGTGCGGCAATTCGTCGGACACCCTCGTCACGCATGTCCGCGAGCCACGCCAGTTCGCTGTCGATCTTGTCGTAGTACTCGTCGTCAGTGAAGTAAGCGGGCTTGATCCGGAAGAAGTTGGCAAGGGCCGCCATGGTCGCCGAGGAGGGGTTCGTGCGGTTGCCGGAGCGCAGCTGTGACAGGTAAGGGGCGGACATCGTGATGCCCTCAGCCTTAAGCGCGGCGATGACCTCCGCAGACGTATGCGGGCCTCGACCGGGCGGATATACCGTGTCGAACAACCGATTCAGTCGGGCTGCGAACGTCGTGCTCATCAAATGACCTCCAAAAACTGCACCAGTTAAGTACCCGCAATAGATTTGCTGACTATGGTAGCGAGTGTTTTGCCCGGAACCAAGAGAATCCAGCCGGGAATATTGTCGCAGGTGTAGAAATTCCGCGCTGGCGTGGGCGTTTCGGCCGCTGCTCCGCGTTGCCGGGCGGGCTGGTGTCTGGCTGTCAGGGGCAAATTTTCGGTCTCGACAGCACAGCGCGTCTCAACCGCTCGATGTCCTCTCGCACGCAACGAAAACCGCATTCTCGGCGGCTATTGCCGGTGTCGGCGGTGTCCCCGCCTCACGGTTTGCTGTCGACAGCTGAGGACACGGCGCGTTCAGGCTGCGCATACGGGACCGGACGCGCAGGGGGCCTGCGCAGCAAACTCGCGGGTGAGGGCGACGCCGTCAACCCGTCACTTCGGATGCGGCTCGCCTGTGCCGAACGGCCACCACGGCCGCGACACCGAGGGTCAGCGCTGCCGTCGTCGAGGTCACAACGACGGCGGCCGTCGTCCAGCCGAGTGCCGCGTCGAACAACAACCACAGGCCGAACAGCAGAAACAGCACACTGGCCACGCTGTGCAGAAGTCGCTCGGGCAGCCGACGGTGCAGCAGAGCCCCGATCGCGATCGCCAATCCGTCGGCCAGCACCATCGCGATCGTCGCGCCCAGCCACACGCCGGCCCAGTTGTTCTTGCTTGCCAATGCGACGGTCGCGAGCATCGTCTTGTCTCCGAGCTCTGCGAGCACATAGGACGAGATCACGGCAGGCAAGACAAACCGGCGTTCCGGGGCATCCGGAGCCGGGCCGCCGTCGGGGCGCTCCCGCCACGTCCAGATCGCGAACCCGAAGAAGGCGATCGCAGCTACGAACGCGATCGGTCGCTCCGGCAGGGTCAGGCCGAGGAAATGGCCGATCAGCACCGACAAGCCGTGCACCAGCAGGGCCGCGATAGCGACCCCGGACAGCACCACCCACCAGCGGTGCCGCAGGGCGTAGGTCATGGAGATCAGCTGTGACTTGTCGCCGAGCTCGGCGACAAAGACGACGCCGAGGCTGATAAGTAGTCCGGTGAGCATGGCGACCTTTCGACGCGTCGCCCGCCACCGCGTTTGGCGATGCCGGGCATCGGGTCGAAGGTCTCGCCCACCGCAGACGTGAGGAGCAAAGCTCCCGCAGGTGCGGTTCGCCGGCCGGGCTTGCGCCAGTGTGTCGACACGGCGATTGGGGGCTACTCCCCTTCGCTTACGCAGTCGACGTTAGCGGCTGACGAAGCCGTACGCCAGCCAGGAGGAGATTTCGGGTGCCCGTATCGTGCGCTTCGAATGTCCTTATGCCGCAAGCAGCATCGCCAGAATGGCCGTGTCGGGGTGACTGATTGGATCGACGCCCACGCGACTGACCATCGACGTGACCGTCCCGTCGGCCTCGGCTTCCACCCACGCGGCACGATGGTCGAGCCCGAGGTGGGGCAGGCCGGGCAGCAGCACGCAGCCCGATGCTGCGCCGGTGCATTCCGGCAACGACGGCACAGTTTCTGACGGCGGGTGCAGCATCATCAATGCTGGCGGCGTGTACTCAGCGAAATGGCCTGGCGGAAGGGCGGATTCACCGACAACCGGGCCCTCTGCGAGGACCAGGCCGACGGTGCCGGGTTCAGGTTCTTCGGGCAATTCCTCGCGGACACCGAAAATCGTTGTCGTGGAAAGCAATCCCGGTAGTGACGCGACCCGGACCGCCACGATGAGAAGTTGCGCCCACTCCTTCGTGGAATCAGGCCAGCGGCCGGACACGACGAAGCCCTTCAGAGCGCCGTGCGAATGGAACGGGGCCACCTCGATGGCCCGGCCGGATCCCGTACTCACATCCGCCTCCGCCCTCTCGATCCAGGGTGCGTAGTGACACACCGCTGGGTCGGTGCGGTCAGAATGACGTGCTGGCAGCCGGCGCGCAAGCCGACACGAGCGTTAACGGCTGATGAACCGAGACATGGCGGGTCAGCTTTCGCGTCGATGCACTGTCCACAACACGCGATAGGAGCCGACCGCCCGCACCCACCCGAACTGCCGCGAGTCGACGACACCGGGTGCATTGGGATTGTCAGAGTGGGCCTCGAATATGGCGCGGCGACCGCCGCCACGCACTCCGCCGACGCGCTTGACGAGCCACTGCGACGGCAGCATCGGATCACGAAACACACGCAATTGACCGCGCCGAACAGCGCCACCGCGGAGGGCGAGTAGTCCGTCACCAGGACTGAGGGCGGGGCGCATGGAGTCCTCGACGACCGCGAACCGGCGCAGCGGCCAGGCTCGATACGTATGGTTTCGCCGCATCCCTAGAGGGTAGGTTCAAAACCATGCTGCATCGACTCTTCTCCAATGCCACTCCTGCCCATGCCCACTGCGATCTGTACTGCGGCGTCTACGACCCGGCGCAGGCCAAGATCGAGGCGCTCTCGTGCCTGAAAACGCTTCAGAAATACCACGACTCCGACGACGATCACTTCAAGGCCCGCGCGATCATCATCAAGGAGCAGCGCGCCGAGGAGGTCAAGCATCACCTGATGGTGTTGTGGGCGGACTTTTTCGCCAAGGACCACTTCGAGCAATTCCCCAACCTGCATCAGCTGTTCTGGGACGGTGTCCACGGTGCGGGTGACGTGAAGAAGTCGCTCGACGTCGCCGCCGCGGAGAAGCTGCTGAAGACAATCGATGAAATCGCCGACATCTTCTGGCAGACAGACAAGGGCAAGCAGATGGGCGTCTATCCGCCCGCGTGACGCCGACTGGCGTCACCGGCCAGTCGGGCCGGATCAGAGCAAGACGATGACGGCGAGAATCGCCATCAGAACCAACGCGATCAGCGCCGCACGCAACGCGGACGTCATCTGCGATCGCGTATAGACGTGCGCCGACGGGTTCCACTCAGAGGGATTCGATCCGATCGGATGAGCCGCCATCAGCGGCCCCCTGTCTGCACGTTCAAGTTCGCCCCCAGTGAGATGTGTCACACCACCTTGTGACGCGATCATAACCGCTCAGTCACGCCAGCGAAAATCGTGCCAGCCGTGCGACTCACGTCGTCAAGTACCTAGCTAGTCAACGCATTTCGCTGGCGCTAATCCCTCGGCTGTTGATTGGACCTGGCCGCAGCGGCCCCGTTATCCACAGGCCGCCAGCGGCTACCCTATGTAGCCTGCTCAGGTCACTAGCCGCGACCGTCCCCCTGTGGACGATTTGACTGGAGTTGTGGATAAGCAGATCTCGCCTGAGATAGCTGTGGCCGCCCGATCCCTCGGGGGGTGATCATCGCCCGCCGCGGCGCAGGCACCGCCTGAACGTCCGCGGAAAACTGGCTTACCCTGGTCGGGTGATCCAGGTGTGCTCGCGTTGTGCGACGCGGTGGAACGTGCGTGACCGCCAGCGGCAGTGGTGTCCCCGGTGCCATGGCGCGCTGTTAGCGCCGTACGTTTCGGCGCCGCCCCCGACGCCGCCGCCCACGTGGACACCCACCGCACGCAAGCCGTTGCCGCCGCCGACACGCGCGCGCACCGGGTCGCGGCCGCCGACCGGGTATCGATGGATTGCCGTACGACCTGGATTCGGGCCGTCGCCACGCCGTCGCCACCGCGCTCTGGGGCCCACTCCCCGTTATCCGTTCATTCCCAGGTGGGGTCTCGTCGACCCCGCCACCCAGTTCGCACCGCCCCAGGCCGAAGCACCGCGGTGGGCCCCGTCATCGCGGGCCGTTCGCGCGATGTTGCTGACCACCGTCGCGATTCTGGGCGTCGCGGCACTGCTGTACGTCGGGCGCTACGTGCTGCTGATGATCAACAGGGACGTGCTTTTGGACTCGGTCGTCGCCTGGTTGGGAACCTGGGTGCCCATCGGCGTCAGCATTGCAGCGATAGTCGCGGTGGTGGGTTGCGCGGTCCTGTTGACCGAGTGGCTGATCGCCCGGCGCGCCACGGCATTCCGACGTTTCGAGGATGGCGATCCGCGCCGGGTGTGGGCGATGCGCGCCGGCTGCCTCATTCCGATCGTCAACTTGGTGTGGCCGCTCACCTACATCGTCGAACTGGCCAAGGTCGAGGGAACCTACGACCGATTGCGCCGGCTGATCTGGACGTGGGAGACCGTGTTCGTGGTCAGCACTGTCGTGTCGGTGTACGCGTTCGTGATGAGGTTCTTCGCGCGCGACACGCAGGCTGTCGCCGACAACACCATCGGCTTCGTCGTCGCCAACGTGCTCGCGATGGCGGCCGTGGTGATCACGATGCGGTTGGTCAACGCAATCGACGCCGTGCCGGTGGCGCGCGCCACGCGCCGCTGGTTGGTGGTCGCCGACGACAAAGAATCGCGCCGCGAATCCCGTGCCGCAGTTGAGCCTGAAGGGCAGGAACCGGCAGCATAGCCGTATGACGTCTGGCGACGCCGCGCATCCTTTCGTCGTCGCGCACCGGGGCGCGTCGGCAGACCGTCCCGAACATACGGTCGCCGCTTACGAACTCGCGCTGCAGCAAGGCGCCGAAGGCGTGGAATGCGACGTCCGGCTGACCCGCGACGGTCACCTGGTGTGCGTCCACGACCGCAGGGTGGACCGGACGTCCAACGGTTCTGGGGCGGTCAGCGAGATGTCGCTGGCAGAACTGCGCGCCCTCGATTACGGCGCCTGGCACGCGAGCAGGCAAGCGGACACCGCGCAGGGCGACACCGGGCTGCTCACGCTGGACGGGCTGGTCAAACTCGTCCTCGACTGGCGCCGTCCAGTGAAGATCTTCATCGAGACAAAGCACCCGGTCCGGTTCGGATCGCTGGTCGAGAACAAGGTGCTGGCGCTGCTGCACCGCTACGGGATCGCCTCGCCGGCGTCAGCGGACCGGTCCCGCGCCGTCGTGATGTCGTTCTCGGCAGCTGCGGTCTGGCGGATCCGGCGGGCGGCGCCGATGCTGCCAACGGTTCTGCTCGGCGAGACCTCCCGCTACCTCGGCGGCAGCGCGGCGACCACCGTCGGCGCCACCGCCGTCGGGCCGTCGATTCAAACCCTGCGCGAGCACCCCGAACTCGTCGATCGAGCCGCCGCACAGGGCCGAGCCACCTACTGCTGGACTGTTGACGAGCTCGCGGACGTCGAATTCTGCCGTGATCTAGGCGTCGGCTGGATAGCGACCAACCACCCCGGCCGGACCAAGGAATGGCTGCAGCGCGGCCTGTCGGAGCTGCCGGGCGGCTAGGGCTGCTCGAGGAGCTCCGGCGGAATCGGGTCGTCGTTCTTGATCGCGGTGAAGAGCTTCGCAGCGTCCTCGTCGTTCCACGCGAGATAGTCACCGGACGACGCCGCCGGCACGGTCAGCATCACCGGCGACCCGCGCAGCGCCCAGGCGAGTCGGGTGAGGTCCCACACATGAGCGTCCTCATCGACGGTCAGCGAATCGGTGACGGCGCTCGACACCGAAAACCATCGGAACGGGTTCAGCCAGATCGCCGGGCTGGCCGCCCGGTGCAGCAATGCCGAGAGGAATTCGCGCTGGTTCTTGACCCGCTGCAGGTCGGCATTGGCGAACGCGTACCGCGTGCGGACGTATGCCAACGCGGTGCGTCCGTCGAGCGTCTGGCATCCCGCTTTGAGATGGATCGGAACGTAGTCGTCCTCGTCGACATCCTGGGCCAGGCAGATGGGGACACCGCCGACAGCTTCGACCACATCGGCGACGCCGACGAAGCCGATCTCGACGTAGTGGTCGATGCGAATGCCGGTCTTGCCCTCGACCGTCTTCACGAGCAGTTCCCCACCGCCGAGCGAGAACGCCGAGTTGATCTTGTTCGTGTCGTATCCGGGAATGTCGGCAGCCGAGTCGCGCGGAATCGAGACCACGGTCGGTGGCGTGTCGGAAAAGAGCGCAGGCACGTGGATGATCATGATCGTGTCAGTCAGCCCGTTGCGGGCTTCGTCTCCGGTGGTGTACTCGCTGCGCTGTTCCGGTGTCAGGTCCTTGCGGCTGTCCGAACCGACGAACAGCCAGGTTGTACCGTCACCGGGTCCGGGCCGGCCCTCGTAGTCGGCGAGCACGGGAACCCTGCGCAGGGAGCTGTCCACCCAGAGCCCGAACCCGATGGGAAAGCCGATCAATATCAGCAGCGCGAGAACCACTGCCAGCGCGATCCAGCGACCCCGGCGGCGCCGCCTGCGCGGCGGCTTGGGCGGCGCGGGTCGTGGGGGTGGCTGTTGCCACGAAGGCTGCCGGAAAACCGGCGGCGGTGGGGGCGGCGGCGAGTACGCGGGCGGTGGCGGCCGGTAGTCGGGTGGCAGTACGGGCATCGGCTTGGTCGGCGGAGGCCTCGGGGCCGCCGATGATGGCGGGCGGTACCCCGGTGGTCGGCGGATGACTTGTGACGGCTCAGCGCCACCGTCAGGAGGCGACGGAAGCCTACGGGTCGGCGGATTGCCGCCGGCTGGCCAGTCGTCGCTCACCTGAACAATCTACGGGGGGACCGCGGACGCGAGGAGCAGAACAACGTCGCGCACGACATCACGGCAACCAGCCGAGATGACCCGCCGCCAGCGCGTATCCCACGAACGCGACGGTGTCGATGATCCCGTGCGCGACGATCAGGGGCCAGAGCCGGCCTGTGCGTCGCCACACGACGCCAAAGACGACACCCATCACGAAGTTGCCCAGCCCCGCACCGAAACCCTGGTAGAGGTGGTAGGCCCCGCGCAACAGACTCGAGAGCACCACCGCTTGGGTATCGCTGCGGCCGAGTTGACGCAGTCGCGTCATCAGGTACCCGACGACGATGACTTCCTCGGCCCACCCGTTGGCGAAGGCGGCAAGGACCAAGACGGGGATCCGCCACCAGGTGTCGGTCAGCGTGGTCGGCACCACGGTCGCGCTGAGGCCAAGCAACCTCGCGACCACGTACAGACCGAGCCCCGGAATGCCGATCAATGCGGCCAAACCGACGCCCCCAAGCCCGTCGGACCGCGGGCGGAATCGCTTCAGCCCTATGCGACTTGGTCCAATGTCGCTGCGCCACAACAGGTACAGCGCCAGCAGGCCCCAAGCCACCAATTGCGCAACGTAGGTGAGATTCAATCCCAGGTCGACCAGGTCGAAGTACGACCGTCGCTCGATCAAAGGGATCTTCTGCTTGCTCAACGTCCGCAAGACAGAGTCGACGAGCTGCAGTGCAGAGCTGATCGCCGACATTCCGAATGTCACCGCGAGGACGAGGAAAACCTCGACCGTCAACGCGCGCCGATCCAGCTGCTGGTCCGCGGTGCTGGGATCGACGGGGGGCTCGGTCACCGGAGCTACCGTAGCCGTCCGCGGACCGGAGCTGCCCGCAAGGAGTTGCTTCGGTGGTTACATCCTGCGCGCTCGCAGCCCGTTGAGGAACGGGCAGCCCATCAGCACGCGGATCGCACGCCCGAGCGCCGTCACATCGTCCACCGGAGCGGCAAAGGGCAACCGCACGTCGTGGTCGCCGTCCGTCTTCTCGACGCGCAGGCGCACCCCGTAGCGGTCCAGACCCAACGGACGGACCTGGCCGGACCGCAGCGGAGCCGGCAACCGCGATGCGAGCAGGTCGACCACCTCGCGATGCTCAGCGTCGATGTGTTGAAGCCAGCATGATTCCATCGCGCAGAACGGATCGGGCCGCGCCGACAGCAGATCGGCGAGCGCCACAGACTCCGCGCCGGTGGCGTCGGCAATCACCACGGACTCCGTCTTCAACCACATCAAGACGTCGTCGCTGTCGCAGCCAGGTGATGAATTGACTTGCAGCAGTGCCGGATTGGGATCCTCTTCGGCGATCACGTCGAGCAGCGCCGCAGCCAGCGGAGAGGGCACCCGGCGCAGCCGGCCACGAATCCACACCAGCGAGCGCACCGGGCTGCGCAGCGGCAGAGGAGCGTGGTCGGTCAACTCGAGCATTGCCTCGACACCGTCGACGTCCGCGACAGCGTTGGCCGTGGGGCTGTCGGCGCGCACGGTGACGGCGAACGTCCCGTCGTCGAGCAGGTGGTGCACGGGGGTCGTCGCGGGTGGGACGCCGTCGACCGCCAGCATCGCGCCGCTCGCCCGCACGCAGACGCTGCGAATCCGTTCGGCGGTTGAGGGGGTCGGCGGGGACGCGACGGGCATGGCGAGCCTTCCTTCACGAGTGAGGTAAGCCTTACTTAATAACAGTGGCCAAGAACGCGCAAGCCCTACCTTCCGCTTGCCCTTTTGCTCTTCGCGCAAGCGGCTCATCGGTCTTTTGCTCTTCGCGCAAGCGGCTCATCGGTCTTTTGCTCTTCGCGCAAGCGGCTCATCGGTGCGGATAGGGTTTAACGGTGACCCGCATCGCCTATCTGGGCCCCGAGGGGACCTTCACCGAAGCGGCGTTACAGCACATGGCGAGCCAGAACATGATCCCCGGAACGGGCGCCGTCGAGTCCGTCGCGGCCTATGGTGCGGCCGCCGCTCTGGACATGGTGCGAAACGGCTCCGCCGACTACGCATGCGTGCCGATCGAAAACTCCATCGACGGCTCGGTGACACCCACGCTGGACAGCCTGGCTTCCGGAGCGCCGCTGCGGCTGTTCGCGGAGATCACCTTGGACGTCGCATTCAGCATCGTGATCCGCGACGGCCTGCAGGCCGCCGATGTGGCGACCGTCGCCGCGTTCCCAGTCGCCGCGGCGCAGGTACGGCAGTGGCTGTCGGAGCACCTGGCTGGTGCGGAACTGGTGCCTGCGAACTCAAATGCCGCAGCAGCCGTCGACGTCAGCGCGGGCAAGGCCGACGCAGGGGTGACCACCGCGTTGGCGGCGCGACACCACGGCCTCACCGAGCTGGCATCCGGCGTCGTCGATGAGCCGAATGCGCGCACACGCTTCGTACTCGCCGGCCTGCCGGCGCGCCCACCTGCTCGCACTGGCGCCGACCGCACGTCGGTGGTGCTGCGCATCGACAACTCACCGGGTGCGCTCGTCGCCGCGCTGACGGAGTTCGGGATTCGTGACATCGACCTCACGAGGATCGAATCCCGGCCCACCCGAACGGAACTCGGAACGTACCTGTTCTTCCTCGACTGCGTCGGCCACGTCGACGACGGAGCGGTCGCTGAGGCACTCAAAGCGCTGCATCGTCGTTGTGCAGATGTGCGATTCCTCGGTTCGTGGCCCACCGGTTCCGTCGCAGGCGCCAGGCCACCGCAGATGGACGATGCCGATCATTGGCTCGAGAACCTGCGCAACGCCAGCCCCACGAGCTCCAGGCGGGCGTCGTCATGAGCGGGCGCCTGGTGCTCTTGCGGCACGGCCAGTCCCACAGCAATGTCGAGCGCCGTTTGGACACCCGGCCACCCGGCGCGTCCTTGACCCCCGACGGCGTCACGCAGGCGCGCAGCTTCGCCCGCGAGTTCGACAGGAACCCCGGCATGCTTGTGCACTCGGTGGCCACGCGAGCCACCCAGACCGCAGAGGTGATCGGCGAGGTGTGGGGGATCGCGCCACGAACGGTCGAGGGCATCCATGAGGTCCAGGTCGGCGATCTGGAGATGCGCAATGACGACGAGGCCGTCACTGCCTTCAACAGCGTGTACGAACGTTGGCACCTCGGCGAACTCGAGGCCGCGATGCCTGGCGGCGAGACGGGCACGCAGGTGCTCGACCGGTACCTGCCGGTGCTCGCCGACCTGAGGATGCGATACCTCGATGACGACAACTGGACGGGCGACATCGTCGTGGTGAGCCACGGTGCCGCGATCCGGTTGGCGGCCGCAACACTGGCAGGGGTGGACGGGTCGTTCGTGGTGGAGCACCACATCGCCAACGCCGAGTCGGTAGTCCTGGCATCGATCACCGATGGGCGCTGGAGTTGCGTGCAATGGGGTCAGCACAGCCCGCCGTTCATGCCGAATCCGCGGGGTATGCCCCGACCGGAGGAACTGGAGTCAGCCGACCCGATGGGGTGAGGCCTTAGACGGCCACCGCGGTCGCCTGACCGCATCGGCAACCGGCCGCGTCGCAGTCGATGCGCAGCTCGTGGGCGATCAGATCCGGGCCGTCGCAATCGGGTTCGGTGCATTCCGCGCGGCTCAGCGCGTGGATGATGACCGTGCCATGGCAGTGCGCCCAGCCGTCACGGCATCGGCGGCAGCCGAGATCCATGAGCTGTTCATAGCACTACGGCACGACAACTTGTGGCTGCCGCGCCAACTAGGCCCAGCCCAGTTCGTGAAGCCGGTCGTCGTCGATCCCGAAATGGTGCGCGATTTCGTGGACCACGGTGACCGCGACCTCCTCGACAACGTCGGACTCAGTGTCGCAAACGTCCAGCAGCGCTTCGCGATAGATCGTGATCATGTCGGGAAGCGCACCCGCGTACGACGAATCGCGCTCGGTAAGCGCGATGCCCTCATACAGGCCGAGGAGGTGCGGGTCGTCATCGTGGCGATCCTCGACCTGGACGACGACGTTGTCGATCGCGGCAGTGAGTTCCGGCGGAATGAGGTCGAGCGCGTCGGAAACCAGCTCATCGAACCGTTGCGGACTCATCCGCACGGCCATGCCGCTAGGCCGCCGGCGGTGGCGCCGGAACCGGGGGTTCGGCCGGAGGAGGTGGTGGCGGAGCACCGAAGGGCGGCGGCGCTCCCTCCGGCTCTTCTTGTGGCGCGGGTGGCGGTTGCGCTGGACCAGGAGCCTGACCCGGCGCACCCGGCGCGGGGGCCTGCACGGTCTGCGGCCCCGGCGCATTCGGCAGATGCTGGTTGCTTTGTGCCGGTGCGCCGTTGGTCGGCGACAACGTCTGCTGCGGCCGCTGCCCCTGCTGAGACTGGCCCGGCTGCGAGGCGTCGATCGCGGTCGGCAGCGGCAACGGAACGGGCGGCATGTTGAGTCGCTCGGCTGGGATATCCGGCGGCGGCACGGGCGGCTGCCCGTTGATGAGCAACGGCCCCTTCGCGCTGCCGACCAGCGTGGACCACCCACCGTTGCCGAGAGTTGCGCCGATGCTGCAGCTCACCTGGCGGCTGCCAGCCGTCCAGCTCGGCAACGAAATCGTGTTGTAGATCAGCGTCAGCGTGGTGCCACGCAGCTCGACTGGGGCCAGGTATGCATCGGTCATCCGGGTGCATTGATCCTTGATGTACGCATCCTGATCGTTTTCCGATGGGACCCCACCGGGGAACTTCTCGCCGAGGTTGACGGCGCCGGTGACCTCTGTCGCATGCGGACCCGGGCAATCGGTGGGAATGTCCGTGGGCTGGTTCGTGCTCGTCTCGATCCCCAGACACGTGCCCGCCTGCCAGACCTTCGACTGGTCGAGATCGGCGACGTGGCCCTTGAATGCCTGTTGATCGTTCTTGGCACCCGGTAGCTGCAGTCCGCAGAGCATCTGCCGCCCGCCGGGCTCGGCCCAGTCCTTCTGGCCCAACCACAGCAAGCCGATCGTGAACTTGCTGTTCGGGTCGAACTTGGTGCCCAGATACCGTTTCGCCGAAGCCTGGCACTGCTCCTGGCTGATCTGCTGAATCCGTGCGGGCGACGGCGCCGCTGCGTTCGGCCCGTACTCGCTGCCCGGGAAGCTGCGCATGTCTACTGTGCCGGCCACCTCAAAGCGATGGTCGTCCTTGCAGTTGACGATCGACGGCTGGTCGGCAGCCTTGTTGGGCCAGTTCAGGCAGTCACCGACGGCGGTCTTGTCGAATACCTGGATGGCACGGGTGGTGCCGGCGGTGCCCGTCTTCGAGAGCCCGACGAGGCGGCCGGGATCGTCCGCGGCGGCAGGCAGCGCGGTGCTGATACCGGCGATGAGCAAGCCGCCGAGCGCCGTCAGCAACAGGGATCGCCGAGTCGCTGTGGCCTGCACGCCACGCCACCACAACTTCGATGAGCGATCCGGTGCTGGCGCCGGCGGGGCCGACTGCGCGTCTGCTTGCTCCTGCTCAAATGGCTCGGACATTGCACCTATTGTGACAGGCGCGTCGAGTGCCGTGACAAGTGATGCAGTTGTAATGTTATGTGGTTGTGCTCCGC
>NZ_JAVHWM010000164.1:0-2775 GCF_032159765.1 Mycobacterium sp. | reverse complement strand
TCCTGTCGTCGCCGTCCATGTTCGACTCCTCGCTGCGCGCGCAGCATCTTGCCGCCGACGGAATCGCGTCGGGAGGCAGGAGCGCGCGGACGGCGGAATGTGAGGGCGGCAAGCTCGCGCGATCCGCGGGCCAGATTCGGCTTAGACAACAGTTCCCACGGGCCTTTGAATGTGCTTCGATAACATCAGTTTGGGGGGTGGGCCGGTGAAGAAACACGGGCCAGTTCTCACGTTGCTTGCCGTCGTCCTGTTCATGGCCGGTATGTTCGCCGTCAACATGACGAAGGCGAAGCGAGTGCGCTCCGTCAACGCCGCCGCATACCCAGCCGTGTCGTCCAGCGCGCCGACACAGCCTGCGAGCACGTCTGCCTCCCCGACAGCAACGGCCAGGGCGACTGCATCCGCGACGCCTACTATCGCCAGCGGCTTTCCGGCCCAGGTGGCCTACACGGGATGGACCGCGGGGCACGAGGCATCCATCGCGATCGCCGTCAAGGCAAACCGAGGCGTTGCGTATCTGTGCGACGGAACGCAAGTCGAATCATGGCTGCGAGGAAGGGCTGAAGGAGGCGTCGTCAGGCTCACCGGTAAATCGGCAGACGCCCTGACCGGACGCGTGCGGGGTGACACCGTGTCTGGTGAAATTTCGGTGGGCGGCCGGCGCCTTGCCTTTTCGGCGAAGGTGACCGCACCGCCGGGAGGTCTGTACACGGCGACAGTTGCAGCGGCGCAGGCACGCGTCACCTGGATCGTTCGTGCCGACGGCGGCCAGACCGGGCTGCAGATCAGGGACGGTAAAGGGGTTCCTGCGCCCCGACTTGACCCGAAGAATCGGCTAGCCACTGTTGATGGCACGACCGTGCAGGCAGCGGCCGTCGCCGGAGATTTTCCGCCACCTGGGTGAAGCATCGAGAGGAGCAGAAATGGGCACGCCGCACTCGATGCCGTTGCCGGCTCAACCCGTCGCCGGGGGCGGGTCCGCCAAGACGTCCCGCGGACTGTTCGGCGTTCTCACCGCGTTCGGCGTCGGTGCTGCCGTGTCGATCGGCCTCGGTGTCTACGGCAGGCTGCACAAGCCGACCGGCGTGGCGGTGAACCTTGCTGGCTTCTCATCGCCCGTTGCAGTCAAGGCGTGGCTAGCCACGGTTGCCTTGCTCTTCGCGCTGATCCAGGCCGCTTCCGCCCTCGTCACGTATGGCAAGGTTCCCGGCGTCCGTGCACCCACCTGGATCGGCTTTGCCCACCGATGGTCTGGTCGGGTCGCCGTGCTGGTCTCGGTTCCGGTCGCGGTGCAGTGCTTGTACGCGTTGGGTTTCCAGAGCTTCGGCGTCCGGGGACTCGTGCACTCGGTGTTGGGTTGCTTTCTCTACGGAGCGTTCACCGCCAAGATGCTGATACTCAGCCGGCGCGACACGCCAGCCTGGGCGCTACCCATCGCGGGCGGCCTGGTCTTCGCAGCGTTTGTCGGCTTGTGGTTGACCGCGGGACTCTGGTTCTTCCGGACGTTCGGATTGACACTATGACCGGCGAAGGGCAAGACATGAGCGAGCAGACCAACCCCACCCGGCGAGCGGTTGTCCAAACCGGCATTGCTGCTGTCGCTGTCACCCTGGCCGGCTGCCGAACGTACGGCGCGAACGCCGGGGCGAAGGCAACAGCGCCGGGGAGTGGCGGGGGTGGGACGAACGCCGGGGCATTCGCCAAGACGGCCGACATCCCGGTTGGCGGCGGAAAGATATTCGAGGCACAGAGCGTGGTGGTGGCCCAACCGACGGCCGGTAAATTCGTCGGCTTTTCCGCGGTGTGTACTCACGCCGGTTGCACGGTCGCCGCCGTGTCCGGCGGAACGATCAACTGTGCCTGCCATGGGAGCAAGTTCCACATCGCGGATGGCTCGGTGGCCAACGGACCGGCAGCGCAGCCGCTACAGGCCGCGAAGATCAGCGTTTCCCAGGGGCAGATCTCGCTCGGCTAGTTCGTCGGGGCCTTCCTCGAGGGCTGGTGCGAGAGGTGGGCCCTTGCCTTCGGCACATCTCAGAGGTGCAGGACGGCGCCCGTCCGCGATCGCTCGTAGCCGGTGATCCCAGCCGATTCGCCTTGGTCGCGTTTCCTACAAGCACTACCGCGGCGCCCCCGAGGCCCTCAACGCCGTCCCGATGGACCAATGGACCCCTGAGCCGGTCGAGGACCACGTGCAGTTCATGGCCGACTTCGCCGTCCGGCTCGAGGGCACCCGTGAGTTCGTCGACCACCAGGCTCTCTCGCCCGAGGGCACGTTGGTCCGCTACGACGGGGAGGGCCGACCCCCGGTCACCGACGGGCCCTTCGCGGAGACCCAGGACCTGATCGCCGGCTGGCTGGTGATTGACGTCGATACTTACGCCCGCGCGCTCGCGCTCGCCGGCGAGTATTCGGCAGCCCCGGAGCCGGTGGTAAGCCGATCCACGAGTGGCTCAGGTGCGCCCGTTCCTGGGCGCATCGCTGACGGTCACCGAGTGACGGGTCCGTCCCGCCAGCCACGGCCGCCGCGTCGGACCCGCTACCGTTCCTCTGACATACCCGTCGTCGGGAGGTACTCGTGATGCAGGTCGTCGACTTCGAGAAGGTGTCCACCGTCGGGCTGGAGTCGTCGCCGTTCGCGGAGGCTCTCGCCGGGCTGAGGGCCAACGAGTCGCGCTACTACAAGAACAAGTACGGGCATGTCTTCACCGTCGACGGTGCAAGCGAGGTGACGGAGACGGTCGAGTGGGTGAACCGCATCCTCAAGGACGAGCG
>NZ_JAVHWM010000138.1:0-15630 GCF_032159765.1 Mycobacterium sp. | reverse complement strand
CGCGGCTGCCGCTATCCTGCTGTCGTGATGAGCAGCAAGAGCGCGACCCGCAAAGCGGGCCCTGTGAGGCGCAGACTGCCTTTGATGGTGATGGTCGTATCGGCGGTCGTCGCGCTCGTTGCCGGCTGTGACGAGGATTCGGGGCCCACCCCCGGTAAGCAGCCCCCGGCCCCGCCCGCGAAACAGCAAGCCAAGCACGGACCGTTTTTCCCGGAGTGCGGCGGCGTCAGCGACCAGACGGTCACTCAGCAGACCAAAATCCCTGGCCTCGTGAACACCGCCCGCAACTCTGCGGGGTGCCAGTGGCTGCTCGACGGCGGCATCGTCGGGCCGCATTTCTCGTTCACGTGGTACCGGGGCAGCCCGATCGGCCGGGAGCGTGAGACCGAAGTGCGCCAGCGGACCAGCGTCGACGACATCACTATCGAGGGCCACAGCGGCTTCGTCGCGGTCCAGGCTGATCCCGTCGCGCAGGTCGACAGCCTGTGCGAGGTGGGCATCCAGTTCGACGACGACTTCATCGAGTGGTCGATCAGCTTCGCCGAGCAGCCGTTCCCGCCCCCCTGCGACATAGCCAAAGAGTTGACGCGCCAATCGATTAAGAACATGAAATGACCACGGCACGCCGAATCATCTGCGGGCTGCTGGTGGCGGTCGCGGCCACGACGTCGCTGTCCGGCTGCTCCCGGACCGTCACAGGCAACGCCGTCAAGCAGGGTGGCCCGGGATCAATACCGGAACGCAACGACGATGCCGAGAAGAAGTATCCGAACCTGCAGAAGGAATGCGAAGTCCTCGACACGACCTTGATGGCCAAGACGGTGGGGGCCGATCCGCTGGATATCCAGAGCACCTTCGTGGGCGCGGTGTGCCGTTGGCAGGCGGCCAATCCCGCCGGCCTGATCGACATCACGCGGTTCTGGTACGAGCAGGGCAGCCTCGACAATGAGCGCGAGATTGCAGGCAAGCTGAACTATCACGTCGAGAACCGCGCGATCGTCGGTGTCCCGTCGATCGTGATGAAGACCAACGACTCCAAGGGTGCATGCGGGGTCGCCAGCGACGGTGGCGCGCTCGGCGCGATCGGCTGGTGGGTGAATCCGCAGACGCCCGGCATCGACGCGTGTGAGATGGCGGTCAAATTGATGGAGCTGACGCTCGCCACGAACGCCTGACCGCGCCCGGCGCGGTCAACGCGGCACGTGGAAACTCACCAGCTCCGCACCGCCGAACCCAAGGCCGCGCCAGCGCGACCCGGTGCGCAGCCTCGCGATCGCCGATGTCGGAAACTTCGTCGAAATGCTCTCGGCGGCATCGTTTTCGTCCGTCGACGTTTCTGCTAGCCCGAGGGCGACGCTGCTCATCGCCGGCTCGTGACCGATGACGAGCAGCGTGGTGACATCGTCGTCGACGCCGTTGATCTCGTCGATCACGGTCGACGGCACCGCGTCGTAGAGCCGGTCGGTGAACGTGACCGGGGCAGTGAGCTTCGTCAGGGCCAACGTCTCGCGCGTGCGCACGGCGGTTGAGCACAGCACCAGATCAATCGGCGGTGCGCTTGCGCGCAGCCAATCGCCGGCAAGCCCGGCTTCCCTCACGCCTCGCGGCGCCAGTGGCCGCTCATGGTCGGTCACCCCGGTGGGATAGTCCGATTTCGCGTGCCGCATCAGCAACAACGTCCGCTCCGTCATCCGATCCACGGTAGCGGGACGATGAGCGCTTGCGCGAAGAGTAGAGGGACGGGCCGTCGCGCGTCCCTGAAGTTGTCGGCACCCAGACCTACACTCGCCCGCATGCGGTTCATCCACACCGCCGACTGGCAGCTCGGCATGACTCGGCATTTCCTCAATGCCGATGCGCAGCCGCGCTATTCGGCGGCCCGCCGCGACGCGGTGTCTGCGCTCGGCGAGCTCGCCGCCGAGGTGGCTGCCGAGTTCGTCGTCGTGGCGGGCGATGTGTTCGAGCACAACCAGCTCGATCCGCGCGTCGTGAGCCAGTCGCTGGAGGCCATGCGGTCGATCGGTGTTCCGGTCTTCCTGTTGCCGGGCAACCACGATCCGCTCGACGCGTCGTCGGTGTACACCAGTGCGCTGTTCGCCGCGGAGCGCCCCGACAACGTCACGGTGCTGTCCGGCGTGCACGACGTCCGCCCCGGTCTACAGATCGTTGCCGCGCCATGGCGGTCGAAGGCGCCCACCGGCGATCTCGTCGCGGCCGCGCTTGACGGCATCGGCGCTGACGACACCACCCGGATCGTCGTGGCACACGGCGCCGTCGATGCTCTGGATCCCGATCGAGACAACGCATCGGTGATCCGCCTCTCGGGCGTGGACCATGCGCTGACGTCTGGCGCGGTGCACTATGTCGCGTTGGGCGACAGGCATTCTCGCACCCGGGTGAGCGATCGCGTGTGGTACTCGGGCTCTCCGGAGACCACCAACTACGACGACGTCGAGCACGACCCGGGACACGTCCTGGTCGTCGACATCGACGAGGATCACCCGGACCGCCCCGTGACGGTGACTGCCCGCCGCGTCGGCTGCTGGCGTTTCGTGACGCTGCACCATGCGATGGACGGCGGCCGCGACGTCACCGATCTCGACATCAACCTCGACCTGATGCCCGCCAAGGACCGCACGGTCGTGCGGCTGGCGCTGACGGGAACGCTGAGCGTCACCGACCGCGCGGCGCTGGATGCATGCCTCGACAAGTACGCGCGGTTGTTCGCCTCACTGCGAATCTGGGAGCGTCGCAGCGATATTGCCGTGGTGCCAGCGGACAGCGAGTTCGCCGATCTCGGTGTCGGCGGCTTCGCAGCGGCCGCGGTCGACGAGCTGGTGGCCAGCGCAGGCTCGGTCGACGGCGCCGCTGCCGACAATGCCCAGGCGGCGCTGGCACTGCTGCTGCGGCTGACGGGCACTGTCGCGTGAAGCTGCACCGGCTTGTGCTGTCCAACTATCGCGGCATCGCACACCGCGAAATCGTGTTGCCCGACAATGGAATCATCGTTGTCAGCGGTGCCAACGAGATCGGGAAGTCGTCGATGATCGAGGCCGTCGATCTGCTTCTCGAAGCCAGGGACCGCTCGACGAAGAAGGAAGTCAAGCAGGTCAAGCCCACCCACGCCGACGTCGGTGCCGAGGTGACCGCCGAAATCAGCAGTGGCGCTTATCGATTCATATACCGCAAGCGATTCCACAAGCGCTGCGAGACGGAACTCACGGTGCTGTCCCCGCGTCGCGAGCAGCTCACCGGAGACGAAGCGCACGAGCGTGTGCGCGCGATCCTCGACGAGACAGTCGACACCGAACTGTGGCGGGCGCAGCGCGTCCTGCAGGCGCGGCCCGTGGCGCCGGCGGACTTGTCCGACTGCGATGCATTGTCCCGCGCGCTGGACGTCGCGGCAGGCCAGTCGGCGGCGCTGTCGGGGGAGGAGCCCGCGCTGATCGACCGGATCGAGGCCGAGTATGCGCGCTACTTCACGGCGACTGGACGTCCCACGGGGGAGTGGGCGGCCGCGATCAGCAGACTCGCCGAATCCGAGGCCGAGGTGGCCCGCTGCGAAGCAGCCGTCGCCGAAGTCGACGATTGCGTGCGCAGACACGCTGCGCTGGCCGACGGCCTGGCCGATCTCGCGGCCCAGTCCATGGCCGCTCAGCAAGGGCTCGCCGCGGCCCGCGCGGCTGCGGCGGCGGTGGCCGAGCAGACGGCGCAGTTGCAGCAGGCAGAAGTCGTTGCCGCAGCGGCCGAAAAGATCGCGGCCGCCTCCGCTGCCGAGCTGGCCGGGCGGGTCCGGTGCACCGCGGATGTCCAGCGGCGCGCGGCCGTCGTCGCCGAACTGGACGTGTGCGCGGCGCAGGCGGCCGAGGACGAATCGATTGCACGCGAAGTCGACCGCGAAGCAGCCATTGCCGCCGAAGGGTCGAGCGCGGCGCTGGCCGAGGCGCAAGCGCGCGCCGACGCCGCTCGTGCTGCCCACGACCGAGTCTCTGACCGTGAGGAGGCCGGCCGGCTCGCGGCGAGGCTCGCCAGAATCGACCAGGCTCGCGGGCACCTCGACGTCTTCGCGAAGGAGATCGCGGCGTCGGCCGTCACCGAATCAGTGATGCGTGGTATCGAGGTGGCGGCTGCGGCGGTCGACCGCGCGTCCGCCCAAACCGAACTCGCCTCCGCGCGTATCGAACTCACGGCTTTGGCAGATGTCGATGTGTGTGTGCGCGGTGACCGCGTCACGTTGCCGGTCGGTGAGACCTATGCCGACGCCGTGGCCACAGCCACGGACGTCGAGGTGGCCGATGTCCTTCGTGTCCGTGTGATCCCTGGCGCGCCTGCGTCCGACATGCACGCCACCCTCGAGGCCGCGACGACCCACTTGGCCGGCTTGCTGGAGGCTGTTGGCGTCGGCGACGTTGCGCAGGCGCGCGCCATCGCCGAACACCGCCGCGATGCGGTGATCGAGCATGACCGACTGACCGCCACGCTGGCGGGCCTGTCCGGCGACGAACCCGTCGACCACATGCGGTCCAGGCTGACCACTCTGCGCAACCGGGAAGGCGCTGCGGGCGACGAACCGGGTATGGATGCCGCGTCGGCCCGGCAGGCGCTGGACGCCGCTGTCGCGGCGCAGCAGGGCGCCGTCAAGCGATTCGAACAGAGCCAGGCAGTCGCCGCGGGCGCAACGGCCGCGTTGGCGCAGAAATGCACCCACGCCACGGTTTCGCGTGAACGGCTGGCCGCCGCGTGCGAGGAGCTCACAGCCGCTCAACAGCTTCTTGCCGATCAGCGCACGACGGCCAGCGACCACGACCTCGGTGTGCGTGCCCGCTCCGACGGCGAGGAATCGCAGGCCGCGACGGCGCGGGTGGTCGAGCTGCGCGCCCGGCTGGCCGAATTCGCTTCCGACCGGGTTGCCGCCGACCTTGCCGAGGCAGAACGCCACGCCGCCGAGAGGTCCGCGTGCCATGGCGCGGTGGTGGACCAATTGCGTGATCTGGCAACACAATTGCGGGTGTACGGCACCGAGGGCCGGCAAGGGCGGCTCGACGCGGCGACGGCTGCGCTAGCACACGCCGACAGCGATCACCGCCGCGTCGGCCGGCGGGCGCGCGCGGCCCAGCTGTTGCGCTCGGTGATTCTGCGGCACCGCGACGACACGCGGCGACGGTATGTGGAGCCGTTTCGTGCAGAGGTGCAACGGCTCGGCCGCATCGTCTTCGGCGATACCTTCGAGGTCGAGATCGACAACTGTCTGCGCATCTGCAGCCGCACGCTGGCAGGACGCACCGTGCCCTACGAGTCGCTGTCCGGCGGCGCAAGGGAACAGCTGGGCATCATCACCCGGCTCGCCGGAGCGGTCCTGGTCGCCAAGGAGGACGCCGTGCCGGTGATCATCGATGACGCGCTGGGTTTCTCGGATCCAGATCGGCTGGCCAGGATGGGCGAGGTGTTCGACGCCGTGGGCAGCGACGCCCAGGTTCTGGTGTTGACCTGCAGCCCGCGCCGTTACGACAGTGTTGCCGGAGCGCACCACATCGAACTCACTGGCTAGGCCCGGCAGAATGTCGGGTGATGACGATGAACGCCAAGCGTCGGCGCGCGCACGACAAGCTGGCCTCGCTGCCTGGCGTGCGGTCTGTGCGCCGGCCGGTGTGCCCTGACACCGGTGACGAGTTCGACCTGTACTACGTGCGCACAGGACGCAAGTCGGCACATCCGCTGGTGATCATCCCGGGCGGGCCCGGGGTGGCCTCGGTGGCGCTGTATCGGGGTGTGCGGCGGCGCGTCGCCGCGGCGGGCCTCGACGTGATCATGGTCGAGCACCGGGGCCTGGGGATGTCCCGACATGACGACGCCGGCGCCGACCTGCCGCCCGAGGCGTTGACCATCGATCAGGCGGTCGACGACATCGTCGCGGTCCTCGACGACGCTCACGTGTCCAAAGCGATCCTGTACGGCGCCTCGTACGGCACGTATCTTGCTGCGGGCGTGGGAGTTCGGCATCCGCAGCGGGTAGCGGGGATGATCCTCGACTCGCCGGTGCTCTCGGGCGACGACATCGCAGAGGTTCGCAGCGCGATCCGGCGGGTGCTCTGGGACGGCGAGGAATCAGACACCGCCGAACTAGCTCCCAAGGTCCGCCAACTCGTCGAGGACGGGGTGTTGACGCCCGCTGCGGGGCAGCTCGCGGCGGTCGTGTACGGATTCGGGGGGCCCGCACTGCTTGGCCGGCAACTGGATCTGCTGCTCGAGGGCCGACGCGGGTTGTGGACGGTGATGGACGTTCTGGCCCGGACGATGGTTGCGCGCAAAGCGCCGTATCGCAACGAGCCGGATCTGGTCGGCCGGATCGGGTTCCGTGAGCTCAATTACGGGGACGTGCCTGACGGCAAGCCACTCGACCCGGCCGCCGCATACCGCGAATTCTCAACCGATACAGTGGAATTCGAAGCAGAGCCGTACGATCTTGTCAGCGAGATGCCGAAATTCACGTGGCCTACGGTCGTCGTCTCAGGCGGCCGTGATCTCATCACTCCGCCTGCGGTCGCCGACAGGATCGCGTCGTTGGTCCCCGGTGCCAAGCTGGTGCGACTGCCCACCGGCGGTCACAGCCTGCTAGACAGTCGCGAGCGGGCCGCCATACAGATCGCAAAAGCAGTGTTCGACAACCGAATTGACGGCATCAACGGTGACGCGCTGGACGCATTGCCAGGCCGGGCACCGCTGCGGGCGATGGTCGCCGCGATCGGTGCGGCGGCCGCGGTGGAGAGCGTGGTGCCGCGGGTGGTACCGCGGATCGTGGAGCGAGTCGCCACAGCTACTTCATGAAGCCGATGATGGAGTAGTTGTAGTCGCCGAGCCCTGGTGCACCGTAGTTGGCGAGAGTGCTTCGTACAGCGACGTTTCCGGGCGACTGCGTCAAGGGCAGGCTGAACCCTTCCTTCCACAGCAGGACATCGACGTCATTGGCGAGCTGTCGAGCCTTGTCAGGGTCCAGCTCGGTCAGCGTCTCGTCGATCTTCGCGTCGATCTTGGGACTGCCGATCTTGCCGAAGTTGCTTTCGCCGGTCGACAGGTAGATCTGGGTGAGACCGGTCAGGGGGTAGGCATCACCCACCCAGCCGAACAACGCCATGTCGAAATCCCCGGGGATGATGAAGTCGGTGAAGAACTTTCCGCCGCTCTTCACATCGATCTGGACCCCGACACCCACCTGGCTCAGGTCGTTCTGAATCAGTGTGGCGATCTGACGGCCTACCAGGGACTCGAATATCACGAGGCGGATCGTGAGCGGACGTCCGTTCTTCTGGCGTACCTGTCCGTCGAGTCGCCAGCCCGTTTCGTCGAGGTCCCTGCGGGCCTGATCGCGATCGAACGCCGCCACCTCGCTGTTGTCCCGGTAGCCGTCCTGGCCGGCGACGAAGATGTGGTTGTTCAATGTTCTCGGTTCGTTGACCAACCCGCGCTGAATGGTGTCAGCGATCGCCTGGCGGTTGATGCCTCTCATGACCGCCAATCTCAGCGCCGGGTCGGCCAGGATCGACCCCTCGGCGCCGTTGAACGTCAAGTGGTTCCACGTCGGGGCAGGCGCGCGCCGGATCGATATCCCCGGTGTGGCCTGTGCGATCTTCATATCGTCGAGCGAGCCGATTCCGACCGCGTCGATCGCGCCGTTCTGCAGTGCCGGGATGTCGGCCTGATCGGAGAGAACGACGAACGTGATCGAATCGAGCAGCGGCCGCTGTCCCCACCATTTCGGGTTGCGTGTCAGCACGATTCGCTGTGCGCCCCGGTCCAGGGTCGTGACGACGAACGGGCCTGCCGTCGGGCCCGGGGTGTCGAGTTGCGCTGTGTTGAATGCCTCGGGGGTGGACGTCATGCTGGCCGGCAGCAGCGTCGACAACATGCCACGCCACTCCGAGAACGGCTTGGCGAATTTCATCACGGCCTGTCTGTCGTCGACGCCACGGGTCACCGACTCGACCCGTTCATATCCGCCGGGCGCGGCGATCTTGTATCGGTCGTCTTTGCCGCTCAGCGCATGCCATTGCGACTCGATGTCTTTCCACGTGATCGGCGTGCCGTCAGACCAGACCGCCTTCGGGTTGATGGTGTAGGTCACCTCTTGCGGTGACGTGTTGGTCAACTTCGCTTCGGTGAAGAAGTCGTGGTTAACGGTGGTCGTGCCGTCCGAGCTTACGGTGAAAGCCCTTGGCAGCGTGGGCTTGAGGATCCTGGAGGTGTCAGCGGTGTTGCCGTCGATGTGCAGCGGGTTCCAGTTGGCCGGGAACTCGCTCAGTCCCAGTTTGAGGTTGCCGCCTTCACGCAGCGTCGACGGATTCTGCGGGTTGATATCACTTCCCGTGCCCACCTCCGCATTTCCGCTGGCCGTTGTCACGCTTGCACCGGTCCCAAGCCGGATGGCAAGCAGTCCGGCGGCGGCGAGGACGATGATCGCCACGAGCGCGGCTGCGATCCGCAGCGCCGACCGACGCCCGCTGCGGTGCCGGCGTGGCGGCATGCCTTGCAGTGGCGCCGACGGCCCCGATGGCGGCTCGACGGGTGGTGGCACGCCAGTCGCTGCGGCGGGCGGCTCACCGCCTTCTGAAGCCGCGACGTCGGGCGGTGTCCGGGGTACGGCCGCCAGCAGCCGGCGGGTGTACTCGTGCTGCGGATCCGATAGGACACGCTCGGTATCGCCCTGTTCGACGATGCCGCCCTTGTACATCACGACGACATCGTGGGCGAGGTGCCCGATCACCGACAAGTTATGCGACACAAGCAGATACGACAGCCCGAAGTGATCTTGCAGATCGAGCAGCAAGTTGAGGATCCCCGCTTGTATCGACACGTCCAGTGCCGAGACGGGTTCGTCGAGCGCGAGGATCTTCGGCTGCAACGCCAGCGCTCGTGCGATCCCGATGCGCTGCTTCTGGCCACCGGAGAATTCCGCCGGGTAGCGGTGCGCGAACTCCCGGCTCAACCCGACGATGTCGAGCAGCTCCGCAACACGCTGGCTTGCGGCTGCCTTGTCGAATCCGTTGGCCAGCAGAGGCTCTGCGATCACGTCCGAGACCGGCAGGCGCGGATCGAGTGAGGCGACGGGGTCCTGGAACACCACCTGGATCTCGCGGCGCAACATTCGGCGGCGTTGACCATCCAGCGTCGCGACGTCGGCGCCCAGCACCTCGATGGAGCCGGATTCGGGCGGCGCCAGCTCCAAGATCTGCTGCAGCGTCGTCGATTTCCCGGAACCCGACTCGCCGACGATCCCGAGCGTTCGGCCCTGCCGTAGCTCGAAGCTGACCCTGTCGACGGCGCGGACTTCTCCGATGTGGCGCCGGAACACCACGCCTTTGGTGAGCGGGTAGGTTTTCGTGAGGTCGGATACGCGAACGACCACAGGCGTTTCGGCTTCGGCGTCGATCTCGATCACCGGCGCGGTGTTCACGCCATAGATCTCCGCGGCGCTGCGTCCTGCGACAAGCTCCGTGCGAATGCACGCCGCCTGGTGCCCGGGGCCGACTGTGACAAGTTCCGGCTCGTCGACGAGGCAGGCGTGGATCGCAAGCGGGCAGCGGGGCGCGAATGGGCATGCGCCGACGTGCACCGTCGAGAGCGAAGGCGGCGCGCCTTGAATCGGCACAAGGCGGGTGCCTCGCGGCGATTCGAGCCGGGGGACGGATCCGAGAAGCCCTGCCGTGTAGGGCATTCGGCGGTCCCGGTACAGGACGTCGACGTCGGCTGTCTCGATCGCGCGCCCGGCATACATGACGAGCGCGCGATCGGCGAAGTCGGCCACCACGCCGAGATCGTGGGTGATGATCACCACCCCGGCGCCCGTGACATCGCGGGCTTTCTGGAGCAACTCGAGTATCTGGGCCTGGACAGTCACGTCGAGCGCTGTCGTGGGTTCGTCGCAGATCAGCAGGTCAGGGTCGTTGGCGATCGCGATCGCGATGACGACGCGCTGACGCTCTCCGCCCGACAGCTCGTGCGGAAACGCCCGGGCCCGCCGCTCCGGCTGGGCGATGCCCACAAGTTCGAGCAACTCCACGGCCCGCGCGCGCGCCTGTTGACGCGTCGTGTCGCGCTGATTCACGCGGATGGCCTCTGCGATCTGGTCGCCGACCGTGTACACCGGGGTAAGCGCCGACATCGGATCCTGGAATACCGTGCCGATCGCGTCACCGCGCAGAACCGACATCTTCTTGTCGGAGATGCCAAGCAGCTCTTGGCCGTTCAGCCGCACGGATCCGGACACATCAGCGTATTCAGGCAGCAGTCCGATGACAGCCATCGCGGCTGCGGACTTGCCGGATCCCGATTCGCCCACGATCGCGAGTACCTCGCCGGCGTCGACGTGGTAGCTCAGTCCGCGCACAGCGGCAACGGTGTCGGTGTCGGTGGGGAACGTGACGGTGAGATCGGTCACCTCGAGCAGCCGAGTCATCGGTGCCGCCGCAGCTGCCCGCTCGACGGGTCGAATGCGTCGCGCAGCCCGTCTCCGACGAGGTTGGCGCACAGCACAATCAGCACGAGCACGCCAGCTGGGAAGAGGAACACCCACGGGAACGTCTGGAACGACGGGGTGCCGTCGCGGATCAGAGTGCCCAGCGACACGTCGGGCACCTGGACCCCGAAACCCAGGAAACTCAGCCCTGTTTCGGCGACAATCGCCAAACCGACGTTCAGGGCGGTGTCGATGATCAAGATCGACGCTACGTTCGGCAGGATGTGGCGTGTGATGATGCGGGCGCTTGGCACACCCATATACCTTGCAGCACGGACGAATTCGCGATCACGCAGGCCTAGCGTAAGCCCTCGTATCATGCGCGAGCTGATCATCCAGCCGAACGCCGCCAGTAGGAGAATCAGCAACAGGATGTTGCCCGATTGTTTTGTGCGCGTGCTCACGATCGCGATCAGGACGAAACTTGGCACCACGAGAAGCAGGTCGACGACGAACATCAGCACACGGTCCGGCCAGCCAGAGAAATATCCCGCGATTGTGCCGACGGTCGCTGCAATCGTTGCCGATATGGCCGCCACGCAGACGCCGATCAGCATCGACTTCTGCATTCCCTGCAGGGTCTGGGCCAAAAGGTCGTGACCCAGGGAGTCCGTGCCGAACAGATGATTGCGCGACGGTGGCTGCTGCAATGCGGCGCGGTCAAGATCGCGGTAGTCGAACGGCAGAAAGTACGGCAGCACGTAGCACGCGACGAACATGATCACGTACAGAATGAGTGCGACCACAGCCGGCTCATTGCGCAAGAAGCGGCGCAACACGATTGCGCCGCGTGAAGCGAATTCTGCTGTGCTCACGCCCTTTTGGGCAACTACCGTGTCGACCGTAGCGGGTTCGGTCATGAGATGCGCACCCGTGGGTCGAGCAGAGCGAGAATGACGTCTGACAACAACCCGCCAACGAGGACCATGGCGCCGGCAAACAGTGTCACTGCCACGACGATGTTCGTGTCCTCGGTCGTGATGCCTTGCACGGTCCATTCACCGATGCCGTGCCAGCCGAAGATCTGCTCGGTGAATATGGCACCGGTGAAAACACCAGCGAGGCCGTACCCGAACAGCGTCGCCATCGGGATCAGCGCAGTGCGCAGCCCGTGTTTGAACAACGCCTGCCGTCGCGTCAGGCCCTTGGCGCGGGCTGTGCGGATGAAATCCTGGCCCAGTACGTCGAGCATGACGTTGCGCTGATAGCGGCTGTAACCGGCCATCGCGCCCAGCGCCAGTGTCGTCGTCGGCAGGACGAGGTGCTGGAGGCGGTCGACGATTTCGTTCCACAGTCCGCCTTGTACGTCGGAGGAGGTTGCGCCGATGAACTCGAATATCTGGGCGTCGAACAGCGAGTTCGTCCCCAGCGCGACCATCATGAGCAGGACAGCGAGCACGAATGGCGGCGCGCTGAGAATGAGCAGCGACAGCACGGTGATCACGCGGTCGCTGAGCCGGTATTGCCGGATCGCACCCCATGCGCCCAGCACGACACCCGCGATTGCGCCGATGATCGAACCGATCACCACCAGCTGCAAGCTGATCCAAATGCGTCGCGGCAGTTCCTCGCTGACACGCTGGCCCGTTACGGTCGTGCCGAAGTCGCCCCGGACCACGCCGGCTGCCCAGTGGGCGTAGCGCAGCGGAATCGGTTTGTCGAGGTTGAGCTCGGCTGCCTTCGCCTCGATGACGGACCTCGGTGGGGCGGGATTGCGCTGCAACAGGCTGTTCAGCGGGTGAAACGTCACCGACGTCAGGCAGAACGTCAGAAATGACACGAGCACCAGCAAAATCACATAGTTCAGCAGGCGTCGCGCAAGAAAAAGGATCATCCGGGGCAGCCGCTTGCTGTTCGCATGCGGCCAATGTAGGAGATCACCCCTCTTTCTTAGCGGTTAACGAGCTATTCGGCTGTCTACGGGCCGGTGTTTCGCCTCCGCGGGGCATGGCTACACCACTTACGCAGGAACCATGCAGGGCTCGCGGACGCGACGAGCAGAAAGGCACGCGGACGCGAGGAGCAGAAAGGCATGGACGCGAGGAGCAGAAAGGCACGGACGCGAGGAGCAGAAGAACTGGAGTGATCTGACGTGACATTCTCAGAACGCAGAAAGCGCAATTACAGGGTCGGTGCAGCGGCGGCCGGTGCAGGCGTCCTCGTGACCATGGGCGTCATCACCGCCGGAATGAGCAGCGCCCCCTCGGCCATCTCCGAACCGCGGACGACGCCTCAGACGTCCACGGCGACGAAGGCAACCCCTTCGGTCACAGCGTCGACTTCAGAGGGCGCGTGGCCGTCGACGTCGACCGTCAAGCCGTCGCCGTAGTCGAGTCGCCTGAGTCGATCAGAATCAGGGCGATCGTGGCACGTGGTGCCGGCGTCGCCCGTTGATAGCATCACCGAATGAGCGCCACCGACGAATACCTGGCCAACAACGCCGAATACGCGGCTGGCTTCTCAGGTCCGCTTCCGTTGCCTCCCAGCAAACATGTCGCCGTCATTGCGTGTATGGACGCCAGGTTGGACGTCTATCGCATCCTTGGCCTCAAGGATGGTGAAGCACACGTGATCCGCAATGCGGGGGGCGTGGTCACCGACGACGAGATCCGGTCGCTCGCGATCAGCCAGCGGCTGCTGGGGACGACGGAAATCATCCTGATCCACCACACGGACTGCGGCATGCTCACGTTTACCGACGACGACTTCAAGCGGTCGATCCAGGAGGACACCGGCATCAAACCCGAGTGGGCCGCCGAGGCGTTCGGAGATCTCGACGAAGACGTGCGTCAATCGCTGCGACGGATCGAGGCCAGCCCGTTCGTCACCAAGCACGAATCGCTGCGTGGATTCATCTTCGACGTGGCAACGGGGAAGCTGAACGAGGTCACGCTCTAGGGCTCACCCGAGCTTGTAAGTGGCGATTGCCTTGGCGACGCGCTCGCCGTCGGGCCGCAGCACGTCGGCTTCGCAGTTGACCAATGACTTACCGCGCCGCAGCACCTTGCCTTCGCCGATCAGGTCGGTGGCACGGGCGGGCGCCATATAGTCGAGCGCCATCGAAACAGTCACGCCACGAAACGATTCCGGAGCCGGTGCACCGCACCACGCCGCGGCCATGACGGTGAGATCGGCCAGGGTGGCGATCGCGCCGCCGTGGACCATGTCGCCGAGGGTGGTGTTAGTCGGGTCCCACGGCATCCGCAGCCGAACGCCGTCAGCCTCGAGCACCTCCGCCACGATGCCGAGCTTGATAACAAAGGGCGACTGCGGAAGAAACGCCGCGATGACGTCGCGGCCGTCCTGTGGTGTCTGCGCGGGGGATGTCATCAGCCGCCCGAACCGTACGGGCGGGTGATGATCTCCAGGAAGTGCCCGGCGGGATCGCGGAAATACACACCGCGGCCGCCGTCGTTGTGGTTGATCTCGCCGGGCCTGCTGGCGCGCGGATCGGCCCAGTGCTGCAGACCGCGATCGCGGATCCGGCCGTAGATTGCGTCGAAGTCGGCCTCTGACACGAGAAACGCGTAGTGCTGTGGCGCGATATCGCCGTCGTGGTCGGCGTAGTCGAGGCTCACGCCGTGTTCGAGCTCGACAGCCAGGAAGTGACCGAAGGGCTTGGCATCGGGTAATCCGAACAACTCGGTGAGAAAAGCAGCTGACTCACGCTTGTCCTTGGCCGCGACGATCGTGTGGTTCAACGCGATTGGCATAGCGGCTCCAGTCAACCACGGACGCGTGGACGCGCGAAAGGCCGCCGTTGCAGGATGAGGAAGTGGCGGATGACGATGTCCTCGTAGGTCGGCGCATCGTGTTGCGCAGGCCTCGGATCGACGACGCGGAAGCCATCTTCGCCGCGACCGCTTCGGATCCGGAGGTGACTGAGTACCTCGCCTGGAAGCCGCACCCCGACGTCGAGGAGACCCGGCGGGTGATCACCGAGGTGTTCAACGTCGGCCACGATCACACCTGGGTTGTGACGATGCGAGACACGGCCGAAATCATCGGGCAGATCGGCTACCGGCGGCCGCGGCCGCACGAGGCGGGTCTGGGCTACTGCATCGCTCGGCGATGGTGGGGCGAGGGCCTGATGCCTGAGGCCGTCGGCGCGATATTGGAGCACCTGCAACAGGATTCGCGACTCGACCGCGTCACCGCGGCTGTTCACCCAGCGAACACGCAGTCGACACGAGTTCTCGCGAAGTGCGGCTTCACGCTGCAAGCGACTCTGCGCCAGTACATCGTGCTGCCCAATCTCAGTCCCGTACCGCAGGACTGCCTGCTGTACGTGAGATCAATGCGTTAGGGCCTCAGCCGCTGTCCTCGTCGTCCTCGTCGTCATCTTCCCCGGCCATGTTCTGGGGGTGCCAGTAGGTGTTGGTGCGGGGTTGGCCGTGGTCGTGGTCGGGTGGCGGGATCCATTCGGTGGTGCCGTCTTTGCGTTTTCGGGTGGTCCAGCCGGTTTCATCGATCAGGCGATTGTCAAGTCCGCAGGACAGCGTGAGGTTGTCGATGTCGGTGGCCCCGCCCTTGGCCCAGCCTGTGACGTGATGGACCTGGCACCACGCGGCGGGCACCGTGCAGCCCGGGCGGGTACAGCCGCGCTCGGTGGCCGTCAGCACCAGCTGTTGCGCCGCGGTGGCCAGCCGGGTGCTGCGACCGCGGTAGAGCCGGCAGCGTTTAGCCTTGTCGAACAGCAGCAGAAAGTGATAGGCGTGCGCGCTCATCCGGATCACGTCGCGGATGGGCAGCCGGGTGCCGGTGGCCGTCTGCGCGACGCCGGTTTTGTTCTGTAAGTCTTCCAGGGTGGCCGTGGCGATGATGGTGACCGGTAACCCTTGATGGGATCCCAGGTTCCCGGACATCAGCGTGGAGCGCACCATCATGGCCAGCGCGTCGTGGCGGCGTTGGGCCGCCGAGCGGGCATCACCGGCGACCGCTTTCTCGTCGGGCTGCCCATCTACCACGGGCTGCTCGTCGGCGGGGTTGCACGTCCCGGGCGCGGCCGACTTCGCGAAAATCGCGTCTAGCCCGGCGCGCATCTCGGGGGTGATGTTTCCGCTGATCGGGCTCGTCCCGTCGGGGCCCTGCGGCCCGATCGTCAGCCCACGCCGGCGTGC
>NZ_JAVHWM010000125.1:0-6215 GCF_032159765.1 Mycobacterium sp. | reverse complement strand
CTATGGACACACCAGCAGGCCGAGAAGCGTACCGCGCGGCCCGCGACATCCTGCTGCGACACCGCGACGATTACGACGGAGCCGTCGCGGCCTTCAGCTGGCCCGACGTCGGGGACCGGTTCAACTGGGCGCTCGACTGGTTCGACCCCATCGCGGCGGGCAACCCGCGAACGGCGCTGCGAATCATCGATGAGGACGGGTCCGACCGCTCGTATTCGTTCGCCGAGATGTCCCAGCGGTCTGATCGGGTCGCCGCATCGCTGGCCGCGGCCGGTGTCGCCAGGGGTGATCGCGTCATGGTCATGCTGGGCAATCAGGTCGAGTTGTGGGAATCGATGCTCGCGGTCATGAAACTGGGCGCGGTCATCATGCCGGCCACGACCGCGCTGGGGCCCAAAGACCTCGCCGACCGCGTCGGCCGGGGCGCGGTGCGCCATGTCATCACCAACGCCGACCAGGTCGATAAATTCGCTGAAATCCCAGGGGATTTCGGCCGCATTGCGATCGGCGACGCTCCACCGCCGTGGCGGCGCTACCGACTGGCCGACACGGTGGCCGCGTCGTCACTGCTCGGCACGCAGACCGGCGCCGACGACCCGATGCTGATCTACTTCACCTCGGGCACCACCAGCCGGCCCAAACTTGTTGAGCAGACACACCAGTCCTATCCCGTCGGGCATCTGTCGACGATGTACTTCCTCGGACTCCGCCCGGGCGACGTCCACCTCAACATCAGCTCGCCGGGATGGGCCAAGCACGCCTGGAGTTCATTCTTCGCGCCCTGGATCGCCGAGTCGACAATCGTCGTGTACAACTACGCGCGCTTCGACGCGGACCGCTTCCTGACGATGCTGCGGCACGCCGACGTCACCTCGCTGTGCGCGCCACCGACGGTGTGGCGCATGCTCATTCAGGCCGACCTGGGTCCCACGCCCGCCGCGCTGCGGGAAGCGGTCGGCGCGGGGGAGCCGCTGAACCCGGAAGTCATTGCGCATGTCCAGCAGTGCTGGGGGCTGACCATCCGCGACGGGTTCGGGCAGACCGAGACCACGGCGTTGATCGGCAATACCCCGGGCTCACCGGTCAAACCCGGTTCGATGGGCCGGCCGCTGCCGGGTGTTGCCGTGGAGATCGTCGACTCCATCAACGGGAGGCCGACCGGCGAGGGCGAGATCTGTCTGCGACTTGATCCGCGACCGGTGAATTTGATGACGGGCTACATCGGCGACGACGACCGCAACGACGAGGTCACCGCCGCCGGCTACTACCACACCGGCGACGTTGCCAGCCGCGACGCCGACGGCTTTATCACCTACATCGGACGCACCGATGATGTCTTCAAAGCATCTGACTACAAGATTTCCCCGTTCGAACTGGAAAGTGTGCTCATCGAGCATCCGGCGGTGGCCGAGGCAGCGGTGGTGCCGGCCCCCGACCCAACCCGGTTGGCCGTACCCAAGGCCTATGTCAGCTTGGCGGCGGGGTGGGTCCCCGATCAGGCCACCGCCGACGCCATCTTCGCCCATGCGCGCCTCAACCTCGCGCCCTACCAACGCATCCAGCGGATCGAGTTCATGGAGCTACCCAAGACGATCTCCGGCAAGATTCGGCGTGTCGACCTGCGGGCTCGCGAAAATACTTGTGAGACAGGCGATTTGGTACGTGAATATCGCGACCGGATGTCCGGGCGACGCTCCAGGTGAGCCCCGATCGGAGGGCGGGCACTGAGGACGCGGTTCAGTCCCAGACGGACCCGATTCGATCGCGACATCGTCTTGCCAGGTAATGCGGTCGAGCTTTTGAATTCTGCTGGCTAACACGAGAAATGACACGACCGTCAAAAAAGGCGCGCCGTTCCGACGTGCTCAGCAAATCCACAGGTGACGCGAAGTACCGGAATGTGACCCTGACGAGGGACCCATAATCCCTCGTGATGGAGCAGTCACCGGGATGACCGCCTCGTAGCGTTCCCGCCATGCCGCCGCCAGCTGATGGGAATTATCTGCAGCTGCGGGCGAATTGGGGTGCGGGCACAGCGGGGTGCGACCCAGTCCGTCCGCACGCCGCAGGCAATGCCTGCATGTCTGTAGATAAAGAATTGCGAATTCCGGTGCGGATTCGCGCAACAAGTCTAATCATGGGCATCACGCGCACCATTCGTTCCAAGCGGTGGGGGCACAGCTGATGACGACGTATCTGGACGTCAAGCCGGTCCGCGCCATGGGCGGCTTCTTCGCGATGACGCTGGACACCTTCGTGGCGATGGTCAAGCCGCCGTTCGCGTGGAAGGAATACGTACTTCAAAGTTGGTTCGTCGCGCGGGTGTCAGTCTTGCCGGCACTGATGTTGACGATGCCGTACTCGGTGTTGCTGGTGTTCACATTCAACGTTCTGCTGACCGAATTCGGTGCATCGGACTTCGCCGGAACCGGTGCCGCGATCGGCACCGTCAACCAGATCGGCCCGATCGTCACGGTGCTAGTGGTCTCCGGCGCCGGCGCGACAGCCATGTGCGCCGATCTCGGGGCGCGGACCATTCGCGACGAAATCGACGCGCTGCGGGTGATGGGCGTCAACCCCATCCAGGCGCTGGTGGTTCCCCGCGTGCTGGCGGCGACTACCGTGGCGTTGGCGCTGTCCGCCACGGTGATCCTCGTGGGCCTCAGCGGCGCATTCTTCTTCACCGTGTACGTCCAGCACGTCTCGCCGGGAGCGTTCGTGGCAGGTCTGACGCTACTTACTGGAATCGCAGACGTGATCGTCTCCCTGGTCAAGGCGACGCTGTTCGGGATGGCGGCAGGACTGATCGCCTGCTACAAGGGCATCTCGGTCGGCGGCGGCCCGGCCGGCGTCGGCAACGCTGTCAACGAGACGGTGGTGTTCACCTTCATGGTGTTGTTCGCGATCAACATCATCGTGACCGCCGTCGGCATCCAGTTCACGGTGCAATGAGATGACGCCATGACACAAGCCGTTCCGAGCAGGCCATACGCCAAACTGCGACGCGCGTCAGACACCGTAGCCGGCGAGTGGAAGCGGATCGGATCGCAGGCACAGTTCTATGCCAAGACGCTCATGTCGATTCCAGATGCGGTCATGAACTACCGGACGGAGCTATGGCGGCTGATCGCGCAGATGGGCTTGGGTTCGGGAGCACTCGCGGTGGTGGGTGGAACCGTCGCGATCGTCGGCTTCCTCACGATCACCACCGGTGCGTTGGTTGCGGTGCAGGGCTACAACCAATTGGCGTCCGTCGGCTTCGAAGCGCTTACCGGGTTCGCGTCGGCGTTTTTCAATGTTCGGCTGATCGTTCCGGGAACCACGTCCGTCGCCTTGTCGGCGACCATCGGCGCCGGCGCCACTGCGCAGATCGGCGCGATGCGGATCAACGAGGAGATCGACGCGCTCGAGGTTATCGGTATCCGAAGCATCGCATACCTCGCATCCACCCGTGTCCTCGCCGGGGTGATCGTGGTGATCCCGCTGTATTGCATCGCCGTGATGATGGCCTTCCTGGCTGCACGCACCGGCACCACCGCCATCTACGGCCAGGGTTCAGGGGTTTACGACCACTATTTCAGCACCTTCCTCAATCCCACCGATCTCATCTGGTCCTTCTTCCAGGTGGTCGCGATCGCGGTGGTGATCATGGTGGTGCACACCTACTACGGATACAACGCGTCCGGCGGGCCGGCCGGGGTTGGTGAGGCCGTGGGCCGGGCTGTGCGTACATCGATGGTGATCGCGGCGATCGAGATCATTTTCATCTCGCTGGCTGTTTACGGCCAGTCCGGCAACTTCAACCTGGCTGGCTAGCGACATGGAGAAGAGGCCAGGAGAACAGCACATCGGCCCCGGATGGTGGGCACTGATACTGATCGCGTTTACCGTCGTGTTTCTCGTGGTGACCTCGGCGATATTCGCAGGCACGTTCAAGTCCACCGTTCCGGTGACCCTGACTTCGGATCGGTCCGGGATCATTTTGGAGACCAACGCCAAGGTCAAGATGCGAGGCGTCCAGGTCGGCCGGGTAAGCGAGGTTGGCACGGCGAACCACGGCGCCAGCTTGAAGCTGGAGATCGATCCCGATCAAATCCAGTACATCCCGGCAAACGTCGAAGCAGAAATCGACGTCACCACCGCATTCGGAGCCAAGTTCGTCGAACTCGTCTCTCCGGAGAACCCGACGAAACAACGGCTGGCTTCCGGCGCGGTGCTCCATTCAAAGAATGTCAGCACAGAGGTCAACACGGTCTTCGAAAACATCGTCGACCTCGTGAAGATGATCGATCCGGCGAAGCTGAACGCGGTGCTGACCGCGGTGGCCGACGCCGTGCGCGGGCAAGGCGATCGGATCGGTGAGGCCACCACCGACCTCAACCAGGTGTTGACGGCGCTCAACGACCGTAGCGAGACCATCCGCCAGGACTGGCGGTCCTTCAAGAAATTCAACGACACCTATGCCGCAGCAGCGCAGGACATCCTAACGGTCCTCGACGCCGCCAGTACCACCAGCGCCACGGTCGTGAATCATTCGACGTCCCTGGATAACCTGCTGCTCAACGTCGTTGGCTTCTCGAAGGCGGGTACCAACCTGCTCGTCACGAGCAGGGACAATCTCGCCGCATCGGCGGCCGCTCTGGAGCCCACGACGAACCTACTGCTCAAGTACAGCCCCGAGTACACCTGCTTGCTGCAGGGCACCACATTCAACCTGCAGAACGGGGCCTATTCCGTGTTCGGCGGCGCCGACGGCCGGACGCTTCAGTTTGACGCCACCCTATTGCCCGGTAACGACCCCTACACCTATCCCGACAATCTGCCGATTACAGCGGCCAGGGGGGGGCCGGGCGGGAAGCCTGGCTGCGGGTCGCTGCCGGACGTTGCGAAGAACTTCCCCGTGCGCCAGCTCGTCACCAACACCGGATGGGGAACCGGCGTGGATATTCGGCCCAACCCCGGCATCGGGCATCCGTGCTATACCGACTGGTTCCCTGCGACGCGCGCCGTGCCGGAGGCGCCCACCATCCGCCAGTGCATCCCCGGGCCGGCAATCGGGCCGGTTCCGTACCCCGGCGCACCGCCGTACGGCGCGCCGCTGTACGGGCCGGGTGGGGTGCCGCTGTGGCCGGGGGTGGCACCGGCGCAGCCGAACCCGGGACCGGCGCAACCCGAAGACAACGGGCAGACGCCGCCGTGACCGCCGACAGACGACCGACGCAGGAGACGACGTGGGCAATCTGAGGGGCGCCGCCTGGCGCCTAGGCATTTTCCTCGCGGTCTGCCTGCTGGGTGCATTCGCGTTGGTGACCGTCTTCGGGCAGTTTCGGTTCGAGCAGGGCAAGAGCTACGTAGCCGAGTTCACCAACGTCACGGGCCTGCGGGATGGCGACATCGTCCGGATCGCCGGGGTGGAGGTCGGCAAGGTTCAGAAGATTTCCGTCAACCGGGACGCTACGGTGCGAGTCGAGTTTTCGGCCGACGATTCGGTGGTTCTCACCGAGGGATCCCGGGCCGTGATCCGGTACGACGACCTGATCGGTAACCGCTTCCTGTCCCTGATGGAGGGAGCTGGAGGGACGAAGACACTCAGGCCCGGTGACACGATCCCGGTTAACCGCACGGAACCCGCGTTGGATCTGGACACGCTGATCGGCGGATTTCGCCCGTTGTTTCGTGCGCTGAACCCGGACCAGGTCAACGAGTTGACCGGACAACTGATTCAGGCGTTTCAGGGGCAGGGCCCCACGATCGGCTCGTTTCTGAACCAGGCCGCCGCGGTGACCAACACCTTGGCCGACCGCGATCTTCTGATCGGGCAGGTCATCGACAACCTCAACGTGGTGTTGGGGTCGTTGGGCGGCCAGAGTGAACGGTTCGACAAGGCGGTGACGTCGCTCTCCGAACTGGTCGGCGGGTTGGCAAAACGCAGGACCGATCTCTCCCACGCGGTCGCCTACATCAACGCAGGCGCAGGCTCGTTCGCCGACTTGTTCGCCGAGGCTAGAGAACCGTTCCAAAAGGTGGTTCACGAACTCGACCGCGCCTCGGGCATCGCGGTGGCCGACCACGAATACCTCGACCGCTTTCTCGACCAGCTGCCAGACAAGTACCGAGCGCTGAACCGCCAGGCGATGTACGGCGACTACTTCAGCTTCTACCTGTGCGACGCGGTCCTCAAACTCAACGGGAAGGGCGGCCAGCCGGTGTACGTC
>NZ_JAVHWM010000103.1:0-3441 GCF_032159765.1 Mycobacterium sp. | reverse complement strand
CCGTCCCACGGCCCGGACGGGAGCGTCGTCATGACGCCGAACCAGCTCGAGCCCGAACCTCGTCGGCACCCCACAGGCCCTGACTACTCGCCGCGGTTGAGGTTGAAGCCGAAGGCGCCGCCGAGCGGCAACGTCGACGGGGCGTGGTGGCCGTGGAGTGACGATCTGACCACCGAACTTGCCGATCTGCTCGCAGTGCTGTCGGTCCGACTCGGACCTATCCACCACGTGCGATACCACCTGGACGATTGGGTCAAAGCGCCCGCCGAACTTGTGGTCGACGGGCAGGCGGTGCGACTTGACGGAGATCGAGAAGCGCAGATGAATACCGTCGACGTGCTCGGCGGTGAGGAGGGCCGCATCGTCCTGTTGGTCATCCCGTCGAACACCGATGCGGTCCGCGCGCACACTGCGATGATGACCGCGGCCGGCCGAGGCGACGACTCGACCGTCGACCAGCTGCTCACCACGCCCCAGTAGCTGCCAGACCAAGTGCCGCTGCGCTCGCATCCTAGCGACAAATGCGTTGCGCCAGTGAGAAAGTCGCGATAAGTCGCTCAGATGCCGGCAACGAGGAAGTCGCCCGGAATTGCGGGCACTATCGCACGGGCACCAGTTGGAGGCCGGGCGCGGCGGGCGCGGGCACCTGAGCCTGGGGCACTTGAGCCGCGGGCACTTGAGCCTGAGGCGCTTGAACCACCGGCGCCTGGACGCCTGGGACCTGGGGTACCTGCCCCGGGACTTGAGGTGCCGCGGCCGGCGGCGGCGCTGGCGCCGGCGGCGGAGTCTGGAGGAGGCGAATCAGGTTCGGCTTCATCTGCTGCAGCTGCGCACCCCAGTAACCCCAGCTGTGCGTTCCACTCGTCGGGAAATTGAACACCGCGTTGCGTCCGCCGGCCGCTTGAAACTTCTGCTGGAACTCCTTGTTCGTGTTCACCGTGACGTTCTCCAGGTACTGCGCGCTGAACTGGACTCCGAAGCCCCCGCCGTCGTCGTCGATGTCGCTCATTGTTCCGTTGCCGACATACACCCAAATGGCGGTGTTATTGGCCACCAGCCGAGGGATATTCAGCATCGGATCGTTGCGCAGCCACGCCGCACTGCCCGGCTGCCCCCACATATCGGTCACGTTGTATCCGCCGGCATCCTTCATCGCGAGCCCGATCACCGTCGGCCACAACCCCTTCGACGGGTTCAAGAACCCCGACAGCGACGCCGCGAACTTGAACTGCTGCGGGTAATACGCCGCCAGAATCAGTGCCGTACCGCCCGACATCGACACCCCCACAACAGCATTGCCACGCGGATCCTGGCCCTTGTTCGCCCCGAGCCACGCCGGTAGCTCCTGCGTGAGGAAGGTCTCCCACTTATACGTCAGCGCGCCGTTACTGCCGTTCGCGGGTGCGTACCAATCGGTGTAGAAGCTCGACTGGCCGCCGACGGGCATGACCACCGATATCCCCGACTGATAGAACCACTCGAACGCCGCGGTGTTGATGTCCCACCCGTTGAAGTCGTCCTGCGCGCGCAACCCGTCGAGCAGCAGCACCGAATGCGGTCCACCGCCTTGGAATTGGACCTTGATATCCCGCCCCATGGAGGGCGACGGCACCTTCAGATACTCGACCGGCAGTCCCTTTCGCGAGAATGCCGACGCGTTCGGTGCTGAAGCGACCAGGACGGCGACGGTCATCACCACCGCGACAGTCAGCACCACTCCGACCCGACGAACCCACTGCGCGAATACCCCTGCCACGCGCGCGAAATTAGCCGTTTGGCCCCGTCGACGCCCGTGCCCACGCGGGGGAGTGATCGTCTTGTTATCGACTCGATATCCGGCGCGCGACTTCGCCATATCGCTCGAAGCGCTCTGGGGCGCCGATCGCGTTGTACAACACGATGCGCGACGCGACGCCGCCATACCTCTCCACCAGCGCATCGGCCAGCCCCTCCCACGTCGACTCCGTCGCGAACGTGGCGATGTGGTCGTCGGTGATCTGAGCCGCCATCCCCTTGAAGTCACCGGCCTTTTGCTTCTCCCGGATGCGCGCGGTGGTCCCCTCGAATCCCGCCTCGTCCCAGATGAAGGCGTAGTTGGGTGTGCTCCCGTAGAAGCTCATGCTGGCCCGAACCAGCTCCCGCTCCTTGTCGCGCTCCGAGTCGCTGTCACCGACGATCGTCATCACCGGCACGATCACCGCGACATCCGACGGCGAACGCCCCGAAACCGCCGCTCCCGCAGCCACATTCGGCGTCACGTGACGTGCGATGTAGCCCGGCTCGCCGAGCGGGTGAACATGCACCCCGTCGGCCGCCTCGCCGGCCATCCGCAGCATCCACGGATTCACCGCTGCGATATCGACTTTCGGGTCGGGCGCGTCGATCGGCCCCGCGCTCCACTGCGGGGTGATGAAGTCGAGCTCGTAGAACTCGCCGTGGTAATCCAGCGTCCCGGTCCGAAATGCGGTGAAGCATGCCTTCACCGCGCGCACGTAGTCGCGCAGCCGCGGACCGGGATGGTCGAAATCGGCTCCGTAACGCCGAACCACATGCCGACGCACCTGCGTGCCAAGACCGAGCCGAAACCTCCCGGCCGTCGCCTCCTGCAGTTCCCACGCCTCCGCGGCCGTGACGAACGGACTGCGCGGAAACGCCACCGCGACGCCAGTCAAGAGGTCGAGACCTGGCGCTGCCTGCGAGGCCACGGCGGCATTCAGGTAGGCGGTACGACCCGTCTCGGTGAACAGAAGTCCCGAGAACCCCGCGCTCTGCGTGCGCCGGGCGAGGTCGCCGATCGAGGCCAGCGGCTGAGGAGTGGTCATCGCATCGACGTGCACGAGGGAACGGTACGCCGCGAGCAAATGCGTCTCCCGCGGGTACGTAGGGCCGCGAATGGGTAACCGTCGGCGAAGTCGACGTGAGGGTAGAGACAAACATGATGAGTGACCGCGATGGCAGGTGGCTTCGAGCACAGGCGTTTCGCCGGATCGCGCAAGTGCTTGGTGCGCTTCTCATTGTCGCGTACGCGGTGCCGACCGCCTCGGCCCCGCGCGCGTCGGCAGAGCCATGCCCCGACGTGGAGGTGGTGTTCGCCCGCGGTACCGGCGAGCCCCCGGGTGTCGGTGGGGTAGGGCAGGCGTTCGTTGACGCGCTGCGGGCGAGAGCGGGCGCTAGGCCGGTGAGCGTGTATCCCGTCAATTACGATGCCAGTGCGGACTTTTCGGATCCCTTTCAGTTCGCGCTGACCGTCATCGACGGGATCAGGGACGCGAGCAGCCACATCGAGTCGACGAGCTCGACCTGCCCCAGAACGAGGATCGTGCTCGGCGGTTTCTCCCAAGGCGCGGCCGTGGCCGGCTTCGTCACCTCGGCCGCCGTACCCCCGGGAGTACCCCCTGAGGCGGTACCCGCGCCGATGCCGCCCGAGGTCGCTAAGCACGT
>NZ_JAVHWM010000013.1:0-45830 GCF_032159765.1 Mycobacterium sp. | reverse complement strand
ATCATTGAGGTTGAGCAGGTTGTTCCATTCGACGAATGCATAAGCCGACGTGTCCTTGATGCGGGATTCCTGCCCAACGTTGGCATAACTGCCTTCGCCCTCCCGCAGAGCGGCCAGAGCAGCCTTGTTCTTCTTCATGAATGCGTTGATGGGCGTTTTCCCGGGTGGCACGGGGTCGACAGCACTCAACGATCCCCTGGGCGGAAGCGGCAGCGCACTGATCTTGGCTTGGACTCCCGCCGGCACTGACGTGACCCGACCCGTGGCGACGGCGTCGTTGATCAACCGCGCATAGCCGAGCGCCCTGATTCCCGCCGAGTCGATGCCGAGGTTCTTGACGCCCTTCCTGTCGAAGTTTCCTGTGTTGACGACGTCCGCAGTGACTCGGCTGGCGGGGACCTTGCTGCGGCGGAACCCTTCGTTCAGAGCCTTCGAGAAGTCGGACCCATCGAGCACGTTCACATGGTCGATCAGGCTCGGAGTGAACAGCACCTCGCGCAAGGTGCGGGCCATGCTGCCGTTGCCGCGGCTGTGCGCGCTGAGCCGCAACGAGGATATTTGGCCCGCGCGACCAATGGATTCCAGCCCGGCCTTCACCTGACCTTCGCTGATCGTGAAGGTCTTGCCGACGTCACCCTGCACGCCGAACAGGATCCATCCGCCGGTTTCGGCGGCGCCACGCAAGCCGTGATGCTCGACATGCGAAGCGGCGTCCAACACCCCTCCGGCGGAGAAGAACACGTGAACTTGATTGCTCGTAACCTTCGTCGCGGCAGTGGGAACGAAGATCATGAATTCCCCGAAAGTGAAGGTGCGGTCCGCGAGTTTGTCGACGCCGCCCGTTCCGGGTACGCCCTCGTCGGATCGGATGATCGGGAACCAGCCCGGTCGACCCGTGTCAGCAACGGCCTGACGTTTGAGCTTGATGATGCCTATATATGTCGCCGGAAGATCCGCGGCAGTCAGCGGTTTGCCTGACGTCGCCGCGCCGTTCTCTCTGACCCAGTCGTCGTGGCTCATATGGTCCTTGGCGGCAAGTGCGTTCTGCACCATCGCAACGTCGGCCGGCACGTTGGGCTGGTCGCGTCCGACGCCTGCGCTGATCGGCAACACAAATTGCGCCTTGGCCACCGGGGCCGCGAGTGACGGATCCTCCAACCGCGTCAGTGCGCGGTCGATCACCTGCAACTGACCGGGATCGGTGACCGCTGCACCGGAGGGAAGCGCGGTGACGGCGGCCTTGGTGTCGTCGTGGTCCTTCGCCTCGATCGCCCACATTCCGTACAGCCGGTCCAACACCAGCAACACCGCTTCGCGACCGTTTGTCGCCGAGGTTCCCACCGATCCCCCCGCAGGGAGATCAATCGGTGCTGCGCGTTGCACCGAGGCGCGCGGGGAGAGAAAGCTTGCCACTGCCGTATTTCCCGCTGCACGCTGCAGCCCCAGAATGCGCTGCGCCGGGTTCCGCGGTGCTCGACGGTAAGCCTCTACTCGCGGTCGCTCGCCACGTGCGGGCGCAGCCGGCTCGCGCGCGATGTCCACTTTGCGATTACAGCAACGTCGGCGCGAGGTCACCAGAGCCGTGTGCACTTCCCTTTCGGGCAGTCTTTCTTCGAGGCCAGCCCGCCCGAATCGGCACCGAAAAATCCGGTGCGAAAAAATGTCCCCCTGGCGCAGAATGACCCTGAGCAAGGGCGTATCGAGAGTCACCGCGATACAGACCTCTCCCAGGATGGATACGCCGCGCTGACAGGCAAATTGAAGTAGCGCGTTGCGCGTGGCGCGCGTCTCCCCTTCATTGTTTACTGCGAATTACGTTGTTGCAGACACGATATGAACAGCTCCTTGGTGAATCCTTTTGATCCACTGTCAAATTCGCTGTTAGTCTGCTGATTCGCTGTGCATTCGCGCTTCTGAGTGCCTGAGCCTTTCCTGAACTGCAGACATCGATCTAGCATCCGACACTATGACTTACGATTCGCTTGAAACATCCAAACAACCGCGTGACGCTCGCTGGTACAAGCACCCGCTGATGGTTGTCGTTCCCGGTTTTATCGCTTTGGCGGCAATGGTTTTCGCCGTGGTCGAAACGTCTCAGAGCTGGAATACGGTCGATCCATCGCCCATCGCGGCGCCCGCACCGACAGCGACTTCGACTGCACCACCAAGCAGTTCAACAGCTGCCGCACCGGCGCCTGCCAGCACGACGACGACGTCACCGACGTATATGTCGGGAGGTTGGGGCTAGCGCGACGCGCCGGCCGGCGTTCGTTGCGACATCACCGCGGGCGCCGAGATCAGAGTTATGACACGCGTGCGAGTGAAAAGCGTGCATCAAGTCTGATCTCGGCGAGCCATGGACAGCCGCCGGCCTGCAATGCGGCGGTCGGGCGCTAGATTTCGCAAGTCGACCGGGGTTGGGCAGAAGGCACAACATCCGGCGTGTTGACTATCGGACATGTCCTCGTCACCTTCTGCCGCTAAGCAACACCGGTGAAACCGTCATCGTTCAGTGCGGCCGCCGCGCTCGTCGTCCTTGCCGCCCTGACCGCATGCAGCAGCCCCGCGAAAAACGAGACCAGTGCCCCGCTGAAGGTACTGGTCCCGAATGACCTCGACGGCTTGCTGCTCAACGCCAACGACGTCAACACCATCATGGGCACCACCGGGCTGACGCCCGGCCAGATATCTTCTGAGCTCCCCGACAACCACAGTGTGATGACCAACACCAACTGCCTGGGCATCTGGCAAGTCGGCGAGAAGGAAATCTACGGCGACAGCGGGCTGACCGGAGCCCGTATTCAGATGATGCGCCAGCCCGACAACGACACCTGGGAGTACCGCGTCGCTCAGGCAGCGATCGCCTACCCGACGCCCGAAGCCGCGAAGACGGTCTTCGACCAATCAACCGACCGCTGGTCAAAGTGCACCAACCACACCGTCAACCTCACCATCAACGACCAGCCGACGCTGAGGTACCGATTCGGAGATCTCACCAAATCCACCAACGAGCTGAGCATGACGCTCACTCGAAATGAAACTGAAAAGTCTTGCCAGCATGCACTTTCCCTCGCCAGCAACGTCATCATCGACGTGCAGGCGTGCGGTCCGAAATCAGCTGATCAGGCGGTGACCATCGCGCACAAGATGACCGACCGCATCGGGCACTGATCGCAGCGGCCGAACCTCAGAACACCGAGGAGAGGCTGGCGAGCTTGGGCTCGACGCCGGCACCGGGGGTCAGACGCCTCAGCCTGCGCATGACCCAGGGAACCGCAAACGCCGCAACCCAATACAGGTCAGAACGCAGGCGGGAGATGGGCACCCAGTTGTCCATGTTCAATCCGTTCGGATCGGTCAGCGCATGAGGGATGCCGAGCACGTCGAGCACACGTGCGGCAATTTGCTTGTGGCCCAACGGAGACGGATGAATGCGATCGTCGTCCCACATGCGTGCGTCACGAAACTCGTTGAAGCGCCAGAAATCAACGAGTTCGATGCCGAGGTCGTCGACGATCGCGCGCAAGAGTTCGTTGTAGATCGCGGCACGGCCACGCAACCGGCGGAACACCGGCACCGTTCCGATGTCCGCTGCGGTGAACGTCACCACGCGGGTGCCCGTCTGCTTGAGTCGGGCAAGCGCGTCGGCGTAGCGGGCCATCATGGTGTCGAGATCTGTTCGTAGTTTTAGCAAGTCGTTCATGCCCGCGTAAATCGTTGTCAAGTCAGGCTTAAGCTCGATTGCCACGTTGACCTGATGGTCGATGACGTCACCCATGGTGCGTCCCCGCACCCCGAGATTGGCATAACGGAAGTCAGGGTTGCCGTTCGCCAGCTGCACCGCGACGAGGTCGGCCCAACCACGAAGTCCGTTGGCGCTGTAGGGATTCGGATCCCCGATCCCTTCGGTGAATGAGTCCCCCAATGCGACATACCTGGTGATCGCAGTCATCGGTCTTCCTCGTTCGAACTTCGTGAGATAGCCAAGTCCTCCGACAAGAATAAGACGCCGCGATTGATTGGCGCGTGATGCGGGGGGTTATTCGCTACGGTGTCTCATCCGCGCTCAACCGCCCTCTCAGTGCTTCCCGGGGCCCTTGTGTGGCTTCCGCGGGTTGGGCGCCGGCGGGACCTCAGTGGCTGTCGGTGGCACGGTCGGTGATGCCGACGGCGTAGTCGGCGCGGGCGGCACGGTGGTGCTTGTGGTGACCTGCTGCGGTGATGCCGTCTCCTGCGAACCGAGCGCAATGACAATCGCGGCGAGGAGAATCATCGCCACGGCCGCGCCGAGCATCAACCGCCAGCGGCGCGGGGTTGGCCTTGCCGTCGATGGCGGCGCCATCGGCATCGGCGTCAGAAGCGGTGATTCCATCACGCGGGTACCCGCGGGCCCAACTGCCACCGGTGCCTGACCCGCCAGCGCCGCGCGCATCGCTACAGCGCTCGGATACCGCGCGGCCGGGTCGCGCGCCATCGCGCGCTGCACGACGGCCGCAAGTGCCGGATCGACGTCGGGGCGCAACGCCGCCAGCGGCGGTGGATCTTGTCGCAGGATCGCCGCGGCGAGCACCGCGAGGTCTTGCTCCATGTAGGGTCTCCGGCCCGTCAGCGCCTCGTATCCGACGACCCCCACGGCGTAGATGTCGTCAGCCGCGGTCGCAGGCCTACCGGACACGCGGTCGGGACTCAGATATGCCATCGTGCCGAAGATCTGCCCGGTCGCCGTGAGGGCGACCTGACCGCTCTTCGCGACCCCGAAGTCACTCAGCTTCGCTTCGCCTGATGGGGTAAACAAGATGTTCGCCGGCTTGATGTCGCGGTGCAGAATCCCGCTGCCATGCGCGGTGGTCAGCGCGGACAGGATGTCATCGAGCACCGCTCTGACCAAGGGTTGTGGCAACGGACCCCAAACGATTCTGTCGTGCAGTGACTCGCCCGGCAGGCGCTCCATCACGATGAACGGCATGCCGTTGTGCTCGCCGCTGTCATGGACGGCGACGATGTGCGAGTTGTTCAACCTGGCAGCAGCCCGCGCCTCGGCTTCGAATCGCCGACGACTCCCTGGGCAGTTGTCAAAGCCCGGATGCATGATCTTCACCGCAACCGGCCTAGCCAGCCGGATGTCCCAGCCGTCGCGGACCTCTGCCATGCCGCCACGGCCCAGCACTCCGCGGAGCTCGTAGCGGCCACCGAGTAACTCGGGGGCACTCACCTTGCCTACGTTGACCGTCTAGTCCGGCGCTAAACCACGTCGACGGGGCAGTAGTGCGTGGGCTTGCCGCGCTCGTCCAGCGGCGGCAAATTCCGGGCAGGAGTCTGCGGCAGGGGGCTGTCAGCGGCGATTCGTCCGGTCGCGCGGTCCCAGCCGGCACGCGCGCGCGGGTGCTTACGCGCTCGCTTCGGCAAGAAGGCGAACGCAGCGCGGACCAGATCTCCAAGTCGCCGGTGCAGCCACTCGTCTCGTGCCGACCACGTGTAGCCGAGCAATTGGCGCACCGGCTCGTCGTAGAGCCCGACGCACAGCCACACCATCAACGGCGCCACCACATGCTTTTGCAGTGGGGACATCAGGATGTCCGGAACCCATTGCGCAAACCATGGTTTCGGGTAGTGCGCAAGGTCAAGCACATCGCGGGTGGCCTTGTTGTCCTCCAGCACATTGCGGCACATGTGATCCCAGTACACCTGGAAGTCCTCCCACGTGGCCGGCACCGGGCGCATGCTCATGCCATACATCCGATACCACGTGATGTGCTCGTCGAACAGCTGACGCTTTTCGTCCTCGGTGATCCCGCCACAGAACCGCTCGGCCACGTGAATCGTGCCCATGAAGAACGTCGAATGCGCCCAGTAGAAAACCTCGGGGTTCAGCGCGTGATACCGGCGGCCCTTGGCGTCCACGCCCTTGATATCGGTGTGGTAGTCGCGCACCTGCGCCCCCGTGATCGGTGCGCGGTCGCCATCGAACACCACTCCCCCGATGGGGTAGAGCGATCGCAGCACGCGTGGCCACGGCTCACGGGGAAACGTCGAGTGCTCCTCGACGGCCGCGCCGAGTTGCGGGTGCATGTTTTGCATCGATCCGGCCCACGGGCCCTGGAGCATCCCTCGCCAGTCGCCGAAGTACTTCCACGTCAGCGAGCCCGGACCCAGCGGCGCGGGAGGCGCGTCGTAACCGCCCGCGGCCGCGGGACAGCCGGAGGCGACGGCGTCGCTGGTCAGCGATGTGCTCGCAGACGTATCTTGACTCACAGGTGGGTTCCTATCAGCGCCAAAGCCAGAAAACTGACTACGTGCGTTGTCAGAACACTAGTCTAGGAGAGTGGTGGCGAACGGTCAACGCAGGGGTCGCTGGTCGGGCGTCCCGATTGAAGACCGTCAGGCGCTTCGCCGCGACGCGTTGGTCACGGCCGGCGTGAGCTTGCTCGGCGGTGAAGGCGGACCTGCTCTGACGGTACGAGCAGTGTGCCGCGAAACCGGGTTGACCGAGCGCTACTTCTACGAAAGCTTCACGGACAGAGACGAATTCGTTCGCGCCGCATACGACGACGTCTGTGCCAGCGCAATGGCCACGTTGGTTTCGGCCACCACACCGCGTGAGGCCGTCGAGCGATTCGTTGCGCTCATGGTCGACGACCCCGTGCGCGGCCGCGTACTGCTCTTGGCGCCTCAGGTCGAGCCGGTCCTGGTCCGGTCGGGCGCTGAGTGGATGCCGCGTTTCATCGATCTGGTCCAGCACAAGCTCACGACGATCAGTGACCCGGTGCTGCAGAACATGGTGGCGACCGGTTTGATGGGCGCCCTCACCGGGCTGTTCACCGCTTACCTCAACGGCAGGCTCAATGCGACGCGCGACGAATTCATCGACTACTGCGTGAACCTGGTCTTCAGCGGCGCCGGCTTTCCTCAGGCCTCGCGTACGACCTAGGGGTCAGCCCCCCGACGCCGCCTCTTCCTCTTTCGACTTCACTGTCTTGCCCATCGGGTCCTGATTCGAGTAACCAGGCTTGTTGTTCGCCGCGACACTGCCGTAGCAGTTCAGATAGACCTTGACCGTCGACGCGGCCGCGGTGCCGGTGCCGCTGACGAAGTTGGCGTCCTGGACCCGGTCCACGATGCAATCGTCCTCGCTGACGCGGTCCCCGACGCGCGTCGCGATGATGGGGGTCAGCCCTGCGCCGGAGAGCGCTTGCTTTGCCTTCGCATACGTTTGTCCCGAAACATCCGGTGCCGCCGCGGCAGTTCCCGCGCCTACCAGCGCAATCGCGACGCCGGCTGCGCCCATCGCGCCCACCCCGATTGTAATGAGCTTCCTCACGTGTTCACGACCTCCGTAATGTGGCTGCGGCGCTCGCTTTGCGGGCGCGAGGAGCAAAATACCGCCCGTGTTGAGCTGGGCGGATGCCCATGCGGATAGTACCGCGCCGCTGTTGTGGGCGCAGCACGCCAAAGCTGTTGATCCGGTGTGGAACTTGAATGTCACCGGCCGACACAGATATATTGACTGCAACTAACAGGTACAGATAACTGGGCGGGATCCAGGCACGAGGAGGAGGAACACCCACATGTCTGAAAACTTGACCGACGTGCACCTTCTGCACGAACTCGAACCGGTGGTCGAAAAGAACCTCAACCGCCACCTGTCGATGCACAAGGACTGGAACCCCCACGATTACATCCCGTGGTCGGATGGCAAAAACTACTACGCGCTCGGCGGCCAGGACTGGCACCCCGAGGAATCGAAGCTGTCCGAAGTCGCGCAAGTAGCGATGATCCAGAACCTTCTCACCGAGGACAACCTGCCGTCGTACCACCGCGAGATCGCGATGAACTTCGGCATGGACGGAGCCTGGGGCAACTGGGTGAACCGCTGGACCGCCGAGGAAAACCGCCACGGCATCGCCCTGCGCGACTACCTCGTCGTCACCCGCGCCATCGACCCTGTCGAATTGGAGAAGCTCCGCGTCGAGCAGGTGACCCGTGGCTTCAGCCCAGGCCAGAACCAGCAGGGCGACCTGTTCGCCGACAGCCTGTTCGACTCCGTCATCTATGTGACGTTCCAGGAACTGGCCACCCGCGTCTCGCACCGAAACACCGGCAAGGCGTGCAACGAGACGGTCGCAGACCAGCTCCTCGCCAAGGTGTCCGCAGACGAGAACCTGCACATGATCTTCTACCGCGACGTGTCGGAGGCAGGCCTGGAGATCGCGCCGAACCAGGCGATGACGTCGCTGCACCGCGTGTTGCGCAACTTCAAGATGCCCGGCTACACGGTGCCGGAGTTCCGGCGCAAGGCCGTCATCATCGCTGTCGGCGGCGTCTACGACCCGCGTATCCACCTCGACGACGTGGTCAGGCCGGTGTTGAAGAAGTGGCGCATCTTTGAGCGCGAGGACTTCACCGGCGAGGCTGCCGCGATGCGTGACGACCTGGGACTCCTCATCCAAGAGCTCGAGCAAGCCTGCGACAAGTTCGAGGATTCCAAGCGCCGCCGCCTCGAGCGCGAGGCTCGCAGGGCCGAAAAGCTCACTGCCAAAAGGGCGTTGGCGTCCGCCGGCACATAATGAACACGGCTACGGCGGCCGTGGCGGCGATGAGCCGCTTGCGCGAAGAGCGGACGACACTGCGCATCGGGCCGCTTGCTCTACGCAGCCCTGTGGTTCTGGCGCCGATGGCAGGCGTCACGAACGTCGCGTTCCGCACGCTGTGCCGCGAACTGGAGGTCGCCCGCGCGGGCACTGTCAGCGGACTTTACGTGTGCGAGATGGTGACGGCCCGTGCCCTCGTCGAGCGGCACCCGTCGACGCTGCACATGGTGACGTTCGCGCCCGATGAGCAACCGCGTTCGCTGCAGCTGTACGCCGTCGACCCGGATACCACCTACGCCGCCGCCCGGATGATCGCCGACGAGGGGTTAGCCGATCACATCGACATGAATTTCGGCTGCCCGGTGCCGAAGGTCACCCGGCGCGGCGGCGGGGCGGCGCTGCCGTACAAGCGCAGACTGTTCGGCCAGATCATCGCGGCCGCCGTGCGCGCCGTCGAGGACACCGACATTCCAGTGACGGTGAAGTTCCGGATCGGTATCGATGACGCTCATCACACCCATCTCGACGCAGGGCGCATCGCCGAACTCGAGGGTGCCGCCGCAGTCGCACTGCACGCCCGTACGGCGGCGCAACGCTACTCGGGGACCGCCGACTGGGCTCAGATCGCAGCGCTCAAGCAGCACGTTGGAACGATCCCTGTGCTGGGCAACGGCGACATCTTCGACGCCGAGGACGCGGTGTCGATGATGGCGACTACCGGGTGCGACGGCGTGGTGATCGGCCGCGGCTGCCTCGGCCGGCCGTGGCTGTTCGCTGAGCTGTCCACGGTGCTCGCGGGCGCTCCGTCCGCCGAGCCGCCCACACTTGGCGAGGTCGCGTGGATCATGCGGCGGCATGCGGAGCTACTCATCGGCCATTTCGGTGAGGACAAAGGCATGCGGGATATCCGTAAGCACATCGCGTGGTACCTGCACGGATTCCCCGCCGGGCCAGACCTTCGACGCGCGTTGGCGCTCGTCAAGACGCTGGCCGAGCTGGATGTGCTGTTGAGCAGGCTCGACGGCGGCGTCCCCTTCCCGGACGCGGCGACCGGCCCTCGGGGCCGGCAAGGTTCGGCCGCGTCCGTCGCACTGCCGCACGGCTGGTTGTCAGACCCAGATGACTGCGCGGTGCCTGTCGGGGCGGACGTCATGCATTCCGGAGGCTGAACCGAGACGGTTCCGATATAACGCAACTGACAATGTCTCAGTACGATGTAAGCCTGGTTGCATCCCGCAACGACGCCGGATGTTCACCTTTTGCTGCTAAGACGCATAACGAGCCGCTTGCTGCACGACCGCGGATTGGCTTTTATCGATCTCTGACGGAGGCCGGTACGACATGAGTGATGGCGACAGGGATCCTCCCGCTGCCACTCCCGGCCCGCGTCACGGTCATGTAGACGGCTCCCAGGAATGGCTTACCCGAAAACCGCGGCCGTCACCCGGTGCCGCGCCGTGGGAGCGCTCACGGAGTTTCCGTCCGGAACCAACCCCCGCGACCAACGGCCAGGATCCCGATCCCTCCGGTGGTAGCCACACCGACGGGGTGTCGGTGGCCGACCTGATCGCGAAAGTGAGCGGTGTAACTCCCGCAGCCGGCGACTCGCGGCCTCGCCGTTCCCGTCGTCGGCCCGTCGCTGAGGACCATCTCGATGCCCCGGACTGGGATGACGCCGTCACTGCGCAGCTTCCGAAGCTGCGTGCGGCAGACGTGCCGGATCTCACCGCGGCCGCCCAGCGGCGCAAGGCGCAGGCGCTGCTGCTCGGCAAGCCCGAGAACGCGACAAGAGTAATTTCGGCTGTCCCCGAGAAGCGAGACAAGCCCAAACACAAGCCGCACCATCCCCTCGTGGTGGCTGGGCGGATCGCGATCGCACTCGTTTCGCTCGTCGCGCTCGTCGCGACGGGAGGTGCGTGGCAATGGAGCGCGTCGAAGAACCATCGCCTCAACTACATCGCCGCGCTCGATCCCAACTCCCGTGACATCGTCGACCCCGGCGCGCAGTACGGCGACGAGAACTTCCTCATCGTCGGTGTCGACAGCCGGTTCGGCGCGAATGCCGACATGGGCGCAGGCAACAGCGAGGACGCCGGCGGAGCACGGTCCGACACCGTGATGCTGGTCAACATTCCCGCCAGCCGCAAGCGCGTTGTCGCCGTATCGTTTCCGCGCGACCTCGCGATCACGCCGATGCTGTGCGACGCATGGGATTCCCAGACCGGCAAGTACGGACCGGTCTACGACGAACAGACGGGCACCTACGGGCCCAAGCAGTTGTACACGGAAACCAAACTGAACTCGGCCTATTCGTACGGCGGTCCGAAGTGCTTGGTCAAGGTGCTTCAGAAACTCTCGGGACTGTCGATCAACCGGTTCATGGCCATCGACTTCTCCGGATTCGCCAAGATGGTCGACACTCTTGGTGGCGTGAGGGTGTGCAGCACTACGCCGTTGAAGGACTACGAGCTTGGCACTGTTCTCCCGCAGGCGGGTTGGCAGACGATCGACGGTCGGACCGCACTGAACTACGTGCGTGCCCGCCAAGTCACCACCGAGACCAACGGCGACTATGGGCGCATCAAACGCCAACAGCTGTTCCTGTCGTCACTGCTGCGGTCGCTGATCTCCAACGAGGTGTTCTTCAGCCTCCAAAAGCTCAACGACGTCGTCAACACGTTCATCGACGACAGCAGCGTGGACAACGTCGGAACCAAGGATCTTGTGGACCTCGGTCAGTCCATTCAGGGCATGTCCGCCGGGCACGTCACGTTCCTGACGGTGCCGACCGGCGAGACGGACGCCGACGGCAACGAGCCGCTGCGCACCCAGGACAACCGCGCGCTGTTCGACGCGATCATCAACGACGACCCGCTGCCCGGCGAGAACGACCAGAACGAAACCACCACGCCCACCACCCACGCCAATACGCCGCTTGCGAGCAGCAGCCCGTCGTCGGCCGCAACGTCGCACGAAAATGGCGAGCTCGTCGATGCCGTAACCACCGCACCGCAGGGCATCACCGTGCACGTCTCGAATTCCACCGGCCAGGACGGGCTCGGCGCTACAGCCGCAGGCGAATTGGAGCAGCACGGCTTCAAAGTCACGGTGCCAGACGACTATCCGACCACCCTCGCGTCGACCACGGTGCTCTTCTCGCCGGGCAACGAGCAGGCCGCGGCGACGGTGGCGTCGGTGTTCCCAAAGCCCAGCATCCAGCGGGTAACCGGGATGGCCGATGTCGTGCAGGTGGTGCTCGGATCCGACTTCAACAGCGTGAGCCAGCCATTGCCGACGGGCTCGTCGGTCACGGTCCGTCTGACCCAGAATGCCAGCGTGACACCCACGAAGCTGCCGGAGGACCTCAGCGTCACCAACGCCGCCGACGCCTCCTGCGAGTGAGCGGAAGTTAGCCTCAGCGCGTTCACCGTGAGTTCATTCGAGTCGTCGTGACCTGGATCGACGTCAGACCGTAGTCTGGATTCATGCGGACCGCGTATCACGAGCAATTGGACGCTCTCACAGAGCAGCTTGGCGAGATGTGCGGCTTGGCCGGCGTCGCGATGGAAAGAGCCACGCAGGCTTTGCTGCAAGCCGATTTGGCACTGGCCGAGCAGGTACTCTCCGAACACGACCAGATCACCTCCCGAAGCGCCAGGGCCGAGGAAGCCGCTTTCGTGCTGTTGGCGTTACAGGCCCCCGTAGCGGGCGATTTGCGGGCAATCGTCAGCTCGATCCAGATCGTCGCCGACGTGGATCGGATGGGTGCGCTCGCGCTGCATGTCGCCAAGATCGCCCGCCGCAGGCACCCACAGCATGCGTTGCCCGAAGAGGTCAATGGCTACTTCGCGGAAATGGGAAGAGTGGCGGTCGAGTTGGGTAACGCCGCACAGCAGGTCGTGGTCTGCCGAGACCCTGACTTGGCGACGCGCCTACGCGAAGAAGACGACGCGATGGACGACCTCCACAAGCACCTGTTCAGCGTGTTGATGGACCGGGATTGGAAGCACGGCGTGATGGCGGCGGTGGATGTGACGCTGCTCAGCCGTTTCTATGAGCGTTTCGCCGACCACGCCGTCGAGATCGGCCGGCGGGTGTTCTTCCAGGCGACCGGAAAACTTCCCGAGGACGAGGGCGTCGTCTCGGGGTGACCGTAAGGCCTCTAGTCGCAGACAGACGGTGCCAACCGGTACCCCGCGCCCCTGATAGTGCGGATGAACGCGCCGTGGGTGGGGTCGTCACCGAGCTTTTTGCGCAGTCTTTTGACATGCACCGCAACGGTGTTCGTGTCAGGGGAACGACCCCACACCTCGCGGCTGATCTCCTCGCTGCTGACCACCTTGCCGCGCTGCTTGATCAGAAATACGAGTAGATCCAGCTCGCGCTGAGTCAACTGAACAAAACGACCGTGAACGCGCGTCTCGCGGCCGCGCTGGTCGACCTCAATCGGTCCGGCGCTCAATACCTCTGTGGCCTCGTGGACTTCGCTGTTCGCTCTGACCGCGAAGGGCGCGATCGCGGCAATGTCGTACGGCCGCGAGATCACCGCAGACGCCCCGGCTGTCAGGGCTCGGTGCACGAAACCTTCTTCACCGGGCGCGGCACCCACGAGGATCGGTATGTCAGAGTGGTTGCGGATCGCGGCGACCATGCTCGCAGCGTCGATGGTGTCCGTGTCAGTTGAAATCACAAGCACGTCAGGGGCTTCCGCGCCGACGGCCAGCAGTGCGCCTGCCCCATCACGACACCAGATCGTCTTGATGCCGAAACCCGAAGCGGCATCCATCAACTCCGAAGCGGTCTCCGCGTCGGTCTCGGCGAGCACTAACGTGCCGCGTACCCGCGAAACCGCACCCCCATACTCAGTCGCACCCATCCCTGCGCCAACCTGTCGCATCTCGATGGTCAGATCCTGCGGACCTGCTCCTCTCCGGAGCCTTATTGCCTGCCCGCGACCGTGATGACTGTCACCATGATCAGCCGAACCGCCCGGAAATATAGTCCTCCGTGGCCTTTTGGGACGGATTGGAGAACATCTTCTCGGTGTCGTCGATCTCGATCAGCTTGCCGGGTTTGCCGGTGGCTTCGAGATTGAAGAATGCGGTCTGGTCGCTGACGCGCGCGGCCTGCTGCATGTTGTGGGTGACGATCACGATCGTGTAGTCGACCTTGAGTTCGGAGATGAGGTCTTCGATCGCCAGCGTCGAAATCGGGTCGAGCGCCGAACACGGCTCGTCCATCAGCAATACGTCGGGCTGCACCGCGATTGCGCGGGCAATGCACAGTCGCTGCTGCTGGCCGCCCGAAAGGCCACCGCCGGGCTTGTCGAGACGATCCTTCACCTCATTCCAGAGGTTCGCACCCCGCAGTGACCGCTCCGCGACTTCATCCAGGTTCTTGCCCTTGCGCGAACCCTGAAGTCGCACACCGGCAGTGACGTTGTCCTTGATCGACATCGTCGGAAAAGGATTGGGCCGCTGGAACACCATGCCGATGGTGCGGCGGACGCCGACGGGATCGACTCCGGCGGCGTAGATGTCGGCACCGTCGAGCAGAACAGAGCCCTCAACGCGCGCACCGGGCGTCACCTCATGCATCCGGTTCAGCGATCTCAGCACCGTCGATTTGCCGCATCCGGAGGGTCCGATGAACGCGGTCACGCTGCGCGGCGGCACGGCGAGCGCGACATCGGCGACGGCGTGGAAATTGCCGTAGTAGATGTTGACGTCTTTGAGGTCTATACGTTTAGCCACTTCAAAGGTCCTGTCGTATCAGCGTTTACGAGTAAGCAGGCGGGTCGCTAGGGCGGCAAGCACCATGAGGAAGGCGACCAGAAGGATCAGTGTGAGCGCGGCACCCCACATTCGGAACTGGCCCGCAGGGTTGGGGTTGGTAATCAACTCGGTGTAGATCAGCAGCGGCAGCGACGCCATGTTTCCGTCGAGGACGTCGAAGTTGATCGCGCGGGCGTAGCCCACGAGCACCAGCACCGGTGCGGTCTCGCCGATCACGCGGGCAATGGCGAGCAGAATACCGCTGATGATGCCGGGCAGGGCGGTGGGCACGACAACCCGAACAATCGTGATCCACTTCGGAACACCTAAGGCGTAGCTGGCTTCTCGCAACTCGTCGGGCACCAGCTTGAGCATTTCCTCGGTCGACCGCACGACGACAGGCAACATCAGGAGCACCAGCGCCAGCGACACCGCGAACGCGCTCTGCGGAAAGCCGATAGTGGTGATCCACAGGCTGAAGATGAACAACGCGGCGACGATCGACGGAACGCCCGAAAGAACGTCGACCATGAACGTCGTCGTCCGGGCCAGCGGGCCGCGTCCATACTCGACAAGGAATACGCCGGCCATCATCCCGAGGGGGATGGCGAGAACAGCCGCAATCCCAGACTGGACGATAGTGCCGTATATGGCGTGGTAGACGCCTCCGCCGTAGCTCTGTGGTGACACTCCTTTGAGCGAATTCGTCCACCAATGCGAGGTGATGACGGCACGCCAGCCCCGCTCGATGACGATGTAGAGAACCCAGAAAAGCGGTACCAGCGCGATACCGAACGCGAGCGTGACCAGCGACGTCGCGAGCTGGTTCTTGATACGCCTGCCGACAGATACCGGTTGGAACGTGCGCCCTTTCACCGGCTGATCGAGCGTGGTGGCGTTCATCCGTTGACCTTTCCGCCCGCGACGAAGCGAGCCGCCGCGTTGACCACGAACGTCAGCGCGAACAACACGAAGCCAGCCGCGATGTAGGCGCCGGTGGGCAGTGCAGAACTGAATTCTGCGGCGGCTGAAGCGATTTTCGACGCGAAGGTGAAACCACCGTCGAACAGTGACCACGTTCCGGGCTTGGACGCCGCATGCAGGATGAGCAGGACCGCGATGGTCTCGCCGAGCGCACGGCCCAGACCAAGCATCGACGCCGCGATGACGCCGCTGCGTCCGTATGGCAGCACCGTCATCCGCACGACTTCCCATTTGGTGGCACCGAGTGCTTGCGCAGCTTCGATGTGAGGAATCGGGGTTTGCCGGAAGACTTCACGGCTGACCGAGGTGATGATCGGCAGAATCATCACCGCAAGCACGACGCCGGTGGTGAAGATGGTGCCGCCCCCGGCCAGCGAAATGTTGCTGTTGCCGAAGAGGAAAAACCAATTCAGGTGCTTGTTGAGAAATTCCGAGACAGGCACGAGCTGCGGAGCGAGGACACCGATGCCCCACAGGCCGAAGATGATCGACGGCACAGCGGCCAGCAGATCGACCAGGACGGCGAACGGGCGCGACAGCCGTGCGGGTGCGTAGTGGGTCAAAAACAGAGCGATGCCTACCGCGATCGGAACCGCGATGGCCAACGCGAACATCGAACTCAGGACCGTGGCCATGAACAGATCGCGGATGCCGAACTTCAGATGCCGTGCATCCGTGGTGTCAAAGGTCGCGCTGGTAAAGAAGTTCGCCTCGTTGGCCTTCAGCGAGGGTATGGCCTGCACAAGAAGGAAGATCGCGATCAACAAGATCGCGACGACAATGGTCAGACCCGCCGCGACGGCGATCGACTTGAACAACCGGTCGCCCAGTCTGCGGGAACCGGCGCCGATCGACGTCGGGGGCTGTGTGAATTCCAGCTGATCGGGCAAGGTCAAACTTTCCCCTCCGAGGGGTGCCGCCTTTGTTGGCGGCACCCCCGGAGTTCCCGAAATATCGGGTTCGAGAGCCATGGCTGAACCCTAATCAAGCGATGGCGTTGATGGCGGTAGATAGCTTGGACTGAAATTCCGGCGGCACTGGAGCGTACCCGTTGTCTGCCAACCCATTCTGGCCCGCGCCCGTGGCTGCCTGCAGGAAGGCCTTCACCGCCTTGCCCGTGTCGGCGTCCGGGTACTTCGAGCACACGATCTCGTACGTCGCCAGCACGATCGGGTACGAACCGGCCTGAGCCGGCTTGTAGAACGATGCCGTGTCGAGCACGAGGTCGTTGCCCTGCCCCTTGACCTTGGCGCCTGCGATCGTCTTGCCGACTGAGTCAGCGGTGATCTCCACGGCGTCGGGGCCTGCCGACGTCACGATCTTGGCCATCGACAGGTTCTGGCCTTTCGCGAACGACCACTCGTTGTAGGTGATCGAACCCGCGGTGTTCTTGATGGCCGCCGCGGTTTGCTCGTTGCCCTTGGCGCCCTCACCGACACCACCGTTGAACGTCTTGCCTGCGCCCTTGCCCCACGCGCCGTTCGACGCGGCATCCAGATATTTCTGGAAGTTGTCGGTGGTGCCGGACTCGTCGCTGCGGAAGACGACGTGAATCGGATCGCCCGGCAACGTGGTGCCTGAGTTCAGCGCGGCGATTGCGGGGTCATTCCACGTGGTGATGCTGCCGTTGAAGATCTTGGCTGCGGTCGCCCCGTCGAGCGCCAGATTGCTGACATTCGGGATGTTGTAGGTGACCGCGATCGGGCCGAACACGACGGGAAGGTTCCAGGCGTCCGCGCCCTTGCAGGCCTTGTCCTTCGCGTCCGCGACCTCGCCCTTGTCGGCGGATAACGGCGAATCCGAGCCGCCGAAGTCGGTCTGGCCACCGATGAACTCCTTGACGCCGGCACCTGAGCCGTTCGATGTGTAGTTCAGCGTGTAGCCGTCGCAGGCCGCCTCGTAGGCGTTGACGAATTGCGTCACCGCATTCGCCTGCGCCGAGGATCCGCTGGCCTTCAGCGTCTTCTTGCCCCCGCAGTCGACTTTCGCCGCCGCGGGCGAGCCGCTGGCGCTTGAGCCGCCAGAACTGGAAGAGGACGAAGACGAAGAGGTGTTGTTGTCGTTGCCGCACGCCGACAGCACGAGCGAACTGGCGGCCAGCACGCCCACGGCAGCGCCAATTTTGTTGAGCTTCACATAACTCCTTGACGAATCAGGGTGACGAAAAGGTAGCTCCGCCACCGGGTCGGGCCGAACCACGGAACAAACGTTCCGTCGGGCAGGACGATCGCTGCCCGGCACCCGAACCTATGGCCCGACTGTGAATACCCCACCTAAGGAAGATGAACGAAAGATGAACCAGACCAGCCGAGGTTGCGCCGGATTCTGGCGCTGATCATTGGCGTTCGGGCGCGCTCAGGAAGTTTTCAGTCAATGAACACATAGCGAAGAGGCAAGCGAGCCGGTCACTCGCAGAAAGATGTTGCAGCGAGCACACATTCACGCGGGCTTCAGCGTAGTGCGTAAGCTGTGTCAACGCCCGAAACCGCAAACCCCAGCCGCTCGTAGGTGCGTACCGCCGCGGCGTTGTCGGCTTCGGTGTAGAGCAGCACTGTCGGCTCGGCGTGTCCCTTCTGCCGCGCTGCGAGGTGATGCAAACCGGCCAGCGTCAGCGTGCGTCCTAGCCCGCGGCCCTGTTCGTCGGGGTCGACACCCACTACGTACACCTCGCCGAGACCCGGCTGATCAAGATGCATCTTGGTCCAATGAAATCCGGCCAGCCGCCCGGTGCTCTCGTCGACCGCCAAAATGAGCCCCGCAGGCTCGAACCAGGGCTCTGCGCTGCGCTCAGCAAACGCTTCCGGCGTCCATCCGCCCTGTTCGGGGTGCCACGAGAACGCCGCGTTGTTCACCCGCAGCAGCTCGGCGTCATCGTCCGGGCCGGCGTACGCGCGCACGATGATCCCGTCCGGCACCGTGACCGGCGGCAGATCGCTTAACGGGCGGCTCATCTGCCACAGCTCGCGGACCGGCTTGAGCCCCTGCGCGGCTGCCGTGGCGCGCGCCGGTTCGAGATTGCCGTGCGCCCAGAACCGGGTCTCATCGCCTGCCTTGCCCAGCGCCGCTCGCACCATCGACGCACCAATGCCTCGCCGGCGGCAATCGGGCGCCACCACCAGCTCCCCCATCGGCGGCGCGGCACCGTCGACCGGCGCGAGGTTCAGATAGCCGACGACGCGCCCGTCATCCTCGACCAGAAGGTGGTGCGTGCGGCGCAAAGGCAATTCTCGTAGCACCTGCTCGCCCACCGGGGCGATCCCGTCTGCCCGTGCGGCAGCCGCGATCACGTCACGAATCTGGCGTATGTGGTCCGCGGACAGCCGGTCCTGCCAGCCGAGGCGGGTCACGGAGTGCGGAGAGGATCCGCTAGCCCCTGGCCGCGAAGACCCTCGGACGCCAGGCCGCTCGACCGAAGACCGTCGGGCGTCGGCGACCCACCGGGCCTGCGGCCATCGAAGTCGTCGTGTTCGTCGTCGTCGGCGGAGAGATCTCCCTCGACCTCGTCACCGGCTCCGGACTCGCTGGCCGGCCTGCCGCGCGCCGGTCGTACGGCCTTGTAGCCGACATTGCGCACTGTGCCGATGAGTGACTCGTGCTCAGGGCCCAGCTTTGCCCGCAGGCGCCGCACGTGGACGTCGACGGTGCGGGTGCCCCCGAAGAAGTCGTACCCCCAGACCTCCTGGAGCAGCTGCGCGCGGGTGAACACCCGTCCCGCGTGCTGAGCGAGGTATTTCAGGAGCTCGAACTCCTTGTACGTCAGGTCAAGTGGACGGCCCCTCAGCCGTGCGGTGTAGGTGCCCTCGTCGATAATCAGCTCGCCAAGTGTGATCTTGCCGAGGTTCTCCTGGCTGGCCGCGCCGCCGCGGCGGCCCACCAGCAGCCTCAGCCTCGCGTCGACCTCGGCGGGTCCGGTCCCGGGCAGCAGGATGTCGTCGAGCCCCCAGTCGACATTGATCGCGACGAGGCCGCCCTCGTTCACCACTGCCACGACCGGCACCGACGTTCCGGTGGTGCCCAACAACCGGCACAGCCCCCGGGCGGCGACGAGGTCGGATCGCGCGTCCACGATCGCGACGTCGGCGCTACCCGTCTCGAGCAGCGACGACACCTCGCTCGGGGCGATGCGCACGCCGTGTGGCAACAGCGACAAGGCAGGCAGCACCGACTCCGGACGTGAGTCCGCGGTGAGGAGTAATAGATCCAACACACCCTCCAGCACGAAGGTGTACGACGCTTTGACGTACGGCTGTTGTCAGCCCGGCGTCGGACTGACGATACATAACGATAACCCGCGACCTGCGACTTCGCCGTCGGCAGGGCGTTCGTGGCGCTCGTTGGGCAAACCGTCCGGGGATCGTCGCGTCCTCGTCGGACAGCTCGTAGGACAGAATGTGCGGGTGCGCGCACTGGCGATCGGGATCGCTGTCACGCTCGTCGTGCTCGCCGGCGGGGCGGTGGCCGCCGACTTCGGCACCGCGATTTACGCCGAGTACCGGTTCTCTCGCACTGTGAGAACCGAGGCCAAGCTCGATTTCGATCCTGCGGTCGCGATTCTGGGCTTTCCGTTCATTCCACAGGTGGTGCGTCATCGTTACCGCGAGGTGGAGATAAAGGCAGCGTTGGTCGAACGTCCCGTCCTCGGGAAGGCCACGCTGGAGGCCACGTTTCATGATCTCGACCTGTCCGAGGCGTCCTGGCTCGTCCGCCCGCGCGCTCTGCTGCCCGTCGGCAAGCTCGAAAGTCGGATCATCATCGATTCGGTGCATCTGGGCCGTTACATGCACATCACCGACCTCACCGTCGACAGCCCGCCCAGGGACGCCAACGACGCCACGGGCGGCACGACTGAGTCCGGCATCTCCAGCAGCGTCGGCCTGATCTTCACCGGAACCCCGAAATCGGCCGGATTCGACCAGAAGGTCAGCGTCTCGGTAGACCTCTCGATGGCCGGTCCGGCCAACACGACGCTTGTCGTGAGGGCGACCGGAATCACGACTCGACCCGGCACGGCGAAGCGGGATGTCCCCGAGAACAAACTGAGCGCGGTGCTTGCCGCGTTCAGCACGAGCCTTCCGGATCAGAAGCTGCCGTTCGGTGTTGCGCCGACCCGGGAGGGCGCGCGCGGCTCAGACGTCATCATCGAGGGGATCGCCGAGGGACTAACGGTGCGCCTCGATCAGTTCACAGTGACATGAGTTGGTCGTTGGCCACGTCAGCCGGTGTGATCGTCGCCGCTCTCGTGGTCGCCGTGCTGATCGGGGTGCTGGTGAACCGGCGTTCGGGCGTGCTGCGGGAGGGCAGGGGACCAGTCGAGGTCGACACCACCGATCTGGGCCTGTCTGACTCGGGGCCTACGGTCGTGCACTTCAGCGCCAGTTGGTGCGGCCCCTGCGCGGCGGTCCGCCGGGTCGTCGACCAGGTGTGCGGCGACCTGCCCGGTGTGTCCCACGTGGAGATCGACCTGGACGCCGATCCGGGCGCGGCGCAGCGGTTTTCGGTGCTCTCGCTGCCGACGACGTTCGTCTTCGACGACGACGGACGCCAGCGGTATCGGACCTCAGGTGTACCCACGGCTGCTGACCTGCGGTCGGCCCTGATCCCGTTATTGGCTTGAGAGCATGTCCATTGGGTAAGCTGGCCCCGTGTTCGCCCGCCTTGAGCAGCTGCTCACCAAGCGCCGCGCAGTAGATCTGTGCCGCACCGCGGGTTGTTTCTGTTGCTGTTGTCGCTGAGCGCGCATCCGCGCTAGCGGCCAGGGCCGTGCGTTACCAGCCAGCTCGTCCAGCACAGGAGTATTTCTATGCCGACCAACACCACTGAAGTAGATGTCCGCGGTCCCCGGTTCGCCGCATGGGTGACCAGCGCGGTCCTCGTGGTGGTGTTGTTGGTTTCGGCCGTCAGCATGCCGGCCACAGCCATACTGTTGGGTGCACAGGCCGTCGTCTTCGCGATCACCGCGTGGCGTGGCCCGCGCCGGGGCCCCTACGGGATGGTGTTCGCGCACCTCGTCGCACCCCGGCTCGCGCCGGTGACCGAGCGCGAGCCGGTGCCGCCGCTGAAATTCGCCCAGCTCGTCGGCCTCATCTTTGCGGTGATCGGCGTCGCTGGTTTTGCCACAGGCCAGTCGGTGGTCGGCCTCGCGGCAACCGCGATGGCCCTTGTCGCCGCCTTCCTCAACGCGGCGTTCGCCATTTGTCTTGGCTGCCAGCTGTATCCACTGATCGCTAGATTCCGCCGGAGTCCGGCTACCTGATCGACCACCAATTATCAAGCAACGAAAGGAAATTCATGGCCCGCTCCGAAGTCCTGGTCACAGTTGACTGGGCTGAGAGCAATCTCAACGCGCCGAAGACCGTCTTTGTCGAAGTCGACGAAGACACCAGCGCATACGACACCGGACACATCGAAGGTGCAATAAAACTCGATTGGCGCGACGATCTCCAGGATCAAGTCAAGCGCGATTTCGTTGACGCCGAGCAGTTCTCGAAGCTCCTGTCCGACCGCGGGATCGCCAACGACGACACCGTGGTCCTCTACGGCGGCAACAACAACTGGTTCGCCGCATACGCATATTGGTACTTCAAGCTTTACGGGCACGACGACGTGAAGCTGCTCGACGGCGGACGCAAGAAGTGGGAACTCGACGGTCGTCCGTTGTCCACTGACACCGTCGAGCGGGAGTCCACCAGCTACACCGCCAAGCAGCCGGACAACAGCATTCGCGCATTCCGTGACGAAGTGATCTCCACGATCGGGGAGAAGAACCTCGTCGACGTCCGCTCCCCCGACGAGTTTTCCGGCAAAATCCTTGCCCCTGCGCATCTGCCGCAGGAGCAGAGCCAGCGGCCTGGCCACATCCCCGGCGCCCTCAACGTGCCGTGGAGCAAGGCCGCCAACGAGGACGGCACATTCAAGTCAGATGACGATCTGCGCACGCTGTACGCAGAAGCGGGCCTTGACGACTCGAAAGAGACGATTGCGTACTGCCGAATCGGCGAGCGCTCGTCTCACACCTGGTTTGTGCTCCGTGAGCTCCTCGGGCACGGGAATGTCAAGAACTACGACGGCAGTTGGACCGAATACGGCTCCCTGGTGGGGGTCCCGATCGAGTTGGGAAGCTGATATGTGCTCTGCACCGAAACAAGGACAGACCCTGCCAGCGGGGGTGGACGTCGAAAAGGAGACGGTGATCACCGGCCGCGTGGTCGACGGATCCGGGCAACCGGTCGGCGGCGCGTTCGTGCGTCTGCTGGATTCATCCGACGAGTTCACGGCCGAGGTCGTCGCGTCGGCGACCGGTGACTTCCGCTTCTTCGCGGCACCCGGCTCGTGGCGCGTACGCGCGCTGTCGTCGGTCGGCAGCGGCGACGCGGTCGTGGCCCCGCACGGCGCGGGCGTCCACGAGGTCGACGTCAAAGTCGCCTGATAGCGGCCTCGTAGTCCCTCGGGCGGCGGCATCGCCGCATGCATGACGCCGCCCGAGGACTGGGCACTAGACTCGACCACATGGTGCTGTTCTTCGAGATCCTCTTGGCGGCGTGCACCGGGCTGATCGCGTGGTTCGCGCTATATGCGGTCTACCGGCTAATTTCCGACGAGTCGTGACGTCAGCCGACCCTGGATCTGGCGATCGGGCAGTCGCTGCGGCAGCGGAACGCGCCAAGATCACCGCAGCACGCAATATCCCTGTCTTCCAAGATCTTCCGTTACCCGCCGATACCGCGAATCTGCGCGAGGGCGCCAACCTCAACGATGCCTTGCTGGCACTGCTGCCACTCGTCGGCGTGTGGCGCGGCGAAGGCGAAGGCCGCGGCGCCAGTGGGGATTACCGGTTCGGCCAGCAGATCATCGTCTCGCACGACGGACGCGACTACCTCAACTGGGACGCACGGTCCTGGCGTCTCGACGAGAAGGGCGAGTATCACGAGGCCGCCCTACGTGAGACGGGATTCTGGCGGTTCGTCAATGACCCCACCGATCCGCGCGAGTCACAGGCAATCGAGCTGCTGCTGGCGCATTCCGCCGGGTACGTCGAGTTGTTTTACGGGCGCCCACTCAGCCAGTCGTCCTGGGAACTGGCGACCGACGCCTTGGCCCGCAGCAAGTCGGGGGTGTTGGTCGGGGGAGCCAAGCGGCTCTACGGGATCGTCGAGGGCGGTGACCTTGCATACGTGGAGGAGCGGGTCGACGCCGACGGCGGCTTGGTGCCGCATCTGTCGGCCCGGCTGACGCGGTACGCCGGGTGAGGTAGTTGATCTACTCGATTTGCTGAAACCACTGTGGCTCGCGCCTGTCGCACGGAAGATAATCGCGTGTCGCGAGTCTTCTTGAGCCACTCGAGCAAAGACCTGAGGGAGGCTGTCGCCCTCAAGGAGTGGTTGACGCAGCAGGATCCGCCACTCGCCAACGAGATCCTCCTGGACGCAGACCCCACCGGCGGTATTCAAGCGGGCGAGCGATGGAAGGAAGCGCTGCGCCGGGCCAGCACTCGCTGCGAAGCGGTCATCTGCCTACTGTCCAAGAACTGGGAAAGCTCCAGCGAATGCTTCGTCGAATATCGCGTTGCCGAGACCCTCAACAAGCAGATCCTCTGCGCACGCCTCGAGCCCTCCACAGGTGACCAGTTGACGGCAGAGTGGCAACGTTGCGACCTGTTCGGCGGCGGGCACACAACCCTGATCGACGTCGGCAAGGGGCCGCCGGTGAAATTCGCCACCGACGGGCTCTATCGCCTTCGTGACGCGATCAGGGGTGCTGGGATTGAAGCCGAATCGTTCGTTTGGCCGCCGCCGTCTCAACCCGGCAGGGCTCCCTACCGCGGCTGGGAGCCATTCGAAGAGGTCGACGCCGGTGTCTTCTTTGGTCGCGACGGCGAGTTGGTTCAGGCTCTTGACCAACTGAGGGGGATGCGCAACGCGGGTCGCAAGTCCTTCTTTGTCGTCCTGGGCCCCTCTGGAACCGGGAAGTCTTCGTTTCTCCGTGCGGGGCTGTTGCCCAGGCTCAGACGCGAAGATCGTCGTTTCGCTCCACTGAACATCGTTCGCCCGGAACAAGATCCGTTGACGGGCGACCAAGGCCTATCGGCTTCGATCAGCGCGGCCCGGCAACGGTATGGATTGGTCGATCCCCCGCTCGGCGACATCAAACAGGCTTGTGCGGAGGGCAATTCGGCGCTGGTTGCAACGCTTCTCAACGAGATCCGTGATGCTGTGGCCGGACGGTTCTTTTACTCGGCCGATGACCAGGTCACCCCTAAGCCGCCGACACTGATACTGCCGCTAGATCAGGCCGAGGAATTGTTCAGCGCCGAATCCGTTTGTGCGGCAAGAGAGTTCCTCACGTTTCTGCGCGAAGTGACCGAGGTCCTCAACGACGCCGAGCTGGGCCTGATCATCGCGGCCACGATCCGCACCGATCGGTACACAGCTATGCAGATCGACCCGGCAGTATCGGCAATGGGAAGCCTCTTGTTCGACGAGCTCAAACCGATGCCGGTCCACCAGTTTAAGGAGGTCATTACTGGCCCGGCACTGCGCGCCACACAAGCTGGTCATCCGCTAGAGCTGTCACCTCAATTGGTCGACCGGCTCGTTGCTGATGCGAAAGGCGGAGATGCGCTTCCCCTCCTCTCGCTCACGCTTTCGCGGCTCTTTAGGGATTACGCGAGCACGGGGCGTCTGACGGTAGAGCAGTACGAAAAAATCGGCGGGGTTGATCGCGCCGTCCAAATTCAGATCGACGACATCTTCTCGAGCGACCCCGCCGAGCGAGAATCGCAGCTCAATGTCGTTCGGGCGGCGTTCATTCCATTCTTGGCGACATTCGGCGCCGACAGCAGTGAGCCACTGCGCAGGACAGCGAACTACGCAGATCTGCCGGAGGCATCCCGCCCGTACATCGATGCGTTTGTGAACAAGCGACTGATCGTCAAGGACAAGCGCGGCGACAACGTGGTTGTCGAGGTAGCACTCGAAAGTCTGCTTCGACAGTGGGACGAGCTCGCAAGCTGGCTCCGCGAGCGTCGCGCCGACCTCCTGGCTGCCGACGATCTCGAACGCGCCGCCGACGCTTGGCAGGCGCACGGACGTGATAACGCGTGGCTACTGACTGGCCTACGGCTAAGCGGAGCCGAGAAGCTCTTGACGCTTCCTGGATTTGGCCGGCGCTTAAGCACGGCCCAGGGTTTCCTCGCGGCGTCACGTGAAGCAGAGAACAAACGCCGCCAAGCCGAAGACGAACGACGCGACGCCGACCTACACAATGCTCAGGAACGGCAGGCGCTGGCCGAGCAACACGCAGGCGCTCTGCGTCGGCGTTCGCGGATCCTATGGGCTGCACTGGCTTCGACCGTTGCGGTCGCGTTGGCGGCCACGGTGTTCTTCATCCAGGCACGCAGCTACGCGAAGGATGCTGAGGCCCGGCTGCAGGAGGCAACAACTATGCGCCTGCTCAGCGAGGTTGACGCGATACTTGCCGGGACCGCAGTGGGCGGGACCACCGAGGCGTACTATCGCCAACTTGCCGCGTACTCACTTTCTCCCGAAAAGTCTCAAAATGCCCTGTACAACACAATCATTCAAAATGCTGACACCAAGAAGGTCATCAGTTTGGCCGACCCCCTGTCACCACTCACCCTGAGCGCATTGCAGTTGAGTCCGGATGCCGCGAAAGTCGCAGCGGCACAACAGTTGCCAGGCGGCGACTGGAGCGTGCGCCTGTGGGACACAACGTCCGGACAACCCTGGGGGCAACTACATTCTGGCTTGAAGGGGGTCAACCACATCGAATTCAGCCCAGACGGAAAGGCGATTGCGGTTTCAGGCGCTTCGCAGATACAGGTCTGGGAGGCTGACTCCGGCCAGCGCCGGGCCCCACCCATCGGTGCCAACGCCACAGCCACTGCATTCAGTCGCGACGGCGATCGCCTTGTGGTCGGTGACGGGAACGGGAACGTGCAACTCTGGAATCTCAGCGACGGGCAGCCTGTAGGCCCTCCCGCCAAAGCGCACCCGGATCGCCGTTCTGATCAGTACGACGCGATTCGGCGGTTAGTCGTCACAGACGCGCAGATCGTATCTGCGAGTGCGGACGGCAGTGTGAGGTTGTGGGATTCGGGCAACGGTTCGCTTATCCGTTAATCGGTCCCGGGCAAATCGCACGACTCATACATGAACCTCGAAGTCGGGTTGAGCGCCAATGGCCTCATGGCTGCGGTTGCGCAGGCCGACGGCGTCATCGAGTTCAAGAACGCACAAACCGGCCAGGTGGTAGGTGACCCCCGCCGCCTAATTCGTCAGCCACGGTCCATCGCAATTTCGCCGGACGGCCTGCGCGTCTTCGCTGCTTTCGAGAACGATGTGGGGATCCTCCACATCTCCCAGAACAGTGACGAGGCACGGCTCGCGGGTCACCTCGGCACGGTCGAAGGCGTCGCCGTGTCAGGCGACGGGCGTACCGCCGCGTCATTGAGCCGCGATAACACGATCCGTCTGTGGAACAGCGATTTCCCGCTCTACGAGGACAGGGCCTTCGGCATGGCGTTCACAGCGGATGGGAACCGTCTGACAGCCATAAGTCACCGCGGAATTCGCGTATGGGACGTCGAAACGGACAGTGTGATCAGCGGACCAGATCATTTGGTGAACGCGGGCAGCACTTCTCTACCGTTCAGCCGGGACGGGCGCCTCGTCGCCGTCGGATCGGGCCACGGGAAGACCGAAATCTGGAATGTCGAAAGCCGCGAGCGGGTCGCCGGGCCGTTTGCGGTGGCGAACGATGGCTATGTCACGCGCCTCGCTCTTACAGAGGACGGCAAACGGCTCGCTATTGGCAGCGGTCATGGCTTCCAGATCTGGGATGTCGACGGCAATCAGGCGATCACACCAGTGATCGACGTCGATGAGAGCATCGACGCGTTGGCGTTCAGCCCCGATGGTCGCTCCATCGTCTCGGACCGAGCTGGTGGTGCGTTGCAGGTCTGGGACGTCAGCACCGGCCGACCGAGCGGCCCGAAACTCAAGGACAAGCAGCGTCAGATCAACAGCCTGAAGTTCAGCCCGGATGGGCGCTTCGTCGCCGCAGGGGACTACAGCGGCACGTTGCAGATATGGGATGTGTCGTCGGCCAAGCCCGTCAGCGACCCGGTCAAGTATAGGGTGGACGCGCAAAATAGCGATGCCATCGGGGACATCGCGTTCACCCCCGATGGTCGTCGCATCGCCACTGCCGGACGCGCCGGAGTGCGCTTATGGGACGCGCAGACTGGATACCCCATCGGTCCGATCATCAGTCCCAGCCTTACGGTCCACACCGTGGTCTTCAGTCGCGACGAACGTCTGGTGGCTACCGGAGCGAGCGACGGTTCGGTGCGGTTCTGGCCGTCGCCGTCGTCAGCAGATCCGGCAACGCTCTGCGCCAAGTTGGTGACGAACATGACCCGCACGCAGTGGCAGAAGTGGGTCGGCGAGGGTTTCGCGTACAGGAAGACCTGCAAGAACCTCCCCGACCCCGCCGACTGACTCGGGGGCCCTAGCTCCGAACATAAAGCGGCCCCCGAGCCATCGTCCCGGTTGGACACACCGGGGGCTCGGGGGCCGGGTGACTGCGGGGAATTACCAGCGCCTGCGGGCGCGTTTCCTCGCTCGCGGCTGCTAGCCGGCAGTCACCTCACGTGTCCATAAGCTAATCAATTCGCGGACCACCTCCTTCCTCGTGTACCGGCGAAGCTACCACTCCCCTGAACGCGCTGCTACTGGGTTTCTTCACGCGCGGCTACTGACATTCTTCACAAGCGAAAGCGTACGAATCGCGCCGTTGACGCGCGCGTAACAAGTTCGGAATCGACCGTCCCTAATGTAGGCCGGTCAACCGTCCCGTTAATGAGCAGCGGGCGAGAAAGCGATAGGAACCAAGTTGAGCGGAAATGCGGTGCGCCTAACGGCCATCAACAGCGTCGAGGCGTACGTCCCACCTGCGATCAGCTTCGATCCCAGTGAGGAGCCCGGCGCGATCTTCGGTTCCAACGTCTTCACCCTGGCCGAGATGCGCCTGCGGTTGCCCAAGTCGGTGTACAAGTCCGTCGTCGCGACGGTCGAGAAGGGCGCCAAACTTGACCCTGCCGTCGCCGACTCGGTCGCATCGGCGATGAAGGACTGGGCGCTGTCGAAGGGCGCCACCCACTACGCGCACGTCTTCTACCCGATGACCGGCCTGACCGCCGAGAAGCACGACAGCTTCCTCGAGCCGGTGTCCGACGGTCAGACGCTGGCCGAGTTCGCAGGAAAGACGCTTATCCAAGGTGAGCCCGACGCGTCCAGCTTCCCGTCGGGCGGCCTGCGCAGCACGTTCGAGGCCCGCGGCTACACCGGCTGGGACGTGACCAGCCCGGCCTACATTCTCGAGAACCCCAACGGCAACACGCTGTGCATCCCGACGGTGTTCGTGTCGATGACCGGCGAGGCGCTGGACTACAAGACGCCGCTGTTGCGCAGCCAGCAGGCTATGGGTGCGCAAGCCGAGCGCATCCTGAAGCTGTTCGGCCACAAGGACTTCGACCACATCGTGTCGTTCTGCGGTCCAGAGCAGGAGTACTTCCTGGTCGACAGGCACTTCTTCCTGGCCCGTCCAGACTTGGTCAACGCCGGCCGCACGCTCTTCGGCGCCAAGCCACCCAAGGGCCAGGAATTCGACGACCACTACTTCGGCTCCATTCCCGAGCGCGTACTGGGCTTCATGATGGACACCGAGCGGGAGCTGTTCAAGCTCGGCATCCCGGCCAAGACCCGCCACAACGAGGTCGCGCCCGGTCAGTTCGAGATCGCGCCGATGTTCGAGCGGGCCAACATCGCCGCCGACCATCAGCAGCTGCTGATGACCACATTCCGGAGCATCGCCAAGAAGCACGGCATGGAATGCCTGTTCCACGAGAAGCCGTTCGCCGGTGTCAACGGGTCGGGCAAGCACGTGAACTTCTCGATGGGCAACGCGCAGTTCGGCAGCCTGCTGGTGCCCGGCGACACCCCGCACGAGAACGCGCAGTTCTTGGTGTTCTGCGCCGCGGTGATCCGGGCCGTGCACAAATACTCCGGTCTGCTGCGGGTGTCGGTGGCTTCGGCCACCAACGACCACCGGCTCGGCGCCAACGAGGCTCCGCCCGCAATCATCTCGATATTCCTGGGCGAACAGCTCGCCGACGTGTTCGAGCAGATCGCCAAGGGCGCAGCCACCTCGTCGAAGGGCAAGGGCACCATGATCATCGGTGTCGACACTCTTCCCGAGCTGCCGACCGATCCGGGCGACCGCAACCGCACCAGCCCGTTCGCCTTCACCGGCAACCGATTTGAGTTCCGCGCGCCGGGCTCCGGGCAGACCATCAACGTGCCGATGATCATTCTCAACACGATCATGGCCGATTCGCTGGACTACATGGCCACGGCGCTGGAGAAGGCCGTTGGCGAGGGCGAGGACTTCGATGTGGCGGTGCAGAAACTGCTCACCGAGATCATCACCGAGCACGGCGCGGTGGTGTTCAACGGCGACGGCTACTCGGAGAACTGGCAGACCGAGGCCGCCGAGCGCGGGCTTCCGAATCTCAAGACGACGCTGGACTCCATTCCGGAGCTGGTGAAGCCGGAGGCGGTCGCGGTGTTCGAGAAGTACGGCGTGTTCAACGCACGGGAGCTGCATAGCCGTGAGGAAGTCCGCTACGAGATGTACGCCCTGACCGTCAACGTCGAGGCCAAGCTCACGCTGGAACTGGGTTCCACTGTGGTCCTGCCTGCGGCTATCCGGTACCAGACCGAGCTGGCTCAAAACGTCGCGACGCTCAAGGCGGCCGGAATGGAGCCCGACACGACGTTGCTGGAAGCTGTCTCGACGCCGATTTCGGAGCTGGCCACTGCGCTGGCAGAGCTCAAAGCCGGGCTGGCCGCTCACGGAGGCGAGAGCGCCGCCGAGGAGGCTGCCCACGCTAAGAGCCTGCTGCCGTTGATGGACGCGGTCAGAGCGCCAGCCGATGTCCTGGAAGGCATTGTGGCCGATGACCTTTGGTCCCTGCCTACCTACCAGGAGATGCTCTACATCCTCTGACGAGCCGTGCTGGCGTAGTCGCCGAGTGTGGGGGAATGCGCCCGCACCGCGGGCGCGATCAAACCCGCAAACCCCCACACTCGGCGGCCAGGTCGGCTAACGATCGCTGACGATCGCCATATCGACGAGTTCCGCCAACTCGCCGGCGAGCGGCGTGTCGCGCAGAAGCCTGCCGTCGAGTGTATGCACGCGTGCGGCCAGCGTGATGCTTGACACCAGCCAAACACCTTGGGCCTCAAGCACATCCGCGGGCGTGAGTTGCCGGTACTCGCAGCGGTATCCCTTCTGGGTCGCCACCCCGAACAGCGCCTGCTGCGTGGTGCCGTGCAGTATCGGCAACGACGGTGGCGGGGTGAGCAGTGCTCCGTCTGCGGCGATGACGACCGTCGAACGCGGTCCTTCCAGCACATAGCCGTCGGTGCTGATGAAGATCACGTCGCCGCACCCGCGTTCGTCGGCGTATCGCAGGGCGGCCATGTTCACCGCGTACGACAGAGTCTTGGCGCCGGCCAGCACCCATGGGACCGCCGACGCGGTCGACGGCATCGCGCGAGCCAGCGTCAGCGCCGCCAGACCGTCGCGACGCACGGCGGCGACCCTCTCCGGGAGGACCCCGACCGTGATGAACGCCGTGGGCGGGCCGCCGCCTTCTCGTCCCCGGCTGTACACCCAGCGCATGACGCCCTCGTCGGGACATTCTGAAGCCCACCGCGCGGCAGCCGAAGTTGCCGCGCCACGCCACGCGTCGGGATCGGGAGAGGGCAGATCCATCAAGTCGGCGGACCGCGTCAGCCGCTGCAGATGGGCGTCAAGCAGACAGGGCTGCCCGTCGCGCACCAGCAGTGTCTCGAAGATGCCGTCGCCGCGTACCGCCGAGAGATCGTCGGCGTAGAGCAGCGGCGACTGAAAGTCGTGGAATTCACCGTCGAGCGTGACGACAACTGGCATGGGCATCACCGTAACGGGCGACCGGGGCGAGCGAAGCGACGGGAATTCGACCGTACAGTTAAAGGCGTGACAGCTGTTCCCGCCCCATTCGAGGGCCCAGATGCCGGTGCCACATGGCATTACGGCGACCCCTTCGGCGAGCAGCGTGCGGCCCTGGACGACGCCGTGGTCATCGATAGGTCGCATCGCGGCGTCATCACGCTGACGGGCCCGGATCGTCGGTCGTGGCTGCACACCATCTCGTCGCAGCAGGTCGCCGATCTCGCCGACGGCGCCACCGTTGAGAACCTGAGCCTCGACGCGCAAGGTCGCGTCGAGGACCACTGGTTCCAAACGGACCTCGCGGGCGTCACCTACCTCGATACCGAACCGTGGCGAGCCGAGCCGCTGCTGGCATACCTCACCCGCATGGTCTTCCGCGCGGACGTGGTGCCGCAGGCCGCAGACTTCGGCGTGCTCTCCCTGCTCGGTCCCGCACTGGCCGAAAAGCGAACACTCGACGCACTCGGCGTGGACGAGCTGCCTGCCGACCTGACCGCGTTGCCGGTTCCCGACGGCGGATTCGTGCGCCGGATGCCGACGCATCCCGATGGGCCGTCGATAGCGTTGGACCTGGTGGTGCCCGACGATCAGGTTCAGGCCTGGCTCGAGCGGCTCGAGGCGGCAGGATTGCGCCGCGCCGGAGTGTGGGCGTACGAAGCACACCGGGTCGCCTCCCTGCGTCCACGTCTGGGCGTCGACACCGACGATCGGACGATTCCCCATGAGGTCGGATGGATCGGCTCTGCGGTGAACCTGAACAAGGGCTGCTACCGGGGCCAGGAGACCGTTGCGCGGGTTCACAACCTCGGTCGCCCGCCCCGCATGCTGGTGCTGACCCACCTCGACGGATCGGTGTCGCGGCCAGCTACCGGATCAGCGGTCACCGCGGACGGGCGCCCTGTCGGACGCCTGGGCACAGTGGTGGACCATGTGGACCTCGGCCCGGTCGCGCTCGCTCTTGTCAAGCGCACGCTGACCGCCGAGACACCGCTGCAAGTTGGGGGTGAGGACGCCCCTGTTCCGGCGAGCATCGACGCCGATAGCATCCCCTCCGACGATGGCATCCGCGCTGGCCGCGCGGCGGTGGACCGCTTGCGCGGGGGCCCGCGGTAACCGATGACGCGGCACCGGGAAGCCCTGCCAGCGCAGCGCGCGCGGGCACGGTAAAGTGGTGTCAGGACAAACAAACACACACTCAGATCGGAGCCGCCTTCACATCGGGCCGCTCCGTTATTGCGCGAGGGGGTCCCCCCATGGGCCGCGGCCGGGCGAAGGCGAAGCAGACCAAGGTTGCCCGGGAGTTGAAGTACAGCTCCCCGCAGACCGATTTCGAGCGGCTCCAACGCGAGCTGTCCGGTAGCGAAGGCATTGAAACCAACGGCAATGAAGCCTGGGACGACGACGACGACTGGCGTCGCTAGTCGGATCGTGACGCGCTGCGGTTAGAACCGCGTGTGCCGTCCCACAAGTTCAACCCGAGTGCTGCCTTTTCTGGCTTTCTTCACGGTGCCGAGCACCCAGCAGTTCAAATGGCGCGCGGTGAGGATCGCCAGCGCGCGGTCGGTGTCGTCCGCGCTGACCACGGCAACCATGCCGACGCCCATGTTGAATGTCTTCTCCATTTCGGCACGGTCGATCCGGCCGCGCTGAGCGATCATCTTGAACACCGGTGCCGGGATCCATGTGCCGCGGTCGAGTTCGGCCTGCAGCCCGTTGGGCACGACGCGCGCGAGATTGGCGGCCAGCCCACCTCCCGTGACGTGGCAGAACGTCCTGACCTGGGTGTCCGCCGCCAGCGCGAGACAGTCCTTGGCGTAGATCCGGGTAGGTTCCAGCAGTTCCTCGCCCAGCGTGCGGCCGAACTCCTCGACGTGGCCGGCGAGATCCATGTGGTCGATCTCCAGCAGGACATGCCGAGCGAGCGAATAGCCATTGGAATGCAGGCCGGTCGAGGCCATCGCGATCACGACATCGCCGGGACGAACACGATCGGGTCCGAGTAGGTCGTCGGCCTCCACCACCCCGATGCCGGTGGCCGAGATGTCGTAGCTGTCGGACTCCATCATGCCGGGATGCTCCGCGGTCTCCCCGCCGAGCAGTGCACAGCCGGCCTGCACACAGCCCTCAGCGATGCCTGCGCCCAGCGCGGCGATCCGCTCGGGCACGACGCTGCCGACCGCAATGTAGTCCTGTAGAAGCAGGGGCTCGGCGCCGCAGACCACCAGGTCGTCGACGACCATCGCGACCAGATCCAGGCCGATGGTGTCGTGCTTGTCCATCGCCTGTGCGATCGCGGTCTTGGTGCCGACTCCGTCCGTCGACGCCGCAAGAAGCGGCTCGCGGTAGCCGCCCCGCAGCGCGAAAAGGCCCGCGAAACCGCCCAACCCGCCAATCACCTCCGGCCTGGTGGCCTTCTGCGCCAACGGTTTAAGTAACTCGACCGCGCGTTCGCCGGCCTCGATGTCCACCCCCGCGGAAGCGTACGTCTTATTGCTCCTCGCAGACGCCTTATTGCTCCTCGCGTCCGCTCCAGTTTTATTGCTCCTCGCGTCCGCAGAAGAAACGGGACGCTCCTTTTCCCTGCCGCTCACTGGTCGTCGACTCGCTCGGTCACGGAGTCCCGTCCCTCACATGCGAAGTGATTTTTGGCCGCTCGCGTCCGCACTCGCCCATCGCGTGCAAGGGTACCGGTATGTGGTGGACCCGAGGTGGTGTGTTGTGCGGTGTTTTGATGGCCTCGATAGTGCTGCCAGCCACCAGTTCGGCGACAGCAGCTGACGGCGTCAGTGCGACGGTGCTGTGGCAGCGCACGGCCGACGGGGTCGACTACGTGTTCCGGGAGATCACGATCGCTCCGGGCGGCAGCACGGGCTGGCATTGGCACGACGGCAGGCTCTACGGCGTCATCAAGCAAGGCACGCTCACCCACAACCAAGCCAACTGTGCCGTCGACGGCGTGTACCCCGCTGGGTCCAGCGTGTTCGAACCGAGCGGTTCCGACCACGTCCACATCGGCCGCAACGTCGGCGACACTCCCCTTGTGATGCAGATTCTGTACGTACTGCCGGCGGGTAGCCCGCTGTCGGAGGACGCGCCCAACCCGGGCTGCGGGTTCAGCTGACCGGCGCGGTTTGGTCGTCGGGCCTCTCGGCAATCCAAGTGGCGCGTAGCTCCGAATCTCCATGAGAAGCGAGAGGGAATCCGACCGTGCGTTGTGTAGTAACGGGCGCGACCGGCTACGTCGGCGGCCGATTGGTGCCCCGCCTTCTCGACCGGGGCTACGACGTTCGCGCGGCGGTACGAACGCCGAGCAAGTTGTTGGCAGCCCCATGGCGTGACGACGTCGAAGTGGTGCGGGCTGATCTCAGCGACTCCGGATCTCTGGCCGCTGCCTTCGAGGGAGCCGACGTCGTCTACTACCTCGTGCACTCGATGGGATCTGCTAAAGACTTTGGCGCAGAAGAGCAAAACGCCGCGCAGAACGTCGCCGCCGCCGCCCGCGACGCTGGCGTGCGGCGGCTGGTCTACCTCGGCGGATTACATCCCGGCGGCGCGCAACTGTCGCCACATTTGCGCTCCCGCACCAAGGTCGGCGAGATCCTGATGGCGTCGGGAATCGAAACCGTCGTGTTGCAGGCGGGCGTCATTGTCGGGTCCGGCTCGGCGTCGTTCGAGATGATCCGCCATCTCACCGATGTTCTTCCGGTGATGACCGCCCCGAAGTGGGTGCACAACCGGATTCAGCCACTCGCGGTGCGCGACGTCCTGCACTACCTCGTAGAGGCGGCCACGGCCGACGTCCCCGAATCCAGAACCTGGGACATCGGCGGGCCCGACGCGCTCGAGTACGGCCAGATGATGCAGATCTACGCCGACGTCGCGGGTCTGCATCGACGCATGATCGTCGTTCTGCCGTTCCTCACCCCGACGATCGCCAGCTGGTGGGTGGGGCTGGTGACGCCGATACCGTCCGGTCTGGCCCGCCCACTGGTGGAATCGCTGCATTGCGACGCGGTGATGGGCGACCACGACATCGACGCGATGATTGCGCCTCCACCCGACGGACTGATCGGATATCGAGACTCGGTGTCGTTGGCCCTTAAGGAACTTACTGATGGCTTGCTCGACGCATCCTCGTCAGCAGAGCCGTCGGAGCCGACGCCTGCTGATCCAGAATGGGCAGGTGCCGTCGGGTACACCCTCAAACGTTCAGGCTGGACGCCTCTGACTGCTGATGAACTCTGGAAGGTCGTGGAAAGCAGTTCTGCTCAACATGATTGGCACATGACGTGCCGCGAGCCCGGTCGCCTGCTGCGCATGCGCAAAGAAAGCCGGGCCGGCGTCTCTTGGCTGCAATTGCGCGTTGCTGCCGTATCGGGCCGAGGTAGTGCTTATCACCAGCTAATGACGTTCTATCCCAAGGGAATTCCTGGTCGGGCCTACTGGTATGCGGGTCTTTCCAGGCACCGCAAGGCGTTTCGGGCGATCTTCCGATCCGTGATGGACCGGGCGGTCATCGACTGATAGCGCCCTACGGCAGGGCGTCCAGCCGCCAAATCTGCAGCGGCTCGGTACGCGTTTTCAGTGTGGCCGTGCCGAGCGACACAACGTTGGCGGCAGGCAGCGCTCGGTAGGTGGCGTCGCTGATCGCCACGGTGCCCGTTGGGGCTAAAGACTCGATGTGGGCGGCCACGTTCACGGTGTCGCCCAAGACCGTGTAGGCGCGTTCCCGCCCATCGCCGACCACACCGGCAATCGCCGAGCCGGTGTTGATACCGGCCCGGAATTTCGGCCAGTCGGGATGGTCGTTGGCGACGTGCCGGGCCGCTTGCTGGAACGCCAGTGCCGCGCGAGCGGCACGCTCGGCGTGATCGGGCTGTTCGACTGACACGTTGAACGTCACCATCACCGCGTCGCCGATGAAGCGGTCGAGCCGTCCGCCAGACGCACGAACGCTCGGAAGCACGGCTACGAAGTACGTGTTCAGCATGGTCCGCACCGCATCGGGCGGGTTCTCTTCCGAGAACCGGGTAAAACCCTCGAGGTCCGCGAAAAGCACTGTGACATCGCGGGTTCCGGCCGCAACGTCGGCAAGGTACATGTCGCTGAAGCGCTCGTCGACGGGCATCCGCGCTGCCGCGGTGGCGATGGCCGCGAATGCAGCGATCATCAGGACGTGCCACATCCACCACGACGCACGCCAGTTGTCAGTGATCGCAACGGCCACAGCAGTTTCGGCGAGCAACACCCAGGCCGCAGCGACGGCAGCCAGCAGCACGGCCCCGCGACTGCGAGCGATCACCAGGTAGCGCCATGCCGCGACCGCGAACGCCAGGGCAGTCGGCACACCGAATGCGAGCATCAACGGCGAACCCGACTCGACAGGCGTCGGGTCATCCAGGGGCGGAATTTCCAGCACCGACCAGACCGCCCACGCCGCCACTACGGCCAGAAGGACAAACCGCATTGCCGTGATGTGTGCGATCACCCACCGGCCCCGCGGTCCCTCCAGACGAGTTGCTGACCACCACGCGAACACCGCGGCGACCGCAAGCCCGACCGGGACCGCGACCACGAAGCCGTCGTTCGGATGAGATATCAGAACCCTCGGTGTTGCGAGCGCGTGCAAACCCAGAAACGCCGCTGCCGCAACGAAAGACATCGAAACCAGCACCAGCCGGGCGTCGGATCGACGACGTGCTGACGTGCCGACCGACCACCCGAGCCCGGCCGCGAGCGCAGCAGCGCCCATGACTATCCAGAAATGCGACGGCTGATGCTGCCAGTGGCCGTCGATCGAGGGACGAGTGAGCAGCACCACCAGACCGATGATGGGAGTGGCCAGAGCCACTCCACAGGCGATGAGAAATCGGCGCGACATGGTGTCGCGTGAAAGCTTACGGCCTTCGCAGCGCGGAGACGTTGTCGTTGTCGGCCTGCACGGACGCTGAACTGCGTGCCGCGTTGGCCAGCATGTGCTCAATCACGTTCTTGCCCAACGCTGTTTCGCTCGGCAGCTCGATCGGATACTTACCGTCGAAGCACGCGGAGCACAGCCGCGTCGCGGGTTGTTCAGTGGCCGCGATCATGCCGTGCAGCGAGACGTAGCCCAGTGTGTCGGCGCCGATGGCGTGGCGCACCGCCTCGAGCACTTCGCCCTCGTTCTCGACGGCGTTGGCGATCAGCTCGGCGGGCGTCGCGAAGTCGATGCCGTAGAAGCACGGCCATTTCACCGGAGGCGACGCGATCCGCACATGCACCTCGATAGCACCCGCTTCGCGCAGCATCCGCACCAGTGCCCGCTGCGTGTTGCCCCGCACGATCGAGTCGTCAACGACGACGAGCCGCTTGCCGCGGATCACTTCGCGAAGAGGGTTGAGCTTCAACCGAATACCGAGCTGACGGATGGTCTGCGACGGCTGGATGAACGTGCGGCCCACGTAAGCATTCTTCGTCAGGCCCTGGCCGTAGGGAATTCCTGATTCCTGGGCGTAGCCCACCGCTGCCGGCGTACCGGATTCCGGCACGCCGATGACGAGGTCGGCGTCGATCGGGTGCTCGCGGGCCAGCGCCCGTCCGATGTCGACGCGGGTCTTGTGCACGGAGCGGCCAGCGATCGTGCTGTCAGGGCGGGCCAGATACACGTACTCGAACACGCAGCCCTTGGGGGTGGGGTTCGCGAACCGGGACGACCGTACCCCGTCGGCGTCGATGGCCAGCAGCTCACCGGGCTCGATGTCGCGGACGAACGACGCGCCCACGATGTCGAGCGCCGCTGTCTCGGATGCCACCACCCAGCCTCGGTCCAGCCTGCCCAGAGACAACGGCCGCACTCCGTGCGGATCGCGGGCGGCGTACAGGGTGTTCTCGTCCATGAAGGTCAAACAGAATGCGCCACGGACGTTGGGCAGCAGCTCCATGGCTGCCTGCTCCAGAGTCGAGTCGGCGGCGCCGTGCGCGAGCAGTGCGCCAAGGATGTCGGAGTCGGTAGTGGCGACGCTGTTGCCACGGGTGTTGATCAGGCCGAGCTCGCGTGCTCGCTTCGTCAGCTCGGCGGTGTTGACGAGATTGCCGTTGTGCCCGAGTGCCACGCCGGTGCCTGCAGCGGTATTGCGAAACACCGGCTGTGCGTTCTCCCACGTGGTCGACCCGGTGGTGGAGTACCGGCAGTGACCGATCGCCACGTGACCCTCCATGGCGACCAGCGTCTGCTCCTCGAACACCTGGCTGACCAGGCCGAGATCCTTGAACACGAGTACCTGAGAGCCGTCGGCGACGGCGATGCCTGCGGCCTCCTGGCCGCGGTGCTGCAGGGCGTAAAGGCCGTAGTACGTGAGCTTGGCGACTTCCTCACCGGGCGCCCACACCCCGAACACGCCGCATTCTTCCTGCGGCGCAGTCTCAAGCGGCTCGGAGTCGAGCGAGTCCGTCTGCTGGTCGGTCACGATAGGGCTGCTCCCAGAGGGGTTCGGTGACACCTCGAGTCTACGGTCATCACCGTCTAGTAACGAAAACGGCGCACGCGCGTCGTGCCACGTTTAACAGCGATTCCCGGCCTCGAAATTCCCACTGGGCGCAGCAGTCCCAGAGGTCACTCGCCTCCCCCGCGAGCAGACGCAAATCGCCCTCCATGGACATGATTTGTGCGATTCCGCGTCTGCTCGCGCAGGACGTCACTCGAGACGCACCAGCGGCAGGTACGACGCGATCTCGCCCGCCCGCGACCCCGACAGCCGCAACTCGCCGGATTCATCGGCGGCAGCGACCGTCAGCAGACCGGCGGCCAATTGCAGCCAGGTGCGGGGGTCTGTCTCCACGACATTCGGGGGTGTCCCACGTCGATGCTGTGGTCCCGAAATACATTGCACCGCAATGAAAGGCGGGATCCTCACCTCAACGCTTGCTCCTGGCGCCGCCGCGGCCAGCGTGCGTGCGGTCAACCGGACCGCGAGGGCGAGCTCCCCACGCGCGGGCACCGGGAGGGAACCGTCACGCAGCCAATCCGCTACAGCCAGTACCGCGGAGCGGGTTTGTGCTGGGTCGGCGGCGCGGCGAGCGGGCATTGCCGGCCGATCGTAGCGCCGATGAGAGCTTGCGCGAAGAGCAAAGGGCCCGGCACATTGACATCAACCGAACTTCAGGTCCTACCGTGGCGGCATGATCTTCAAACCACACGAGATCGCGTACCTCCGCAGCGCTGAGCTCGGCCGGCTGGCAACAATCCAGCCCAACGGCACGCCCCAGGTCAGTCCCGTCGGGTTCACCTACAACGACGAGCTGCAAACCATCGACATCGGCGGTTACCACATGTCGCGCAGCCAGAAGTACCGCAACATCGCGGCCAACAACAAAGTTGCGTTCGTCGTCGATGACATCGCCTCGCGCAACCCGTGGCGGGTTCGCTGCCTGGAAGTCCGCGGGATCGCCGAGCAGGCCGCCGCCGGCGACGGGCGCACTGCTGAGGCCGGCGACGCGCTCGACTCCGCGATCATCCGGGTCACGCCGCAGCGGGTGATCAGTTTCGGGATCGACGACACCGACACCGAGCCGCACAAGCTGGTCGCCGACCGCCGAAACGTCTGACGGTCAATCCGGGAGGCCGAAGAGCTTGATCACACCGTGATCGCGGCCCGCGGTGTAGCCACCGTCGACCGCGATGGCCTGGCCGGTGAGAAACGACGCGTCGGGCGATAGCAAAAACGCGGCGACCGAAGCGATTTCCTCCGGCCTGCCCCGACGCCCGAGTGCATGCTCTTCGGTGATGGACTGCAGCGGGCCCTCCATACCCTCGAAGCCCATGACGGAGTCGAGCATCGGCGTGTCGATGAAGCCCGGGCAGATGGCGTTCGCCCGAATACCGCTCGGACCGTAGTCCAGAGCGATGTTTTTGGTGAGCAACACAACTCCACCCTTGGAGGCGTTGTACACACTGCCGCCTGCCGTGCCTTCGAGGCCCTCGATGCTCGCCAGTGTCACGATCGACCCGCGTTCGCCGGACAGGCGCGGCTGCTCCACCATCCGCGCGAGCGATGCTTTGGCCACGAGAAACGTTCCCGTGAGGTTGACGGCGAGCACGCGCTCCCACTCGGACCGGCCCAGCAGGTGCACCGGCCCACCGCCGGCGACGCCTGCGGCGTGAACGACGCCGTCGAGGCGGTCCGGCACCGCGGCGAAGACGGCGCCGACGGCGGTTTCGTCGGTGATGTCGGCGCTGACGAAGATGAAGTTTGCGCCGAGGTCGCCAGGCGGCGCGCTCAGGTCGGCTCCGATCACCGTGCCGCCGTCGGCCACGAGCCGGCGGGCCGTGGCCAGTCCGATGCCCGACGCCGCACCTGTGACGACGAATGTGCCGGATCGCAAACGATCAGTGCTCACCTTCGTTGCCGCCTTTCCTTGACTGCACCGCCAGCGCCGCAGCGGCTCCCGCTTCATTGAGCGCGAGATGTGTGAGCATCGGGGCGGCCAGGCTGCCGGATTTCTCGGCAAGCAATCCGAAGACCCAGCCGGCCACGCCTGTCACCACCACGGTGCCGACCAGCGGTTCGTCCGTGCTGCGGGCGTCGGCGATGTGTGACAGCCCGAAGGCCGTGGCCTGCAGCAGCCGGCCTAGTCGCGGGCCGAAACCTCGGGCGGCCAGGGTCGCGAGCGCTCCCCGGTAGGCGAGCTCCTCCGACCAGACTGTTCCGACGGGAATGCGAAATGCCATCCACGTCACCGGCGTTGCCGGAGGAGTGCGTTGCGCCATCGCGCCACGCACGGGGCGTATCGCCGTCGCTGCGGCAACCGCCAGCACCACCGTCGACGCCGCCACAGCACCCACTCGCAAGCCCGCCCACACGGCAGGTGGCCGTAAACCCAACGGCGCCTTGGTGATCGCCGCGAGCCCTGTGGCCAGCACGGCTTGTGTCAGCGGACCCCGCCGGATCGGCAACAAGCTCCACGCCACCAGGCCGGCGGCAAGGCTCAACGCTTGAACTTTCCGAATTGTGCTGCCAGACATCAGTACTCCGGACCGCCGGCGCTCCTCACGTTTTCCAGCCAGGTCCGAACCCGGTCGGTGTCCGCCTCCGTCCAGCCATCGGGCGGCGCGACGGCCGCCCAGCCGTCGAGCACCGTCGTGCCGTAGTTGTGGCCGTGTCCCCCGGGCACATCCACCGCGTTCGTCATGTCGAACCCGACTTGCCAGAAGGTGATCATCGGGTACCAGCGCATGGTCGCGGTGCGGTCACGACCCGGCGGTTCGGCCAGCCACGCGGGACGGCTGAACCACAGGTTCGGCGACCACCACACGATGGGGTCAGATGCGTGCTGTAAGAACAACACTCGGGTGCCCGGCCACGGCGGTGCGGCAATATCCGCGACATCGTAGCCGAGGGAGAACCGCACCACACGCCCGTAGTCGTAGCGCGGCTCGATCTCCGGTGTGCCGGGGTCCCGGTGGAAAGTGAGGTCTCGCCACAGTGGGCTCGAGTTCGGCGGCCCCACCCAAAGCACCGACGAAAATCCTTTTTCCTCAATGTTCTGGAGCGAATCGAATGCTGCCTGGCCGGCCATCGAGCCGAGGCTCTCGCCGTAGAGAACCAACTTGGGCCGACGGTCGGGCGGCAATTTGGCCCACTCCCGCTGGACGGCATCGATCAAGCTCTTGCCCGACGACATCGACCGCTCCTTGTCGGCGATGAACGAAATCCAGCTGGGCAGATACGAATACTGCATCGCCACCATCGCGGAGTCGCCGTTGTACATCGCTTCGATGGACCGCGCTGCGACCGGGTCGACCCATCCGGTTCCCGTCGTCGGCACCACCACGAGAACCTTGCGGCTCAACGCGCCGGTTCGCGCCATCTCCCTGACGATGATGTCAGTACGCGCGTCGTCGTCGTGGGCGGTCGCCAGGCCGGCGTAGAGGCGAATCGGCTCTTTGGCAGGACGGCCGTTGAGCGCTGTGAGGTCGGCGGCATGCGGTCCGGTTCCGACGAAGACCCGGCCTTGATAACCGAGGCTTTCCCATTGCGCCGCCGAGTCTGGGCTGCCGGATCTTTCCGGCAGGGTCGGCTGCACGATGCCGGGCCGGGTTTCGCGGTTGTCCGGTTGAAACATGACGTTGGCACCTGAGATGAACCCGCGCACCAAAACGCCGTTGACGAGAAGGACGATCAGCGCGACGACGATCGCGGCACCGATGAACAGCGCGACCTCGTCATGCAGACGCCAGCGCCGGATGAGATACCGGGCGATGGTCTTGATCGCGTCGAGGATGATCCGCGCGACACCGACGATCAGGCCACCTACCAGCAGGGCCACCAACAGCGTTCGCATGTAGCTCAGCGTGGACGGGCCTTGCATACCCATCAGCGCCGATACTTGACGCTGCCACCTGGCCGACGGGATCACCACGAGCACGCAGGCGGTCAACGACAAGGCCGCCGATACGACGTTGAGCCAGAGCGACACTCGACGACCGGGCCACCAGTGCCTTCGGCGCAGGAAGCGACGCCCGTGTTCGCCGATCACTGCTCCGATGCCGTAGCCGATCGAGGCGCAGATTCCGCCGACCACCCCTTGGAACAGGAAGCTCCTGGGCAGTAGCGACGGGGTCATCGACAGGCAGAAGAACAGCGCGCCGGTGGCGACACCGAGGAAGTTCAACCGGAGCAGCCCCAACAGCCACGCGACCAGGGGGTGGCGTCCGCGCTGCTCCTCGGTTTCGGCTGCGGGTGTAGCCGTGTCCTCGACGGTGTCGACGGCCGGCGGAGCGGCGCCGGCCGCGACATCAGGTCCAGCGGCGTCGGCCGCGACATCAGGCGCCGCGTCTGCGTCCATCGCTAGCCGAACAGCTCCGGCAACACACGCTCATAGGTGGCGCGCAGCTCGTCGAGAGACACGGTGAACAGTCCCTGCACCTCGACCGCATTCGACTCATGGTCGACGACGCCGATGCGGGCGACGGGTAATGCCCGCGCCTCACACATCGCTTGGAAGCGGCTCTCCTCGGTGCGGGGGACGGCGACCAATACCCGCCCCGCCGACTCGGAGAACAAGAACGAAAACGAAGCTGTGCCTGATTCAAAGCCGTCCGGAATGACGATGCGACATCCTGTTTCACCGGCAAGGGCAGATTCCACGACGGCCTGGATCAGGCCGCCTTCGGAGAGGTCGTGCGCTGCGGACACCAGCCCGTCACGTGAAGCCGCGGCTAGGACGTCGGCCAGCAGCCGTTCGCGTTGCAGGTCGACGACGGGTGGCCGGCCACCGAGGTGATCGGCAGTCACCTGGGCCCAGATCGAGCCGTCGAACTCGTCGCGGGTATCGCCGAGCAGCATCAGCGATTCGCCCGGTTCGGTGCCGAAATCGGTTGGTATGCGCCGAGATACATCATCGAGCACACCCAGGACACCGACCACCGGAGTCGGCAGGATCGCCGTCGTGCCGGTCTGGTTGTAGAAGCTGACGTTGCCGCCGGTGACCGGAATTCCCAAGGCGGCGCAACCGTCGGCCAGTCCCCTGACCGCCTCCGAGAACTGCCACATCACCCCCGGGTCTTCCGGCGATCCGAAATTGAGGCAGTTCGTGACGGCCACCGGGGTGGCGCCGGTGACGGCTACGTTGCGGTACGCCTCGGCGAGTGCCAGCTGTGCTCCGGCGTACGGGTCGAGCTGCGTGTAGCGGCCGGAGGCGTCGGTGGACACCGCGATTCCGCGGCCGGTCTGTTCGTCGATGCGCAGCACACCACCGTCGGCATGCTCGGCGAGAACCGTGTTGCCGCGGACGTATCGGTCGTACTGTTCGGTGATGAACGCCCGGCTGCACAGGTGCGGACTGCCAAGCAGCGCAAGCAAAGTTGCACGCAACTCGGGTCCGGTGCTGGGCCGGGGGAACCGTGTCGACGTGTCGGCGTTCAAGGCATCCTGGCTGTCGGGTCGCGCGACCGGTCGCTGATAGACCGGGCCCTCGTGCGCGACGGTGCGCGGCGGCACGTCGACGACGGTCTCGCCGTGCCACGTGATGTGCAGGCGGTCGCCGTCGGTGACCTCCCCGATCACCGAGGCGAGCACGTCCCATTTGCGGCACACCGCGAGGAAAGCATCGACGTTCCTGGGCTCGACCACCGCGCACATGCGTTCCTGGGACTCGCTGGCGAGGACCTCGGCGGGCGTCATGTTCGCGGTCCGCAGCGGCACCTTGTCAAGCTCGACGGCCATGCCTTGGCCGCCAGCAGACGCTAACTCCGATGTCGCACAGGATAATCCGGCGCCGCCGAGGTCCTGGATGCCGACCACCAGATCGGCCGCATAGAGCTCCAGGCAGCACTCGATGAGCACCTTCTCCATGAACGGGTCGCCGACTTGGACAGACGGCAGTTTCTTCCGAGATCCGCTCGCGGGATCGAGCTTCGATCCAGTCCGCGTTCCTTCCTCGTCGCCGCCGAACGTGTCGGACGCCAGGACCGAGACCCCGCCGATTCCATCGAGCCCGGTGCGGGCGCCGAACAGGATGATCTTGTTCCCGGTTCCGGACGCGAACGCCAGGTGCAGATCCTCCTTGCGCAGCACGCCGACACACAGGGCGTTCACCAGCGGATTGCCGCCGTACGACGCGTCGAACACCGTTTCGCCGCCGATGTTCGGCAGGCCAAGGGAATTGCCGTAGCCGCCGATACCGCGCACGACGCCGTCGACCACGCGGCGGGTGTCGGGTGCGTCGGCCGCGCCGAAGCGGAGCTGATCCATGACCGCGACGGGCCGCGCGCCCATTGCCATGATGTCGCGCACGATGCCGCCGACGCCGGTGGCCGCGCCCTGGTAGGGCTCGACGTACGACGGGTGGTTGTGCGACTCGACCTTGAAGGTGACGGCCCAGCCGTCCCCGATGTCCACCACTCCGGCGTTCTCACCGATGCCCGCCAGCATCGCTGCCCGCATCTGGTCGGTGGTGGTCTCGCCGAAATAGCGCAGGTGCACTTTGGACGACTTGTAGGAGCAGTGCTCGCTCCACATCACCGAGTACATCGCGAGCTCAGCGTCGGTCGGCCGGCGCCCGAGGATGTCACGGATCCGTGCGTATTCGTCGTCCTTGAGGCCCAGCTCGCGGTACGGCTGGGGAACGTCCGGGGTGGCCGCTGCGTGTTCGACGGTGTCGAGCACAGCAACCTCTTGGGGGGCGAGCGGGGACGTCACCCAGACAGCTTAATTTCCTCGGCGGGTTTGCTCGCGCCCGCCACGCTCCTCTACTGCCGCGACATCGCAATGTTGAGTTTGTCCTCCGCCGTGACCAGGTGATCGTGGCTGTCCCCGCCGATGTCGATCGTCACGACATCGATCGAACCCGTGAACTTGTTGCCATGAGGGCCGTAATCGGTCGATGTGGGTGACCCGGTGTCCGAGCCCACGTCACAGGCTTCGTCGGC
>NZ_JAVHWM010000003.1:0-54634 GCF_032159765.1 Mycobacterium sp. | reverse complement strand
TGGATTCCCAGGCCAACTCCCGCAGCGCCATCGAACAGTGGTCGGCGAACCTGAATTCGATCGGCACCCAGGCCGCCGCCCAGGACGCTGCGCTGCGCAACGGTCTGCAGCAGGCCGCGCCCACCGCGGATCAGCTCAACGCTGTGTTCAGCGATGTGCGCGAATCGCTGCCTCAGACCCTCGCCAATCTCGAGATCGTCCTGGACATGCTCAAGCGCTATCACAAAGGCGTCGAGCAAGCCTTCGTCTACTTCCCCGAAAGCGCTGCTCAGCTGCAAGCCGGTTCGATCTTCCCCGGCTACGGGATCATCAACTTCGCACTCGGCCCGATCGCGGTGGGCACTGCGGCCTCGCTGCTGACCCAAAACCTCATCCCGCCGGGTTTTGGGACGTCGCTGAACTCCTCGCCGCCGTGTCTGACCGGGTTCCTACCGGCCTCAGAGTGGCGGTCCCCGGCCGACACCAGCACCAAGCCGTTGCCGTCGGGCCTGTACTGCCGGATCCCGAAGGAATACCCCGGCCTTGCCGTGCGCGGCGCACGCAACTACCCATGCGCCGATGTGCCGAGCAAGCGGGCGGCTTCCCCGCGGGAGTGCCGAAGCAACGAGCCGTATGTTCCGTTGGGCACCAACCCCTGGTACGGGGATCCCAACCAGATCCTGACCTGCCCCGCGCCCGCGGCGCGCTGTGACCAGCCGGTGAAGCCGGGAACCGTGATGCAGGCGCCCAGCATCAACAACGGAATGAACCCGCTGCCTGCCAGCCTGCTACCCGCCGGCGGATCTCCGGCCCCGGTCAGCGACCCCCTTTCACCACCCGGCGCGGGCAGCGTCACCTGCAGCGGACAACAACCCAATCCCTGCGACTACAGCCCGGCAACCAGCCCGACGGCGATCTACAACCCACAAAGCGGCGAAATCACCGCCCCCGACGGTTCCCGCTACAGCATCAAAGACACGCCCACCACCGGGGACGACGGCTGGGTCCAGATGCTGCAACCCGCCAATTGACCACCCCGATTTGCTGACGCGATTCCGGGGGTTCGCTCGCGACGTTTCACCGTAGGGTAAAGAGCATGCGCGTCAAGCTCGGCCGCCCGTTTCTCGCGGACTTCGCGAAGCGGTTCGATGTGCCCGCCGCCGACCGCGACGCGGCCCTGACGGTCACCTGGCTGGGCGTGGCTACTCTGCTGGTCAGCGACGGCACGTCAGCGCTGATGACCGACGGATTCTTCTCGCGCCCCAGCCTGGCGGCGATCGCGGTGAAGCGGATTGAGCCGTCGATGGAGCGAATCATCGGCTGTCTCGAGCGCACCCGGGTGCGAACGCTGGACGCGGTCATCCCGGTGCACACGCACTACGACCATGCACTGGATTCAGCCGTCGTGGCTTCCCGTACCGAAGCCAAGCTCGTCGGCGGCGAGTCAGCCGCCAACATCGGCCGCGGACACGGGTTGAGCGAGGACCGCATCGTCGTCGCGGAATCCGGCGAGTCGATGACGTTGGGCGCGTATGAGGTGACGTTGATCGAATCCGAGCACTCCCCACCCGACCGCTACCCCGGAGTGATCACGAATCCGGTTGTGCCGCCGGTGAAGGTGTCGGAATACAAATGCGGCGAGGCGTGGTCGGTGCTGATTCATCACCCGGGCAGCGGTAGCCGGCTGTTGATTCAGGGCAGCGCCGGATTCGTGCCGGGCGCGCTCACGGGCCGGCAGGCCGAGGTGGTCTATCTCGGCGTCGGCCAACTGGGCGTGCAATCCGAGCAGTACATCGTCGACTACTGGACCGAAGTGGTCCGCGCCGTCGGTGCACGTCGCGTGGTGCTCATCCACTGGGACAACTTCTTCCGCCCGCTGACACAGCAGCTGCAGGCGTTGCCGTACGCAGTCGACGATTTGGACGTCACAATGGGCGTGCTCAGCCGGTTGGCGCTCGAAGACGACGTCGCGCTGCACATGCCCACCGTGTGGAACGCCGAAAATCCCTGGGCCTGAATCTATTTCATTACAATAGTGTCTTGCTGATCATTGTCCTGGGTTTGCTGGCGGTGGTGCTGAGCTTTGCGTTGCTGCGGCCCAGGGGGTGGACGGAGGCGGTCGCGGCGGTGCCCGCCGCGGCAATTCTGATCGCAATCGGCGCTGTTAGTGTCGGTGACGCCCGTGACGAGGTCAGCCGCCTCCTTCCCGTCGTCGGTTTTCTTGCCGCGGTGCTGGTCTTGGCGCAGCTTTGCGACGACGAAGGTGTGTTCCACGCTGCAGGCCAGTTGATGTCGCGCCGGAGCGCCGGAGCGCCGAAGCGACTCATGGGTCAGGTGTTCGTCATCGCGTCGGTTACCACTGCGGTGTTAAGTCTCGACGCGACGATCGTATTGTTAACCCCCGTCGTGCTGGCGAGCGCGCGAATGCTGCGCCTGCCCTCCGCCCCGCACGCCTATGCCAGCGCACATCTAGCGAACACCGCGTCGCTGCTGCTGCCGGTGTCGAACCTGACAAACCTTCTGGCGTTCGGGAGCGCGGGGCTGTCGTTCACCCGCTTTGCAGTTCTGATGGCGGTTCCCTGGGTGGTCGCGATCGCGGCGGAATACCTGATATTCCGGTGGTTTTTCTCCTCAGAGCTATCGGGCGGGGGGCAGACCGACGAATTGCCGCCGCAGCCGACGCTTCCGGTGTTCGCGTTGGTCGTTCTGGCACTGACGCTAGCGGGATTCGCGGTCGCCTCACTCATCGGAATCGCACCTGCCTGGGTCGCATGCGCAGGCGCGGCCGTGTTGGCTGTGCGCGGGCTGCTGCGTCGACGCGGCACGATCGGGTTGGTTGCGCGTGCCGTCAACGTGCCGTTCCTGGCGTTCGTGCTGGCGCTCGGCATCGTGGTGCGAGCGGCAATGGACAACGGGCTTGGCACCGCGACACGGGCGTTGCTGCCTTCTGGCGAGGGGCTTTTCGCGCTCCTGGCGCTGGCGGCGATCGCCGCCGTGCTGGCCAACATTGTGAACAATCTGCCCGCTGTCCTGTTGCTGCTGCCTCTCGTCAGCGGATCCGGCGCGGCGGCCGTGCTGGCGGTTCTGATCGGCGTCAACGTCGGCTCCAACCTGACGTACGTCGGTTCCCTGTCCAATCTACTGTGGCGAAACGTGTTGCGCGACAAAGAAGTAGAGGCTACCTTCAGCCGTTTCACCCGCCTTGGCATCTGCACGGTGCCGATAACCCTGGTGCTCGCGGTGCTCGCGTTGTGGGCAGGCGTGCAGGTGATCGGCACCTAACTGCGGCGACGCTGACGCGCAACCTCGGCCAGCACCACGCCCGCGGCGACCGCGGCGTTCAGCGATTCCGTGGGGCCGGCCATGGGAATCGACACCACCGTGTCGCAGTTCTCGCGGACCAGCCGCGACAAACCCTTTCCTTCCGAACCGACGACGATGACCAAGTCGCCGGTGGCATCCCATCCGTCGATCGGGGTGTCACCGCCGGGATCCAACCCCACGACCTGAAGTCCTGCCGTCGCCCAATCCTTCAGCGCGCGGTTCAGATTCGTGGCCCGCGCCACCACAACCCTCGCAGCTGCGCCGGCGCTGGTCCGCCACGCCACAGCGCTGACCGCAGCACTCCGCCGCTGGGGTATCAGCACGCCGTCCCCGCCAAAAGCGGCGACGGACCGGATGATCGCGCCGAGATTCCTCGGATCCGAGATGTTGTCCAAAGCCACGAGCAGTGCCGGCGATGGCGCGTCCTGGACTGCTGCAAGCAACTCGTCGGGATGAGCGTAGTCGTACGGCGGTACCTGCAGGGCGATTCCCTGATGCAAGCCGTTGGCGCTGATTCGGTCTAGATCGTTACGCGGCACCTCGAGAATCGGGATGCCGGAATCAGCAGCGCGGCCAACCGATTCCGTAAGCCGCTCATCGGCTTCGGCACCGAGCGCGACGTAAAGCGCGGTCGCGGGAATCCCGGCACGCAGGCATTCGAGCACCGGGTTACGGCCGAGTACCACATCCGGTTCATCGGTCTTCTTGCCGCCGCGATGCGACTTCTTCTGCGCTGCCGCACGGTTCGCGGCGGGATGATTGGGCCGCAGGTGCGCGGGCGGCGTCGCACCCCGTCCCTCCAAGCCGCGTCGCCGGACACCGCCGGAGCCGACCGGAGGGCTGCCCTTCGTTCCCGGCTTGCGCACCGCGCCCCGGCGTTTCGAGTTGCCGGCCATCTACTTCTTTTCACCGTCGATCAGCGACCATTGCGGCCCATCGGCGGTATCGGTGACCTCAATGCCGGCCTCCTTCAGCCGATCCCGGATCTCATCCGCCAGCGCCCAGTCACGCTGCGCCCTCGCCTTCTCGCGGCGCTCGAGTTCTGCCTGTACAAGAACGTCGACGGCGCCAAGGGCGGCCGACGTTTCGTCGCGCGACTCCCAGCGGTCGTCGAGCGGGTCGCAGCCCAGCACCGCCATCATTGCCCGGATCTCACCGGCCCGGGCCAATGCCGACTCGTGGTCACCAGACTCCAGAGCACGGTTGCCGTCGGCTCGAGCAGTGTGTATCTCCGCCAACGCGATCGGCACGGACAGGTCGTCGTCCATGGCGGCTGCGAAGCCAGGCGTCCACAGACCGGGAAGCACTTCCCCAGCCCGGGTGCGAACCCGGTGAAGAAACTCCTCGATTCCGACATAGGCCTTCACCGCGTCCTGCATCGCCGTCTCAGAGAACTCGAGCATCGAACGGTAGTGCGCGCTTCCGAGGTAATACCGTAACTCGACAGGCCTAACACGTTGCAGCACAGCAGGAATCGACAGCACATTGCCCAACGACTTGCTCATCTTCTCGCCACCCATTGTGACCCAGCCGTTGTGTAGCCAGTAACGCGCGAAGCGATCGCCGGCGGAAATCGCCTGAGCTATCTCGTTCTCGTGATGCGGGAACACCAAATCCATGCCACCGCAATGGATATCGAACTCCGCGCCGAGATACTCGTGGGCCATGGCCACACATTCGGAGTGCCAGCCCGGACGGCCACGGCCCCACGGTGTTGGCCACGACGGCTCACCCGGTTTGGCCCCCTTCCACAGGGTGAAGTCGCGCTGGTCGCGCTTTCCCGCGCCGATGCCCTCTCCTTGGTGCACATCGTCGATCTTGTGCCCGGAGAGCTTGCCGTAGTCCGCAAAGCTCAGCACGTCGAAATAGACATCTCCGCCGCCCGCATAGGCGTGGTCGGTGTCGATCAATCGCTCGATCAACTCCACGATCTGGGTGATGTGGCCAGTGGCCCGCGGTTCCGCCGAAGGCGGCAGCACACCCAGCAAGTCGTATGCGGCGGTGAACGCGCGCTCGTGCGTGGCCGCCCATTCCCACCACGGGCGCCCGGCATCGGCGGCCTTGTTGAGGATCTTGTCGTCGATGTCTGTGACGTTGCGGACGAACGCGACGTCCAGCCCGCGTGCCATCAGCCAGCGGCGAAGAATGTCAAACGCGACGGCGCTTCGCACGTGCCCGATGTGCGGCAGGCCCTGCACGGTAGCGCCGCACAGATAGATCGACACGTGGCCGTCGCGCACCGGCACGAACTCGCGCACGGCACCGGAATAGGTGTCGTGCAGCCGCAAGCCTTGGAGCGGAGCAGTCACGACGTGCCAGCTTACCGGCCTATTCGCCGGTGACGACCAATGCGGTCGCGATGGCCGCTAGTCCCTCGCCGCGGCCCGTGAGGCCGAGTCCGTCGGTGGTGGTCGCCGAGACCGAGACGGGTGCGCCGACGATCTCGGACAGCGCCCGCTGTGCGCGATCTCGATGTGGGCCGATTTTGGGCCGATTGCCGACGACTTGGACGGCGGCGTTGGAGACGCGAAATCCCGCGGCTGCCAGCAGGCCGCGCACATGAGCCAGCATGTCTTTACCGGTGACCCCTTTCCAGCGAGGATCATCGACTCCGAACACACCACCGATGTCGCCGAGGCCGGCCGCCGACAGCAGTGCGTCGCACAGCGCATGCGCGGCGACGTCGCCGTCGGAATGACCGCTGCACCCGTCGGCATCCTCGAACAGCAGGCACAGCAACCAGCACGGCCTGCCTGCTTCGATCGGGTGCACATCCGTCCCGAGACCGACCCGGATGTCGCTCACCTGAGCATCACCGCCTCCGCGAGTCGCAGATCCATCGGCGTGGTGATCTTGAAAGCCAAGGGGTCGCCGTCGATCACATGCACTTGCACGCCAAGCTGCTCGACCATCGACGCGTCGTCGGTGGCCACGGCGGAATCCGTCCGGTCATACGCGGCCAGCAGAATCTCGGTGCGGAAACCCTGCGGCGTCTGCACCGCAACTAGGCCTGCACGCTCAGGAGTGGCGATGACGACGCCCGTCGCGTCGACCGCCTTGATCGTGTCGGCAACTGGCAACGCCGGCACCACGGCGTCGCACCCGGCGTGGAGGGCATCGACGACTCGGGTGATCAATGCCGGAGGTGTCAGCGCCCGGGCGGCATCATGAACCAGCACAAACGCGGATTCGCCGACTGCGCCAAGACCACGCCGAACCGATTCGGTGCGGCTGGACCCCCCGGTGACGATCGTCGCGGCTCCCCCGAGGATCAGTTTCGCCTCGTCAGTGAGGCCGGCGGGTACCGCGACGACGACAGAGTCGACGGATCCGGACTCGTGCAGACCCGCCAGCGTGTGTTCGAGCAGCGTGCGTCCGCAGAGCTGAACAAACGCCTTCGGCGCTCCCGCACCCAACCGCTCGCCCAAGCCCGCGGCCGGGACGACCGCGACCGTGCGGGCCATCGCCTGGTCCGCTTCTATGACGCGGCGGCCAGAACCTCGTCGAGGATCGTCTCGGCCTTCGCGTCATCAGTGTTCTCGGCGAGCGCGAGCTCACCCACCAGGATCTGGCGCGCCTTGGCGAGCATTCGCTTCTCGCCGGCTGACAGGCCGCGCTCCTGGTCACGTCGCCACAGGTCACGCACGACCTCGGCGACCTTGTTCACGTCACCCGAGGCCAGCTTCTCCAAGTTGGCCTTGTAGCGGCGAGACCAGTTGGTGGGCTCTTCGGTGTGGGGTGCCCGCAGCACCTGGAAGACCTTGTCCAGACCTTCCTGGCCAACGACGTCACGCACGCCCACGTACTCGGCGTTATCGGCGGGCACGCGAACTGTCAGGTCACCCTGTGCGACCTTCAAGACGAGATACTCTTTTGGTTCGCCTTTGATGGTCCGGGTTTCGATCGCTTCGATCAACGCAGCACCGTGGTGTGGATAGACAACGGTGTCTCCGACCTTAAAAATCATCTGATTCGGGCCCCTTTCGCCCTTCTATCCTAACACGCGCCTCCGACAGAGGTTCAACAACGATGCAGGTCAGGGGCACCTCAGACCGACATTGGGGGTTGACACGGCGGAGATTACGTGCATGGGCAACGTGACGCAGCGCATGGCTTCCAGGCGATTCGGGTCGACGCCGCAGCCTGTCCGCGCGTCATCGCTTGCCGGACATTTCGCTCAGCTGCCGGACCTACTACTGTGCATAGTCGAACGCTGGCGGCCAGGGGAGTCCGGCCGGCTCGACGCCGTTAGGAGGACTCAGTGAACCTCTTCGGAACCCGGGCATTGGGCGGACTGGTCGCCGCAGTGCTGCTCACCACCACCATGGCGGGTTGCGGCGCGGGCCAACAGTCCCAGACCGCTACTCAGGAGCCTGCCGTCAACGGCGCCAGCGGTGGCGCACGCGACATCGCGCTGCGTGACGTGCGGATTAGAGCGGACCAGGACAGCGACTCCGTCAAGAACGGTCAGAGCGTCGAGCTGATGTTCGTTGCGGCCAACAAATCCGGCACGGTCGCCGACCGTCTGCTAGCCATCCGCTCCAAATACGGCGACGTCACCATCGCGCCCGACGCCCCCGAGGTGCCCGCCGGCGCGTCGCTGATCGTCGGCAAGCCTGAAAATCCCACCGCCGACGCGTTGGAGGCCTCGTCGACCGCCCGCAAGGCCGACGCCACCGTGAAACTGAAAGAACCCATCAGTAACGGGTTGACATACGAATTTGTATTCGTGTTCAAACAAGCTGGCGAAGTCAAGATTTCGGTGCCGGTGAGCGCGGGGGAAAAAGCACCACGCCGGGCGACGGCCGAGCCAGAGGGCGAGAGCCCCCCCGAGGGCGAGAGTCACTGAGCACCGCTCACTAGCGGCCTGTCGGACCGGCCGGATACCGTCTCGGCGTGGCCAAAGCACGCACCCAGTACCGATGCTCGGAGTGCCGCCACCTCATGGCCAAATGGGTCGGCCGCTGCCCTGAATGCGGAACGTGGGGCACGGTCGACGAGATTCCCGTGGTCAAGGCCGGCGCGGCGCGCACCGGGCGGCTCGTTGCGTCGACCGCGGCGGTTCCCATCACGCTGATTCCCGCGGACTTCACCCGTCACGACGCCACCGGCGTCGACGAGTTCGACCGCGTGCTCGGCGGGGGAATCGTTCCGGGGTCGGTCACCTTGCTGGCTGGCGAGCCCGGCGTCGGGAAGTCGACCTTGCTGTTGAATGTCGTACACCGCTGGGCAAACGCTGGCCGCCGCGCCCTCTATGTCTCAGGCGAGGAGTCACTGGGCCAGATCCGCATGCGCGCCGAACGCACGGGCTGCAGTCACGACGATCTCTACCTCGCTGCGGATTCCGATCTGGAAACGGTGTTGGCTCAGATCGACGCCGTCGAGCCGACCCTCGTCGTTGTCGACTCCGTCCAGACCATGTCGACCACCGAGGCTGACGGCGTGACGGGTGGGGTCACACAGGTGCGCGCGGTGACCGCGGCGCTCACCTCGGCGGCAAAGCGCTCGAACGTCGCGATGATTCTGGTCGGCCACGTCACCAAGGACGGCGCGATCGCGGGCCCGCGAACACTGGAGCACCTCGTCGACGTGGTGCTGCACTTCGAGGGCGACAAGCAATCCAGCCTGCGAATGGTGCGCGGAGTGAAGAACCGCTTCGGAGGCGCCGACGAGGTCGGCTGCTTTCAAATGCACGAAGGCGGTATCGAATGCGTAGCCGACCCGACAGGCCTGTTTCTCGACCAGCGCGTCGAACCGGTACCTGGAACTGCGGTGACCGTCACTCTCGACGGCAAGCGGCCCCTGCTCGGCGAGATACAGGCGCTTGTCGTGCCCACTACCAACACGAGCCCACGCCGAGCGGTCAGCGGCATCGACCTGGCGCGGGCGACGATGATCAGCGCGGTGTTGGCGAGGCGCAGCAAGATGCCGGCGTTGTTGAGCGCCGACATCTACCTGTCCACCGTCGGCGGTATGAGGCTCACCGACCCGTCATCCGACCTCGCCGTGGCCCTCGCAATGGCCTCTGCGTACCGCAACAGCCCGCTGCCCACCTCCGTCGTCGTGATCGGGGAGGTGGGCCTCGCCGGTGACCTGCGCAGGGTCAGCGGAGTAGAGCGGCGGTTGGCCGAGGCGGCTCGGTTGGGATTCACCACGGCCTTGATCCCGCACGGCGTCAAATCAGTGCCCGGTGACATGTGCGTGATGTCGGCAAAAACGGTCAACGGCGCGCTTGCGCTGCTTGCTGAGATTACGGTCAAGACACCAGCCGAGACACCAGACGACGACAGGCCACCTTGGTTATGACGACGCCCAGCCAGGACAGCAAGGCGCCGCTGGTCCACCCGGCGCTGCTCGAGACGCTGCGCCGGGTTGCGCCCGGCACGCAATTGCGCGACGGGCTCGAGCGGATTCTGCGGGGTCGCACCGGAGCATTGATCGTCCTGGGATACGACGAACGCGTCGAGTCGATTTGCGACGGCGGATTCTCGCTCGACGTGCGGTTTGCACCCACGCGCCTGCGCGAGCTGTCGAAGATGGACGGCGCGCTCGTGTTGTCCACCGACGGCGGCCGCATCGTCCGGGCCAATGTGCAGCTGGTGCCCGACCCGTCAATCCCCACCGACGAGTCCGGCACCAGGCACCGGTCGGCGGAGCGTACCGCGATTCAGACGGGTTATCCCGTTATCTCCGTGAGCCATTCGATGAGCATTGTGACTGTGTATGTCGCCGGTGAACGTCACGTAATGGCGGATTCTGCGACGCTTTTGTCCAGGGCCAACCAGGCCGTAGCAACCCTCGAGCGATACAAATCGCGCCTCGACGAGGTCAGCCGCCAGCTCTCGACGGCCGAGATCGAAGACTTCGTCACGCTGCGCGACGTGATGACGGTCGTCCAGCGACTCGAGATGGTGCGGCGGATCAGCCTCGAAATCGACGAGCATGTGGTCGAACTCGGTACCGACGGCCGCCAGCTCAAGCTGCAACTGGAGGAGTTGGTCGGCGGCAACGACCTCGCTCGTCAGCTCATCGTGCGCGACTACCACGCAAGCCCGGAACCCCCAAGCGCCAGCCAGGTGGCGTCCGCACTTGATGAGCTGGACCAGCTCTCCGATGCTGAACTTCTCGACTTGCCTGCGCTGTCAAAGGTTTTCGGCTACCCGTCGAACGCCGAAGCACAGGACTCCGCGATGAGCTCTCGTGGGTATCGGGCCATGGCAGGCATCCCGCGCCTGCAGTTCGCGCATATTGATCTGCTGGTCCACTCGTTCGGCTCGCTTCAAGGGCTGCTCGCGGCCAGCGCGGGCGACCTGCAAAATGTCGACGGCATCGGCGAGGTGTGGTCGCGCCACATTCGCGAGGGGCTGTCCCAGCTGGCCGAGTCGACGATCGCCGACCGGCTCGTGTGATTGCGGGTCGGACCTAGCCCGGCGGCTGGGGCGCTGCAGGCGGCCCAGGTGCAGGCCCCCCTGGCGCTCCAGGCGGTGCAGGCTCATTGGCGGGCGGAGGCGCGGCGACGATGAACGGCACCGGCGCCGATCTCAGATTGCCCAGCTGAACGACGAGGTTGTACGTTCCTGGCCCGATCGGTTGCCGGGGCAGCGGGCACTGCGGCGCGGAACCCATACCGGTCCAGGTGACCTCGGTGGTGACCTGCTCTCCAGGGCTGAACTTCTTCACCAGCGTCTCATTCGACGGGGCGCAGTCGAGGTTGCTCCACAGCCGGTTGGTGTCCAGCGAATACACGTACGCGGCGAGCACCGCGGCGCCGACATCACGCTGGCAGGCGACCAGCCCGATGTTGGTGACGACCATCGTGAACTTGGGTTGTTCGCCGAACAAGTACTGAGGCTGGTTCGTGATTCCCTTGACGGCCAACGTCGAATCCGGGCAATCGTCACCATCTTTCAGCACCGGCGGTGGCGTGACGGCCGAGATCGGAGTCGGGGTCGGGGTTGGCGGTGGCGGCAGCGGCGTGAGCGGCGACTTGATCTCCGGCTGTGGATTCGGGGGCGCCGACTGGGGTGGACTGGCCGGCTTGGCGCTGTTCTTCGTGTCCGCGCCGGCGTTGCCGGTCAGCACGGTGATGACGACAGCGACGACAGCCCCGATCACGAGAACCGCAATGCCGATGGCCAGGGCGCGGCGCCGCCAGTAAATCTGCGGCGGCAGCGGGCCATGCGGTTCGAGATCCAGCACGAACACACGGTAAGCCCAGGTCACCGCAAGCTGTTCGACCTCGCTCGGCGTGTCGCGGGGTAGATATAGCTAACGGTGTGCCGGCAATCGTGCCGGCGGTTCAGCCGAGCTCGCCGACGCTGTCACGCAGTACCACCTTGCCGTCGGCGAGCTGGTACGTCAGCCCGACGATCGCGAGCTCTCCCGTGGGGATGCGCTCGAGGATCGCCGTCGATCGCGATAGCAGCTGTGCGGCGGTCTCCCTGACGTGGTGCGCCTCGAACTCGTCGATCTGCGTCAAGCCCTCACGGCGACCCGCGAGGATCGACGGCGTGACGCGTTCAATCACGTCGCGGACGTATCCGCGCGGTATGACGCCGTCGTCGAGGGCGGTCAGCGTGGCCCCCACAGCACCGCAGCTGTCGTGACCCAGCACGACGATCAGCGGGACGTCGAGCACGGTGACCGCGTACTCGATGGAGCCGAGGACCGCCGAGTCGATCACGTGGCCTGCCGTGCGCACCACGAACATGTCACCGAGGCCCTGATCGAAAATGATCTCGGCCGCCACTCGGCTGTCGGCGCACCCGAAGACCACTGCAGTGGGCTTCTGCCCCGCCGCCAAGCTGGCCCGATGTTCCACGCTCTGGCTCGGGTGTGCAGGCTGTCCGGTGACGAACCGCTCGTTACCCTCCTTGAGTGCCTTCCAAGCTGTGGCGGGATTGGTGTTCGGCATGACCACCATTCTTCACGTCGACCCGGCGAGCCTGCTCGGGTGGTACCGCGTGGCTCAGCGCGACCTACCCTGGCGGCGCCCGGGGGTCAGCGCCTGGCAGATCCTGGTCAGCGAATTCATGCTTCAGCAGACGCCGGTTTCGCGGGTACAGCCGGTCTGGGAAGAGTGGGTTCGCCGCTGGCCGACCCCCTCGGCAACGGCCTCCGCGAGCACTGGCGACGTGCTGCGCGCGTGGGGCAAGCTCGGCTACCCCCGCCGGGCCAAGCGGTTGCATGAGTGCGCGACCGTGATCGCCCGCGACCACGACGACGTTGTGCCAGACGACCTCGAGACGCTGCTCGCACTACCAGGTGTCGGCGAATACACCGCGCGTGCCGTGTTGTGCTTTGCCTACCAACGGAGGGTGCCGGTGGTCGACACCAACGTGCGAAGGGTTATCGCCCGGGCAATCCGTGGCGCAGCCGACGCCCGCCCGAGTGCCCGCGACCTTCCTGGCGTCGCCGCGCTTCTGCCGAATGACGGAAGCGCAGCGCGCTTTTCGGCGGCGTTGATGGAATTGGGTGCCACGGTGTGCACCGCGCGGTCGCCACGCTGCGGAGTGTGTCCCCTCACTGCGTGCGCCTGGCGGGCGGCAGGGCACCCGCCGCCGACGCAGCCCGCCCGTCGCGCACAGACCTACGCGGGCACCGACCGACAGGTGCGCGGAAGATTGCTTGACGTGTTACGCGCCAACGATTTTCCGGTCGGGGCCGGCCAGCTCGATACGGCGTGGCTTTCCGACACCGCCCAACGTGATCGCGCATTGGCAAGCCTGCTTGCCGACGGGCTCGTGGAACGGACTCCCAACGGCCGCTACGCACTCGCCGGGGAGGGCCAGCCGAAAGCAGATTCAGGCTGATTGGTCGGTGGGCGTGTCCGCGCACGCGAACCTGCGCCGGTAGTCCGAGGGCGTGACTCCGACGATGCGGCGGAAGTGATGCCGCAACAGCGTCGCGGTTCCGAACCCGGAGCGGTCGGCGATCCGGTCGACGTCGAGGTCTGTCTCCTCGAGCAGGCGCCTGGCGTAGAGGACGCGCTGGTCGGTCACCCACTGCATCGGCGTGGTGCCGGTTTCGTCGACGAACTTGCGCGCGAACGTGCGCTCGGACATGTTGGCGTGCCGGGCCATCGACGCGACCGAATGCGCCTTTTCGAGATTGGACAGTATCCAATCAAGTTGCGGCGCAAAGCCTGCCGAGCAGTGGGTGGGCACCGGCTGGTCGATGAACTGCCGTTGGCCTCCGTCACGTTGCGGCGGGACGACCATGCGGCGCGCGATCGTGTTGGTGATCTTGCTTCCCAACTCCCGGCGCACGAGGTGAAGGCAGGCGTCGATCCCTGCCGCGGTCCCCGCGCTGGTGATCAGGTTGCCGTCGTCGACGAACAGCACGTTGCGGTCGACCCGGGCGGTCGGGTACATCCGGGCCAGCTCCTCGGCATGCGCCCAATGCGTGGTGCAGTGCCGGCCGTCGAGCAGGCCGGCCGCGCCTGCGATGAACGCTCCCGTGCAGACGGTCAGGATCGTTGAGCCCGCCACGGCGGCTGCCCTCACCGCCCTCAGCGCCTCGGGCGGGTACGGATGCGGACCCGGCGCGGCCTGCGCTGCAGGCACAGCAACCAGGTCGGCACGTTTTAGACCCTCGAGGCCATATTTCGGGATGACGTCCACACCTACCGGGGTGTGTAACGGACGGCCGGCTTCGGGTCCGCAGACGCGGAAGTCAAAGTTGGGCACGCCATCGGATTCGCGATCGATACCGAATACCTCGCAAATTGTTCCGAACTCGAACATCGCGAGGTTGTCGAGCACCAGAACAGCGACAGACTTCAACATGGCAGTATTTTATCTCACCGCGTCAGCCCTGCCACTGTTGGCGGCATATTGGTAGCCGAAAACTTAGTGCCATGACCGTTCTGCTGACTCTTTCGATTCTGCTCACGCCGGTCGCCGTCGCGGTGGCGGTGGCGTGGGCGGCGCAACACTCACGCACACTGCGTTTCCGGCGCGACCAATTCCAGGTGTTCGCCCCGATGCGGGGCCGGCTGTCGGGTGGCGGTGTGGACGTCCCACGGCTGGCCCATGAGATTGATGCCATCCGGACACGCTTTGAGGCGCAGCCGGCCTGGCCGATGTCAGGGGCGCTGGGCGAGCGTCGCTAAGAACCCGGTGACAGCCTGCCGGTAGACGTCGAACGCTTCATCGTGCACGAGGTGGCCGGCACCTGGCACATGCAGATAGCTTGTCCGCCAGCCTGTTTCGTGCATGTGAAGCATTTGCCCGGATGGAGTGACCGAGATGCCCGCCTCGATCAGCAGTGCAGGCACACGCACAGCGTGCCACTGCGCCCAATAGTCGCGGGTCCCCCACTCCGCTGCGATCTCGATCCATCGCTGCACGTGACCATGCAGCCGCCACCCCGTCGCAGTGCGGTCGAAGGCCTCGAGAAAGTACTGACCGGCGACGTCCCCGAACTCGTCGAATACGTCCTTCGCAGTGGCGAATTCGACGGGTAGCGCGTGCAGCCACGGCTCCCATGGCCCCGTGGTCCGGCCACGGAAGTCCGGTGCCATGTCCTCGACAACGAGCGCGGCGACGAGGTCAGGCCGCTCGGCGGCCAGACACCACGCATGCAAGGCGCCCATCGAATGGCCGATCAGTGTCGCGGGCTGCTGCAGCAACGCGACCGCGTCACCGAGATCGCCGACAAAGCGCTCGGTGCTGATCGCAGACGGATCCTCCACGTCGCGACCGCGGTGCCACGGCGCGTCGTAGCTGTACACCCGCCCCAACCTGGTCAGCCAAGGCAGTTGCCGTCGCCACGTGGCGCCACGCCCCATCAGTCCATGAACCAGCACCAGCGCCTGCCCCTGACCGCCGCAGTAGGTCAACGTCTCGCCGCGCATACAGACATCTTCGCCGCCCGCCGCGGCCAGATCCGCGCACGGTAGCCTGACCGTCATGGCCGTCGTGAAGATCAACGCAATAGAGGTGCCGCCGGACGCCGGCCCCGAACTGGAGAAGCGGTTCGCCCACCGCGCGCACGCCGTCGAGAACTCCCCTGGGTTCCTCGGATTCCAATTGCTGCGGCCCGTCAAAGGCGAGGACCGCTACTTCGTGGTCACGCACTGGGAGACCGAGGAAGCGTTTCAAGCGTGGGCAACCGGCCCGGCGATCCAAGCCCACGCCGGACACCGGGCCAATCCGGTCGCAACTGGGTCGTCGTTGCTGGAGTTCGAGGTTGTGCTGGACGTTGCGGCCACCGGCGCCGAAGCGTAGGGGACCGCGCGCGCAACGCGTGGCGGTCGCCGTAGTCGCCGTCGTGTCCGCGAGCGCACTGGTATGCAGTTGCGCTACGCCAGCGGCCTCATCCGTCACCACCCCCGATGTCGGCGTGAAGATCAGCACGGAGAGCCCACCGGGCTTGCGGGCGCAACAGACCGTCGACATGCTGAACTCGGATTGGCCGATCGGCCCTAACGGCGTTCGGACGCTGGCGACGCCGGACATGGTGAGACCAGTCCAATCCACGATGGAAAACCTTTGGTGGGACAGGCCCTTCACCGTCTCGGGTGTGGATTACTACGCAGGCTTGGTGAAGTTGCACCTGCGCACCCCTTTCGGCGCAGAACAAGTCATCGACATTCACACCGGCGACGACGGGATGGTCGACCGGTTCGACGCGCAGCTGCAGGCGCCCGAGATCAAAACATGGGCCGATGTGGAGGCCGCCCTGGCCAACTCGCATGCCCGGTACTCCTACCAGGTCGCCAAGGTGACGAACAGAACCTGCACCAGGGTGGCAGGTGCAAACACAGGCGAATCCCTTCCGCTCGCTTCAATTTTCAAGCTCTACGTGTTGTACGCCGTGGCCGAGAGCGTCAAGGCCGGCACCCTGAGATGGGACGATCAGCTGACCATCACGGCGAGGGCGAAGGAGGTCGGTTCGTCAGGCCTTGAGGAATTGGCGCCCGGCACGAAGGTCTCTGTGCGGACGGTCGCCCAGAAGATGATCTCCAACAGCGACAACATGGCGACCGACCTGCTGATCTCCCGTGTCGGCACGCATGCTGTCGAGCGGGCACTCGTCGAAGCCGGCCATCACGATCCCGCCAGCATGACCCCGTTTCCGACGATGCACGAGCTGTTCGCCATCGGCTGGGGCGAGCCCGACCTGCGGGAGCAGTGGAAGCAAGCGGTGGCGAACCATTCACCCGAGGCACGAGCGCAGTTACTGGCGCAGACCGATTCCGTTCCGTATCAACCTGATCCGGAGCGCACCCGCATCCCGGCGTCGGCATTCGGTGTGGAGTGGTACGGCAGCGCAGAGGACATCTGCAAAATCCACGCCGCGCTTCAAGCAGACGCCAACGGCGCGGCGGCCCCGGTGCGCGACATCATGTCGGCAATCCCCGGCATCGACCTCGACCGGTCACAATGGCCATACATCGGGGCCAAGGCGGGAAACCTGCCGGGCGACTTGACGTTCAGCTGGTACACCGTCGACAGGACCGGACAACCGTGGGTGACCAGCTTCCAGTTGAACTGGCCAAGGCACTACGGCCCGAGCGCGGGCGGGTGGATGATGTCGATCGTGACCCAAGTGTTCGGGATGATGGCCCGCCAGCCCTAGCCCGAGCGGAGTGTCCAAGCGTGGCCGCGGAAGTGCATCTGCGTCCGGCTCGCCGGTGCAATATCGATGCGCCAGAACGACTTCGGCGGCGCATCAAGGGCCAATAGCACCGCCGCCCGGATAACAGCCGGATGAGTTACCGCAACGGTCCGCGATCGCGTCGTCGTCATCGATTCGAGCCAGCCGCCCACCCTGTTCATCAGGTCGAGTATCGATTCACCGCCGTGGGGCGCTCCTGCCGGTTCAGTCAGCCACACTGCGAGCTCCGCGGGATCCACACCACCGAGCACATCGCCACGCCAACGGCCGCAATCAAGGTCGGCGAGGCGCGCTTCTATCGTGGCTCGCAAGCCCAGCAATCCCGCCGTCTGCACGCACCGCTGTTCTGGACCGCAGATCGCTGTGAATTCCGTTGTCCCCCAATCGATTGACGGTGTGATCTGCCGTCGGCCCATCGCGTTGATGGGTTCGTCGGTGGGAAATCGCCCCGCGGCCATCGCGTCGGTCATGGCATGCGAGATCAGCGTGAGCCGGACGACTTCACTCACTCAGTTCCCTTCGCTGTGTTCTAACAGCTTCCGGCAGCGCGCGCGCCTGTGCAATTGACGGTTGTACATAATCATTGTCGGACTGACAGACACCTCCCGTTTGCTGTGATCTGATGGTAAGGATTGCGATGCGCTGCCGGGTCTGGTCGAACCCAGCTTTCGGTCGACAGTCCGGTCGGTCTCGCCGACCGACGCCGAAGTAAGGAACGATCCCATGCCGAAACGTTTACAAGCTCTTCGGACCGGCCTTTCACTGGCCGCCGCGGCCGCGGCAGTGCCGGCGGTGATGCTGGTGAATGCCGGCGCCGCACACGCGACAGTCCGGGGTCTAGACGTTAAGTTCGAACCCCTGTTGGGCGGCGTCGGCGTCAGAGTGGAGGTCGTCGACACGGTCGGCGCAGGCAAGCAGAACTGCTCGTACGACGCCAAGCCAGAGGGGGCATCAGTGCTGCCTCCGTTTCATAAGGACTTCGTCCTGGGACTGAATGGCACGACGTCCTGGCAGATACCCGGCATCGCTACGGGCACCCTCTGGCGGGTCCACATCGCTTGTACCTTCAATCCGCCGAATCAGTTCGCGAAACCCGGCCTCTTCGACGATACCGTTACGTTCTGATCAAACACTGGTCGCCGACGAGGGAGTAGCGCTGCTATCCCGCGCCGTAAGGCTGCGGCTGCTGCGGGGGGATGCCCTGTGGTGGACCCTGTTGCGGCTGCCCTTGCGGTGGGCCCCCATAGCCGAGCTGCTGCGCCGTGTACTTCGCCGCGTCGGTGGTCGGCACCGCCTGCACAGCGGTGCCGTACGCGCAGATTTCCGTCCACACATCGCCCAGTTCGGTCGTGTCAAACCGCATACCAATGATCGCGTTCCCGCCGCGGTTGCGCGCCTCGTGGATCAACCGGCCCATCGCCTCGTTGCGACTCTCGGCAAGGTTTTTCGTCATGCCCTGCAGCTCGCCGCCGAACATCGACTTGAATCCGGCACCGATCTGAGAGAACGCGTTGCGTGAGCGGACCGTGAGCCCGAACACCTCTCCGCACACTCGTTGGATCTCCCAGCCGGGCAGGTCGTTGGTGGTGACGATCAGCATGATCAGCCTTTCTGACGCAACGGTCGGAGTGTCTGGATTGTCGGTGGCCCCCGCCGCCTGCAACGAAACGGGCGGTACTCCCGGATGAGAGTACCGCCCGCTTCGGTCGTTGTTTATTCGGTTGCTGCCGAACTGTGCGTGCCCGCGGCCCCGGCCTGCGCCAGGTCAGGCTCATCGGCTGCCTTGGCCGCCTTGGGGCCGCCGGTGAACGTGAACACGGCGTCCTCGCCGGCGCCCTCGCCGTCCCAGTTGTCGACGTCGACCGTGACGAGCTGGCCCGGACCGACCTCCTCGAAGAGGATCTTCTCGGACAGCTGGTCCTCGATCTCCCGCTGGATCGTGCGCCGCAACGGGCGAGCACCCAACACCGGATCGAAACCGCGTTTGGCGAGAAGGGCCTTGGCGCTCGGCGTGAGCTCCATCGCCATGTCCTTGCTCTTCAGCTGCTTCTCGACACGGCTGATCATCAGGTCGACCATCCGGATGATCTCATCGCGTGTCAGCTGGTGGAACACGATGATGTCGTCGATGCGGTTGAGGAACTCCGGGCGGAAGTGCTTCTTCAGCTCGTCGTTGACCTTTTGCTTCATCCGCTCGTAGTTGTTGTCGCCACCGCCCTGGGTGAAGCCCAGGCCGACCGCCTTCGAGATGTCGGATGTGCCGAGGTTCGACGTGAAGATCAGCACGGTGTTCTTGAAGTCGACCGTGCGACCCTGGCCGTCCGTGAGACGGCCGTCCTCGAGCACCTGCAGCAGGCTGTTGTAGATCTCCTGGTGCGCCTTCTCGATCTCGTCGAACAGCACCACCGAGAACGGCTTGCGCCGCACCTTCTCGGTGAGCTGGCCGCCCTCCTCGTATCCGACGTACCCGGGAGGGGCGCCGAACAGCCGCGAGGCGGTGAAGCGGTCGTGGAACTCGCCCATGTCGATCTGGATGAGCGCGTCGTCGTCACCGAAGAGGAAGTTGGCGAGCGCTTTGGACAGCTCGGTCTTTCCGACGCCGGACGGGCCGGCGAAGATGAAGGAGCCCGACGGGCGCTTGGGATCCTTCAGGCCGGCGCGTGTCCGGCGGATCGCCTTGCTGACGGCCTTGACGGCGTCTTCCTGGCCGATGATCCGCTGGTGGATCTCGTCCTCCATGCGCAGCAGCCGAGTGGTCTCCTCCTCCGTCAGCTTGAACACGGGGATACCGGTCCAGTTGCCAAGCACCTCGGCGATCTGTTCGTCGTCGACCTCGGCGACCACATCCAGATCGCCTGAGCGCCACTGCTTTTCGCGCTCGGCGCGCTGCGCGACGAGAGTCTTCTCGCGATCACGCAGGCTTGCCGCCTTCTCGAAGTCCTGCGCGTCGATCGCAGACTCTTTCTCGCGGCGGGCCTCGGCGATCTTCTCGTCGAAATCGCGCAAGTCTGGTGGCGCGGTCATCCGGCGGATCCGCATCCGCGCGCCGGCCTCGTCGATGAGGTCGATCGCCTTATCGGGCAGGAAGCGGTCGTTGATGTAGCGGTCGGCAAGCGTCGCTGCGGCCACGATCGCACTGTCCGTGATCGAGACGCGGTGGTGCGCCTCGTAGCGGTCGCGCAGACCCTTCAGGATCTCGATCGTGTGCGGGACTGTCGGCTCGCCGACCTGGACCGGCTGGAACCGGCGCTCCAGTGCGGCATCCTTCTCGATGTACTTGCGGTACTCGTCGAGCGTGGTGGCACCGATGGTCTGCAGCTCACCGCGCGCCAGCTTGGGCTTCAGGATCGACGCGGCGTCGATCGCGCCTTCGGCGGCACCGGCCCCGACGAGTGTGTGCAGCTCGTCGATGAACAGGATGATGTCGCCACGGGTGTTGATCTCCTTGAGCACCTTCTTCAGGCGCTCCTCGAAGTCACCGCGGTAGCGGCTGCCGGCGACCAACGAACCGAGGTCAAGCGTGTACAGCTGCTTGTCCTTAAGCGTCTCGGGCACCTCGCCATGAACGATGGCCTGCGCGAGGCCCTCGACGACGGCGGTCTTGCCGACGCCGGGCTCGCCGATGAGCACCGGGTTGTTCTTGGTGCGGCGGCTGAGCACTTGCATCACCCGCTCGATTTCCTTCTCGCGACCGATGACCGGGTCGAGCTTGCCCTCCATCGCGGCCGCGGTCAGGTTGCGACCGAATTGGTCGAGAACCAGCGACGTCGACGGATTGCCGGACTCGCCTCCGCGGCCGCCGGTACCGGCTTCCGCGGTTTCTTTGCCCTGGTAGCCGCTGAGCAGCTGAATGACTTGCTGACGAACCCTGGTCAGCTCGGCGCCGAGCTTGACCAGAACCTGAGCGGCAACACCCTCGCCCTCACGAATGAGGCCGAGCAGGATGTGCTCGGTGCCGATGTAGTTGTGACCGAGCTGCAGCGCCTCACGCAGCGAAAGCTCCAGCACCTTCTTCGCGCGCGGCGTGAACGGGATGTGACCGGAAGGGGCCTGCTGACCCTGGCCGATGATCTCCTCGACCTGGCTGCGGACACCTTCAAGTGAAATGCCCAGCGATTCCAGCGACTTCGCCGCAACGCCCTCGCCCTCGTGGATCAAACCCAGCAGGATGTGCTCGGTTCCGATGTAGTTGTGGTTGAGCATCCTGGCTTCTTCCTGAGCCAGAACGACAACGCGGCGTGCGCGGTCAGTAAATCTTTCGAACATCGGTGGTTACCTGCTCTCCCTCACCAGTGGGTCCCGCGCATCGACGACATGATCCCGCGTACCCGCTGTCCACTCTAATGGCCCGCCTGACACGTTGCCGCGTTGACCGCTCGACGATCGGAATCCGCTATCGCGTCAGCGCGGTCGTTTTGCATGGCTTCTGTGCAGTACACAGAACAACGTCGGCATAGGGAAATTCGTTTCCGTCAACCGACGGGTTCTGCCGGGAGCGAAAGAATTCAACCAACGACGCTGGATCGCAGCCGTCGGTCAAGGAGAGCTATGTCGCAGCGTGGAACGCGTCGATCACATCTGCCGGTATACGGCCCCTCGTCGACACGTTGTGGCCATTGCGGCGAGCCCACTCCCGAATCGCGGCGCTCTGCTCACGATCAATCGACGCGCGCCCACGGCCCGAGCCGGACCGGCCGCGCCGACGACCGCCGACTCGCCGTCCCTTTTCGACCCAAACCTTGAGATCGTCGCGCAGCTTCTTGGCATTCTTCGACGACAGATCTATCTCGTAGGTCACACCGTCGAGGCCGAATTCGACCGTCTCATCCGCGGCTGCGTCGCCGTCAAAATCATCGACGAGCGTCACGGTTACTTTCTTGGCCATTTTCTACACTGCTCCTTCTGAACTGTGCGGCCTCGCGTCGGTGACGCGGGTCTGGTTTACCAATGTGCCATAAAATCGCCGCTCAAGCCAAGAAGGCCACTTTACAGGACGCAGTCCAGCTCAAGTCCGGCGAACAATCGGGAATAGTACAGTGTCTCTAATTCCTAGCCCTGTCAATGCCATCATGAGCCGATCGATGCCCATTCCGGTACCCGTTGTCGGCGGCATCGCGTACTCCATCGCGGCGAGGAAATCCTCATCGAGCGCCATCGCTTCGTCGTCACCAGCTGCGGCCGCGCGAGCTTGGGCTTCGAAACGCTCGCGCTGAACAACCGGATCGATCAATTCCGAATAGCCCGTGGCCAACTCGAATCCGCGGACATACAGGTCCCACTTCTCGGTCACACCGGGCTTGCTGCGGTGCTGGCGAGTCAACGGCGTGGTTTCCACAGGAAAGTCACGCACAAACGTCGGAGCATCAAGATTCTTGCCGACGAAAAATTCCCACAATTCCTCAACCAGCTTGCCATGGCCCATCGGGCGGTCGGTCGGAAGCTCGATACCGACACGAGTAGCGATGGCACGAAGATGCGCTACTGATGTGTCTGGCGTAATTGACTCACCCGCTGCTTCTGACAGCGACGGGTACATTTCCACCGACGCCCATTGTCCGCCGATGTCATAGGTTGTCCCGTCGGCGAGTGTCAACTGCCTGGTGCCGAACACCTCGTCGGCAACCTCCTGTATAACTCCTGAGATCATCGCCGCCGAATCGTCATAGGTTCCATACGCTTGGTATGTTTCCAACATGGCGAATTCGGGCGAATGCGTTGAATCTGCGCCTTCGTTTCGGAACACGCGATTCAGCTCGAAAACCCTGTCGAATCCGCCTATCACGCAGCGTTTGAGAAACAGCTCGGGGGCAATACGCAGGTACAGGTCGACATCCATCGCATTCGAGTGCGTGGCGAACGGACGGGCCGCCGCACCACCCGCCAGCGTTTGAAGCATCGGGGTTTCGACTTCGAGGAAGTCGCGCCGATGCAGGGCATTGCGCAGTGCCCGCACGATCGCGACGCGCTGCCGGGCCGTCGCACGGGCCTGGGGCCTCATGATCAGGTCGACGTAACGCTGGCGAACCCGCGATTCCTCGTTCATCTCCTTATACGCCACCGGCAGCGGCCGCAGCGCCTTGGCGGCCATTTGCCACGAATCGGCCAACACGGACAGCTCACCGCGGCGTGAGCTGATCACCTCTCCGTGCACAAAAACGATGTCGCCGAGGTCGACCTCGGATTTCCATGCGTCGAGTGCCTCTTGGCCGACGCTCGCCAGGCTGAGCATTGCTTGCAGCTGTGTGCCGTCGCCCTCCTGGAGGGTGGCAAAGCACAACTTGCCGGTATTGCGTGCCGTCACCACACGGCCGGCCACCCCGACGATGTCGCCGGTGGTGGCGTCGACGTCGAGGTCGGGATACGCCTCACGAATCTGCTTGAGAGTGTGGGTGACAGGAACCGACACCGGATACGGCTCAAGACCGTCGTCCAGCAGTCGCGCGCGCTTCTGCTGCCGGATCCTGAACTGCTCGGGCAGATCCGTGGCATCAGGCGCGTCAGTCACGACGTGCCAGCTTAAAGGAGTCCTGGGGTCACAGACGACGGCGGCGCTTGAGGCGCCTGTGGTCAGCCGAACTTGACGGGGTTGATGATCTCTATCTCATCTTGATAGCCGACGTCCAAGACCGCGAGGATAGTGCTGGGCATGCCAGCTTCGGTCTGCAGCTTCGGACCGATGCAAACCGTCCCATTCCCGAGGGTCCAGACCTGCCTGATCGGATCGCCGAGCAGCTTTAGGTCGTTACTGACAAACAAGATGGTGAAAGGTGTGTCGGCAGGGATGTCCGTCATCTGGAAGTTCGCGACCAGAACATCGCCAGGTTGCGCGCCCGGCATGGGTGTTACAGATTTGTTCGCCATTGTTCGTTTACATCCCCCCGAGCCAGGTTTCGACCACCCCGCGGATGAAACTTTGGCGTTGTCGGGTAGCTTCTTGACCTTTGCCAGGAACGGCGAAACATAGTCGGGGTCGCCTCCGCTATGCGCAACCTTTATCAGGTCTGCCGCTAGGGCGATCGGCCGAGTGAGGAACGAGACCGGGTCATCGGGCTTGCCGGTCTCGTATCGGGTGTTGACGGCCACAAGCTCTCCCGATGTGTTGATCGCCGCGCCACCGGAGTTGCCGTGCGCGATTCGTGCCGTGGTATCGATCCAGAACCGGTCGGTGTCGGTGGCGTAATCGCGTTTGAATGCCGAGACGTCACCGCTGGTAACGGTCAGCGGACCTGCGGCGCGGTGGTCGGCGGTCAGGCCCGGATATCCCAAGGTCGTTATGCGGTCGCCCGTGTGCAGCGCATTGCTGTCGCCTATCGGCATCGGTTCTGGCAGATCCGGTTTGCCCCCGCTGAGCGGTGTGCCATCTGCATTGGCATCGATCTTGATAACGGCCAGGTCGAGGTAGCCCTCGGCCACGACGCTCTTCGCGTGATATTTCGGGGCTGCGGGTGTGTCGTCGTCGTTGGCGAACGCCACAAGGAAGCCGTCCGGGTCGGTTGCGCCGCTGGCGCCCTGCATTCCTTTCGCCGTCGGCTTGGCGACGTGTGCGTTGGTGATGATGAGGCCGTCAGGGCTGATGATCGACCCTGAGCCCCGCCAGAGTCGCTCTCCGTCGGACATCGCGATGATCTGCACGCTGGCTTTCTTGGCCCGCTCGAGATGGGCGGCGCTCAGCCCTGGCTGCTCTGGTTTCGGTCGAGGCCACAACACACTCGCGGCGACGCCGGCGGCCACCAGCACGATCACCGCGATCGCCGCCCCTACGAGCACACCCCTTCGGCGCCAACGTTTTCCGGAGATGGCCTTCTGCGCCGACTCGACGTCCGAGATAGGAACCAAGGTGAGCTGGTATCCGGCCGTCGGGTGGCCGAGCTGCACCACGGTCTCGTCGGTGATCTCTTTCTCTTTGACCGCTTCGCCATCGATGAACGAGCCGGAATTGGAGTGGTCCACGTACCACCAGTCGTCCGTCCGGCGTTGCACGTCGGCGTGCTGGCGTGACACCACAGGATCGTCGGCGACAACCTCCGACCCCTCGTCGCGCCCGATCGTGATCACCTTGCCCGCGCCGAAGCGTTTGTCACCGTCGCGGGTACGGATCAGGATCGCGTCGGCTCGATCGTCCTTCGTCGAATCCAAGTCAGTGGGGAGGACCGTGCGCTCTGGGTCCTGCTGCGGCGCCGTCACATATGCCGGGTCGGTCCCAACATCGCCTGCAGAAGTGTCGACAACGATCGTCGTTTCGATGCCGTTGCCTGGACCGCCGAAGCGTACCGACGTCATCGGGCCGAGCGGGACTTGACCGACGCGATGCTCACCCACCCACGTCCCCTCGCTGCTCCCGACGTCATACAGCTCCCATCCGGTCGGCGTGGGCCGCAGCTCCGCGTGACGGGCAGATACACCGGGAGCGTTGAGCACGATGTCGTTGCCTTGGTCACTGCCGATCCGCAGCACCCTCTGTTCGTCAAAGGACGTGGTGCTGCCAGCGGCGTGGAATTGAAGTCGATACATCTGAAACCTCGCAAGTTGTCGATCCGCCCCAGGTTGGCGACCATCATGCGCGCACGCCGCCCGGCTCGGGGCGTTTTCGATTCAGATGAGAGCGCCGACACTCACGTGGAAGCTTGCTTCCAGCAGTCAGCGGCCGGTGTGATCGATCACGACGGTGATGACCACAGCGGCGATCAACGCGACCACTATTGCGGCGGCCACCAAGCCGACCGCAGTGCGAGACAGACTCAGCCGCCACCCGGTGCCCGGATTCCCGCCGGCGCTGAACAACCCCGCCGACTCTCCCAGCGCAGCGCGCGCCGCGGCCGCGAATTCGAGCACCGATCGATACCGGTCGTCAGGATCCTTGGCCATTCCCTTGGTGATGACGTCATCGAAGGCTTCAGGCACATCTGTGCCGCTGCTCGGGCGCGGCGGCGGGCTGAAGCGGTGATGAGCGATCAGATCGTTGCGCTCCTTCGTGCCGGGAAAAGGTTCCCGTCCCGTCAGGGACTCGTAGAGCACGCAGGCCAACGCATACACGTCGACTCGCGAATCGGTGGTGTCCCCCGCTTCGATCGCCTCGGGCGCTATGTAGGCGAAGGTGCCGATTGTCTGCCCCGTGCTGGTCAGTGACGGGTCGTCGAGGTCATGGGCGATGCCGAAATCGATCAGGTAAACGAAGTCCTCGTCGTCGAGCAAGATGTTGGAGGGCTTGACGTCGCGGTGCACCACGCCGGCGTCGTGGACCGCATGCAGCGCGTCGGCCACCTGTGTGATGACCGCGACCGCCCGCTCCGGCGACAGCGGGCCGTGATTGCTGATCACCCAGCGCAGATCAATTCCGTTGATCAAGCGCATGTTCAGGAACAGCCGGCCGTCGATGTCACCGAAGTCATGGATCGGGATGACGTGCGGCTCAGCCACCTGTGCCAGCGCCCGGCACTCGCGGCGGAAGCGCTCCTTGATGGCATCGTCATTCGCCAGGCGATGCGGAAGCAGCTTCAGCGCCACCACCCTGTCGGTCTGCGAGTCATGGGCGCGCCACACCTGACCCATCCCGCCCTCACCGATCATGGACAACAAGCGGTATCGCCCGAGCACTACCTCAGGCCCCGGTACTTGAGTCGAGTCACCGCTGCCCGTCAACGTCTCACCCATCGCGCCGCCCTGTTACGAAAATTGCCAGCGCTGAGCGTAATCGACATCGCTGGCGTCAAGTGCGATCTTGCCTGAGCGGGCAGATGGGCCTAACGCGCCTGCTTGAGCTTGCCTCTGGTGTTGTCGCGGTTGCGCTCGAACACGAGCCGCAGGCCTTCCAGCGTCAGATGGGGGTCGTACTTCTGCACGGTGTGCAGATCAGGCAGCAGCAGCGGCGCGGTGTGACCGGTCGCGACGACGGTGATGTCGTCACCCCCGAAGCCGTCGACGTCGTCGCGGATCCGCTGCACGAGTCCGTCGACCAGACCGGCGAAACCGAATACCGCTCCGGATTGCATGCATTCCACAGTGTTCTTGCCGACGACCGAGCGGGGACGGGTGAGCTCCACGCGGCGCAGCGCCGCAGAACGCGCCGCTGCCGCATCCGATGAGATCTGCACACCGGGAGCTATCGCGCCACCCAGGAATTCGCCCTTCGCCGAGACTACGTCCACACATATCGACGAACCGAAGTCGACGACGATCGCAGCGGTTCCGTACTTTTGGTAGGCGGCAAGGCAGTTGACGATCCGGTCGGCGCCGACCTCTTTGGGGTTGTCCACCAACAGCGGAATGCCGGTCCTCACTCCGGGCTCGATGAGAACGTGTGCCACCGACGGCCAGTACTGGTCGAGCATCTCACGTACCTCGTGAAGCACCGAGGGTACGGTCGACAGCGCAGTGGCACCCGTGAGCCGCTCAGAATCATCACCGATCAGGCCGTCGATCGTCAGTGCCAACTCGTCGGACGTGATTTCTGACTCCGTGCGGATCCGCCAGTGCTGGGCCACCTTTGAGTGTGTGCCGGACCCGGTGATCAACCCCACCACGGTGTGGGTGTTGCGGACGTCGATCGCGAGCAGCACGATTATCGGGGCGACACGAGGTCAGCGGAGAACTCTTCAGGCACGTACGCGGGATCGTCGCCGAGGTCCACTTGCCGGTTGTCAGCGTCGACGAACACTATCCGCGGGCGGTATTCCCTGGCCTCCGCGTCGGTCATCGTGCCGTATGCGATCAAGATGACAATATCGCCAGGATGGACGAGATGAGCTGCGGCGCCGTTGATTCCGATGACGCCGCTGCCGCGCTCGCCCGTGATCGCGTAGGTGATCAGCCTAGCGCCGTTGGTCACGTCGACGATGGTCACCTGCTCGCCTTCGAGAAGGTCCGCTGCGTCCATCAGATCGGCATCGATGGTCACCGATCCCACATAATGCAGGTTCGCGTCGGTGACCGTGGCGCGGTGGATCTTGGACTTCAACATGGTACGTAACATCAGTTCCTCCAAGGTAATTCGTAATGGCCGTCCGGCCCGTTGGGCGGATGCCCGGAGGTGCCGGCGATGTCGATCGCGATGTTGTCGATGAGTCTGGTCTGTCCGAGTCGTCCGGCCACCAGCATCCGGCTCAGGCCGCTGTCGGGCGCGGGCTCGAGCCCGAGGCCGCGCACCTCCAGGTAGTCCACCTCGATGACGGGCACCTCGTCGAGCACCGCGGCGGCGGCGTCCAGCGCGGCGTCGACACCCGCAGGGGCCGCATACATTCCGGCCAGCAGCGCCGAAGACAGCGCGCACGCTTGCTCGCGTTCGGTGGGCGTCAGGTACCGGTTGCGTGACGAGAGAGCCAATCCGTCAGCTTCGCGGACGATCGGCACTCCGACGATGCGCACGTCGACGTTCAAATCGGCCACCATCTGCTTGATCAGCACGAGCTGCTGGTAATCCTTTTCGCCGAAGAAGACGCGGTCCGGGCCGACGACCTGCAGCAGTTTCAGCACCACCGTGAGCATGCCGGCGAAATGCGTTGGTCGCGAGGACCCTTCGAGCTGCTCACCAAGCGGACCGGGATGAACCGTCGTGCGAGGACCGTGTGGATACATGGCAGCGACGGTTGGAGCGAACACCACCTCCACACCCTCGCCACGGAGCAGCTCGAGGTCGGCATCCATGGTTCGGGGGTAGTCGTCCAGATCCTCAGCGGCGCTGAACTGCAGCGGGTTGACGAAAATCGAAACCACCACCACCGAACCCGGCACCCGCTTGGCCGCCCGGATCAGCGCGAGGTGGCCGTCATGGAGTGCGCCCATGGTTGGCACCAGCATCACACGGCGTCCGGTGTGACGAAGAGCACGGGTGACTTCGCCCACAGACTTCGGAGTGTCGTAGACGTTCAGCTGCCCGGGATGGAACTTCTTCTCTAACTTAATTGTCATTGCAACCCGCCCGGTCAGACGAATCAACAAGTGCTGCAAATACTTCCGCCGGGGCCTGGGCCCGCTGGGCAGTCCGCAGCGAATTGGTTCGATACGCCTCGGCGTGCTGCGGGTCGAACTCGCAGAATGCCCGCAGGTGCGCGGCGACGGCCTGTGCGTCCCCGCGTGCCACCGGACCGGTCAATGCCGCCTGACCGCGCTGCAGCGTGTTCTCTACTGCCGCACGGGTGAGCGGACCTATCACCCGCTCAGCGATGCCGCCCGGTGCGTCGTCCACAAGTTGTTGGCCCATCAGCTCCTGGCCCCACAGGGCTGCGCGCAATGCGTCCAGCGCGTCGGCCACCACCGTCACGACATGGTTGCTCGCGTGAGCCAGCGCGGCGTGGTAGAGCGTGCGCGCATCCTCACGCACTCGGAACGGCTCACCGCCGATCTCGAGAACAAGCGATTGTCCGATCGCGTAGCCCACATCGTCGGCGGCTGTGATACCGAAGCATGTGTCGGGCAGCCGCTCGATGTCCTCGTCGGAGCCCGTGAACGTCATCGCGGGGTGGATCGCAAGCGGACGACAACCCTGCTCGGTCAACGGCGCCAGCACGCCGATGCCGTTTGCGCCGGACGTGTGCACGACGATCGTGCCGGGACGCACGGTCCGTGTCGCCGCGAGACCCGAGACGACCGTTGCGAGTTCGGTATCCGGCACCGCGAGTACCAGAAGCTCGGCCCGGCCGGCGACGTCGTGCACAGGAAGGACGGCGGTGTCAGGCAGGCGACGACGCGCCCGCTCCAACGAGGCGTGGGACACGGCGCTGCAGGCGACGACGACGTGCCCAGCGCGCTCCAACGCCGACCCCAGTGCGGCGCCAACTCGACCCGCTGAAATGACCCCGACCGAGAGCCGGGCCGGAGGCAAATCGTCATGCGGGGACTGCTCCATTGCAGGTGACCTCGCAAAGTAGGTGAGAAGTTTCGTTCCGGTCCTGCTACGCGGGTACCGGACGGTCAGTCACAGACTAGCTTAGCCGTCGCGGCGACGACGACGTCCGCCTGCCGCCGAGCCTGCGCTCGGCTGCAGCCGGGCGAGCAGTTCGGCGACGGATTGGCCGTTGGTGTCTGATGCACCGTGCCTGGCGGCGGCGTCAGCGGCCGGCGACGGGGTCGGCGGCGCCGCGGGTGTCGGCGGTTCCGGGGGCGCCGGGGCGAAGGCGTTCTGCTCGGAGGCATGCCGCGACGACGGCGGCCCGGCGGGGGCGCCGACGGGATCGGGAACGTTGTAGTGCCGTCCCCTGCGCGGCTCGTCGGGCGCGGTCGACGGCGGCGGCGCCTGCGGGGGCCCAGCCGAGCCGTTCATCCGTGGAAGATCGACGGGCGGCGCCGGCGGCGGGAAAGAGCCGCCCGGCGTCGGCGGTACCGGCTGCTCTTCGCGCGAGTCGCTCATCGGTGCCATTTGCTCTTCGCGCGAGTCGCTCAACGGTGTCACCCACTGCGCCTCGGCGGCCGCCGGCTGCCATTCGTTCGCGCCAGAGCCAACTCCGTGCCGGCCACCGCTCTGGGCCGGTGCCTGGACCGGGGCCGCAGGCGAGGGTGGCGGCGTCCACATCGGCGGCGGCATGGGTGGGGGCGCAGGTTCGAAGATGGGCGGTTCGGGCTCCACGACACGGACGCTCTCCACGGGAACCGCTGGTTCCTCCGGAACGTCGATGATCGCGTCCTCGCCGTTGTCGGGCGGCGCCGATGCAACAAAAGCCGCGCCACGGCGCCGGCCCGGATCAGTGTCCCGCTGCCAGTCGCTGTACGCCCGCACGGTCGTCCGTTCGGGCTCGATGGCCGGTCGCTGCGAGAGATCCGTGTCGAACATGATCTCCAGATTGGTACGAAGAGCCGCCAATTCAGCCCGCAGCGCAGCGACCTCGTCAGCAGCTTGCGACCGCAATTCGTTGGACAGCTCGCGACGCAACTGCGTCTCCACCTCAAGCTCGTATTCGCGGCGGGCCGAAATTTCGCGGTCCAGCTGCAAGTCGTAGACCAGCTTCAGATCACGGGACCTGGCCTGATCGATATCGCTTTGCCTGCGATAGATGACCGACACGAACGCACCCACCGCGGCCGCCCAAAGTGACAGGATCACTGCGAGCTTGAGCAATTCGACGCGCTCGGTGAACACCAGAGCCGAACTGGCCGCGATTGCCAAGACCAGCAAAACCGTGAGCAGCAGCCATCCCGGCCTGCGGCTACCGCGCCGGGAAATCCCCGCACGGCTCGGACTAGTCATGGGCCGACTGTACCCGCGGTTGTAACGCGCGGTCTCGACCGAACCCGGCGATTCTAGTCACCTGTTGCGCTGCGGTCATCAGGCGGTTCCTCCGGCGTGGTGCAGCAATGCTGCAGCCACAACGCGGAGATGACGAGTGCAAGGGCACTCGCGGCGGCCACCGCGGCGCCAGGCGAGTCTTTCCGGGCGATGTCCAACTGGTCGGGATTGACCAGCAAATACGCGAGCATGCCGAGCCACCAGCCGAGAACGAGCGCACCCACCCACGCCGAGGCCTTGGCGATCATCACAGAGCGCGCCACAGCCAGCGGATGCAGACGGCCGCTGCCGTCGCCGATCTCGGCATTGGCGATCTTCGATCGCACGTACCGGCCCCACATCGCCTCGACCACCGCGATGCCAAGAAGCGAGATTCCGGTCAGGGCCCTGATAGGCGGGAACGCGCGCGGATACCACATCAGGACGACGAAGTAGGCAAGGACGGCAACCGCCACCACCGAAGCCGTGAGGTCTCGCTTCCTGGTCGGCCCCATCTCACGCCGCCAATTGCAGGGTCAGGTGCGACCGAATGACGCCGGCCCTATCGACTGGATCGATGTCGTCGAGCAGGCGCCTCACCGGTGTGGGCACGCCTGCGACCGTGAGTTCAGCGCCAGGATCGATCTCCAGCCATGGCACCAAGACGAAAGCCCGCAGGTGTGCCAGCGGGTGCGGCAACGTCAGGTCGGGCTTCCTGACGAGGAGCTCAGTACCGCTCTCCGTACAGCTGATCAGATCGACGTCGAGGGTGCGCGGACCCCAGCGCTCGCCGCGTACGCGCCCGGCAGCGTCTTCGAGAAGTTGTCCGCGTCGCAGCCAGCCGCTCGGCCGGAGTCCCGGGTCGTCGGCGATCAGCGCCGCGTTGAGAAATGCGCCTTGCTCGACTCCTCCCCACGGCGCCGTCTCAAATACCGGCGAGACCGCGACCACCGATTCGCGCAGCGCGTCAACCACCGATTGCAGCTGCGCCAGCCGATCGCCCAGATTCGACCCGATCGACAGCACGACACGGGTCATGGCCGCTCCTTCGACCCGGACCGGCGCGACCGTCGCGCGACGACGGCAACATCATTGAACGCCAACGGAATCGGGGCGTTCGGCTTGTGCAGCGTCACCTCGACGGCATGGGCTCGCTCGTCGCGCATTATGTCCTCGGCGATCTCGGCGGCCACTGCTTCGATCAGATTCTTGGCCGGGCCGCCGACAATGTCGGCCGCGCGTTTCGCGAGTTCCCCGTAGTCCAGGGTGTCGGCCAGGTCGTCGCTCGCGCCGGCCCGGTCGAGATCGATCCATACCGTGATGTCCACCACGAAGTCTTGCCCGTCGCGGCGCTCGTGCTCGAAGACACCGTGGTGACCGCGAACGACCAAGCCGCGCAGTTCAATTCGATCAGCCATCAGACCGGCCCGTCCAGGCTCCGACCACCTTGAGGGCGTCGACCGTCGCTCGCACGTCGTGAACCCGAACACCCCATACGCCCTGCAGCGACGCCAGTGCTGACACAACTGCCGTCGCGGTCTCGCGGCCGTCTGGTGGCCGGATACCGACCTCGTCGGCCAGCAATGATCCGAGAAAGCGCTTCCGAGAGGCTCCGACAAGCACCGGAATCCCGGTGGCCACGAACTCCGGCAGGGCCCGCAGTAGCGCCCAATTGTGTTCGGCGGACTTGGCGAAGCCTAGACCCGGATCGATGATCAGCCGGTCGGCGTCCACGCCTGCCGCGGTGGCTGCCTCTACGCAGAACAGCAATTCGGCCTTGACCTCGGCCACCACATCACCATAGGCCGGAACCGCGTGGGGCTGAGCCGCTTTCACCGACCGCCAGTGCATCAATATCCACGGCACGCCAGCGTCGGCGACCACCGCTGCCATTCCAGGGTCGGCGCGGCCCCCTGAGACGTCGTTGACGATGCGGGCTCCGCTCTGCAACGCGGCGCCCGCAACTTCTGCTCGCATCGTGTCGATGCTGACGGTGATTCCTTGCGCGGCGAGCTCTTTGATGACGGGGACGACACGGCTCGTCTCGACCTTAGGGTCGACACGGGTGGCACCTGGCCGCGTCGACTCCCCGCCCACATCGATGATGGCTGCGCCGTCGGCGGCAAGTGCCAGTGCGTGTTCGACTGCGCGGTCGCGGTCCAGGTATAAGCCGCCGTCTGAGAACGAGTCGTCGGTGACGTTGACAACCCCCATCACCTGAACGGTCGGCGAGCTCACCTGCGCAGGATCAGATCCAGCGCCTCGGACCGTGACGCGGCGTGGGACTTGAACTGCCCACGCACGGCGGACGTCGTGGTCACTGCGCCGGGCTTACGCACCCCGCGCATCGCCATGCACAGGTGCTCGGCCTCGATGACGACGATCACTCCGCGAGGGTTGAGCTTGCGCATCACCGCGTCGGCGATCTGGCCTGTAAGTCGTTCCTGCACCTGGGGACGCTTCGCGTACAGGTCGACGACCCGGGCGATCTTCGAGAGACCGGTCACCCGGCCGTCTTCGCCGGGGATGTAACCGACATGTGCGACGCCGTGAAATGACACCAGGTGGTGCTCGCAGGTCGAGTACATCGGGATCTGTTTGACCAGAATCAGTTCATCGTGCTGTTCGTCGAAGGTGGTGTCGAGCACCGAGTCAGGGTCCGTGTACAGGCCCGCGAACATCTCGCGGTAGGACCGCGCAACGCGCGCGGGCGTTTCGCGCAAGCCTTGACGATCCGGGTCCTCACCAATCGCGATGAGCAGCTCGCGAACCGCGGCCTCGGCGCGCTCCCTATCGAAGTCGGCGATCATCGAGACATGCGAATTCGGTTGAGCCATGGGGGCCTCCGTTCCTTCCGGACGCAAGGAGCAATTAGTTCTCGTCAACCCTGTTTCGACGGGTCCGCGCTGCCCTGCTCACGCGCCCGTCCCTCGGGGCCTTCGCCCTCCGAGATCGGCTGATCCTGCGAATTCTGTTGCCGATGAGACTCATACGGCTCAGTTGATTGATACCCGTATGACTGCTGCGGTGGTGGCGGCCAACCAGGCGCGCGCCAACCCGCCGGTGCGCCGTAGTCCGGTTGGGTGGCGCCCTGGGCCGCCGGAGTATGCCCGTGCGACCCGTTGCCGTTGCCGTTAGCGGCCTGCGCGGCCTTTGCTTGCTCACTGGCCTCGGCGATGGCTTTCTTGAACGCCGGTTCCTCAACCGGCAGCGGCCACGGTTCACCCCGCTCGATCGCGAGTTCGCCGGGCGTCTTGATCGGCGGTTTGTCCGACGGAATGCGCCCGCCGAAGTCGTCGAACATCGCCAGGCGTGGCCGCTTCTGCACGTTCTCGAAGATTGCCTTGAGCTCGGCGCGGTGCAGGGTTTCCTTCTCCAGCAGCTCGCCGGCAAGGATGTCGAGCACGTCGCGGTATTCGGTGAGGATTTCCCACGCCTCGGTGTGAGCGGCCTCGATCAACTTGCGAACCTCGTCGTCGATATCGCGGGCCACCTCGTGCGAGTAGTCGGACTGGGTGCCCATCGTGCGGCCGAGGAACGGGTCGCCGTGCTCGGTGCCGTACTTGACGGCGCCGAGCTTGGAACTCATCCCGTACTCGGTGACCATCGCGCGGGCGATCTTGGTGGCTTGTTCGATGTCAGACACCGCGCCTGTGGTCGGCTCGCGGAACACCAGCTCCTCGGCGGCACGTCCGCCCATCGCGAACACCAGCCGGGAGATCATCTCCGAGCGCGTCATCATGCCTTTGTCGTCCTCGGGGACGGAGACTGCGTGCCCTCCGGTGCGCCCGCGAGCGAGGATCGTCACCTTGTAGATCGGTTCGATGTCCGGCATCGCCCAGGCGGCCAGCGTGTGACCGCCCTCGTGGTACGCGGTGATCTTCTTCTCCAGCTCGCTGATCACGCGGCCCTTGCGGCGCGGTCCGCCGATCACCCGGTCGACGGCTTCCTCCATTGCGGCGCCGGTGATGATGGTGCCGTTCTCCCGAGCGGTCAGCAGGGCCGCCTCGTTGATGACGTTGGCGAGATCGGCGCCCGACATCCCGACGGTCCGCTTGGCCAGCCCGTCGATGTCCGCATCGGGTGCCAGCGGCTTGCCCTCGGAGTGCACGCGCAGAATTGCCTTGCGTCCGTTGAGGTCTGGGTTCGACACCGGTATCTGGCGGTCAAAGCGGCCCGGCCGCAGCAGTGCCGGATCGAGGATGTCGGGCCGGTTGGTGGCGGCGATCAGAATCACACCGGTTCGGTCGCCGAAGCCGTCCATCTCGACGAGCAGCTGGTTCAGCGTCTGCTCGCGCTCGTCGTGTCCGCCGCCGAGGCCCGCGCCTCGCTGGCGCCCGACCGCGTCGATCTCGTCGACGAAGATGATGCAGGGGCTGTTCTGCTTGGCCTGTTCGAAGAGGTCGCGAACCCGGGAGGCACCGACGCCGACGAACATCTCGACGAAGTCGGAACCCGAGATCGTGAAGAACGGCACGCCCGCCTCACCGGCGACCGCCCGCGCCAACAGAGTCTTGCCGGTGCCGGGCGGACCGTAGAGCAGCACGCCCTTCGGGATCTTGGCGCCGAGTGCCTGATACCGCGTGGGGTTCTGCAGGAAGTCTTTGATCTCGTAGAGCTCTTCGACGGCCTCGTCGACACCGGCCACGTCGGCGAAGGTGGTCTTCGGCATGTCTTTGGACAGCAGCTTGGCGCGTGATTTGCCGAACCCGAAGCCCATTCGGCTGCCGCCCTGCATGCGGGAGAACATCACGAAGAGTCCGACGAGCAACAGCAGCGGCAGCAGGTAAATCAGCAGCGACCCGAGCATGCTGCCCTGGTTCACGACGGTGTTGACTTGGGTCTTTTTCGCGTTTAGCTGATCGAAGAGGGTGCTGGCGTACCCCGTGGGGTACTTCGTGATGATCTTGTCGCTGCCCTCGGCCGGGTTTTTCAGCGTCAGGCGCAGCTGCTGCTCGCGGTCATCGATCTGTGCGCTCTTGACGTTGTCGTTGTTGATCTGGGTGATTGCAACCGACGAGTCGACCGGTTTGTACCCGCGGGTGTCGTCACTGAAATAGAAGAACAGCCAGCCCAGCAGCAACACGACGGCGATCACCGTGAGTGTGCGGATCACGTTTTTGCGGTTCATCAAGCATCGGCCGCGCTCGGCCAGGTCCTTCCAATGCGTTCCAGGAGACAGTTAAGGCTACCGCTAGACAAACGAACGTCAGTTCCGGATGGCTTTCGCTGCCCCCGCCCCGCCGAGACCGCTGGGAGATCGCGAATGCGTCCGAAATCGCGATCTCACCGCAGTTTCGCTGACGCGGCGAGCCCTTCACGACGCAGCACGTGTGTGCTTGGGTGGGATCGTGGTCACGTCAACCGAGCGGTTAGTTGGTACGAACGGCGTGCAGTTGCGCGTCGTTGAGGCTGGTGAGCCCGGGGCGCCCGTAGTGGTGTTGGCGCACGGATTCCCGGAACTGGCGTATTCGTGGCGCCACCAGATCCCTGCGCTGGCGGAAGCCGGCTTCCACGTCCTGGCCCCCGACCAGCGTGGGTACGGCCGATCGTCGCGGCCCGATGCGATCGAGGACTACAACATTGGTGCACTATGCGGGGACCTGATTGGTCTGCTCGACGACGTGGGCGCGGAGCGGGCGGTCATCGTCGGTCACGACTGGGGTGCGATGGTGGCCTGGCACATGCCGCTGCTGCACCCCGACCGTGTGGCAGCCGTGGTAGGGATGAGCGTCCCGCCCATCCCACGCCCGCAAGCACCGCCGATCCAGATCTGGCGCGAGCTCTTCGGCGAGAACTTCTTCTACATCCTGTATTTCCAGGAGCCTGGGATCGCCGACGCGGACTTGAGCCGCGACACCAAAGAAACGATGCGCCGGGTCTTCGGCGGCCCTCGCAGGTCCGACGACACCGACGCGATGGCACGAATGCTGGCGCCAGGCCCGCAAGGCTGGGTTGAACGGCTGCCCGATCCGGTGGCGCTGGCCGAGTGGATCAGCCCGGACGAATTCGCCCACTACGTCGACGAGTTCACCCGCACAGGGTTCACCGGCGGCCTGAACTGGTACCGCAACTTCGACCGCAACTGGGAACTGGCCGCCGACGCGCCGGCGAAAACGATCACCGTGCCGTCGATGTTCATCACCGGATCCAAGGACGTGGTGCGCACTTTCACCCGCGCCGACCGTGCCACAGAGGTGGTGACGGGCGAGTATCACGAACTGGTGCTCGACGGTGCCGGACACTGGGTTCAGCAAGAACGACCTGACGAGGTCAACGAGGCGTTGCTGAAGTTCTTGTCGGGATTGGAGTCATGATGTCGCCGTGCGGACGCGAGGAGCAACAAAGGCCGTTGCGTTTCGGCGTCTTCATCACCCCGTTCCACCCCGTTGGCCAATCTCCCACTGTCGCACTGGAATACGATCTGGAACGAGTCGTTGCGCTGGACCGACTCGGCTACGACGAAGCGTGGTTTGGCGAACACCATTCCGGCGGTTACGAACTCATCGCGTGCCCCGAGGTGTTCATCGCTACAGCTGCCGAGCGCACGAAGCACATCCGGCTGGGCACCGGGGTGGTGTCACTCCCGTACCACCATCCGTTGATGGTGGCCGACCGGTGGGTGCTGCTGGACCATCTGACCCGCGGCAGGGTGATGTTCGGCACCGGGCCCGGCGCGCTGCCGTCGGACGCGTACATGATGGGCATCGATCCCGTCGAACAGCGACGGATGATGCAGGAGTCGCTCGACGCGATTCTCGCGTTGTTCCGCGCCGACCCGTCAGAGCGGGTGAACAGACACTCCGACTGGTTCACGCTGCGCGACGCCCAACTCCACGTCCGGCCGTACACGTGGCCGTATCCTGAAATCTCAACGGCGGCAATGATTTCTCCATCAGGTCCGCGCCTTGCAGGCCAACTCGGCACGTCGCTGTTGTCGCTGTCGATGTCGGTACCCGGCGGGTATGCCGCGATCGATACGACGTGGGATGTCGTGGTCGACCAAGCGAAGAAATCCGGTCGCGACGAGCCCGACAGGCGCGGATGGCGCGTGCTGGGGATCATGCACCTAGCCGACTCCCGAGACCAGGCGATCGACGACTGCACATACGGGCTGGAAGATTTCGCGCACTACTTCGGTGCGGCCGGTTTCGTTCCGCTGGCCAACGAGGTCGAAGGCGCGCAATCGCCCCGCGAGTTCGTCGCCGACTATGCCAGCAAGGGCAACTGCTGCATCGGCACGACCGACGATGCCATCTCCTACATCCAGGATCTGCTCGACCGCTCGGGCGGGTTCGGCACATTCTTGATGTTGGGTCACGACTGGGCGTCGCCCGAAGCGACCTATCACTCCTATGAGTTGTTCGCCCGCAAGGTGATTCCGCACTTCAAGGATCAGCTGACGGCGCCACGGATGTCCCACGAGTGGGCGAAGGGCAAGCGCGGTGAACTGCTGGGCCGGGCAGGCGAAGCGATCGTCAAGGCCATAGGCGAACACACCGCTGAAGTGAAAGGGCAAGCCTGATGCGCGCGGCCGTGCTGCGAGGTGGCCGGATGGTGTATCGCGACGACGTCACCGAACCGGTGCCCGAACCCGGCCAGGTGCTCGTCGACGTGAAGGCGTGCGGAATCTGCGGTTCCGACCTGCATTTCGCGAAGTTTGGCGACGAGATGCTCGCACTCACCGACAAGGTCGAGGGAATGCCGATGGGATCCGGCGCCGTCGACTTGGCCTCCGACGTGTTCATGGGTCATGAGTTCAGCGCCGAGGTGGTCGATGCGGGGCCAGGCACCGACGCGCCACCGCCCGGCACCATCGTCACGTCGATTCCCGTGCTGCTTTCCGCCAGGGGCGTCGAGCCGATCGTGTACTCCAACAACCCGATCGGCGGATATGCCGAGCGAATGCTGTTGTCGGCGCCGTTGCTGCTGAAGGTTCCCAACGGTCTCGATCCCAGGCACGCCGCGCTCACCGAGCCGATGGCAGTGGGACTGCACGCGGTCAACAAGTCCAACATCGCCCGCGATGAGACCGCGCTCGTGGTGGGCTGCGGACCGGTAGGGCTTGCAATCATCGCAGCACTGGCGCACCGCGGGGTGGAAGACATTGTCGCTGCTGACTTTTCACCCAAACGTCGCACGCTCGCCGAGACGATGGGCGCGCACCGGACACTCGATCCCGCGCTTGCTTCGCCGTTCGAGACCGCCACACCGAAGGTGGTGTTCGAGGCGGTAGGCGTGCCAGGTGTGATCGACGACGTGTTGCGGCGAACGCCAGTGGGCAGCAGGGTCGTCGTCGCCGGTGTCTGCATGCAGCCGGACACCGTTCATCCGTTCTTCGCCATCGCCAAGGAGGTCAACATCCAGTTCGTGCTGGCTTATGACCCGACCGAGTTCGCGGAATCGTTGCGCGTGATCGCCGAAGGCGAGATCGACGTGGCACCAATGATCACGGGCGAGGTCGGCCTCGACGGCGTCGGCGCCGCATTCGACGAACTGGCCGCCCCAGGAGAGCACTGCAAGATCCTCGTTGCGCCCTGACGACGCGTAGGGTGCGGGGTATGGGGAATCCCGCAACGACGGTGTTGCGCAAGGGGATCGTGCTCGTCGCCGCCACACTCGCGGCTATCGGAGTGGCAGGTTGCGGCATCGTCGGGTCCAACTCGTCGGATGGGTCTGACAGCCGGCAGGTCACCGTCGTCGGCGCGGGAAAGGTGCAGGGCACACCGGACACGCTCACCGCCAACGTCTCCGTCGAGGCCTCTGCGCCCGATGTAACCGCGGCCATGAACCAGACCAGCGACCGCACGAGGGCGGTAATCGACGCTCTGGCAGGCGAGGCGAAGATCGACCGGAAGGACATCAGCACTAGCACGGTGAACCTGCAGTCGCAGACCTCACAGGACGGCGCGACGATAATCGGCTACCGCGCGAGCAATTCGCTCACGGTGAAGATCCGCCAGCTCGACTCGGCCTCGAAGACACTGGCGTTGATCGTCGACAAAGGCGGCAACTCGACGAGGATCAGTTCTGTCGCCTTCTCGATCGACGACGACTCGCACCTGGTGAAGGACGCGCGAGCGCGCGCATTCGAGGATGCCAAGTCTCGCGCCCAGCAGTACGCGGATCTTTCGGGTCTTCGGCTCGGCAACGTCATCTCGATCACCGAGGCTGGCGGATCCGCGCCGCCTCCTCCGCCCTACGGGGCCCCGGAGCCGAAGTCCGTCGCTGCGCCGGTGCCTCTCGAGCCCGGTCAGCAGACGGTCAGCTTCGCGGTGACGGTGATCTGGGAGCTTCAGTAGCCCCAGCTACTCCTCGTAGACCCGCGGGTCCAGCGTGCCGATATACGGCAGGTCGCGGTATCGCTCGCCGTAGTCCAGCCCGTAACCGACCACGAACTCGTTCGGGATGTCGAAGCCGACGAAATCCATGTCGACATCTGAACGCACGGCGTCCGGCTTGCGCAGCAAAGTGCACACGCGCAATGAGCGGGGATGGCGCGCCGCGAGGTTGCGCAACAACCACGACAGCGTCAGGCCGGAGTCGACGATGTCCTCGACGATCAGAACGTCGCGATCCTGAATGTCGCGGTCGAGGTCTTTGAGGATGCGCACGACGCCCGACGACGAGGTGGCCGAACCGTAGGAGCTGACGGCCATGAACTCCAGCTGCGTGGGCAGCGGGATCGCGCGGGCGAGATCGGTGACGAACATGACCGCACCCTTAAGCACCGTGACGAGCAGCAAGTCTTCGCCCTCACCGCCGACCAGCTCGCGATAACACTCACCGATCGCCTGCCCCAACTCGGTGATGCGGCCGCGGATCTGTTCCTCGGTAAGCAGCACCGACTTGATGTCGCCCGCATATGGGTCGGCTGGATGGGCTGCCACGCCATCAGAGTGCCATGCGGGATCAGCGCAGACCAACGGAGTGGCTCACATCGGCTCGCGATTGAGCCGCAAGGCGCCGCCGGCGCGCGCGGCAACGAGTCGTTCGCGGCGCAGCGACGACCCGACGGCCACGCCGCCCTGCCCATGCCAGTCCACCACGAGGTCGTCGACGCGGCGAATCTGCTCATCGGTGAGATCGATGGCGCCCCCGGCTAGCAGCCAGCCGCGAATCACCCTCCGGCGCAGCGCATTCGGCAGCTCGCGTAGTCGGCGGACATCCAGTCCCGTGTCGGCAAGCGCTTCATCGAGTTCCGTTTGAGCCAGATCGTCCAGAGCGCTGCAGTCCTCACGCAAGGACGACGCCGTGCGGGCAAGTGCCTCCGATACACCACCGCCGAGTACGTCTTCGAGCAACGGAAGCACCTCGGCGCGCAGTCGTGCGCGAGTGAACACGGGGTCGACGTTGTGTGGATCCAGCCACGGCTTCAGGCCAAGTTCTTCACACGCGGCGCGGGTGATTGCGCGTCGCACACTCAGAAGCGGTCGGCACCAAGGCGGCCGGTACGGCCGCATCCCCGCAATCGACCGTGCGCCTGAGCCGCGTCCCAGGCCCAGCAGTACCGTCTCGGCCTGATCGTCGAGGGTGTGGCCGAGCAACACCGACGCGCCTGCACTCGCCTCTCGCAGCACGGCGTACCTGGCGGCTCTGGCCGCCGCCTCGGGGCCGCCCTGGCGCCCGACCTCCACCGTCAGCACCCGCGCGTCGTCACATCCAAGGTCGAGTGCCTGGCTGGCCGCCGTTTGAGCGACCGCCGACGAGTCCGGCTGCAGCCCGTGATCGACCACGAGCGCGACGGTAGGTCGCTGCTCAGCCGCGACGGCAGTGAGGGCCAGTGAATCCGGTCCTCCGGAAAGTGCTACACACCAATGGTTTTCGTCAGCAAGGTAGCGTTGCGCGTACGTCGATACCGCCTTGCGCAATACCGCTAGAGGACCCGGTCGATCCATCGTGCCGGCTTGTCGATTTCCTCGGGCATGGGCAAGGTGTCCGGCCCGGTCCAGATGGCGTTGAAGCGGTCCATGCCGACGCGCGACACGACCTCGTCAACAAACGCCTTGCCGCGCGTGTACTGGTTCATCTTGGCGTCGAATCCCAGCAGCGCACGGATCAGCCGCTGCAGCGGTGGCTGACGACGCTTGCGCCGCGCGTCAAATCGCGCACGAATCGTTGACACGGTGGGCACCACAGCGGGCCCGACGGCGTCCATGACGTGGTCGGCGTGACCCTCGAGAAGGGTGCCGAGCACCAACAACTGGTCCAGCGCGTGGCGCTGCGGCTCGGACTGCATGGCCCGCAGCAGACCGATCATTCCGCTCGAATTCGGGTCCGCCGCCGGGTCGCCGTCGCGGCGTTCGCGGATGTGGGCAGCGAGTCGTCCGATCACTGCTCCGACGTCTTCGCCGGCATCCTGGGTGATGACGCCCAACGCCGACGACATGTGGTCCGCCAGCCAGGGATTAGCCGTGAACTGGACACGATGGGTGACCTCATGGAGGCACACCCACAAGCGGAAATCCTTTGGCACCAAACCTAATTGGCGCTCGACCGCGATGATGTTCGGGTAGACGAGCAGCAGCTTGCCACCATCTCCGGCGAACGGGTCATATTGCCCCAGGATCCCCGACGCCACGAACGCCAGCACCGCCCCGGTCTGCGCACCTGTGATCCGCCCCCGGATGACACCACCGATACCTGTCTTGCTGCTCGCGTCCGCAGACTTGCCGTCGCCGCCCGTCATCACCCGCATCGACTCGGCGGCGAGCCGGACCCAGTGGGCCCGGTCCACGATCAACGCGTCGGGAACGTCGGCGCCGGAGACCAGGCGGGTGACGTCCCTGACGGGAAGCTCGGCGCTCCGCGATGCGTCAGCGAGTTCGCCGACGATCTGGCGTCGCGTGTACGCGGTGGACGCCGGGCCGGGCCGGGACAGCCGCTCGCCGGTGGTGGCGGCGAACTCCCAGTCGACAACGCGGCCGACTGTAATCGGTTGCCTCTCTGTGGATGTCACGAGGTGCAACCACAGGTGCGCAATGTGGAGGCCAGCGCGTCGAGCGCTACTTGTCCCATGGGCCCGGCGTCGTTGGACATCAGCGCGAACGTCAGCACCCGGCCGCTGCTGTCGGTGACGATGCCTGCCAGGGCGTTGATCTTGGTGAGCGAGCCGGTCTTGGCGCGCAGCCATCCCGCGGCGGCGTCTGTGGCGTCGTCGATGTAGCGGTTGGACAGTGTCCCGCTGCCTCCGGCGATCGGCAACGAATCCAGGAGAGGCCTCATCGCGGGGTGATCCGTGCCGGCGGCCGCGCCGACCACTTCGTCGAGGTTCTTCGCCGTGAGACGGTCGTCGACCGACAGGCCACTCGAGTCCACGAGTGTGGCCCCGCTCGTATCGATCCCGGCGGCGGCCAGCGTTTTGGTGACGGCTTCGACGGCATCGCTGAAGCTGGCGGTCCGGCCGGTGGCCTTCGCGACTTCGCGGGCGATGCATTCAGCCATCACGTTGTCCGAGTGGATCATCATCTCGTTCAGCCGCGACATCAAAGGGGCCGACTGCACGGAGGCGATCTGGTGCCCGTCGCTGACCGGCGTACTGGCGATCGTGACGGCCTTGGGATCGACGTTCAGCGCGGCGGCCAACACCCGGCCGGCGTCAAGTGCGGGCGTGACGGATCGCACCGACTCTGGCGTGAGGGGCTGCGTTCTGCCGGCGTCGACCATGATCGCCTCGATCGGGGCGACGTCGCCGCCCTCGATGTCAGCAGGGTCCCATCCGGCTGCCATCGATGGACCGCTGAAGGCACTTGTGTCGACCTGGATCGAGGTCACCTTGGTGCCGCTGGCGCGCACTTGTGCCGCAAGATCCGAAATACGAGCGGCGTCGTGATACAGCGTCGCCCCGCCAGGCGGAGCCGACGACAGCGTCGGGTCGCCCGCCCCGACCAGCACCACTACACCGGGCTCGCGGGTCTGGTCTGCGGCCACCACGGTGGTGGTCTGACGTTCGTTGCGGTCCAACGTCAACAACGCCGCCGCGGCGGTCAGCGTCTTGTTGGTCGACGCCGGGATCATCGGCAACGTCGCGCCCTGTTCCCAGAGTTGGGTTCCGGTGAGCGCGTCGGTCACGCGGCCGGTGAAGGCGCCGAGGTTGGGGTCGGACAGCGGCTGCTTCAGCGCCGCGGAGAGTCCGGAGGGGGTGGGTTTTGGTGCGTCGTCGGCCACCGGGACCACCTCGGGCTTGGCGGTCGCCGCCGGGGGTGCGGGGCCTGCCGCCGCCACCGCATCGTGCAGCGATCCCCGGCCGGCGAGGATCATCGCGACCACCACCGCAACCACGACCGTCAGCAGTACAGCCGCGCCGATCAGTGTGTATGTGGAGCCCACCTTGCTGAGCGGCCACCGCGCCGGACGCATGTAGTGAACAGTAGCGCTCCACTATGGTTGTGCCCCGACGGTTAACCCCGACGTCCAGAGTGAAGGAGCGCGGCCGGTGCAATTCGACGTCACAATCGAGATCCCGAAAGGTCAGCGCAACAAGTACGAGGTCGACCATGAAACGGGTCGGGTGCGGCTCGACCGCTACCTCTACACCGCGATGGCCTACCCCGTCGACTACGGCTTCATCGACGACACTCTCGGCGAGGACGGCGATCCGTTGGACGCCATGGTGCTACTGCCGCAGTCCGTGTTTCCCGGCGTGATCGTCGAAGCCCGGCCCGTGGCCATGTTCCAGATGACCGACGAAGCGGGCGGCGACGACAAGGTGCTGTGTGTACCTGCCGGCGATCCGCGCTGGGATCACATCAACGACATCGGCGATGTGCCGTCGTATGAACTCGAGGCGATCAAGCACTTCTTTGTGCACTACAAGGATCTGGAACCGGGCAAGTTCGTGAAGGCCGCCGACTGGGTCGGTCGTAACGAGGCAGAGGCCGAGGTCGAGCGTTCGCTTGAGCGCTTCCGCGCCGAGGGTCACTAACGCGCCTGCTGATACGGCGACGTTACGGCCTGTTACGTGCAGGTCAAATCTGACGCCTCCGATGGAATGGCGCTCTGCTGGGTCCGATGATGGTGACAACCCCATAGAAGGGCCCGAAAGTGCTGATGCATCAAGGGATCGGCCTCGAAGCATTCAATTCGATGCCGCCCAAGAAGGCTATGCATGCGCTGTACGAATGCTGCAACTGCGTGTCACTGGCCGGCGATCTGGTGCGCGGGCGGCCCTATCAGGCTCACGACGCATTGTTTCGTCGCGCCGACGCATTGCTGTTCGCGCTCTCGGAATCCTCGGTGGATCGCATTCTGCAGGCCTACCCGCACATCGGCAGGCGACCGCGCAGCACCAAGTCCCAAGCCGAGCAGTGCTCGGTGTGGGACCCGCGGCCTGAGGTGATGGCCGAGCTCGACACGGCAGCCAAGGCCTACGACGAGCGCTTCGGGTTCAGTTTCGTGATGTTCGTGGACGGCGCCGACGCCGAGGGCGTGCTCGCGGTGATGGCCGACCGGCTACACCATGAGACCGAAACCGAGCGCAAGGTAGTGCGCAACGAACTGGCGAAGATCAACCGGACGCGACTGGAGCGCATGCTCGGACCTGAGGGCGGCTACCACAACTGGTAGTTCCGCTGGTGGTCCTGCCCATCGACAGTGCTGAATGAGTCGGCAGCTCGACCACCCTCGCTGTCTGGTCGGCAGATGCGGTCCGCCGTGTCATCCGTTGGTACGAATCTTCCTCGGCAGGCCCGGCTACTAAATTGCGCTTGAGTGGGGTCAATACCTATGGTTGGCCTGCGTCGGGGGATGCGTATGGAGGAACGCCACATGATGGTCACAGGGGTGGGTCGGGAAGAACGTCGGCACTTCACAGGTCGGCGACGTCGCGGAGTGGACTGGCCGAGCAGTCATCGTCCCACTGTGCTCAGTCTCGCCGTCTTGCTCGTCGGGGGCGGGATCCACGCAATTGCGTTCGCTGCGCCAGCTCACGCCGACGCGACGGTCATGGCGAAGACCCAGCGCATGTCTGAACCGTCGCTGACGTCGCAGCAGGACGGCTGGTACAACCAGGGCGACAAGCTGACGCTCAATTGCTTCAAGCGAGGGCAAGCCGTTAAGGGGCACTTCAGCTTCAACATTCCAAACGGTGGCTGGGACAACCTCTGGTACAAGGTCTCGGACGGTCATTTCGTCGCCGACGTCGATATCGAGACCGGAACCCTCAGCACGGTTACGCCCGAGTGCGACCAGGCGCCGGCGCCTCAGGCCTCCGGCGCGCCCGGCGCCAGCTTGGCGACCAAGGTCGACAATTTCGTTGCCGCAACCAACGGGCACAAGGTTGGCGACGGTCAATGCGTCCCGTTGATCAAGCAATACCTGAGCGACGTATATGGCATACAACCTGGGTCGTGGGGCAACGCGATTGACTACCGGCAGGGCGGCAGTGCCGGTAATCAGCTGGAGTCACGCGGATTCAGCTGGCACACCGACCGGCAGTTCAACAATGGCGACATCCTCGTGTGGCAACAGGATTCTCGTTTTGCCTATCTCCCGCAAGGCCATATCGCCGTCGGGTACAACGGCAAGATCTACGACCAGAACTACGCCGGACGACTGACCGCCGGCTCCGATCCCTTCTCGGGATACGGGTATTTGGGGTACTGGCGTAAGGCTCTGTAGCAGGCACGCGAACGAAGCGACCGCCGGGACCTGCCCGATCAGGGCGCGTCCTCCCGGCTGGTCTTGCGCGTCTTCAGCAAGCTCGCAACCGTCGTCACCACGAGGGTCACCACGATGACGCCCAGGCTCACCAACGTCGGAATCTCAGGGACGTCGAAACCCTTGCCGCCGTTGAGAAATGGCACCTTGTTCTCATGCAGGGCGTGGAGCAGGAGCTTCACGCCGATGAAGCCGAGGATGAAGGCGAGACCGTAGGAGAGGTAGACCAGCCTCTTCAGGAAATCGCCCAGCAGGAAGTACAACTGCCGAAGACCCATCAGGGCAAAGACGTTGGCGGTGAACACCAAGTACGGCTCGCTGGTCAAGCCGTAGATGGCGGGGATCGAGTCGAGCGCGAAGATGATGTCGGTGGTGCCCAAAGCAACGATCACGAGGAACATCGGCGTCATCACGCGCTTGCCGTCCTCTTTCAGCCAGAGCTTGAGGCCCTCCCATTTGTCCGTGAAACTCAAGTGGCTGCGCGCAAACCGGACCACGAAATTGTCCGCGTCGTCGTCGTGGTCGGTGTCCCTTCCCAATTGGATTGCGGTGAAGATCAAGAACGCGCCGAAAATGTAGAAGACCCAGGAGAACTGGTTGATGGCCACGGCGCCGAGCGCGATGAAGATCCCACGAAACACCAGGGCGAGCACGATGCCAACGAGCAACGCTTCCTGTTGATTTTTCTTCGGCACGCTGAAGCTGGCCATGATCAGTAAGAACAGGAACAGATTGTCGACGGACAAGCTGTACTCGGTCAGCCAGCCGGCGAAGAACTCGAGTCCGAACTGTGGGCCGTGAGACAACCACACCCACGCCCCGAACGCGATCGCCAGCCCGATGTAGATCGCCAGGTAGATCGCACACTCGCGCTTGGTCGGTTCATGCGGACGGCGGGCAACTACCACCACATCGAAAATGAGCACGGCGATCGTCACCCCGAGGGTGATGAACCACTCAAGCGCACTGACATTCACTAAAAAAGCCTCCGGTCGTCAACAAACGCCGGAGGTCTCTTCCACCACCGGAAAGCGGTGGCCCACGTGCCGGTCGTCCGATGAAGGTCGACGTGATGACGACACTGCGGCGAAGGAATACTCCCCTCCGCTTCTAGTCTCTCATATGGTCGCCAAGGGCGCTGTCGGTGATCAGATGGAGCAAATAGTGAGTCCAGAGGCTGCATGACTGACGCGGGAACTCCGACCGGCCCGATCACCCGGGGCAGCGTCGCGCGCGTTGGCGTCGCGACCGCGGTGACCGCATTGTGCGGGTACCTGGTGCTGTACCTGGCCGCGCGCGATCTGGATCCGGCGGGGTTCTCCATTTTCGGCGTGTTCTGGGGCGCCTTCGGGTTGGTGACCGGCGCGGCCAACGGGCTGCTGCAGGAAGCGACTCGCGAAGTGCGGTCGGCCCGCTATGCGGTACTGCCGCCGGGACCGCAGACGCATCCGCTGCGCCTGGCCTCAGTGATCGGGGTGGTGGCCGGTCTCGTGATCGCCGCGAGCGCCCCGCTGTGGGCGCCTCACGTCTTCGCGGAAGCTCGCCTTCTCAGCGTCGTGCTGCTGAGCGTGGGTCTAGCCGGATTCTGCATGCACGCAACCCTTTTGGGCATGCTCGCCGGAGCGGGCCAGTGGACCCGATACGGCTCGCTCATGGTTACCGACGCCGCAATGCGAGTGGCGGTGGCGACAGCGACGTTCGTGCTGAGCTGGGGTTTGGTGGGGTACTTGTGGGCGACCGTATGCGGCGCAGTCGCGTGGCTGGTCATGTTGGTGACGTCTCGAACGACGCGGGAAGCTGCGCGCCTGGTCGCCTACGGCGACACCGCGACGTACCTGCGCGGCGCAGCGCATGCGATCGCAGCCGCCGGCGCCAGTGCGATCTTGGTGATGGGCTTTCCCGTGCTGTTGAAGGCCACATCGGCGAATTTGGGGTCGACGGGCGGTGTGGTGATCCTGGCGGTGACACTGACGCGAGCGCCACTGCTCGTGCCGCTGACGGCAATGCAGGGCAATTTGATCGCCCACTTCGTCGACCAGCGCAACGAACGGCTCCGTGCGCTGGTGGCGCCGGCCGCAGTGGTGTTGGGGATCGGCGCTCTTGGCGTGACGGCTGCAGGGCTCGCCGGGCCATGGCTGCTGCGGGTGGGGTTCGGCCCCGATTACCGTGCAGACGGGGCGCTGCTGGCATGGTTGACCGCAGCGGCGGTGTCGATCGCGCTGCTGACGCTGACCGGGGCCGCGACAGTGGCCGCAGCACTGCACCGAGCGTATTCGCTCGGCTGGATCAGCGCGACCGTCGCGTCGGCGCTGCTGTTGACGTTGCCTCTCGAGCTGCAGACTCGCACCGTCGTGGCCCTGCTGTGCGGGCCGCTCGTCGGCATCGCCGTGCACCTGACGGCGCTGGGCACACAACCGCAGAGCGGCCCGGCTCCCATGCCACCGACGCGCTGACGTGTATTTTGTGGGCATCGACAGTCGATACCCGGACGTCTGGATCATCGTCCCCGCGTTCAACGAAGCCGCCGTCATCGGTGAAGTGATCGCCGACGTGAGGGCGGTTTTCGACCACGTTGTATGTGTCGACGACGGTAGTACCGACGACACCGGCGCGATCGCTCTTCGCGCGGGTGCACATCTGGTTCGGCACCCGGTCAACCTCGGCCAGGGCGCGGCCATCCAGACGGGCATCGAGTACGCCCGCCGGCAACCCAGCGCCGAGGTTTTCGTCACGTTCGACGCTGACGGTCAGCATCGTGTCAAGGACGTGCTGAGGATGATCGACAAACTGAGCGCCGAAAACGCTGACATCGTGATCGGCACGCGCTTCGCCGACCACGGGGTGCGCAGCGACGTGCCGATTCTGAAGCGGATCGTGTTGCGCACCGCGGTCTGGCTCAGTCCGCGCAGCCGCCGGCTGAACTTGTCGGATGCGCACAACGGGTTGCGGGTGTTCAACCGAAAGGTGGCCGACGGGCTCGACATCACTACGAGCGGCATGGGCCACGCCAGTGAATTCATCGCGCTGATCGACGAAAACAGTTGGCGGGTAATGGAAGAACCCGTCGAGATCTTGTACACCGAATACTCGAAGTCGAAGGGTCAGCCGCTGGTGAACGGCGTCAACATCCTCTTCGACGGGTTCCTGCGAGGAAAGAAGGCTCGATGAACTGGATTCAGGCATTGCTGATCGCGGCGGTAATCGCTCTGCTGGTATTCCTCTTGCGGTCGAGGGGATCCATGCATGCGAGGGCGTGGGTAAAGCTTGGGTACGTGTTGTTCGTGGTTGTTGCGATTTTCGCGGTGCTGCAGCCGAATGACACTACGGTGGTGGCGAATTGGGTGGGTGTCGACCGCGGTACCGACCTCATGCTGTACCTGCTGATCATCGCGTTCGCGTTCACGACACTGAGCACGTACTTGCACTTCAGGGACGTCGAGCTGCGGTACACGCGACTGGCGCGGGCGATCGCTCTGGAAGGCGCTGAGCGGCCCTCGGACTAACTGTTCTGCGTTTGACGGAAGTAGTCGACTGTCCGGGTGATGCCTTCGTCGAGCTTTATCTGCGGATGCCAGCCGAGCACCATCTCTGCGAGCCGGACGTCGAGGCACGACCGCTTGAGATCGCCCAGTCGCGGTGGGGCGAACTCCGGGTCGTCCGGTGTGCCGGCTGCGGCCGCTACCGCTGAATGTAGTTGGCGGTCAGAGGTTTCCACACCGGTGCCGATATTGAAGCGCTGGCCGCCGCCCTTGGTCCCCGACGCGCGCACAAACGCGTCGACGACGTCGTCGACGTACACGTAGTCACGGGTATTGGAGCCGTCACCGAAGACCCTCGTCGGCTTTCCGGACAACAACGCCTGCGCGAAGATGGCGACCACGCCGGCTTCGCCGTGGGGATCTTGACGCGGTCCGTACACATTCGCCGGCGCAATGTGCGAGCAGTCCAGGCCGTAAAGGTTGCGGAAGGTGTTGAGGTAGATCTCGCCGGCGACCTTGCTAGCGGCGTACGGGGAGGCCGGATCGGTGGGGATGGACTCGTTGGTGGGGAATTTGTGGGGCGTGCCGTAGATGGATCCACCGGAGGACGTGTGCACGATCTTGCGCACCTTGGCTTTGCGCGACGCCTCGGCGAGACGGATCGTGCCGACCACGTTGACTTCTGCGTCGAACTGCGGGTCCCCGACCGACTTTCGGACATCGATCTGAGCGGCAAGGTGGAAGACCACCTCTGGGCGGTGAGCGGTCAGCAAGCTGTCGAGGTCAGCAGAAACGATGTCGTCCGTAATCGATGTGAAATTAGGACTTTTCGTCGCTCCGTCGAGATTGCCAGCGCGCCCTGTACTCAGGTTGTCGAGCCCGACGACCTCGTGTCCGTCGGCAAGCAACCGATCAACAAGGGTCGAGCCGATGAACCCCCCAGCGCCGGTAACGAGTGCGCGCACCGGTCAACCATACAGATGACCGCTCATACGTCCCGAATCCCCGCACCGCCCGACTCGGGGTACACGCGGCCAATCTCGAAACTGTTGTGTTCTTCGGTGGCCTCCAGCCAGTGCACCGCGTTCTCGGATCTGGTCTGTTGCTCGGGCACCGTGGCCTGCAGCGCCGCTGCCCACGCGTCGGCCTGGTTTTGTTGTTTGTCGGCGACGTCTGCCAGCGCCTTGTCTATGGGCGTCGTGCCCGAGGCTTCCGGCACCGGTCCGGTCACGGCAACGCTCCTGACGGTCTCGGCGATCGTTTCGACTTCTTTGAGCGTCTCGGCGGCGTCTACCTTGATGTTGCGGTCGGCCATAATTCCGTCTCCTTGGTGACTTGATTTGCGGCGTAAACAATGTCGGCGTAGTCAGGGGGATCGGGACGCCACAACGTTAGTGCCTCGATTGCGCGGTCGATGTTGTGATGAACGCGGTAAAGCGCGGTCACGGCGGCCTTGGTCGAGGGTTCCATCTCGATGTAGCCCGGGCGCATCCACAGGGACCTGCGTTCGCGTTGCAATACGTCAAGGGTTGCCCACTGCGAGTCGGTGATCGGGGTGCCCGCGGCGAGCGCCCCGACGACTTCGCGTACTGCCGGATGGACGTCCGTGAGCATGGACTCGGCGCCTGCCATGGCCATCCCCACGGCCGACGCCGTGGCCTCCCAAGCTGTTTGGCGCGCCTCTGGGGTAACACCTTTGGTCTCTGCGTACGCGGCGGTATCGGTGGCAGCGAGGCGATGAACCCTCAAGGGTTCTAGATCGGGGATCGGGTCGTCGGGCTGTAGCGGTGATCTCGTGGAGTCGCAGTCTTGGTAGTGCGGAACACCGGCCCGGCGGGCCGGCAGTACCGACGATCCGCCAGGATCGGTGGTGGCGGCCACAGCGTAAAGGTCGAAATTGGGGTCGAGGGCGGACCGGTGCGCGGCATAGGCCACCATCGTCTCGGTGGGATTGACCCAGCCAAACCACTTGGCTTGAAAAGTGTTGTCCAACAATCGGTCTGCGAACAGCAGTCTCGCGGAGTTGGGGATGAACACCCCCGGCGGCACGTAGCCTGCGCCGTCGTTGCTCGTGATGACCGTCTCGTATCCCTTGCCGGATTTGAAAACGGCTACGCACCAGTGCACACCGGGATACATCCGCGAGGCGTGCAGCAGCTCATAGGCGAGGCGAACTGCGGCATCGAGGCGGGGTTCCTTGGTCTGCGAGCTGACCACGGCGGCGCCGGTGCCCGTGGCGGCGACGCCGGAACTCGCCAGAAATCCGGGGGACATCGCCGTGGCGGTGGACGGAGTCGTGCCCGCAGCCATCGCGGTGCCTGGCGGCATCGGGCTACCGGGTCCTGAGGTCGTGATGGTGGGCGCGGCCGGCGGTGGCGGCGGCGGTACCGGGGAACGGGGAATATCGGAGCCGTAGGGCGCCATGGGTGGGGGTATGGGTGGCGGGGTGGCGATGATCGGGGCGGATTGCGGGGCGGCGGTCGGCGGCGGGGTCGGTGCAGGGGGTGGTGCGGGGCTCACGGGTGCAGCCGCGGCTGCGGCTGGTGGTGCGCCAGACGCAGACGCGGGCATGCTCGACGCCGCCGCGTCAGTGAGCGCGGGCGGCGGCGCGGTGTGGAGTGGCTGGGGTGCGGACATCGGCGCGCCGCTGGTGAGGCCCTGGGTGAAACCCTTCGAGAAGTCGCCGGCGGGGGCCGCGGGGTGGGCAGCGGCGAGAGGGGACGTCGACGGAGTCGCAGGCATCGAGGTGGCGGGGGGAGGACCTCCGGTCGACAGAGCTCCGCTTAAGGGGCTTGGGGCCGATGATGCAGTGCCTGGTGTGGGCAAGTTTGGGGCCCCCGGAGCTCCGGTCGGTGACCGAGGCAAGAGCGGAGGAAGCACGGTGTCGCCGTGTCTCTGAGACGCACCATCCAATCTTGGTGTCTCGTTGCCTGTCTCCTGTCCGACGGGAGCGCCGGGCGTGACAAGCGTGCCAGTGGAACTATTCGGATGCCGCCACGACGCTTCCTCGCCCCGCGGCTCCGGCAACTCTGGGTCGGCTGTGATGCTGCCGTCTCCGATTGGTTGTCTTGGGTGAATAGGTGTGTCTTGATCGCGGATCTGTCCGGGATCCGGTGACGGGCGTGGCGGAGGACGCTGGGGCAGTGGGCCGCCGTGCCAATCCATTGGCTTGACTCCACGGTCTCCGGGAGGCTGGGCCGACCGTTCCCCGCCGGGTCGTTCCCCTCGATGGTGTTCCCCGCCGTGTCCGGGTGGCGGCAAGGGAATGTCGGCCAACTTCGCGCCCAAACCCTCAATCTCTATTGCGCCGGCATGGTTCGCAGCCTTCGCATCGTCATGCTTGCGGTCGACAATGTTCGTGATAGCGGCAGCCAGCGCCTCATCCAATTGTCGAATGTTCTCATCGTGTTTGGGTCCTGGCGGAACAGCAGCTTTCAGTACTGCGGCGAACCCGCGGGCCGCTTCGATTTCAGTTCTAGCGTCAGTCAGAATCGAACGCAGGCGGGACCTGGTCCTTTGAAGTGTCGCAGCGCAATCGTGTGAAATTGTAGAAGTCTTGGATTGAGATGTTGATCGGTCCGACAGGAGTCGTGCGGTCTGCAAATACATTCCGTGCATCGAGTCGATCCACTCGCCACTGTTGCGGCCAAGCAGTGCATTCGCCGACCGTTCGACGTTCCGAGACGCGTCCGACGTGTTGTCTGCGGCGGCCTTTTGACTATTCGCCGAATCAAACCATGAAGACTCCCCAGTTTCTGGCCAGAGTCCACCGAGTATCTCCTCGGCGAATTCGCCAGACGGGAATGCGTTGCCAACCGCTACCGGGCTTGCTAATTCCAACGGATCCCCAACTTACTGCACGTGCTTAGCGGCCCCCCAAGGTCGATGCCGCCCTGGACCCAAGTCGGTTCGTCATAGTCGTCAACGCGTCCCGGCTGGACGAGCTCCACGTACAACAATTTGTCATCAATGAGCGCCTGCAATGTCCTCGTTAGATATCGAGGTGGCTTAGCGTGCTGATTTAGAACGCTCTGAGTTCGCGAGGCCCAGCTCTCAATGAACGCACGATATCCGGGAATCGCAGCGGCTTGTTCTGACGAGCCCGGAGCCAAAGGTCCAAATGCCCGATTTTGCTCTCTTAATTCCTTCATCAGAGGCACGATGGCCTGACAGAGGGCCTTATCGGCGTCAGCAACAAACAGCTGCTGCTCCGGGAGCGCGGTTGGTGTCGGCTGCGCCGTCGGAGCCGGTGCTTCTGGCTTGCGAATCAGCGAAACCACCAGCGCGGCGGCCGCGAGAAGAACAGCGAGCGCCGCCAGCGCAATCGCGAACTTCGACGTACGTCGCGGCGGCGGGACAAAAGGGACACCTGGTGGAG
>NZ_JAVHWM010000001.1:0-22530 GCF_032159765.1 Mycobacterium sp. | reverse complement strand
CACCACGACTCCTGGCCGGACAGCAGCCTCGGCACCATCTCGGCGGCCAGTTCTGGGCGCGCGTAATCGATCATCGTCGGGGTCAGCACGTCGAGCATCGAGTACGGCCCGGGATGGTCGAGTCCGCGGCCGACGATCTCCTCGCCGACGATCGCGCGCAGGATGTCCGGACCTCCCAATCCGCCCGCCGATTCCGGCCATCCGTAGCGCATCCAGCCCGCGTCGTAGAGCGCCTTCAGAACGCGAAGATGCTGGGTTTGGTGCGCATCGAGGGAGTCGTCCCCGGGTGGGGGCGTGAGATCGTTCTCGTCGAGCCATGCCTGCAACGCTGTGCGGAAGGCGGCGGGTTCGAAGAGCTCGGCGCTCATCCGGCTTCCGGAGCCGCTTCGGCGGCGACATCGGCCTCAGGTCTCCCGATGGCGTGCGGGCGGCCGGAGTCATGGTCGCCGCTGCGCCGAATGAACGTCATTGCACGGGTTTTCAGCCGCCAGCCGTCGTCGGTGCGCACATAGGTGTCCTTGTAGTAGCCGATGCGCATGTCGTGCTTGGAGTGCTCGATGAAGCACAGCGGCTGTGTGCCCGTCGCCTTATCAGGGTCGGTGGCGTCGAGATCCACCAGCGACGTGCCCGTCATGAACAGCCCCTTTGGGGCCGCGTCGACGAGTTCGGGAAACCGGGCCAGCGTGTAAGTGGAGCCAAACGCGCTGTAGGTGCCGTCCGGGGTGAACACCGAGATCAGGCCGTCGACGTCGCCCAGCGTGATCGTCACCGCGTACTTCGCGAGCAGTTGCTGGATCTCGACCAAGTCCTCAGTTCTACGTGACTGGATCATGTCGGTACACCTTACCGCCCTTCATTACAAAGTTGACGTCCCGTGTAACGGCAATGTCGGTGAGCGGGTCACCGGGCACCGCGATGATGTCCGCGAGTTGCCCTTCGGCCAGCCGACCGCGATCGGTCACGTTGATCAGGTCGGCGGCCACCACCGTCGCGGCCCGCAGCACCGCCGCGGGCGGCATGCCCCAATCCACCAGCGTGACAAGCTCATCGGCGTTTTTGCCATGCGGGATGGCGGGTGCGTCCGTGCCGACGGCGATCTTCACGCCGGCCTCGTAGGCGGCCTTGATCGACGTGCGAGCCTTAGGGAACATCTCGGCGGCCTTGTCCTGCAACTCCTTCGGGGCCTTGGACACGTCCATCGCCTCGGCCAGCCGCCGGGTGGTGACGAGGAAGCGGTCGTTGTCGACGAGTGCCTGGATTGCCTCGTCGTCCATCAGGAAGCCGTGCTCGATGCAATCGATACCGCATGCGACCGCGTGCTTGACAGCCTCAGCGCCGTGCGTGTGCGCGGCCACCCGCAAGCCACGGCGATGCGCCTCGTCGACGATCGCCCGAAGCTCCTCGTCCGAATAATGTTGCGCGCCAGCCTCTCCGGTGAGTGACATCACGCCACCCGACACGCAGACTTTGATCAGCTGCGCGCCGTGCTTGATCTGGTAACGCACGGCCTTGCGGACCTCGTCGACCCCGTTCGCGATGCCTTCCTCGACGGTCAACTCCAGCGCGCCCGGCATGAACGCGGCGAACATCGTCGGGTCGAGGTGCCCACCCGTCGGGGTGATCGCATGACCCGCAGGCACGATTCGTGGCCCCTCGATCCAACCTGCGTCGATCGCCTTGCCCAGCGCCACGTCCAACAGGTAGCCGCCGGTCTTGACGAACAGGCCGAGGTTACGCACGGTGGTGAACCCGGCGCGAAGCGTGCGACGGGCATTGCCCACCGCGCGCAGCACCCGGGTGGGTGGATCGTCTTGAACTTGCGACAGCCCAGGGTTTTCCCCGCGGCCGCCCATCAGGAGGTTGACCTCCATGTCCATCAACCCGGGCAGCAGGATGGAATCCCCGAGATCGATGACTTCTCCGTCGGCTTCGCTTCCGACGGCTGATGCCGTTTCGGCGTCTCCGACACCGACGATCCGGTCGTCCTCGATGCGGACGATCCCCGGCCGGATGATCTCGCCGGCGTCGACGTCGAGCAGACCCGCGGCTCGCAGCGTTGGCACGGTTAGACCACCGGCTCCTTGATCAGCTCGATGTAGGAGGCGCCGCTGTCGAGCACGCGTGGCTGCTTCCACACTTCGACGGGGAAGCTCACCATCACGATCGACTGCCCTAGGTGCACCAGCGCTTTCGCGTCCTCCGGCATCCCCTTGAGCGGGAAGCGCGCGTCAACGTAGACCATGATGTCCTCGAGACGCGCCATGCCCGCGTCGTAGAGCTCCTGCATCTCGGCCATCGTCGAGTTCAGCCGCTTGGTGTAGCGCTCCTGCTCGGTTGGCAGGCACCAGTCGGTGAACCGCTCCAGATCGGCGAACTCCTCTGGGAGTTTCGACGGAGTCGAATCAGACAGGCTGTGTGACATTGACGTGATCCTTCTGGCTGGTGGCGGAATCAGCTGTGGTGGAACCATTCCCGTTCGTCAGCGACGCCGTGTATCTGTTCACGTAATCCCAGGCGGTTTTGTGCAGGTGCCGCAGCAGGATCTCCTGATCGCACAGCGGGAACTCCGTGACGGCCCTGGTGTTGATCATGGTGTGCGTGGCTTCCAGCGTGTTGGCGTCCTGGAACGCGTACTCCTTGAACGTGACCGCGGCAAGCTCTTGGGAGAGCCGCTCACGGAGGTTCTTCGGCGGCACGAAGTAGAGGTCGGCCTCGAAGATGTGCTTGTCCACCGCGGTCGGCCAGTAGTGGTAGGTCAGGTACCACCCCGGCGCCCAGAACAGCAACGTGAAGTTCGGGAAGAACTCGAAAGAGTCCGTGCCCCAAGACTTGTGGCGGCCGGGGTTGATGGCGGGCGGCAGTTCGTCGGGCAGGATGCCCTTGATGTCGGGGCGGTCCCACGGTCCGAACAGGCCGCTGTGCACGATCCGCTCGATGGGCTTGACCATGTTCAGGTCTTTCGGCGGCGACATTCCGCCCCACGACGACACCATGGAGTGGATGCCCTTGATGTCGTATGCCAGCGCTTCGAAGCCGAATTTGGCCAGCTTCTCGGCCTCCTCCTTTTCGGCCTGCTTCATGTGCAGGATCGGCGCGTGGTAGAACTCGACGAACGCGTCGATGAACAGCTTCCAGTTGGCGTTGATCTCCGAGCGGTAGCTGTAGTGCTCGGTCATCTCGTGGAACGGATATCCCTCGAGGCCCTTCGCGAAGTCGCCGAGGTATTCCGCCAGTGGCGCTGCGTCGTCGTCGAAGTTGACGAAGATGAACCCTTCCCACACCTCGCACCGCACCGGAACCAGTCCGTAGTTCGCCTTGTCGAGGTCGAAGAATTCGCCCTCCTGCTGAACGAATGTCAGGTCGCCCTCAAGGCTGTAGCGCCATGCGTGGTACTTGCAGGTGAACTGGCGGCAGGTGCCCGACACCTCCTCGCCTGGGTAGTCGCTCCACACCAGCTTGTTGCCGCGGTGACGGCACATGTTGTAGAAGGCGCGAACGGTTTCCTGCTTGTCCTTGACGATGATCACCGACGTCCCCGGTCCCACCGACGGCATTTCACGAGTGAAGTAGCTGCCCTTCTTGGGCAGCCGCTCGACGCGGCCGACGTTGAGCCAGGTCTTCTTGAAGATGGCCTGCTGTTCGAGCTTGAAGTGCTCGGGATCGATGGAGTCTTCGTAATTGATTGGGGCAGTGCCCAATTCGGGCCAGTTCTCGGTCCAGCTACCCGCCGCGGGCTTCGGGAAGAAAGCCATGTTCGTTACCTCTCCTGTTCGAGCTCTACGCCAAATGTGTTCAGTGCCATGGCCACGGTGATGTAGCAGCCCACCGTGAAGACGAAATCCATCCGCTGCCGATCGTCGAAGCGCTCGCCCAGCGCCGACCACGTCGCGTCCGAAAGCTCGAACTTGTCGAGGAGCTCGTCGACGCCTGCCAGGATCGTGCGGTCGAACTCGCTCCCGGCGTCCCCGCGCCGCACGCCGGCGATCTCATCCTCGGTGAGCCCCTCGCGCAGGCCCATCTTCACGTGCTGCGCCCACTCGTACGTCGAGTCGGTGTTATGCGCCACCCGCAGGATCGCCAGCTCGCGCTCGCGGGCGGGAAGTGTCGAGTTGAAGAGCAGATGGACGTTGAACTTCAGGAACGACTTCGTCAGGGCCGGATGGCGGACGAACGTGGAGAGGATGTTGCTTGCCTGTTCGGGGTTGCGCCGCTCCTCCGGCAGCATGACGGCGAGCGCCTGCTGGACGTCGTCGTCCCACTCGTCGCCGGGCAGCGGGGGGAGTCGCACGGTAGTATCCTCTCACAAGCGAGAATTAGATTCTCGTATTTCGCCTAACAGGTTTCCATGCTTTGGTCAGATGGTCAACAAACAGGTGGTCTGAAGTGGTACGAAAGATGATAGGGACAGGGCGCGACGGCCCTGACCAGCCCGAGGACTAGACTAAGGACGTTGATTCTCGCAGTGCGAGAAGATAGTTTTCACAAGTAGAGAACCGTAGCGGACTTGACGCCGAGGCTTCGATCGAAAGGAATGGCCCTGTGAACAAGGAAGACATGATCCTGATCAGCGTCGACGACCACATCGTCGAGCCGCCTGACATGTTCAAGAACCACCTGCCGGAGAAGTACAAGAACGACGCGCCGCGCCTGGTGCACAACCCCGACGGTTCCGACACCTGGCAGTTCCGCGACGTGGTGATTCCCAACGTCGCGCTGAACGCGGTGGCTGGTAGGCCGAAGGAGGAGTACGGCCTCGAGCCTCAGGGTCTCGACGAGATCCGGCCCGGCTGCTGGCAGGTCGACGAGCGCGTCAAGGACATGAACGCCGGCGGGATCCTCGGGTCGATCTGTTTCCCGTCGTTCCCCGGATTCGCAGGGCGGCTGTTCGCCACCGAAGACCCCGAATTCTCGCTGGCGCTGCTGCAGGCCTACAACGACTGGCACGTCGAGGAGTGGTGCGCGGCCTACCCCGCGCGGTTCATCCCGATGACGCTGCCGGTGATCTGGGATGCCGAGGCTTGTGGCAAGGAAGTCCGGCGCAACGCCGACCGTGGCGTGCATGCGCTGACATTCACCGAGAACCCGGCGGCGATGGGCTATCCGAGCTTCCACGACGACTACTGGACTCCGCTGTGGGAAGCCCTGGTGGACACCGACACCGTGATGAACGTGCACATCGGGTCCTCCGGACGGTTGGCCATCACCGCGCCGGATGCGCCGATGGACGTGATGATCACGCTGCAGCCGATGAACATCGTGCAGGCGGCGGCGGATCTGTTGTGGTCCAAGCCGGTCAAGAAGTATCCCGACCTCAAGATCGCGCTGTCCGAGGGTGGCACCGGGTGGATCCCCTACTTCCTCGAGCGCGCGGATCGCACCTACGAGATGCACTCAACATGGACGGGCCAGGACTTCAAGGGCAAGAAGCCATCCGAGGTGTTCCGCGAGCACTTCCTGACCTGCTTCATCTCCGATCACGTTGGCGTCCAGTTGCGCAACATGATCGGTATCGACAACATCTGCTGGGAAGCCGACTACCCGCACAGCGATTCGATGTGGCCGGGTGCGCCCGAGCAGTTGCATGAGGTGCTGACCGAGCACAACGTGCCCGACGACGATGTCAACAAGATGACGTATGAGAACGCGATGCGCTGGTACCACTGGGATCCGTTCACTCACATCCCGAAGGAGCAGGCCACCGTCGGCGCACTGCGCAAGGCCTCCGAGGGACACGACGTATCCATCCGCGCTCTTTCCAAGCACGACCACGCCAGCAACAGCTTCGCCCAATTTGCGGCGAACGCCAAGGAGCTCACCGGCAATACGGACTGAGCCCGTCCTCCACTAGCTCGGCCCACGCCGGGTGCATGACCTGACGCAGAGGAGATGCAGCAGTGCCCGGCGCCGGAATGACGTTCGAGCTGACCGATGACCAGGAGCTGATCCGCAAGTCGGTCGCTGAGCTGGCCGCGAAGTTCGACGATCACTACTGGATGGAAAAGGATCTCGCGCACGAGTTTCCGTCCGAGTTCTACGACGCCATCGCGAAGGGCGGCTGGCTCGGGATGACGATTCCCGAGGAGTACGGCGGCCACGGCCTCGGTATCACCGAGGCCACACTGCTGCTCGAGGAGATCTCGCGGTCCGGGGCGGCGATGAACGGCGCCAGCGCGATCCATTTGTCGATCTTCGGCATGCAGCCGGTGGTCAAACACGGGTCCGACGAGCTCAAGGCCGCGACGTTGCCGCGGATCGTCAACGGCGATCTGCACGTCTGCTTCGGTGTCACCGAACCCGGTGCGGGGCTTGACACTTCGCGCATCACCACGTCGGCAAAACGCGAGGGTGACCACTACCGCGTCAACGGCCGCAAGGTATGGATCTCCAAGGCGCTGGAGTCGGAGAAGATCCTGCTCCTCACGCGCACAACGCCGTTCGACGAGGTCACCAAGAAGACGGACGGCATGACGCTGTTCCTGACCGATCTCGACCGCGACCACGTCGACATCCGGCCGATCAAGAAGATGGGCCGCAACGCCGTCAGCTCCAACGAGCTGTTCATCGACGACCTGATGGTGCCGGTGGGTGACCGCGTCGGCGAGGAGGGCAAGGGGTTCAAGTACATCCTCGACGGGCTGAACCCCGAGCGAATGCTCATCGCCGCCGAGGCTTTGGGCATCGGCCGGGTCGCTCTGGAGAAGGCGGTCAAGTACGGCAACGAGCGCGTGGTGTTCAACAGGCCGATCGGGATGAACCAGGGCCTGCAGTTCCCGCTGGCCGACTCGCTGGCCCGGCTTGATGCGGCCGAGTTGGTGCTGCGCAAGGCGTCCTGGCTGTACGACAACGGCAAACCGTGTGGGCGCGAAGCGAATACGGCAAAATACCTGTGCGCAGATGCTGGCTTCGGTGCGGCCGATCGCGCGTTGCAGCTGCACGGCGGGATGGGGTACTCGGAGGAGTACCACGTGTCGCGGTACTTCCGTGAATCGCGGCTGATGAAGATCGCGCCCGTGAGCCAGGAGATGATCCTGAACTTCCTCGGTGAGCACGTGCTCGGGCTGCCGAGGAGCTACTGATGAGCGGGCTGTTCGACCTCACCGGCCGCGCCGCAATGGTCACCGGCGCAGGGGCCGCTGGCGGCATCGGCGCGGCGGTCGCTTCAGCGCTCGCAGATGCCGGCGCGGCCGTGCTCGTCACCGACATCGACGCTGACGCGGCTTCCGCTGTGGCAGAACGCATCCGCGCCAACGGAGGCAAGGCGGAGAGCGCTGCGCTTGACGTCAGCGATCGTGGCGCGGCCGACGCCGCAGCGGCGCAGGCCGCGGGACTGGGCGGTGGCAGCCTGCACATCCTCGTGAACAACGCCGGCGTGACGTCGCCTGCGATGTTCCCCAAGCTCACCGACGACACCTTCCGGCTGACGTTCGACATCCATGTCATGGGAACTTTCCACTGCACGCAAGCCGCGTTGCCGCACATCCCCACCGACGGCACCGGCCGGATCATCAACGTGACATCGTCTGCGGGAATCACCGGCACGCTGGGCCAGGTGAACTACTCGGCGGCCAAGGCGGGGCTCATCGGGTTCACGAAATCGCTTGCGCGCGAGCTGGCGTCGAAGAACATTCTCGTCAACGCACTGGCTCCATTGGCGGCCACGCCGATGACCGAGACCATCCGCACCAACGAGAAGTTCGCCGCGAACATGATGCAGCGGATTCCGTTGAAGCGCTGGGCCGAGCCGTCGGAGGTCGCGGGCGCGTTCGTGTTCCTCGCGTCCGACGCGGCGTCCTACATCACCGGGCAGGTGCTGCCGGTCGACGGCGGAATGGTCATGTGACAGCGCGGACGCGAGGAGCATAGATGGCCGGAGCGCCTCTCGCCGGGGTCACCGTCGTCGCGATGGAGCGGGCGGTGGCAGCGCCGATGTGCACGCGCGTGCTGGCCGACTTCGGTGCGCGAATCATTAAGGTGGAGAACCCCAAAGGCGGCGACTTCGCCCGGGATTACGACGACGTGGTGAACGGGCCAGGTGGTCTGGCCGCCCATTTCGTGTGGTGCAACCGCGGCAAGGAATCCGTCACCCTGAACACCAAGTCGACGGCTGGCATGGAGGTGCTGCACCGACTACTCGACCGGGCGGACGCGTTCGTGTCCAACCTCGCACCCGGAGCCACGGCCAAGATGGGAATTGCGCCCGCGGACCTCGCGGTGCGGCATCCACACGTCATCCCGGTGGAGATCGACGGCTACGGACCGGGCGGGCCGATCTCCCACAAGCGCGCGTATGACCTTCTGGTGCAAGCGGAATCGGGTTCGTGTGCAGTGACCGGCTATCCCGGGATGCCCGCCAAGCCCGGGCCCGCGATGGCAGATTTCACCACAGGGCTGTACGCTGCGATCTCGATCCTGGCATTGCTGTTTGCGCGGCGCGGCCACGCCGACGTGGCGGCACCCGCCGTTGAACTGAGCCTGTTCGACGTGATGACCGATGTCATGGGCTATCAACTGACCTACACTCAGCACTCCGGTATCGACCAACAGCCGTTGGGTGTCAGCTCACCCGCAGTCGCGCCGTACGGGGCGTATCCCACCCGCGACGGTCAGACCGTCGTGCTCGGCACCACCAACGACCGCGAGTGGCAGCGGGTGGCCAAGGAGATCATCGACCGCCCCGATCTCGCCGCCGATCCACGCTTTGCGACGAATCCCGGCCGCTGCGCGCATCGCGACGTCCTGGACGAGGCGATCGGATCCTGGTGCGCGGAGCGCGATCTTGCGGAGATCCAGAAGATCGCCGACGACGCAGGCATCGGCAATTCCCGCTACAACGTGCCCAGCGAGGTCCTCGTGCATCCGCACCTGACCGCGCGCGACCGCTGGCGCACTGTGCGCACTCCCAAGGGCGACATCCAGGCGCTGCGACCCCCGCCCGTGATCAGGGGATTCGAGCAGCCGATGGGTGCGGTCCCCGGCCTCGGTGAGCACACTGATGCCGTGCTGACCGAAATCGGCTACAGCGCCGAGGAACTCGATGCGCTCCGAGTCGATGGGGCGATCGGACCTGCCTATGAGTGACCAGGTCCTGTTGTCCGCCGATCGCGACGGCGTGCGCACGCTGACGCTGAACCGGCCCGATCGCAAGAACGCGCTCAACCCGCAGTTGTGGGGGGAGCTAGCGGATGCGCTGCGCGCCACGGCCCGCGACGGCGATGTACGGGTTCTGGTGATCACCGGCGCGGGCGGGGCATTCTGCTCGGGCGCTGACATCTCTGTTTCGGAGGACATTCATCCGCAGCACAAGCTGCGCAGGCTGACCGAGGTCGCGCTGGCCTTGCACGAGCTGGCGGTGCCCACCATCGCGAAGGTGACGGGCGTGGCCGTCGGCGCCGGCTGGAATCTCGCGCTCGGTTGCGACTTCGTCGTCGCCACGCCGGAATCGCGGTTCTGCCAGATCTTCTCGAAGCGCGGGCTGTCGGTCGATCTCGGCGGCTCGTGGCTGCTCCCCAAACTCGTGGGACTTCAGCAGGCCAAGCGGTTGGTGCTGCTCGCTGACATGATCGACGCCGCCGAGGCTCACTCGCTGGGCCTGGTCACCTGGATCAAGCCCGGCGACGAGATCGACGGGTTCGTCGACGATCTGGCCGGACGGCTCGCGGCGGGCCCGCCTTTCGCGCTGGCGCAAAGCAAGGCATTGTTGAACGACGGCGCGAACGCGACCTTGCGGGAGGCGTTGGCGAACGAAGCCCGTGCCCAGCCGGGCAATTTCGCCACCGCGGACTCCGCAGAGGCGTACCAGGCGTTCGCCGACAAGAGGGAACCGACCTTCACAGGTCGGTGGGGATTGGAGAGATAGACATGCGTGAAACGGTCATCGCGGCGGCGGTCCGCACCCCCGTGGGAAAGCGCAACGGCGCACTGTCCTCGATGCACGCCGCCGACCTGTCCGCCGTCGTTCTCAACGAGCTCGCGGAGCGCAGCGGCATCGACCCCGGCGTCGTCGACGACGTGGTGTGGGGCTGTGTGTCGCAAGTGGGCGACCAGTCCAGCAACATCGGGCGGTATGCCGTCCTTGCCGCGGGTTGGCCCGAAACGATTCCCGGCACGACGGTCAACCGCGCCTGCGGGTCGAGCCAGCAGGCGCTGGATTTCGCTGTGCAGGCGGTGATGTCGGGTCAGCAAGATGTCGTCGTCGCCGGGGGCGTCGAGGTGATGAGCAGGGTGCCGTTGGGTTCCGCGCGGGCCACCGGCATGCCCTACGGGCCGAAAGTCCTTGAGCGCTACAACAATTTCTCGTTCAACCAGGGACTGTCGGCCGAGATGATTGCGCAGAAGTGGGGATTCACTCGCACCCGGCTCGACGAGTATTCGGCGATGTCCCACGAGCGGGCGGCCGCGGCGCAGGACAGTGGGGCCTTCGACGACCAGATCGTGCCGGTGTTCCCTGACGTCGCGACGGTCGTCACCGCCGACGAAGGCATTCGGCGCGGAACGACCGTCGAGAAGCTCGCGGGCCTGAAGCCGGCATTCACTGACGACGGAGTCATCCACGCGGGCAATTCTTCTCAGATCTCCGACGGCGCCGCGGCGCTGTTGGTCACCACCACTGCGAAGGCCTTCGAGCTCGATCTGACACCGATCGTGCGCTACCGCGCCGGTGCGGTCACGGGAGCCGATCCGGTGCTTATGTTGACGGGCCCGATCCCGGCCACGGAGAAGGTGTTGCGCAAGGCGGGCGTGCCGATTTCCGATGTCGGCGTGTTCGAGGTGAACGAGGCGTTCGCACCGGTGCCGCTGGCGTGGCTGGCCGAGACTGGCGCCGAGGGTGACCGGCTGAACCCGCTCGGCGGCGCGATCGCGCTCGGGCACCCCCTCGGTGCGTCCGGTGCAGTGCTGATGACGCGGATGATTCATCACATGCGGGACAACGAGATTCGCTACGGACTGCAGACCATGTGCGAAGGTGGCGGCACAGCCAACGCCACTCTCGTCGAGCTGGTGGCATAGCAGTGCGTCGAGACCTCTTCACCGAAGACCACGAGGCGTTCCGGGAGCTGGCGCACGACTTCATCGACAAAGAGGTGGTGCCGCAGTATCCGGAGTGGGAGAAGGGCGGCCGGATGCCGCGCGACGTGTTCAAGCAGATGGGCGCGCTCGGCATGCTCGGCATGGCGATCCCCGAGGAATACGGTGGCGCGGGTCTGTCCGATTACCGCTACAACGTTGTGCTGCAAGAGGAAGCGGCGCGCGCGCTGGTCACGTTGTCGACCGTGCGGACTCAGCTCGAGGTGATCCTGCCGTATTTCCTGCACTACGCGAACGACGAGCAACGTCAGCGTTGGTTCCCGGGGCTGGCGGCAGGCACGCTGCTGACGGCGGTGGCGATGACAGAACCCGGCACGGGCTCGGACCTCGCCGGTGTGCGTACCACCGCGGTTCGCGACGGCGACGAGTTCGTCGTCAATGGCGCAAAGACATTCATCACCGGGGGTATGCAGGCCGACTTGGTGATCGTCGTCGCGAGAACCTCGACAGATCCGGACAACCGGCGCCGCGGCCTCACACTGCTGGTCGTCGAGGACGGCATGCCGGGATTCACCCGCGGCCGCGAACTGGAGAAGATGGGCTGCAAGGTGCAGGACACCGCGGAGCTGTCGTTCGCCGACGTGCGGGTGCCGGTGGCGAACCAGCTGGGGGAGGAGGGTGAGGCGTTCAGCTACCTGGGCCACAACCTGCCCCAGGAGCGGCTGACGGTCGCCGTCGGCTCCGTCGCGCAGGCACGCTCGGCGTTGGTTGCGACGATCGAATACGTCAAGAACCGCAAGGCATTTGGCACACCCGTCGCGTCGTTCCAGAACACCAAGTTCGAACTCGCGGCGGTGTCGGCGGAGATCGAGGCCGCCCAGGCGATGCTGGACCGCGCGGTTATCGATCATGTCGACGGCGAGCTGTCGGGGGCCGATGCCGCGCGGGTCAAGCTGTTCTGCACCGAGATGCAGGCCAGGGTCATCGACCGCTGCCTGCAGCTTTTCGGCGGATACGGCTACATGATGGAGTACCCGATCGCCCGCTTGTACACCGATGCACGGGTGTCGCGGATCTATGCCGGGACCAGCGAGGTGATGAAAGTTATCATCGCCAAATCGCTGGGTTTGTGACGAATCGAGGTCAAAGTGTCTCCTACGGCGGTTTCCGATAGGCCAGTCGAGTTCGATCCGTACTCGGACGACTACTTCAACTCGCCGTTCGAGACGTACCGCCGGATGCGCGACGAAGCGCCGTTGTACTACAGCCACAAGCACGACTTCTACGCGTTGACGCGCTACGAGGATGTGGCGCCGGCGTACAAGGACTTCGCCACGTATTCGTCGGCCAAGGGCATCACGATCGACATGATGAAAGGCGACGGACCCAACCTGGCGGCCGGGAAGCTGATCATCATGATGGATCCGCCGGACCATGAGCGATTCCGCAAGCTGGTGAACCGGGTGTTCACACCGCGCGCGGTCCAATCGCTCGAGGCGATGGTGCGCGAGACGATCGATGAGGCCGTGGCCCGGCTCGATCCGTCGTCGTTCGATGCGGTCGCCGATTTTTCGGCGCTGTTCCCGGTCGAGATCATCACGCGGATGCTCGGTGTCCCCGCGGCGGACCGTCAGCAACTGCGGTTGTGGCTCGACAAGGGCCTGGAACGCGAGGCCGGCTCGATGGGTCCGTCGAAAGAGGGCTTGGAAGCCAACATGTTGGCCGGCGCCTACTACTACAACCTGATTCAGGAGCGTCGGGCCCAGCCGCAGGACGACATGATCTCGCGGTTGGTCGAAACGGAGATCGTGGAGGACGGCGAGATTCGCAAGCTCGACGATGTCGAGATCGCCGGCTTCGCCTCGCTGCTCGGCGGAGCCGGTGCCGAGACGGTGACGAAGCTCATCGGCAATGCGGCGGCGGTGTTCGGCGAGAACCCCGACCAGTGGCAGAAGCTGCAGGAGGACCGCAGCAAGATCCCCGCCGCGTTCGAGGAGCTACTGCGGTACGAGGGCCCGTCGCAGTACAACGTGCGATGCGCGATGCGCGACGTTCAGTTGCACGGCACCACGATCCCGGCCGGCAGCACCGTCGTGCTGATCAACGGTTCCGCCCTGCGCGACGAACGGATGTTTCCCGACGCCGACCGGTTCGACATCGACAGGGAGCGCAAGGTCGGCTACAACATCGGGTTCGGCTACGGGATACACAGCTGTCTCGGCGCTGCGCTCGCGCGGATGGAGGGGCGGATCGCACTCGAGGCGATGCTGGATCTGATTCCCCGCTACGAAGTCGATCGGGCCGGGCTGCGCCGGGTGCAGATGACGAACGTTTTCGGCTGGTGCAACGTCCCAGTGCGCGCGGTCAGCTGACATAAGCCGGACCGGTGTGACCGCGTCGTCGCGGACCGGCGGCTATAGGTGTTGGGCGCGATAGATGGAGATCGACCCGGTGATCGTCTCGAACACGTGGGTTTCCTCGACGTTGCCGAAGCCCACTTCGGCCATCAGTTCGGGCAGAACACCTTGCGCATTCGGCTCAGTGTTCTCGAATCCGTCACCTCGTTGGACGATGCGGAATCGTTTGCGCATCTTGGCCGTTCGTTGCAATCCGTAGTCGGCGACGTGCAAACTGCCACCACTCGTCAGTGCCTCGTAGATACCCGCCAGCCCGGCACGCTTCTCCTCGATGGGAACTTGGTGGAACACTAATGACGACATCACTTTGGTTACACCGTGGCCGCGCAGCAGATCGGCGCTATCACGGGCGTATCCGGCCAGCAATTTCACCGGTCGACTGACGCGAACGAGTTTGGTTCGAGCCCGCTCGCGAATCGCTGGGTCGGGGTCGATGCCGATCAGCGTCGCCGACGGGCATACACGGGCCACCAGACGCAATTGCGTGCCAGTACCACAGCCGATGTCGGCGACGACGTCACCGGGGAAGGGATCCAACTGCGCAAGTAGGGCCGGTCGCCATCGGCGAGTTCCCGACAGCACGAAGCTCAGCACGTCGTATGACCACAGCAGCGGTGCCGCTGGAACGAAGTCGTCAGAACTTTGCCTGTTCATTCCCACCCACAGCGACTCGTAGGGCTGTCGTCGTATTGTTCTATTATTATTAAAATAACAAAGAACGCCATCGTCAAGCGAGATCACAGAGAATTGGTCAGGAGGGGACAGTGGCCCGGGTGACCTCTCAGTTGAGTCGGCGACGACAAATGAGTGTCAGATCAAAGAATTCGCGGGTCACCCTTGTCACACGGGCGAAACCAACCTACTGTGTGTTCACTAGGTTGGTTTGTTGACGGAGGAGTCCGGTGCCCACGGCTGCGCGCCCCTACGAAACGCTTCTTGCCAAAGGCGAGGACCGCAAGCAGCGGATACTGACCGTCGCCGAGCGGCTCCTGGCACGAAGCGGCTGGCGTGGCACCTCGCTGGCGCAGATCGCCAAGGAGGCGGGCGTCACCCCGGCTGGCCTGCTGCATCATTTCGAATCCAAGGAACAGCTGCTCAACGCGGTGCTCGACGCCCGAGACGCCGACGATGACGCCCATGCCGATCGGGCGACGGGCGACCTCGTCACCGAGATCAGGCGGGTTGCCGAGCGGTTCGAGCGCGCTCCCGAGCTGATCGGCACGTTCACGGTGCTGTTCGTCGAGAACATCTCGCCGGACGCGCCCTTGCACGATCGGCTGTTGGGCCGGTACCGCAGCGCGGTCGAGATCATCGCCCACATCATCCGGCGCGGACAGAGCGTCGGCCGCTATCGCTCTGACGTGAACGCGGCCACCAAGGCCGCCGAGATCATCGGCTTCGTTTCAGGAATGGAGACCACATGGTTGCTCGACCCCTCGATCCCCCTGGCCGACGTGTTCAAGGGATACGCGGCATCGCTGGCGCGCGAACTCGATCCGACGAGGAAGCCATGAGGTACCACTTCGACGTGGTGGCCGCGAACGTGGCCGACGTGGTGTCCTTCGCGGGTGGCTGGTTGTTCGATCGAGTGATGGCCGGCTGGGACGTCACCGTGCTGGTCGACGGCAGCGAGGATCTTCGGCCCATCCAGATCCTCGGGGCCGACACGCTGGACCTCGAGACCGCGCTGGCGACATGGCCTGAGCGCCCTCGCCCGCATGCGCTTGCGGTGTCCATGGATCTGATCGGCTCGGACTCGCGCATCCGAGCCGGTGTTCAGGATGCGCTCGATCACGGCACCACCGAGGTGACGCTGTGGGGCGAACGGTGGCCGGTGGACCTGGACCGCACGGCCGACAGCGTCGAACACCGGCTGAGCGCGGCCGCGCGCGCGTTCAAGGCGCAAGCCCTTGCGGCACTTGATCTTCCGGCGATGGCCGTCGGTGGTGTCGAGACATTCCGCAGCGGCACGCTGAACTGCCTGTCGGTGGCAGCGGACCTCGTCCCAGCGGGTTAGGGGCCCTGGTCACCTTTCCCCGCGAGCGTGCGTGTCTGCAGGCGACACGCCGTATTCGGTCGGGAGTCTGCGCACGCTCGTGCGCACGCATCGGCTGACGCATCGGCGAGACTCTTCCCGAGGACTTCGCGGCGAGCGTGCGAATTCTCCGGCTCTCTATCGGCGTGTCGCCTGCAGACACGCACGCTCGCGCCAAGGGGGGAGTTAGACCTCGATCAGGACCTTGCCGATGGCCTGACCGTCGGCCACCATGCGCAGCGCCTGCGCGGTCTCTGCGAGCGGAAACGTCGCGCCGATGTGTGGATTGACTTGGCCGCTGATCAGACGCTCCCGCAACTCCTGCTCGTTGCGTTCGAACTCGTCGGCTGCGACGTCCTGGAACTGGAAGCCGAGAATCTGAATTCCCTTGACCAGCACGAGGTTCAGCGGGATGCGGGGGATCACCCCCGAGGCATAACCGACCGTGACGAACCTGCCTCCGCGGTGAAGTGCGCGCAGCGCGGGCTCCGAGAGGTCGCCGCCGACAGGGTCGACGACGGCGTCGGCTCCGTCAGGAAGCGCCTCGCGCAACGCAGCCCGCAGCTTGCCGGAGCGGTAATTGATCAGATGTACTGCGCCGTAAGATGCTGCGGCGCAGAGCTTTTCATCCGACGACGCCACTGCAGTCACCGTCGCGCCGAGCTGACATGCGAGCTGCACCGCCGCCAGGCCGACGCCGCCGCCTGCGCCCAGGATGATGACGCCGTCGCCGGCCGTCACCCGCGCAACCGACCTCAGCGTGTGATAAGCGGTGCGGTACGCGACCCCGAACGCCGCGGCGGTGCGGGCGTCGACCCCGTCGGGTATCCGGCTGAGGCCCGCGGCGGGCACGACTACTTCCTCGGCGAAGGCGCCGTACAGTCCGGTTCCGGTGACGCGGTCGCCGACTTCGAAATCACCTGCGCCCTCGCTGACGACGCCGGCGAATTCGCTTCCCGGGACGAACGGCGGCGGCACGCTGATCTGGTACTTGTTGGCGACCAACAGCACGTCGGGGTAGTTCACAGCCGCAGCCTCGACGCGGACTTTGACCTCGCCCGGCGCAGGCAACGGAGACGGGCGCTCTTCGACGCGGACGACCTCGGGCGGCCCGTATTCCGGGCACACGACCGCACGCACGTCAGCGCCCGTAGTCTGTGCTCTCGGCGAGCTCTGCGGCTGACGCCATCAGGTCGACGATCACCGGCCCGTACGCCTGCAGCTTCTCGTCGTCACCCGCGCGTTGGAACCCCTGCTCCAGCACGATCGCCAGCTTCCACTTCGCCAACACGAGGTAGTAGTCAAGGTCGTCGACCTGCCGGCCGGACACGTCTGCCCAGTGTGCGACGATCTCCGACCGCGACGGCATTCCTTGCATATCAACGTAACCGGACTCAGCCGCCTCTGTGGAACTCGTGTCCTCCGGCCAGCCCTGCACCATCCAGGCGAGGTCGAGTTTCGGATCGCCGACCGTGCCCATCTCCCAGTCGACGATCGCGGCAAGACGTGCGGGCGCGCCGTCGAAATACATCACATTGGCGAACTGATAGTCCCCGTGCATGAGGCCGGGGATGAAGTCCAACGGCCGATGAGCGCCCAGCCACTTGGTCGCGACGTCCATGCCCGGAATCTCGCGCTGCTTGATCCGCTCGAAAAACCCTGTCCAGCGGTCGACTTGACGTTCGTGATAGCCGTCGGGCCGACCGAGGTCGGTGAGATCCTTGGCCTGCCAGTCGACCTTCGACAGCAGCGCGATGCCCTCGGCGAGCTGGTACGCGAGGCCCTGCCGGGCATCGAGGTCGGTGTCGAACGGTGCCGGCCAAGTCCTTTGGGTCATCGGCGACCAGCCGTCGACGAACCCCATCAAGTAAAACGGACGGCCGAGCACGTCGGCGTCGGAGCAGACGGCGACCGCGGGCGTCGACGGGACGTCGGTGCCGTCGAGCGCCTCGATGATGCGCCACTCTCGGAGGATGCCTTTGTCGCGGTCCGGCGGCGCGCCCGGGGGTGGAAGCCTGATGACACACGTGTGCTCGCCGCGACGGATCTCGAAGATGATGTTCTGGGTGCCGCCCGACAGGTACCGGGTCTGAATCGGCTCGCCCTTGCCGGGGAGACCTGCTGCGTCCATCCAATCCGCAAGGCGCGCAGCGTCGATCGTCGGATCGGTCACAGGTTGCCCACCTCGTGCTCGAGATACTCGGCGAACTTCTCCTTCGCTGCTTCTCGCTTTCGCGGAATCCATTCGGTCGGCCACATGTCGTCGGTGGCCTTGTAATCCCGCAGAACCTGCTTGGCGACGGTGGCCTTGTGCACCTCACTCGGCCCGTCGGCGAGCCCCAGCGCCGCCGCGCCGTGCACCATCCCCATGAACGGCATCTCGTTGGAGACACCGAGTGCTCCGTGCACTTGCATTGCCCGCCAGGCGATGTCGTGCAGCACCGTGGGCAGTACGACCTTGACGGCGGCGATGTCCTTGCGGACCTTCTTATAGTCGTTGTACTTGTCGATCTCCCACGCTGTGTAGAGCACGAATAGCCGGAACTGCGACAGCTGTGCGTACGAGTCCGCGATGTAGCCCTGGACGAACTGCTTGTCGGACAACCGGCTACCGGCAGTGTGGCGGCTGAGCGCGCGTTCACACATCATGTCCAAGGCGCGCGACGACAGGCCGATGGTGCGCATCGCATGGTGAATTCGCCCGCCGCCCAAGCGGGTTTGGGCGATGACGAACGCCTGGCCTTCGCCACCCAGCACCGCGGAGTCGGGCACGCGGACGTTGTCGTAGTGGATCAGCGCGTGGCTGCCCTCCTCGGATTCGCCGGACAGTCCGATGTTGCGGACGATCTTCACGCCGGGTGTGTCGGTGGGCACGAGGAACATCGACATGCCCTGGTACGGGCTGACATCGGGGCTAGTAACGACCATGACGATCAAGAAGGACGCAGTTTTGGCATTGGAGGAGAAGAACTTCCAGCCGTTGATCACCCAGTCGTCGCCGTCGCGCACGGCCTGCGTCTGGAACTGGGTGGGGTCGGCCCCGCCCTGCGGTTCGGTCATCGAATAACTGGAGAAGATTTCGCCTTCGAGCAGCGGGCGGAGGTAGCGCTCCTTCTGCTCGGGAGTGCCGTAGTGCGCGATGATCTCCGCGTTGCCGGTATCGGGTGCCTGGCACCCGAAGACGATCGGCGCCCACTGGGAGCGGCCGAGGATCTCGTTGAGGAGTGCGAGCTTGAGCTGGCCGTAGCCCTGACCACCAAGCTCGGGCCCAAGGTGGGTGGCCCACAAGCCTTTTCGACGCACCTCTTCCTTAAGAGGGTCGACCGCCTTGCGTCTCGCCCCGGTGAGCGGCACGAACTGTTGGTGCGGCCACGCCAAGTCGAGCGGCTCGACTTCCTCGCGGACGAACTCGTCGGCCCAGTCCAGTAGCTTCTGGTACTCCGGGTCGGTCTCGAAGTCCCACGCCATCGTGTCCTCCTTATGTGCTGTAGCCGGCAATCATGGCCGCGATGTCGCGGCCGACGACGTCTCGAAATGATCGGTCCCCGAAAGACCCTGCGGCCCAGTGCCGGGCGCCCTCGCTGACGAGCGTCCCCGCCAGATTAGCGAGGTGACCCACGTCGACTGACGAGGCCAGCTTGCCGTCCCGCTGGGCCTTTTCGAAGAGCTCGGTGAACATGCCCAGTTCCGGATCAGGCGGCTGCTCTCCGGCGAGGATGCGGTGCTCGTGACGGTATCCCTCGAGGATCGTCTCGATGATCAGCTCGGGTGGGTTGCGCGCCATCGAGCGTTCCAGGGTGGTGAGGGCGGCGTCGACGACGACGGCGATCTCGTACGGCTTGCCGAGCAGTTCGTGCGCTGTGCGCTGCGCGGCCTTGGTGGACAGCACGCCCACCTCGAAGAGGACGTCCTCTTTGCGCGGGAAGTAGAAGTAGAAGAGCGCCTTGGACACCCCGGCGGCACGGCAGATGTCGGCGACGGTCGTGTTCGCGTAACCGTTCGTACGCCACAGTGCCATCGCCGCCTGGACTAGCGACCTCTTCGTCTCGACCGAGCGTGCCCGCTGAAAAGAAGCGCGGCGTTGACCTCGGTCAGCAACTGTGACCTCATCGGATCTGGGCACAGCCTGACCTTACAGCGATTCTCAGCAGTTGACCAGTGTCTAACTAGAAGTTAGTGTTCGAGCGTGACCGCTCCGCCACTACCCGGCCGTGTCCGGCAGGTCGGGTTCGTCGTGCGCGACTTCGAGTCCGCAATTCAGTCGTGGCTCGCGGCCGGAGTCGGGCCGTGGTTCGTGATCCGCAATGTGCCGCTTGACTGTGTCTACCGCGGTGCGCCGTGCGAAGTGACGGTGACGACCGGGCTGGCGAACATCGGCGACATGCAGATCGAGCTGATCGCGCAGCACGACGCCACGCCCTCGATCTACACCGAGTTCCTTTCGAGTGGCCGCGAGGGGTATCACCAAATAGCGTGGTGGACAGACGATTTCGATGCGGCCTTGGGAGCTGCTACAGCAGCGGGATGGCTTGTCGTGTGGTCGGGCGTCGGCCCTGGCGGTCTTCGGTTTGCCTACGCCGAGCCGGCCGGTGGCGTGGCGACTGTCTACGAGATTTCCGAGACGAACGACGGCGTCGCCGCCTTCTACGAGCACATCCGCGCCGAGGCCGATGACTGGGACGGCAGCGATCCCATCCGCTCCCTCGAGTTCTGACTGTCGGCGCTGGCGCGGTGGAAATCAAATACTCAATTGTGAGAGGATGATTCTCGCAGCGAGAAATCGGCCCGCTCGTTCGGAACGGAGCAGCTCACAGTGACCGACTTGACCTCGATGAACTTCTTCCGTGGCAGCGAGGAACTCATCGAAGATCCGTATCCGTACTTCGAGGCGATGCGGAATAAGTGCCCCGTCGCGCATGAGGATCACTACGACGTGACGATGGTGACCGGCTGGCAGGAAGCCGTCGACATCTACAACGACGCGGAGACGTTCTCGTCGTGCGTCTCGGTGACCGGACCGTTCCCGGGCTTTCCCGTTCCGCTCGAGGGTGACGACGTCACCGAGGTCATCAAGGAGCACCGCGACGAGATCCCGTTCAGCGATCAGCTGCCGACGCTCGACCCGCCGACGCACACCAACCACCGTGCTCTGCTGATGCGGCTGATCACGCCCAAGCGCCTCAAGGAGAACGAGGACGCGATGTGGCAGATCGCCGACGAGATGCTCGACGAGTTCCTCGCGCCCGGCGAGGGAGAGTTCATCAACGGCTTCGCGGGGCCGTTCACGCTGCGCGTCATCGCTGACCTGCTCGGCGTTCCCGACGAGGACCGCGAAGAGCTGATCGAGCGACTGAAGCGCGGCACGCACGGCAGCGCCCTCGGCAGCTCGGACAAGACGATGAACAAGACGCCGCTGGAATACCTGTACGAGGTTTTCGCGACGTACGTGGAGGACCGTCGGCGCGAACCTCGTGACGACGTCATGACGGGGCTTGCGACGGCGACGTTCCCGGACGGGTCGACGCCGGAGGTCGGAGACGTCGTGCGGGTGGCGACGAACGTGTTCTCGGCGGGTCAGGAGACCACCGTGCGGCTGCTCGGGACCGCACTGAAGGTGATCGGGGAGCGCCCCGACATCCAGCAGGCCCTGCGCGCCGATCGCAGCCTGATCCCGAACTTCATCGAAGAGGCGTTGCGCATCGAGAGCCCGGTCAAGGGTGACTTCCGGTTGTCGCGGGTGCCAATCACTGTGGGGGAGAGCGAGATCGGCGCGGGCACCACGGTGATGGTGCTGAACGGGGCGGCGAATCGTGACCCGAGTCGCTTCGAGGATCCGGACACCTTCGATCCGGCCCGTAAGAACGCGCGCCAGCATCTCGCGTTCGGCCGGGGCATCCACAGCTGCCCGGGCGCGCCGCTGGCCCGCGCCGAAACCCGTGTCGCCATCGAGAGATTGCTCGACAAGACGTCCGACATCCGGATCTCCGAGAAGCATCACGGTCCCGCGGGAGATCGGCACTACCGGTACATTCCGACGTTCATCCTGCGCGGGCTGATCGACCTGCATCTGGAGTTCGACCTCGCGGATGCCCGATGAAGGTCCACGTCGACGAAGAACGCTGCCGCGGGCACGGCATGTGCACGACGCTGTGCTCGGATGTCTTCATCATCAACGACGACGGGTACGCCGAAGTCGTCGTCGATGAGGTGCCGGCGGAGCACGAGGCCGCTGCACGTGAGGCCATCGAGTGCTGTCCCGAACAAGCGATAAGCGAGGAGAGTTGACATGCCGAAGGGCTACGTCATCGTGACCGAGGCGATCCACGATCCCGAGGGGATGAAGGCATACGCCCGCGCGGCGATGCCGACCATCGGGGAGGGTGGCGGCAAGGCGATCGTGGCGGACACCAACCCTCAAGTGATCGAGGGTGATTGGCACGGCAACCAGACCGTGGTCCTAGAGTTCGAATCGGTCGAGGCAGCCCGCGCCTGGTATGAGTCAGAGGGCTATCAGAACGCCGCGAAGATGCGGCAGGCGGCTGCTGACAGCAACGCGGTCATCCTCTCAGGCCTCTGATTAGATCCTGGGAGGCGGGTTCTTGCCGCCGAGCAATTCGAGCTGTGCCGGACAACCAGCGCGGAATCGTCGCGGTGACGGCACTTCGCAGGCTGGGTCAATCTGATGACATCGCAAATGTCGCGTCCTTTCTGGCATCCGACGAAGGACGGTGGGTAACCGGACAGTATCTGGAGGCCAGCGGCGGGTTCGACTTGCTCGCAGTGCGGTGACTGCCCGGTTTCCTCTCGACCTGGAAATATACTTAGTTCAGGTAACGTTTCAAGGGTTACGTCAAGGCGAAGCTGAGGAGTGGCAGGTGAATCTCGGTATTTGGGGTGATCTCACGATCTTCGCCGGCGCGATGGCGTTGGTGTTCGCCACCATCGTATTCACATACATTGGCCGGTTGGAGAATCGAACATCCGCTCCACTAGGCGAAAAGGTGGGCGCGCACAAAGAGGTTCTCGCCAAGTTACGCAAGCGCGAGCCGATGT
>NZ_JAVHWM010000221.1:0-3512 GCF_032159765.1 Mycobacterium sp. | reverse complement strand
AACAGACCCGCACGCTCGCGGCAAGAAGGGGGACTAGCGGGGGGTCAGGGCGACTGAGGCCTCCGCGGTGTACACGAGGAACGTCAACGTCTCCTGCATGTACAACTCCACAGTGTCCGCGTCGTGGCTGGTATACCCGATCGCGACGTCGGTGCCCAGCTGCAGGTCGAAATCTCCTCCGCGGGTGGTCAACACGAACGCACCGTCAATCGCCGGTGCCCAGATGATGTCGCCGTCGACGAGCCTGTTGAGGTGTTCGCGGATCGGGTAGCCGTGCTCGGTCGTCTCACTCACCGCGGTGTAGACGTCGGCTGACAACAGCACCGCGTACGGGCCGTCCACACCCGCGAGGCGCAATTCCGATAGGGCTTGGCTGATCACGTCCGGCATCTCACGGACATCGTCGGGCAAGCTCAGCACGGGATTCGACGTGGATTGCCGGATCCCCTCGATGCTGGCCGCGGCATAGCCCTCGAAGATCGCCCTGTCCTCCACGAACGCGAGCTTCTTGGCCGCGTCCTTCACCGGGTCCCAGTCGGAGTCTTGCGAGCCGCGTTCGACGTCGTCGATGTCCGAGCGTTGCAGGGTGAACGGAACACGCAGCCGCACAAGCGGTTTGCTCTCGCGCAGGTGAGCCACCACCCCGCTGGTCGGTGGCTCCGCATCGAGCAGGTGACCGGTGCTGATGGCCGCTGTCACAGGTCCGCCCGGGTCGCTGACGTCAACGACGCGTCGGCCGGCGATGTGACGCTTGAACGTTCGCGTGGCTTCCTCTTCGATTTCGGCCCAAGCGAGTTTGGTGATCGGCGCCAGTTCCCGGTACAGGTTGTTCATCAGGGGCTTCCTTTCAAGCTGCCAATTCCCAGTGAGCCGTTGGTGGATGTCGTCACGACGGCCGGTGCCGGCTCATCCATCGCAGACGCCAGATCCGGGGGATCGTCGAGAAAGTCGGCGGTCGGGCTGAAGAAAAGCCCACCGGTGACCGCGGTCGAGAAATCCAGGATGCGGTCGGTGTTTCCGGGCGGATCGCCCAGAAACATGTTCCGCAGCATCGTCTCCGTGACATCCGGCGTCGCGGCGTAGCCGATAAAGTACGTACCGAATTCAGCCTTGCCCACTTCGCCGAACGGCATGTTGTGCCGAACGATCTTGCGTTCGGTTCCGTCGTCGTCGGTGATCACGTTCAGCGCGATGTGCGAATTCGCCGGCTTCACGTCGTCGTCCATCTCGATGTCGTCGAGCTTCGTCCGGCCGATGACGTGCTCCTGCTCGGTGACCGAAAGCGAATTCCACGACGCCATGTCGTGGACGTACTTCTGCACGATGACATAACTGCCGCCCTCGAAGTCGGCGTCCTCATCGCCGACGAACACCGACGCCTCGGCCAGCCGGCCATCGGGGTTCTCTGTGCCGTCCACGAAGCCCAGCAGATCGCGATTGTCGAAGAACCGGAAGCCGTGCACTTCGTCGACGACGGTGATGGCGCCCGCCATCGCGTCAACGATCCTGCCCGCCAGCTCGAAGCACACGTCCATGCTCTCGGCTCGAATGTGAAACAGCAGATCACCCGGTGTGGCCGGTGCGACGTGCCGCGGCCCGTTCAACTCTTCGAACGGGTGTAGCTCAGCGGGGCGCGGTCCGGAGAACAGCCGGTCCCATGCCTGAAAACCGATGGACGTGACGAGGGACAAATGCTTGGTCGGGTCGCGGAAGCCGATGGCACGGATCAATCCGGAAAGGTCCCCCAGAGCGTCGTGAACGGTTGCCTCACCGCCATCATCGACGGTGGCGACGAGGAAGATAGCCGCGGGCGTCAAGAGCCCCAGAACGGGTTGCGGCTGGGCCGGGAGCACGAGAATGACCCTAGTCCGCACCGAATCCGCGGTCAGCAAGGATGGGAAACATGTCGCAAGCGAGCGCGACCGGCCTGTGTGAGTTCATCGACGCGTCGCCGTCGCCGTACCACGTCTGCGCCACCGTCGCCCAGCGCCTCACAGCCGCGGGATGGACCGAGCTGGCCGAGTCGGACGCCTGGCCCGCGGGCGGCCGGTTCTTCACCGTGCGCGCGGGTTCGATCGTCGCGTGGGATTCGAGCGGACCGCCCGACCGGCCGTTCCGCGTCGTCGGCGGTCACACGGACAGTCCCAACCTGAGGGTCAAGCAGCATCCCGATCGATTCATCGCGGGATGGCGCGTGGTCGCGTTGCAGCCCTACGGCGGAGTGTGGCTGAATTCCTGGCTCGACCGCGACCTGGGCATCAGCGGCAGGCTGTCGGTGCGCGAAGGCGGCGCGGTGCGCGAGCGGCTGGTGCGCGTCGTCACGCCCGTGCTGCGGGTCCCTCAGCTGGCCATTCACCTCGCCGAGGATCGCAAGGTGGTCAAACTCGACCCGCAGAAGCACGTCAACGCCGTGTGGGGCACCGGTGACGGCCCGCGATCGTTTCTGCGGTATGTCGCGGAGCAGGCGGGAGTGGACGTCGACGACGTGCTCGGCGCCGACCTGATGACCCACGACGTTGCGCCGTCGCGGGTGATCGGTGCTGATCGCGACCTGCTCAGCGCACCGCGGCTGGACAACCAGGCCACCTGTTACGCGGGACTGGAGGCATTGGTCGGCGCTGAGCCCGGCGACTATGTCCCGGTGCTCGCGCTGTTCGACCACGAGGAGGTGGGGTCGACATCGGACCATGGCGCGCAGTCGAATCTACTGACCACCGTGCTTGAACGAATTGTGTTGGCGGAACAGGGGAGTCGCGAGGATTACCTGCGGCGGTTGCCGAGCTCGGTGGTAGCGTCTGGCGACATGGCACATGCGACGCACCCGAACTACGTCGACCGTCACGAGCCAGGACATCTCATCGAGGTGAATGCGGGGCCGGTGCTGAAGGTTCACCCGAACCTGCGCTACGCCACCGACGGCCGTTCGGCGGCGGTCTTTGCGCTGGCGTGCGCACAGGCACAAGTGCCGCTGCAACGGTACGAGCATCGCGCAGACATTCCGTGCGGCTCGACGATCGGCCCGATGACATCGGCACGCACCGGAATTCCGACGGTCGACGTCGGCGCGGCGCAGCTGGCAATGCATTCGGCGCGCGAGCTGATGGGCGCCGACGACGTCGGGGCGTATTCGACAGCGCTGCAAGCCTTTCTATCGCCCGACTAGATAGAGTCGGCACATGGCACTCAATGTGGAGATGGTGACGTTCGATTGCACGGACCCGAGCGAGCTTGCGGCGTGGTGGGCCGCGCAGTTCGACGGCGAAATGCAGGAGCTGATGCCGGGCGAGTTCGTCGTCGTCGCCCGCGCGGACGGTCCACGTCTGGGCTTTCAGCGGGTCCCGGATCCCACACCCGGCAAGAACCGCGTGCACTTGGATTTCAGTGCCGCCGATGTCGACGCGGAGGTGGCTCGGCTCGCCGCTGCAGGCGCGACGGAGACCGGCAGGCACTCGATCGGCGAGAACTTCCGCTGGGTAGTCATGGAAGACCCGGCGGGAAACGCTTTCTGCGTC
>NZ_JAVHWM010000220.1:0-32019 GCF_032159765.1 Mycobacterium sp. | reverse complement strand
GCTGATGTCCTGGGGCTCCACGTAGGGAATCGGCATCGCCTGCATCACCGGCCACGCCAACAGCGCATCTTCCCTGGTCGGATTCTCTAGATCGGGCCTAAACGTTCGGTACATCGGCTCGCTATTGAGCATCGGCGTGTTGACGTTAGTCGGGTGGATCACGTTCGCCCGGATCGACAGGGGAGCAAGTTGTTTCGCCAGCGCTTTGGTATAGCGGTCGATGAATTGCTTGGCCAGGTTGTAGCCCTCGCCGCCGGGGCCCATCGGGCCTACCGTGCCGGCCGGGGCCGTTTCCGCGATCAAACCCGCGACGGACCCAACTGTGATGACCGAACCGCCGGACCGCAGGTGCGACAGCGATGCATGCACGGTGTGGACCACTCCGACGAAGTCGACATCGAAGGCGTCGACAAATCCGCCGATTGGCACATCGGAGCCCAGTGGACAGATGCCGGCGTTGGCCACTACGACGTCGAGTTGGCCGAATTCTGCGACCGCATTGTCGATTTCGCGTGTCACGGCAGCGCGGTCACGCACGTCGACTTCGGCCGTGTACGCCCTGCGCCCGGCTTTCTCCACTTCCAGTCCGGCCTCTTCGAGGTCCCGCGGGGTAGCCAGTGGATAGTGATTGTTCTCGATGTCGTGGCAGATGTCGAACAGGATGATGTCGGCGCCCTCTTCGGCCAGCTTGACCGCGTGGCTGCGGCCCTGACCGCGGGCTGCGCCCGTGACGAATACGACTTTCCCCTGTACGCGTCCCACTTGTCGATGTCCTTTCGTTAGGTGTTCCGGCCGCCGTTGACGCCCAAGATCTGTCCTGTGATGTAGCCGGCTTCATCGGAGATCAGGAATGCGCATGCGGCGGCGATGTCCTCGGGCCTGCCGATGCGGCGAACAGGTGTCGCCTCGATGTTCTTCTCGACGACGAGGTAGCCGCGCGCCTCGGACTTGCGCAGCATCGGGGTGTCGATGAAGCCGGGCGGCACCGCGTTGACGGTGATGCCGCTCGGCCCGTATTCGAGCGCCAGCGATTTGGTCAGCCCGTTGACCGCCGACTTGGCCGCCACATACGACGACATATACCGCGCGCCCGAGTGCGTGCTCGACGACGAGATGTTGACGATGCGCCCCCACCCGGCCTCGACCATGTCCGGCAACACGGCTTGGATGCAGTGGAACACGCCGTGCAGGTTGACGTTGATGACGCGCTGCCAGTCGTCGAAGGTGATGTCGGTGAACCGCTTGAACCGGTCGAGGCCCGCCGCATTGACGAGCACGGTCACCGGCCCGAGCTGGTCGTGAATCGCTGCCAGCGCCGCATCCACCTGTTCCCGGCTGGTCACATCGGCGGTGAAGGCCGATTCGTCGTCCGATGGCGTCAAGTCGAGGCTGGCAACAGTGAGACCGTCTTTGCGCAGTCGCGCAGCGATGGCCTGACCGATACCCGACGCGCCCCCGGTGACGACGGCATTCCTCACAGCAAGAATCTCCCTTCCGGTTTTGAGAACCTTACTCTCACCGTTGCTTCACCTGCAACTGAATCGACCGGCCTGCTCATTACGCCTAAGCTGCCCGAACGTCCGAAACTTGCGAGTTCAAGCTAGACGATCGGTCTTGTTGTGTTCTCGAATAGGGAATGTAAGATTCGCCGCGGATGAGAATGTAGTTATCAAGGAGTTTGAATGTCGCTGCTCGACTCGGATTCGAATGTCGCCGGCCGTCCGGCTCCGGCGGCTGCGCTCCCGGAATCTGAAGTCGGCGGCCGGCTACTGATCAACGGCGGTCTGGTTACCACTGAAAAGACGTTCCCTTCGTACAACCCGGCCACGGGCGAACTGGTGGGCTACGCGCCCGACGCGTCGGCCGCCGACGCGCAGAACGCGATCGCCGCGGCGCGCCACGCCTTCGACGAGACTGATTGGTCGACGAACGTCGAGCTTCGGGTGCGCTGCCTCGATCAACTTCACCGCGCGCTCGTCGAGCACCGCGACGAGCTCGCCGCGCTGACCACCGCCGAAGTGGGCGCCACCGCAATGCTCTTGGCCGGACCTCAACTCGACGCACCGATCGCGATCGTGCGCTACTACGCCGACCTACTGAAGGACTATCCGCTCTCAGAGGATCTCGGCAACATCGAGAGCAGGGGCATGCAGCACCACCGCTGGATAGAGAAGGAAGCCGCGGGCGTCGTCGCTGCCATCATCGCGTACAACTACCCCAACCAGCTCGCGCTCGCCAAGCTGCCGCCCGCCCTCGCGGCCGGCTGCACAGTGGTGCTCAAGGGTGCGCCCGACACGCCGCTCGTCACGCTGAAGCTCGGCGAGCTGATCGCCAACCACACCGACATCCCGCCGGGCGTCGTGAACGTGCTCAGCTCGTCAGACGCGCAGGTCGGCGAGGTGCTGACGACCAGCCCCGACGTCGACGTCGTCACGTTCACTGGTTCCACTGCCGTCGGCCGCAAGATCATGGCCGCAGCAAGTGACACGCTCAAGCGCGTCTTCCTCGAACTAGGCGGCAAATCGGCGGCGATCGTCCTCGACGACGCCGACTTCTCGTCCGCGGCGCTGTTCGCGGCGTTCTCCATGGCCTCCCATGCCGGGCAGGGCTGCGCGCTCACCTCACGGCTGCTGGTGCCACGCAAGCACCACGACGAAATCGTGAACATGGTGGCGCAGAACTTCTCACTCGTGCGCCACGGCGATCCGGCCGACGAGTCCACCTACATGGGGCCGCTGATCAGCGAGGCTCAGCGCGACAAGGTGGACGGCATGGTGCAGCGCGCCGTCGCGGCGGGCGCCACGCTGGTGACCGGGGGAACGCGGCACGATCCCGGCTACTTCTATGCGCCGACACTGCTGACGAACGTCGACCCCGACAGCGAGATCGCACAGGACGAGATCTTCGGACCGGTGCTCGCGGTAATCGCCTATGACGACGACGATGACGCGGTACGGATCGCGAACAACTCGATCTACGGACTCTCGGGAGCCGTGTTCGGCAGCCAGGACCGCGCGCTGGCCGTCGCCCGCCGGATCCGTACCGGCACGTTCAGCATCAACGGCGGCAACTACTTCAGCCCCGACGCGCCGTTCGGCGGATACAAGCAGAGCGGCATCGGCAGGGAGATGGGCAAGGCCGGGCTCGAGGAGTTCCTGGAAAAGAAGACGTTCGCTGAGGTGGTCTCGTGATGAGCGCTCGCGCGAAGAACAGAGGGCACTGATGGCCACGCCGTTAGACGGGATTCGCGTCCTCGAGGTCGCGATGTATGGCTTCGTTCCGTCAGCCGGCGCCGTGCTCGCGGAGTGGGGCGCCGACGTCATCAAGGTCGAGCACGCGGTGACCGGCGACCCGCAGCGGGGCCTTCGCCAGACCGGGCCCTTGCGCGTCGAGGGCGACCCGAACCCCAACATCGAGCACGCCAACCGACTCAAGCGCAGCATCGGGCTGGACATGTCGGTGCCGGAGGGCAAAGAGGTTCTTCTCGAATTAGCGCGCCGCGCAGACGTTTTCCTCACCAGCTTCCTGCCCGGTCACCGGCAGAAGTTCGGCATCGACGTCGACGACATCCGCGCGGTGAACCCGAAGATCATCTACGCGCGCGGCAGCGCGCTCGGACCGCGAGGGCAGGAGGCGGTCAAGGGCGGCTACGACATGACCGCGTTCTGGTGCCGCGCCGGCACGGCCGCCACGGCGACGCCGCCGGGTATGGACGGCATGATCGGCCCGCCGGGGCCCGCCTACGGCGACACGATCTCGGGCACCAACCTCGCGGGCGGGATCGCCGCCGCACTGCTGAAGCGCGAGCGCATCGGCGAGCCGTCGATCGTGGACGTCTCGCTGCTGGGCAGTGGGCTGTGGTCGCTCGGTCACACCGTGGCGTTGACCAAGCACCTCGGCCAATTGATGGTGAGCCCGCCGCCGGGCGTGCACGGCTCGCCCATCAATCCGCTTGTCGGGGTGTACCCAACGGCCGACGGCCGCTACATCTCCCTGGTGATGATGCAGGCGTCGAAGTTCTGGGCCGACGTCTGCAAGCACATGGACCTCGAGGAGTACATCGACGACCCGCGGTTTGCCGACGATCAGAAGATCGCCGAGAACACCGCGGCGGCTGTCGAGATCCTGAACGAGGCGATGGCCAAGCGCACCCTGCCGGAGTGGAGCGAACGTTTCGCCACACTTTCCGGGCCATGGGCACCGGTTCAGGACACGTTGCAGGCGGCCGAGGACTCCCAGGTCCGCGCCAACGAATATCTTGTCCAGGCCGGCGAGCTCGAATTGGTCTCCAACCCAGTGCAATTCGATGTGAAGGCGCCACAGAGCGGCCCAGCTCCGGGCTTCGCAGAGCAGACTGACGAGATCCTTCAGGAAATCGGTCTCGACTGGGACCGCATCATCGAGCTCAAGACCGCAGGCGCGGTGACATAACGGTCATGCCCTACGTCGCGTCCATCGGGACCTACCTTCCGTGCTGGGGAACCGCCCAGCACCGGGTCCCCGGCGATGACGAAGACGCGATCACCATGGCCGTCGAGGCGGGCCGCGCGGCGCTCGCCGGCAGTTCCGCCGTGGAACGCGTCGTGTTCGTCAGCCGCAACATGCCTTTGCTGGAGAGCAGCAACGCCGCGGTGCTGCTTGCCGGGCTGAGCCTTGACCCCGAGCTCGAGGTCGACGAGCGCCTCGGTGGGGCGCCGGCCGCCGTTGACGCCCTAAGTTCGGCGCGTCCTCGCACGTTGGTGATCGGGGTCGATCTCCACTCGGCCGGTGCGGCCGCGGTGCTGACCGCCGACAGCGGGCTGCGGGTGCGCACCGCCGCCCGCATCGCCCGCAGCCTGCCCGTGCGCACGCGCAACGCGATCGGCGATGTCCACGACTACGGCGACCCGCGACTCCTTCACGAACGTGGGCTGGTCGCGTCGCTGTCGGCGGCGTGGCTCGACACACCGACGGCAGTGGCGGGAGTGGATCATGCGGCCGCCACCAAGTTGTGCATCGGCGACCCGCCACCACTTCCCACGATGGGCGCCAGTGCCGGGCTGTACGCCTTGGCGGCGATGGCCGAGACCGGCACCACGGGGCCGCTCGTCGCCGTCGAGCTGGCGAGTCTATCCGGCCTGACCGTCGCAGAAGGAGTCGCCCAGTTGCACCGCAACGAGCCCCCGGCCTGCGTTCTACCGGCCGGCACGGTCGTCTCACCAGCTGAGATACCTATCTCATTGGCGGCGTACGAGCGGGCGTTCGAAGCGAAAGTGCGATGGGAGGCAAGCAGATTCGCCGATAGCGACGAGTTGCACTTTCCGCCCCGGTACCGAGTCGACGAAGACGGCGCATTGAACACGCACTACGAGCGCGTGCCACTGCCCCGCACGGGAACGGTCTATACGGAAACGACCGTGCAGATGCCGGTGCCCGGACTCAAAACGCCGTACTCGTTGGCGATCGTCGAGCTCGACGGCGTCCAAGTGCGGGTGCTGGCGAAGGTCACCGGCGCGGAGGCCGGGACCGTCAAGATCGGCGATCGCGGTCGGTTGACACTTCGCCGGGTGGCTGTAAGGTCAGGCGTTCCCGATTACGGGTACGCATTTGCGCCCGAAAAGGTCGCCGCATGAGTAATACTCGGGGGACGCTCACGAATCTGGCAGAGACTGACAGTCTCGAAAATCCTGCCATTGGTTCGGCGGAAGCGCAGGAGGGGTCGTCATGAGGAAGGTCGCCATCGTCGGCGCCGGCATGACGCCCTTCGCTGAGCACTTCGCGCTTGGGATCAAAGATCTGCTGCCGATGGCGTTTTCGGAGTGCGCCGCGAGCGTCGACAAGGGGCTTTCCAAGTCTGACCTTCAGGCGGCCTGGTTCGGCGCGATGGGAACCCCCGACGGGTTCCCGTCCGGAATCCTCGCCGATGCCCTCGGTCTGCCCGATCTGCCGGTCACCCGGGTGGAGAACTCCTGCGCCACCGGAAACGACGCGGTGCGCAACGCGTTGTTCGGCGTCGCGTCCGGCGCCTTCGACGTCGCGCTCGTGATAGGCGCCGACAAGGTTCGCGAGACGTCGACCAAGGACATGTTGTGGGAATGGGAGGCCATGGCCCGCGACATGGCCTGGGACTACCCGCTCGGGCTGGTGTCGCCGGCCGGTTTCGCGCTGCACGTGGCCAGGTATCTGCACGAGTCGCCGGCCACCAAGGAGCACATGGCGATGGTGGCCGTGAAAAACCATCGGCACGGCGTCACCAACCCCAAGGCGCGGCTGCGGTTCGAGATCACGCTGGAGCAGGCGATGGCCGCCCCGACTGTCGTGACGCCGTTCGGGGTCTACGACTGCGCGCCGCAGAGCGATGGTGCAGCCGCGCTGGTGCTGGCAGCCGAGGACGTGGTGGACCGATTCACCGACAGGCCGGTGTGGGTGCGCGGCGTCGGGCTCGGTCTGGACTCGGTGATGCACCAGCACAAGCAGGACATGACCACATTCCCTGCGTCGGTGCGCGCCGCGAAGCAGGCGTTCGGGATGGCCGGGATGAGCCCGTCGGACGTCGACGTCGCCGAGGTGCACGACTTCTTCACCGGTATCGAGTTGATCAGCTATGAGGACCTCGGCTTTGCCGACCGCTTCGAGGGCTACAAGCTCGTCGAAACCGACGCCACCAGCATCGGCGGTTCGTTGCCCGTCAATCCGAGCGGCGGGCTGAAGAGCAAGGGCCACCCACCCGGCGCCACCGGGGTGGCGCAATGTGTGGAATTGTTCGCCCAGCTGCGCGGACATGCCGTCAACCAGGTCGAGGGTGCGCGAATTGCCCTGGCGCACAACATCGGCGGTCCTACCGCGGTGTCGGCAGTGACGATTCTCGAGGGACCGGAGTCAAATGGCAACTAAAACCGCGGGTCCGGACAAGTGGTCTCCCGGCATCAGTTTGGGGAAAGGCTCCAAGCCGATGCAGGCCGTCGGCGGCTTCTTTGCGATGGCCGCCGACGCCTTCGCGTTCCTCTTCCGTCGGCCGTTTCAGTGGCGGGAGTTTCTCGAGCAGTCCTGGTTCGTCGCGCGGGTATCGCTGTTTCCCGCATTGATGGTGGCCATTCCGCTGACCGTTCTGGTCAGTTTCACGCTCAACATCCTGCTGCGCGAGCTCGGCGCCACCGATCTGAGTGGCGCGGGCGCGGCGTTCGGCGCCGTCACCCAGGTCGGTCCATTGGTGACGGTGCTGATCGTGGCAGGTGCGGGTGCCACCGCGATGTGCGCGGACCTCGGCTCGCGCACCATCCGCGAAGAGATCGACGCGATGGAGGTGCTGGGCATCAACCCGGTGCAGCGGCTGGTGACACCTCGCATGCTGGCCTCGGGTCTGGTGGCACTGCTGCTGAACAGCCTTGTCGTCATCATCGGCATCCTGGGCGGCTACATCTTCTCCGTCTACGTCCAGGACGCGAACCCAGGTTCGTTCGCCGCCGGCATCACCTTGCTGACGGGCGTGCCCGAGCTCATCATCTCCTGCATCAAGGCCGCGCTGTTCGGTCTGATCGCCGGGCTCGTCGCGTGCTACCGCGGGTTGATCATCACCGGCGGCGGTGCGAAGGCCGTCGGCAACGCAGTCAACGAGACCGTCGTCTACGCCTTCATGGCGCTGTTCGTCATCAACGTGGTCGTCACGGCCATCGGCATCCGGGCCACGGTCAAATGACGGGGGCGATGACGCCGATGAGGGCTTGCGCGAAGAGGAAACAGCGATGGCGCTGAGAGCGACGTATCCGAGGACCTTCCGCGCCGTCGGCGCGTTGCGGTGGCCGGTCACCGCGATGGGCAAGGTCGGCGACCACACCATGTTCTACGGCAGGGCGATCGCAGGTACGCCGCACGCCGCCATTCACTTTCGTCGCGAGATCATCCGCCTGATCGCCGAAATCAGCATGGGCGCAGGCACATTGGCGATGATCGGCGGCACCGTGGTGATCGTCGGGTTCCTCACGCTGGCCGCCGGTGGCACGCTGGCCGTGCAGGGCTACAGCTCGCTGGGCAACATCGGCATCGAGGCGCTGACGGGCTTCTTGGCGGCGTTCATCAACGTCCGGATCGCCGCGCCGGTGGTCGCCGGCATCGGACTGGCTGCCACGTTCGGGGCCGGCGTGACGGCCCAGCTCGGCGCGATGCGGATCAACGAGGAGGTCGACGCGCTCGAGGCCATGGGTATTCGGTCGGTCGAGTATTTGGTCAGCACCCGGATAGTCGCGGGGATGATCGCGGTGGCTCCGCTGTACTCCATCGCGGTGATCTTGTCTTTCCTGGCCAGCAAGTTCACCACCGTCGTGATCTTCGGGCAGTCCTCGGGCCTGTACAACCATTACTTCTCGACGTTCTTGAACCCCATCGACCTGCTGTGGTCGTTCCTGCAAGCGCTCCTGATGGCGCTCGCAGTCCTGCTCGTGCACACCTACTTCGGGTACTTCGCGACCGGCGGTCCCTCGGGTGTGGGCTCGGCGGTGGGCCAGGCCGTGCGGGCCTCGCTCATCACGGTGGTGACGGTGACGCTGCTGGTGTCGCTGGCGATCTACGGCGCCAACGGAAATTTCAACCTGTCGGGATAACGGACAAAGGGAGGAGGTAGATGAAACCGTCTGTCGCGCGGCCCCTGGTCGGGCTGGTCAGCATCCTTGTCATTGCTGCGGTGGTCTGGGTCTCCCTCACCCTCTTCCGCGGCGGTTTCACCACCTCCGTGCCAGTGACCCTCATCTCCGACCGGGCAGGCCTGGTGATGACCCCCGACGCCCGGGTCAAGATGCGCGGTATCCAGGTGGGCAAGGTTGCTAGTATCACGGAGCTGCCTGACGGTAGGGCCAAACTCAGCCTCGCGATGGATCCTGGGCAGTTGCACCTCATTCCGAACAACGTTCTCGTCAACATCGCCTCGACGACGGTGTTCGGCGCAAAGTTCATTCAGCTGGTTGCGCCGGCCGACCCCAAGGGCGAGATGACGCCCAACCAGATCATCGACGCACACGACAAGATCACGGTCGAAATCAACACCGTGTTCTCCCGACTCACCCAGGTGTTGTCCAGCATCCAGCCCGAGAAGCTCAACGAGACCCTGGGTGCGATCGCGGCGGCATTCGACGGCAAAGGCGAAAAGATCGGCCAGACCTTCGTCGACCTGGACAACTATTTCGCGAAGACCGAGCCCAGCCTCGACGCATTGAGCCATGACCTGGCGGTGGCGCCCGGCGTATTCAACGCGTACGCCGACGTCGCTCCGCAGCTCGTCGACACGGTCAAGAATTCGACCACGATCAGCCAGACGATCGTCGAAGAGCAGAACAATCTCGACTCCTTCCTGATGAGCGCAATCGGGTTGGCCGACACCGGAAACGACGTGATCGGCAGCAACCGGCAGGCCCTCTCCGATGTGCTGCACCTTCTCGTGCCCACGACGGATCTCACCAACGAGTACTCCCCGGCGATCAAGTGCGCGCTCGGCGGCTTGGCCGACCTGACCCACCAGCCGCCGCTGCCCGCACCGGGCATCCTCGTGTCGGTGGGTTTGACGCTGGGCATCGAGCGCTACCGCTACCCGACGAACCTTCCTAAGGTCGCGGCGACCGGTGGCCCGCAATGTAGCGGCCTTCCGCACGTGCCGATGAACGTGCAGCCGCCTTCCGTGAACGTCGACGACGGCACCAACCCTGAGCAGTACGGCAACCCGGGAATTCTGCTGAACTCCGACGGGCTCAAGCAGCTGCTTTACGGCCCGATCGATGGGCCGCCGCGAAACAGCGCACAGACAAGTATGCCCGGATGAGGGGCGGATGGAAGGGCACGCTTGCCAAGCTCACCGCGTTCGCGGTGGTGATGGCGGTTCTCACCGCGTTCCTGTTCTTCATCTTCGGGCAGTACACCACCGGTTCGACGAACGAATACTCGGCCGTGTTCACCGATGCGTCGCGACTGCAACCCGGTGACACCGTGCGTGTTTCGGGGATCCGCGTCGGCACCGTCAACGACGTGACGCTGCGCGAAGACAAGAAGGTGGTCGTCAACTTCGACGCTGAGAGCAACATCAAGCTGACCCGCGGCACGCGGGCGATGGTCCGCTATCTCAACCTGGTCGGTGACCGTTACCTCGAGCTCGCCGACGGACCCGGGTCCACGCAGATCCTTTCCCCCGGATCGGTGATACCGATCGACCGAACGGCCGGCGCGTTGGATCTCGATCTCCTACTCGGCGGCCTCAAACCCGTGATCCAGGGCCTGAACCCAGACGATGTGAACCAGCTCAGCCAGGCCCTGGTGCAGATATTCCAGGGCCAGGGCGGCACGTTTGACTCGCTGCTGAAGAACACATCGTCGTTCTCGAATTCGTTGGCCGACAACAGCCAAGTCGTCCAGCAGCTCATCGACAACCTCAACACTGTGGTCGGCACTCTCTCGCAGGACGGCGACAAGTTCAAGGATGCGCTGGACCGCCTGCAGCACCTGATCACCGAACTGTCCGCAGACCGCGATCCGATCGGCACCGCGATCGTCGCGCTCGACAACGGAACCGCCTCGATCGCCGACCTGCTCACAGAGGCCCGGCCACCGCTGGCCGCGACGGTGGACCAGCTCGCCAAGCTCGGCCCGCTGCTCGACGACGGCAAGGGCCACCTCGACTACATACTGCAGCGCTTGCCCGAGGACTACCGGAAGCTGACCCGGCTCGGTTCGTACGGCGCTTGGTACAACTACTACCTCTGCGGCATCACTGTCCGCGCCACCGATATGCAAGGCAACCCGGTGGTGTTCCCGTGGATCAAGCAGAAGACGGGGAGGTGCGCGGAAAAGGATGATTAAGTACCACGGCGGCAACCTCATTCGGGCCGGCTTCATCGGAGTCGTGCTGATTCTGCTGGTGATTGCGGTCGGTCTGCAGCCCCAGAAACTGTGGTCGGTGGCGTCGTCGATCCGCTACCAGGCACTGTTCTCTGAGGCCGGCGGCCTGACACCTGGCAATCCCGTCACCGTGTCCGGAGTCAAAGTGGGGACGGTGTCGGAGATCTCGCTGAAGAACGGCGAGGCGCTGGTGACGTTCGACGTGCCCAGCAAGATTGCGCTCGGCTCCGATACCAGCGCGCACATCAGGACCGGTTCGCTGCTGGGTGAGCGCGTCCTGACCGTCGAAGCCGCAGGCTCCGGCAGGATGCACGGGATGGACGTGATCCCCTCGTCGCGGACGTCGTCGCCATATTCGCTCACCGATGCCGTCAGCGACCTCACGACGTACTCAGACCAAACGAATTTCAACGACAAAGACGGACAAGCAGGTCTCAACACCTCCCTGAACACGTTGGCGGACACACTGGATAAGATTGCGCCGCAACTCGGGCCCGCATTCGACGGGATCACCCGGCTGTCGCGGTCCCTCAACGAGCGCAATACCAGCCTGCGCGATCTCCTGAAAGCTGCCACCGACGTCACGGGCATCCTGTCGGAGCGCAGCCAGCAGATCAACACGTTGATCCTGGACGCGAACGATCTGGTGGCCGTCCTCGCCGCCAGACGCAACGCGATCGTGCAGCTGCTGGCCAACACTTCCGCGGTGTCCCAACAGGTTACGGGGTTGGTCCACGACAACGAGAGCAAGCTCGCGCCCGCACTGGAACGGCTGAACCGGGTCAACGCGATGCTGGAGAAGAACAAAGACAACATCGGCAAGATCCTGCCCGGGCTCAAGAAGTTCCAGGTCACCCAGGGCGAGGCGGTGGCCAACGGTTACTACTACAACGCGTTCATTCCCAATCTTCAACCGGCACAGCTACTTCAGCCGTTCTTTGACTACGCATTCGGATTCCGCCGGGGCGTCAATGTCGGGCAGCCGCCGGATACCGCCGGGCCGCGGGCAACCCTGCCCTTCCCGTACAACGGGATTCCGCAACCGTACGAACAATGGGGGCCGGGAGCGCCTCCGGGGACTCCGCAATGACCAGGAAACGGCTTCTCACAGGTGCCGCGATCGTGCTGGTCGCACTGGTCGCCGCTGCGGCGATCTTCGTTGTGCGGCAAGTGTTCTACAAGCCCAAGACGATCACCGCGTACTTCACCACCGCCACTGCGGTCTATCAGGGTGACGAGGTCAGGGTGTCGGGGGTCAAAGTCGGCAGCGTCGACAAGATCGAGCCTGTGGGTACGCGGGCCAAGATGACGCTCCATGTCGACCGCGACGCGCCGATCCCTGACAACGCGAAAGCCGTGATCGTTGCGCAGAATCTGGTGGCCGCGCGCTACGTCCAGCTCACGCCGGCATACCGCGGCAGCGGTGCGCAGATGAAAGACGGCGCCGTAATCCCGTGCGACCCTTCACCGGGCGAGTGCCGCACAGCGACGCCGGTCGAGTGGGACCAGGTCAAGCAACAGTTGATGAAGCTGTCAACGGAATTGGGCCCCAACAGCAAAGTATCCACACCGGCGATTGCGCGCTTCATCGACAGCGCCGCCAACGCGCTGGACGGAAACGGTGACAAGCTCAGGCAGACCCTGACGGAACTCTCGGGTCTGGGCCGCACGCTGACCAGTGGGGATGGCAACGTCGGCGACATCATCCAGAACCTGCAGGCCTTCGTCACCGCGTTGCGCGACAGCAACCTGCAGCTCGTGCAGTTCAACAACCGCCTCGCGACTTTGACCAGCGTGCTCGACGACAACCGTTCCGACCTTGACGCCGCGTTGTCCGATCTGTCGGTCGCGGTGGGTGAGCTGCAACGCTTCGTCCATGGCAGCCGTGACCAGACCAGCGAGCAGATCCGAAGCCTCGCGAGCGTCACCCAGACCCTGGTCGACCACCAGATGGACCTGAAGAACATCCTTCACATCGCGCCGACGTCGTTCGCGAACTTCTACAACATCTACAACCCCGACACTGGCAGTCAGGTGGGCGCGCCGGTTCTCAACCCGCTGCTCCAGAACCCGGTGTGGTTCTACTGCGGTATGTTCGGCGCGATCGAGAACGCCACCGGACCCGAGACGGCCAAGCTGTGCGAGCAATACCTCGGGCCGGCGTTGCGATTGCTCAACGCCAACAACTTCCCGTTGCCAATCAACCCGTTCCTGATGCCGGCTTTCTCACCCGGCCGGGTGATCTACTCCGAACCTCGCCTCGCGCCGGGCGGCGAGGGCCCGAGGCCGGTGCCTCCCGAGCAGCCGCCTTCAATTTCCGCGTACACCGGGTTACCCGGTGACTATCCCGACGCCCCGACGCCACCGCCACCGCCGGCGCGCATCCCTGGCGTGGCGAACCCGGCTCCGACCTCCTTCCAAGGCCCGCCGCCGCCGCCCCCGCCACCTGCGCCCGGGCCGAGCCTGCCCGATACGTTGCTTCCAGCGGAAGCTCCGCCGTCATGATGCGCCGCGCGGGAATCTGCCGATCGATCGTGGTCGCCGCCTGCGCGGCGACGACCGCGACGGCGTGTTCGTTCCAAGGCTTGAACTCGCTGCCGCTGCCCGGCGCCGAGGGACGTGGTAGCGACGCGCATGTCTACCACGTCGAGATCACGAATGTCGGTACGCTGGAATCGAATTCGCCGGTGATGATCAACGACGTCGTCGTGGGCAGCGTTCGCGACATGACTGTCGGTAGCAGGGACGGTAAGTGGTTTGCCGACGTCGACCTGTCGGTGAAGCCCGACACCGTTGTCCCGAAAAATGCGGTGGCCAGTGTCGGGCAGACGAGCCTGCTGGGATCGATGCACCTGTCGCTGGATCCGCCGCTCGGCCAAACGGCGCAGGGGAGCCTGCCAGCGGGATCGAAGATTCCGCTGAGCCAGTCGTCGACGTATCCGTCCACCGAGCAGACACTGTCGTCGCTGTCTTTGGTGGTCAACGCCGGTGGCCTGTCGCAGCTCGGCGACATTCTCCACAACTTCAACGGGGCCGTGCACGGGCGCGAACAGCAGATCCGGGACCTGCTGACGCGCCTCGACACGTTCGTCGGCACGCTGGCCAAGCAGCGCGACGACATCATCTCAACGATCAAGGGGTTGAATCGGCTTGCCGGCGCCTTCGCCGAGCAGCGCGATGTGATCAACAATGCCCTGGACAAGATCCCTCCGGCGCTCGATGTGCTGGTCAAGGAGCGTCCGAACATCACGGCCGCGCTGACGAAGCTGGGGACGTTCAGCGACACCGCGACGCGGCTGGCCAACGACACCCAAGCCGATTTGGTGAGAAACCTCAAGAACCTTGCGCCCACCCTCAAGGCGTTGACTGATCTCGACAAGGACCTTGCTCCGACGCTCGCCTACGCGACTCTCTACCCGTATGGCACCACCCTGATCGACCGGGCCGTCCGTGGCGATTACGCGAACCTGTTTGCTGTCCTTGACATCTCGCGCGAACGGCTGAAGCGCACCCTGCTGCTCGGCACGCGGTTCGGTCAGCCCGGCGCGGTGTTGCCGGGTGCGCCGGGTGAGCCGTACATCATCAGGGACATGTTGGACCCGGCGGGTGGCTCCGCCGCGTCACTGAGCACTGCGCTGACGCCGCCCAAACCTGATGCCGCGCCGGGCAGCCAGCCTGCGCCGCTGACCCAGCAATCAGCACCGGATGCGCCACCGGCACCGCCGCCGCTGCCCGAAACACCTTGGCCGCCATCGCAAATGGATGTGGGGGGCTGATGTTAACGCGTTTCGTCCGAATCCAGCTGACGCTCTTCACGATCGCGTCGATCATCGGTTTGGTGGCGATGGCCATCTTCTATATGCAGATTCCGACGCTGTTGGGTATCGGAAAGATGAGGGTGACGCTCGAGTTGCCCGACGGAGGCGGTCTCTACAAGTTCAGCAACGTCACCTACCGCGGGGTGGAAGTCGGCAAGGTGACCAAGGTGGAGCTGACTCACAATGGCGCGAAAGCCACCCTCTCCCTGAACAGTTCACCGAAGATCCCGTCCGACTTGAAGGCCTACGTACACAGCGTCTCGGCAGTGGGTGAGCAGTACGTGGAGCTGGAGCCGAACACCGACAAGGGGCCGTACCTTGACGATGGTTCGACGATCTCCGCGGGTAAAGACGCGCTTCCGCAGGCTGTGGGCCCCATGCTCGACCAACTCAGCAAGCTGATCGACAGCATCCCGAAAGACAGGCTCAGTGCCCTGCTCAACGAGACGTTCAAGGCGTTCAACGGAGCGGGGTACGATCTCGAGTCGCTTGCCAATACCTCGTCGAAGCTGTCCGGTGACCTCAACCGCGTCGCGGATCAGAACGCCGCGCTGTATCGAGACAGCGGACCGCTTCTCGATTCACAGGCCGATACCACCGATTCCATCAAGCTGTGGGCGCGCAGCCTCGCCGGTGTGACACAGCAGCTGGTGACCGACGACTCGAAGTTCCGGACAGTGCTGAGCAAAGCGCCCGGTGCATTCGACGAAACATCTGCTCTGCTGAATCAGATCAAGCCGACGCTGCCTGTACTGTTGGCGAATCTCACGACGCTCAGCCAGATCTTCGTGACGTATCACCCGGGTCTCGAACAGATTCTGGTGCTCCTGCCCCCGTCGGTTGCGGGCATCCAGGCGGTCAGCCCAAGTCGCAACCCGACCGGCTACGCGCTCGGCGACTTCGCCATCACTATCAACGACCCGGTGCCGTGCACGGTCGGCTTCCTGCCGCCGTCGTCGTGGCGCAGCCCGGCGGATACCAGCAGCATCGACACGCCCGATGGCCTATATTGCAAACTGCCGCAGGATTCGCCGACCCTGGTCCGCGGTGCTCGCAACAACCCCTGCATGAACAACCCGGGCAAACGCGCGCCGACCGTGGAGATCTGCGAGAGCAACGAGCCCTATCGTCCGCTCGCAATGCGGCAGCACTCGCTCGGCCCGTACCCGTTCGACCCGAACCTGATAGCGCAAAACGAGCCCCAGGATGATAAATCGACGTTCCAGGAGAACATCTTTGCTCCGATTGAGGGCACGCCACTGCCGCCAGGAGCAGGGATTGGGCCGCAGGCGCCCGGCGCCGCGCCCATCGCTCCGCAGGCCGGCAATATCCCTGCGCCAGAAGCGAATACGCCTCCCGTCGGGGGCACGCCGCACCTGGCACCCACTCAGCCTCAAGCGCCTGGCACCGTGCCTGGCCCTGCGCCTGGCGCCGTGCCGGACGGTTCCGCCCCCGACCCTGCGCCGCAAGCGGTGCCAAGCTCAGGTACGTCAGCACCCGTGATGTCCACGGCCCAATACGACCCGCGCACCGGCCGGTTCATCACTGCTGACGGCCAGCTTTATCAGCAAAAGGATGTCACGTCGACACCGAAGTCGTGGCAGGACATGCTGCCCAAGTAAGCAGTGTCAGAAGGTAATTCGCAGATGCTCAGCCGATCTTGACGAGCTTGAACGGTGTGATGACCTCCTGTGCGTTGTTGAAACCGCACGCCCCGCTGGGCCCGAGCGTCACGCTCTCGCCCGCGTAGGTGTTCGAGTCGGGATCGATTGGGAGGGTGGGGTCCAAACCCATCGGGTAGAACGTGATTAGCTGCCGGCCGGTGGCAGATGTGCCGTCTTCGCAGGCCTCCCACCCGGGCAGGTACCTGACGATCTTCCAGATCGCGGGTACGCGGACGAGCTCGGCGGTCCAGCCCTGGTCACTGGACACGGTTCCGGTGCAATTATTCGGGTTGATGCACGACGACCTTATCGTCCAGGTTTCGCGGACCACCGCCTCGGTGTGGTAGCTATCGTTCGTCCTGGCCCACTCGCCGTTCTGCGTGGCCGTGAAGACACCGTTGATCGCGGGGTTGTTGATGTCGGCGCTCGCAGTGGCCATGCCCACCCAGCTCATCGCCGCAGCGGCCAATGCCGCCGCGCCCGCCGTCATCGCACGCATCCCCGCCGGTCTCCTCTTCGCGCAAGCGCTCATCGGTCGCTCCTCGCCACCCGTGAAATCAGGTCGTGATAACGCGATTCTCAAAGTTGGAGAATAACATCGCGCACCGCCCCGCAGTGCCGGTTTGCACGGGCAATCGGGTGGCCGCAGGCCCCGGCTTACAGCGGCTCGAACTTCTCGATCAGCCAGTTTCCGTTGACCTTCTTCATCGTCGCGCGCACCGTCGTCGGGGTCATCCTGGGCGCGGGGTTGGACCTACTCGTGGATTCCTTGTCAACAAAAAGAAGCACGACCGCGGAATCCGCATGGAGATCCGCGGTAGCAGACCGGGAGATGTGCGCGGCGGTGGCCACCTCGCGTTGTTGCGCCGCCGCCGCGAGAATTGAATCGGTGAAACGTGTGTAGTAATCCAGGAACTCGCCGGTCAAGTAGGACTTCGCCTTAGCGATGTCGCTGGTAAGGTTCTCGGGTTCGTACGAAAGAACCGCCACCGTGCCGTCCTCGGCGGCCTTCTTGGCGGCCGCCGAGACTGCGGCGTCGTTCTGCTGGTCGGGCCGGTATACAAGGTAGTAGACAGCCACAGCGGCGCCGACCATCGCGGCGGTCAGCACCACGAGCAAGATGGCGCGCCATGTGTGCAGCACGTCGAGCACCCAGCCCGGGATGCGCTCGGACTCCACCGGTTGCGGCCTGACTGGCGCCTCGACGCTCACCGCACGAACTCGAATTCAGAAGTCTTGAGCTGGCCGTGTTCGCGCACCAAGGTCAGGCTGATCCGCCACAACGCCGGCGGCAGCGGTTTGTTGTCGGGGCCGGTGCCATCCATCGACGCGACCACCAACACGACCGCGGAGTCGTCCGTCATCGATTCGACCGCGGCCAATTGCACACTGGCCTTCGTCATGACCTTCGACTCCAGCGCGTTTTTCACCAGCTCGTCTGCCTCGCCGGCCTCCAGCGCGGACTTGAACTTGCCCGTGGAGTTGGCGATTACATCCTTCATGTTCTGCTGCACGCTGGCGGGGTCGACCGTCATCATCGTGACGACGCTCTGCCGTGCCGCAGCCGCGTACTCCGCGGCGCGCTGCCGATTCTGGTCGGCATGCCTGTGATGCACCAGCATCACAACTACCGCGGCAATCGAGGCCGCGACGAGCACGCCCGCCTCGGCGAGCGCGAGCAGCTTGACCGATGGCAACAGCAGCCACCGGGGCCGCGACCACTCGCGGACCCGGTCGAAGACGGACCTGCTCTCCTCCTCGGCGACTCGCAGGCGCAGGCTGTCCGCGCGGACACGGGCTGCATAGGCTCGGGCCTGCGCCTCTGCGGCGGCGGCCTCGAATTCCTCGATCGAGGCGTCTGCGTCGAGCACCGCTGACCGAAGCTTGCGCGGCGACATGAGTACCTCCCGCCGCTCGAATGTCTGCCGAGGGCCATCAGAGTATCACTGGGGGGCTACGAGAATCTTCTCCGAAATGAAGAACATCCTTCTCGCATGTGCGAGAGTAGTGGCGTGAAATTCGCCGCAGCAGCTGGGGCGGTTTTGGTCGCCGCCGGACTTCTGGTCACTGCGCCGCCGGCGGTGGCCGGGCCCACTGTCTGTGACGTGCCCGCCTGCACTCCGGGGATACGGCCGGGCGTCGTGCTCGGGTCGCCGTGCGACAACCCGACGTTCTACGTGTTCGGCGTGACCGACTGGGGGCGGCTGGTGTTCTGCGGCTCGCCGCGCCGGTACGACCCGCGGTGGTTCCGGTCGCCGGTGATGCGCGGGATCAAGGACGAGAACACCGTGTGCACGGCCGACGAGGGCTACGTCGCACAGGCGCCCGATGGCCGGTTCCTGACCTGCGTGGCGGTGTCCGGCCAGGCGCTGTGGCTTCGCGGCGACGTCTGAGCCGCGTCGCTGCTAGCTGACCGGCCTGAACTTGATGTTGATGTCGGTGAGGCCGCGCAGGATGAACGTCGGCTCGTAGGTGTAGGTCCGCTGGCCTTCGGGCCCGTGCTTGTCGGAGTCGATCGTGATGTCGGCCATTCGGTCGAGGATGCGCTCCAGCGAGACACGTCCCTCCACCCGCGCCAGCGGTGCTCCCGGACACGAGTGGATGCCGCGGCTGAACGCGATGTGCTCGCGGACGTTCTTCCGGTCCAGGCGGAACTCGTGGGGCTCTTCGAAGCGGTTCGGATCGCGGTTGGCAGCTCCGGGGCTGACCATCACCGTGGTGCCTGCCTTCACGTCGACGTCGCCCAGCTTGGTGGTCTTGCGCGCCATCCGGAACACGCTCTTCACGGGGCTGTCCATCCGGAGGCACTCCTCGATGAAGATCGGGATGGCACTGCGGTCCTCACGGAGTTGCTGCTGGATGTCCGGCCTGTCGCCGAGCACTCGCATCGCCGCGCTGAGCATCTTGGCGGTGGTCTCCTGACCGGCGCCGAACAGGAAGGTGGCGGTGCGCACGACGTCGGTCACCGGGGGAGTGGAACCGTCCGGGTAGAGGGCGGTCGCCAAGCCCGTGAGGACGTCGTCTTGCGGGTTCTTGCGGCGGTCCTCGATGTAGTGGATGAATCTCTCATCGGCCCACGCCAGCGGGTTCACCGCGATCGGCTCGTGGTCGAGGCCGCCGATGTTCGACCCCGGCCGGGCGGCGCCGAAATTGTTGCGGAACTCCTCGTGGTCCTCCTCGGGCACACCGAGCAGGTCGGCGACTACGAGCAGCGAGAAGGGCCGGGCGTAGGCCGTCAAGAACTCGCACTGGCCGTCGGCGATGAACTCGTCGATGTAGCGGTCGGCCAGCCGCCACATGAAGTCCTCGTTCTCCTTCAGTCGCTTCGGCGTGAGCAGGCGGGACAGCAATGAGCGCGCGTCGGTGTGGTTCGGCGGGTCCATGGTGACCATGTGCTCGAACATCGGGATTTCGGTGCGGTGCTCGACCAGCTGCGCACAGATGTCGTCGCCCTCGGGCACGAAGGGTATCGGCGTGAACGGCCCGGCGACAGCCACGCAGGACGAGAAGGACTCGACGTCTTTGTAGACCGCGTTGGCCGTCTCCCACCCGGTCACCGCGAGCACGCCGTTGTTGATCGGGCAGCACGTCGGGTGCTGGCTGCGGATGTGGTCGAAATAGGGATGAGGATCCGGAATGAGCGACTGATCGGTGAAATAGTCGACCGAGTCGAAGTTGGTCATAGGGGGTTGCCTCCTGAGGGGCCGGAGAAAGCTCGCACTGTTTTGCTCCTCGCGTCCGCGTGTCTCGTCCGTGCGAGCGACGTATGCTGTGCATCTGCTTAGCACGGTGCTGAGTTGTGGTCAAGGCGCGCAGGAGCGGAGATGGCGGAAAAGGCGTCCAGTAGACGAATCGGAGCGCCGGAGGCAAAGAATCGGGGCGTGCTGCTCGACGCGGCCGAACGGCTGATGGTCGAAGAAGGCTATGCCGCAGTCACTTCGCGTCGTCTTGCAGAAAGCGCGGGCCTGAAGCCGCAGCTTGTGCACTACTACTTCCGGACCATGGAAGACCTGTTCCTGGAAGTGTTTCGCCGCCGCGCCGAGCAGGGCCTCAAGGCGCAGGCGCGGGCACTGGACTCGCCCCAGCCCCTCTGGGCGCTGTGGCGCCTGAGCAGCAATCCCGCCACGAGCCGGTTCATGATGGAGTTCGCGGCGTTGGCGAACCACCGCAAGACGATGCGCGCCGAGATCGCGCACTACGCCGAGCGATTCCGCGAGGAGCAGTGGAGGACGCTGGCGACCGCGCTGGCGCGCTACGACACCGATCCGGACACCATGCCACCGATCGTCTGGTCGGTGCTGTTCACCAGCCTGTCGACGGTGCTCGCGATGGAGAAGGGCCTGGGCATGTCGCTGGGCCACTCAGAAACGGCCGAGGTGGTGGAGCGCTACCTGCTGCGCCTGGAAGGCGAACCACTGCCGGTGGACGAGCTTGACTAATCCTCGATTGCTCCTCGCGTCCGCGTCCTCGATTGCTCCTCCCGTCCGCGGGTCACCAGGTGCGGATGCTGCAGAGCACCCCTTTTGCATCCGGGGCGCTGTCTTTGGACACGACGGTTTTGCCGTCCACCGCGATCTCGCAGTGGAAGATGGGTGTCCCGGGCTCGCCGCCCGTATTGGCGATGACCATCGCATATTCCTCGGGCTTGGCGAGGTTGAGCTCGAACGTCCACGGTGGATTGTTCGGTCCCAGATCGGCGGCGACGTTCGGCGTGAACTCGTAGGGGTTGTGGCTGTAGGCGGACCAGATCGCAGGTTCGTGGTCGATGTAGTACACCTGTGCGTAGATCGGCTTCTTCGCGGTGAGCGTGTACTTGACGGGATGCAGCGGCAGGTCTTCGTCGGCGGCTGCCGGGCTTGCAGTAAGACCGGCAGTCGTAATCAGGAACGCGGTGCACATCAGAGTGGTTCGTCGTGTCATTTCGATGGCCTCATCACCTTGTCTGCCGCCTCCCAGTGCTCGTCAGCAACCCAAAGCCGTGCAAAGGACGCTACCGCTTCTTCGGGCGTTGTCCCGGCGATTACCCGCTTTATCTCTGTCGCGGGTCGATTCGCGAGCGATCTCGCCACGGCCCGCCAGGTCTCGTCGAACGACGCGCGCGCAACGACGTTGTCGACCAGGCCGATGCGCAGCGCCTCTGCGGCGTCGACCGGGGTTCCGGATCCCGCGAGCAGCAGTGCCCGGCCGGCTCCGACGAGCGCCGCGAGCCGCTCGGCCCCGCCCCATGCGGGCATGATCGCCAGCGAGACCTGGTTGAACGCGATCTTGACGTCGTCGGCGGCGATCCGGATATCGGCGGCCACCGCTACCTCGCCACCGCCGCCGAAGGCGTGGCCGTTGAGCGCGGCGATCACGGGTGCAGGGAACTCCGCAAGTCGATCGCAGATCATGCGCATCCGCCACGCCATCGCGGAGGCGTCTTCGACGGTGCGTATCGCGGCGAGCTCTTTGAGGTCGCCGCCCGAGACGAACGCGCGGTCGCCCGCGCCGGTGATGACGAGCGCGCGGGCGTCGGCCGAAGACTCGAGTGCGTCCAGCGCCTTTTCCAGCTCGGCCATCGTGTCCAGAGAAATAGCATTGCGCGCGTGAGGCCGATCGATGGTGAGCACCGCCAGCCCGTCGTCGAGCTCCACGTCGACCATCTGATGGTTCTCCGATGCGATATTGGCATTCTCTCTGAGGGAGAATAGCATCTCCAGCGACATGATTTTCGCCGGTCGGAACCTCCCCGCGCGCGCCATTTCCGATGAGTTGGCCCATTGGTATGAGGCCGAAGGCTGGTGGACCCAGGACACGCTCGGCGACCTGCTGGCGCGGGGCCTGGCGGCCCATCCGGAGACCGCGTTCAACGTGCATTCGACGGTGCGGCCGTGGTCGGGCACGTACCGCGACGTCGAGTTGGTCGCACGCCGGCTCGCAGCGGGACTGCGGGCCCGGGGTGTCCGGCCCGGGGACGTAGTGGCATTTCAGCTGCCGAACTGGATGGAAGCCGCCGCGACGTTCTGGGCGTCGGCCTTCCTCGGTGCCGTGTCCGTGCCGATCGTGCACTTCTACGGCCGCAAGGAGCTGGCCCACATCATCGCCTCCGCGGGGCCGAGCGCGTTCATCACCACCGAGCGGTTCGGCCGGATGGAGTACCAGCCGGATCTGTGCGCTGACATCGCGGTCGTTGGGCTCGTAGATCGAAATACGGACACCGAGCTGCCTGACTTCGACGAGCTTCTCGCCGCCGAACCGATGACCGGGACGCTGAAAACCGATCCCGGCAATCCGGCACTGATCGCGTTCACGTCGGGCACTACCAGCGATCCCAAGGGCGTCATCCACAGCCATCAGACGATCAGCTGCGAGACCCGTCAGTTGCACGGGAACTACGTTCCTGACCGCGGGCGCAATCTGACCGCGGCGCCGGTCGGGCACTTCATCGGGATGCTCGGAGCTTTTCTGGTCCCGGTACTGGACGGGGCGACGATCGATCTGATCGACCAGTGGGATCCGACGGAGGTGCTCGCCCTGATGAAGCGCGAGGCCGTGGCCGTCGGGGGTGGCCCGCCGTACTTCTTCACCAGCCTCCTCGATCATCCCGACTTCACCGACGAGCATCTGCGCCACATGAAGACGGCCGGTCTCGGCGGCTCGACGGTGCCGGCCGCCTTCACGCGCAGGCTCACCGACTTGGGCATCACCGTGTTCCGTTCGTACGGCAGCACCGAGCACCCGTCGGTCACCGGAACGCCATTCGACGGGCCCGAGGACAAGCGATTGCTGACCGACGGATGTCCGCGCCCGGGAGTGGAGATCCGACTCGGCGAGGACGGCGAGATCTTCACCCGCGGTCCCGACCTGTGCCTCGGTTATACGGACGAGGCGCTGACGACACGCGCGTTCGACGCCGACGGGTGGTATCGCACCGGCGACGTCGGTGTGCTCGACGCGGACGGCTACCTGACCATTACGGACCGCAAGTCCGACATCATCATCCGGGGCGGGGAGAACATCAGCGCGCTGGAGGTCGAGGAGGTGCTGCTCGCAATGCCGGCCGTGGCGGAGGCGGTGGTTGTGTCGGCGCCCGACAGCCGGCTCGGCGAGCGCGTCGCCGCGGTGCTGCACGTCCGGTCCGGGCACGCGACGCCGACGCTGGACGAGATCCGCGAACACTTCGCGAGCAGGGGTGTGGCGCGGCAGAAATGGCCCGAGGAGCTGCACGAAGCCGTCGACTTCCCGCGCACCGCGAGCGGAAAGATCCAGAAGACCCAAGTTCGTCGGTCCATCCGGGAAATGTCGGCCGCACGAGCCGCTCCCAGGATTGCCACCCAACCAGGATGAGAATAGGATTCTCGTAAGACGATAAGGAGTTTTCCATGGGTCAGCTTTCGCATTACGTCGACGTGCCGTTTCCGTTGTTCGACGCGGACAACCATCTGTATGAGCCCGAAGAGGCGCTGACCAAGTTCCTGCCCAAGGAATACAAGGACGTCGTGCAGTACGTGCAGATCAACGGCCGCACCAAGATCGCGTTGCGCGGTCAGATCAGCAACTACATCCCGAACCCGACCTTCAACGTGGTCGCGAAGCCCGGCGCGTGGGAGGAGTACTTCAAGTACGGCAATCCTGACGGCAAGTCCAGGCGCGAGCTGTTCGGCGAACCGATGCGGTCGATTCCGGCGTTCTTCGAGCCCGGCCCGCGCCTGGAGCTGATGGACAAGCTGGGGCTTGAGCGCTCGCTCATGTTCCCCACACTGGCCAGCCTGATCGAGGAGCGCCTGCGCGACGACCCAGTCGCTATCCACGTCCTCATCCATGCGCTCAACGAGTGGCTCGACGAGGTGTGGGGATTCAACTACAAGAACCGCATCTTCACGACCCCGGTCATCACCCTGCCGATCGTCGAGAAGGCCATCGAGGAACTCGACTGGGTGGTGAAGCGGGGCGCCCGGGTCATCTTGGTCCGCCCCGCCCCGGTGCCCGGCTTCCGCGGGCCGCGGTCGTTTGCCCTGCCCGAGTTCGACCCGTTCTGGCAGCGTTGCGTTGAACACGACGTGCTGGTCGCGATGCACTCCAGCGACAGCGGCTACTCCCGGTACACCTCCGAGTGGGACGGCGCCGCCCAGGAGATGCTGCCGTTCCAGACCAACGCGATGAACATCCTCAACGAATGGCGCCCGATCCAGGACGCGGTGGGCTCATGGGTGATTCACGGCGCGCTGTTCCGCTTCCCCACGTTGAAGGTCGCGGTCATCGAGGCCGGGTCGAAGTGGATGTTCCCGCTGCTGGACAACATGGCCGAGGTGTTCAAGAAAGCCCCAGAAGCCTTCCCCAGCAACCCGATCGAGGAGATCAAGAACCGCATCCACGTCAGCCCGTTCTACGAAGAGGGCATCGACGACCTGATCAACCTCATCGGCGTGGAGCGCGTGCTCTACGGCTCCGACTATCCGCATCCCGAGGGCCTTGCGGAGCCCACCCACTACGTGACGGCGCTCGAGCACCTCGCCACCGAGGATCAGGCGAAGATCATGGGTGGCAACTTGGACCGCCTCGTCACGGTGTGACGACCCGCCGCGGCGATCAAGGGCGCGTGCCGTGGCAGACCATCCCCGAGATGGTCCTGTCCGCGGCCGACCGGTTCGGTGACGCCGAAGCCGTTGTCGACGGGCCGCTGCGACTCTCGTTCACCGAGCTGGTCCACCGCATTCGTTGTGCCGCAGGCGCTTTCGCGTCCATGGGCATTGGCAAGGGTGACCGGGTGGCGGTCTGGGCGCCCAATTCGGCCGAATGGATCATTGCCGCATTCGGCCTGCTGACTGCGGGCGGCGTGCTGGTTCCCGTCAACACCCGCTTCAAGCCTGAAGAGGCCGCGGACATCATCCTGCGCAGCTGCGCCAAGGCGGTGCTCGTGCAGCAGGGGTTTCTCGGGCAGGACTATTCGGCTCCGAACGGCATTCCGGTGATCGACGTGAGGTCGGATTTCCTGTCGGCGGGCCAGCCGTTCGAGCAGAGCGGCCTGAAAGGCACGGACGTCGCCGACATCATTTACACGTCGGGGACCACCGGACGCCCCAAGGGCGCCATGATGAATCACCTTCAGACGCTGCGGATGTACGAGGAGTGGGCGACGCTGGCGGACCTGCGTGAGGGCGACCGCTACCTGATGATCAACCCGTATTTCCACACGTTCGGCCTCAAGGCCGGTCTCATCGCGGCGTTCCTTCGCGGCGCGACGATGGTGCCCGTCGCCGTCTTCGACAGCGCTCGCGTCGTCGAGTTGATCTCCTCCGAAGCAATCACGATGCTCCCGGGTCCACCGACCCTGTATCACTCGCTGCTCGCGCTGCAGGACACGAGCATGTTGTCGTCCTTGCGCGCTGGGGTGACCGGCGCGGCCGACATCCCTGTCGAACTGGTCCGCCGGATACTGTCGGATCTCCCATTCCAGACACTGATGACCGGCTACGGGCTCACCGAGGCCGGCAATGTGACGCTGTCGCGTCCCGGCGACTCCTTCTCCGACGTCGCGACCACCGCCGGGCTGCCGTGCGACGGCGTCGAGGTCCGTATCGCCGACGACGGCGAGGTCCTGGTCCGCGGGTACGGCGTGATGCAGGGCTATTTCGACGACACGGTGGCCACAGCCGAGGCCATCGACGGCGACGGCTGGCTCCACACAGGCGATCTCGGGGCCTTCACCGAGTCCGGCCGGCTGCGCATCGCCGGCCGCAAGAAGGACATGTTCATCGTGGGCGGATTCAACGCCTATCCCGCCGAGATCGAGGGCTTCCTGATGGAGCACCCCGCAGTGGCGCAGGCGGCGGTGATCGGTGTCCCGGACGAGCGTCTCGGCCAGGTCGGCAAGGCGTTCGTGGTGACGACCAGCCAGGTGGGCGCCGACGACCTCCTCGCGTGGGCCCGTGACCGGATGGCAGGCTTCAAGGTTCCTCGGTTGGTGCAGTTCGTCGACGAACTCCCGCTCAACGCCACAGGAAAGGTGCGCAAGGACCAGTTGCGGTAGCAGGCGTGCGGAAGTGACACTTCCGAAATAGGGAAATGGTGTTTTCGCAGATCAGTCAGTTTTTCTGCGTTGGCGCCGATGCCCGCTGTGACGGGGGCGGGCGGACGGGGTGGTAACGTGGTTCTCCAATTCTTCGCGCGACATGGAGGGCCGAATGCCGACCGGACACCGACTTGGTTCGGTATGAAGTTGTCATGGGCAACACCGGCAAGCCTCCTGGAGATACTCAGGACGGCGATGCCGTGACAACCGAGGTCACTTCATCGGCCTCGGAGGCCGAGCCCGCTGCGGAGACGAAGCCTGATCTGCAGGCGATGCTCGCGGAAGCGGAAGCTGAGGCCGCCGAGGCAGAGGCGGCGGCAGCTGCTGCGCGCGCGAAGGCGCGCGCCATGCGAGCCGAACAAGAGCGCGAGTCGGATGACGACGATGTCGAAGACACCAAGCCGCGGCTACGGCGCGCAGGCGTGCCCGTCGTCGCGAAGATCGTCGCGGCGCTCGTTATCGTCGCCTCGCTCGCGGGCAGCGGTTGGATCGTCTGGCAGCATCACGAGGCTTCGGTGCGCCAACAGCGCGCCGAGGAATTCGTCGACGCTGCCAGAAATGGCGTCGTCGACATGACGTCGTTTGACTTCCACGTCATCAAGGACCAACTGCGCCACGTCATCAACAACTCCACCGGTGTCTTCAAGGACGATCTCGTTTCACGGAGTGACCAGATCATCAAGATCACGGAGGCCTCGAAGGCAGTCGCGAAAGGCACGGTGACGGCGGCTGCCGTTGAGCGCCTCAACTCACCTGATGAAGCCGTGGTGCTGGTGGTCGGCACCGAAGAAGTCGCCAACGCCGCAGGCAACAAACAGCCGCGGGGGTTCAGGTTCAGGATCACGGTCAGCAAAGACGGTGACCAGCTGAAGGTGTCGAAGTTGGAGATGGTGCTGTGATGGCGAGCGAAGCGCCCAGCATCGAGGACGTCGAGGAGACGGAAACGGCTCACAAGGCTGAGCGCACGAGCCGAGTCGTGCGTGTCCCGCTGTCGGCGCTGGTGTGGGGCGTGGCCGTCCTGGTGTCGGTGGGGTTGCTTGTCGGCCTCGGGTATTTCTGGTGGTGGCCTGACCGACAGACGACCGACACGGTCCAGCAAGCCGTGAGAGACACTGCGAAAGACGGCGTTACCGCGGTCTATTCGTACGCCTCGGACACGATCGACCGTGACATCGCCAACGCGAAATCCCGGTTGACCGGCGACATGTTGACGGAGTACGAGAAAAACGCCTCTAGCGGCGCCGTAGCGGCCGCGAAGTCCAAAGCAGTGAGGGCCACCGGCGTCGTCACCGGCGCCGCGGTGAAGCAACTGCGTCCCGATTCAGCGGACGTCTTGGTCTTCCTCAACCTGACGTCCGCGACACAGGATTCTCCGGCAACTCAGTTGGGCACGGGCAGCCTGATGGTCTCACTCTCGAAAGTTGATGGGAAATGGCTTATTTCGGCGATGCAGCCGGCGTAGGGGACCAATGAGTATCTCGTTGTTGTTGGAGATGGCGCTCTCGGATCCCGATCGAGAGGCGTTGGTTTCCAACGGAACTCGACTCACAGTCGGAGAGCTGAGCGCGCTCGCTGATGGCGGCGCCGGCGTCATTGCGGGCTCCGGTGCGGGCAGCGTCGCCTATGTTGGCACCGGCGGGGCGATGCTGCCGTTGCTGATCTTCGCTTCGGCGCGGGCCTCGCGCCCGTTCACCCCGCTCAATTACCGACTGAGCCGAGATGGGTTGGGCGAGTTGATCGACCGTCTCGATCGGCCTCTGGTGGTGTTCGACGACGAGTATCGCGACATGGTCAGCGACGCGGGCGTGACAGCAGTTGAATCCGGCACGTTCTTGGAGTCGGCGCGCACCGCTGAACCGGTCGCCGAGTTCCCCGACCCCGACGACGCGGCGATCGTGCTCTTCACATCGGGCACCACATCGAGGCCCAAGGCCGTCGAGCTCTCGCACAACAACCTGACCAGCTACGTCACCGGCACCGTCGAGTTTGCGTCGGCGCAGCCCGACGATGCCGTGCTGATCTGCGTGCCGCCCTACCACATCGCAGGCGTGAGCGCGGCATTGTCCAACCTGTACGCAGGTCGAAAGATGGTGTACCTGAGGCAGTTTGACGCCAAGGAGTGGATCAGGCTGGTCGGCGAAGAGGGCATCACGAGCGCCACCGTGGTTCCGACCATGCTCGACCGGATCATCACCGAGCTCGACGCGAACCCTCGACCGCTGCCGACACTTCGATCCTTGGCATACGGCGGCTCGAAGGTTCCGCTTCCGCTGGTGCGCAAGGCGCTCGACCTGCTTCCCGAGGTGGGCTTCGTCAACGCCTACGGGCTCACCGAGACCAGTTCGACGATCGCGGTTCTGACTCCTGACGATCACCGCATCGCGCATCAGGCATCCGACGACGCCGTACGGCGGCGGCTCGGGTCGGTCGGGCAGCCGGTACCGGGCATCGAGGTGCAGATCCGCGGAGACGACGGCGCCGTATTGGAGCACGGCCAGAGCGGTGAGCTGTTCGTCCGCGGCGGCCAGGTGTCGGGCAAGTACGCCGAAATCGGTTCCGTGCTCGACGAAGACGGGTGGTTTCCCACCAAAGACGTCGCCATGCTCGACGCCGACGGCTACCTGTTCATCGGCGGCCGATCCGATGACACCATCATCAGGGGCGGCGAGAACATCGCGCCCGCGGAGGTCGAGGACGTGCTCGTCGAGCATCCGATGGTGCGCGACGTGGCGGTGGTCGGGGTCGAGGACGCGCAATGGGGACAGATCATCGTCGCGGTTGTGGTACCCGCGCACCCCACCGAGCCCGACCCCGAAGAGCTCCGCGCGCACGTCCGCAAGACGCTGCGCGGGTCCCGGACGCCGGACCGGGTTGTCTTCCGCGACGAACTACCCACTACGCCAACGGGAAAGGTGCTGCGTCGCGCGCTCATCGAAGAACTGGCCAGCTCAGAGGTCACAAAGTAGGAAAAGGGGCAACCATGATCAAGACAGGTACTCGGCTGAAGAGCCAGGTGTGTGACACCGAGGTCATCGTGATCAAGGCCGGCGACGGCCTCGACGATCTGCGGGCCGGTGGAGCGCCGATGGTCGAGCTCGGAACGGACGGGGGCTCGGATGCGGTGCTGGACCCCAACTTCGCGGATGGAGCCGTGATGGGTAAGCGCTACGTCGACGCGGCCGGAGCCGAGGTGCTGGTGACCAAGGCAGGTGCGGGAACCCTGTCCGTCGGCGATGTGCCGATGAGCCTCAAAGAGGCGAAGCCGCTACCGGCTAGCGATTAGGGCTGCGGCGCAACGCCTTCCGATGATGACCCACGCAGACACGCGCTCGCTGGTGATCGCCTCGGACTATCGGGTGCCTGATCCGTCGCGGGTACCGCGGCTGCTCGCCAACAATACGTCGGCGCTAGCGGAGATCGGCGCCCATCACGTGATCGTGCACGCGTCGTCCACGGATCAGGGCCGCGTGCTGGTCAGCCTCGTCGTGCAGAATCGCGAGCCGATCGTCGACCTGCTGCGCTCGCGGGTGTTCTTCGATTGGTTCGATGCCGTTGGCGTCGAGGACATTCCGGCTGTCTTCGCCGGCGAGCTCGTCGACAGGATCGACATCAAAGACTCGGCGGATCCGGCGGCGCCAGGGGTCATCGTTGCGGCGATGACGTCGGTGCACGACGTGGCGGAGCTGATCGACCACGTGCATTCCGCCCTCGACAGATTCGAGGCCGCAGGTGTGTTGAAGACATGGATATTCCAGGCCTTCGACGATCCGCGGGAGGTGATGATCCTTTCGGAGATTGACAGCGCGGACAACGCACGCCGCTGGATTGAGCACCCCGATCCGGCGGCCGAGTGGATGGCGAATGCGGGAATCGGCGCGTATCCGCCACTGTTCGTCGGCACGCTGCTGGAGACCATGCGGATCGAGAGCTGACCGGACCCGCCGATGTATGTGTGCTTGTGCAATGGAGTGACCAGCCACACGGTCGCCGAGGTGGTTGCACAGGGCGCGTCGACCACGAAGAAGGTGGCCGTTGCGTGCGGCGCGGGTGCCGAGTGCGGGCGGTGCCGACGTAGTGTTCAGGCGATCATCAGGGCGCTGGCGGCGCCCGAAGATGCGTTGAGATGAGGAGGTTCAGTTCATGATCGGTGAATACGCCGGTGACACCGGCATGCTCATCCTGCGGCTCTGTCTCGGTCTGACGATGGCCGCGCACGGCTACAACAAGTTCTTCGGCGGCGGCCGGATCCCCGGGACGGCGCGATGGTTCGAGAGCATCGGGATGAAGCCCGGGATGCTGCACGCGCGGATCGCGGCGACCACCGAGATGTCCGCGGGCCTCGGACTGGCCGTCGGATTGCTGACACCGATACCCGCCGCGGGCTTTGTCGCGCTCATGGTCGTCGCCGCATGGACGGTGCACCGCCCCAACGGTTTCTTCATCGTGAAGGAGGGGTGGGAGTACAACCTGGTGCTCGCGGTCAGTGCGGTCGCGGTGGCCACGATCGGTGCCGGGCGCTTCAGCCTGGACTGGCTGATCTTCAAACACAACTGGATGGACGGCTGGCCCGGCCTGGCGATTTCGGCGGGTCTGGGTCTCGCCGGCGGCATCGGCCAGCTGGTCCTCTTCTATCGCCCACCGGCGCCGGTCGCCCAGGAGAGCTAGCCACACACCACCCCCTGCCGCGAGCGTGCGAGTCTGCAGGCGACACGCCGCTTGGAGACCCGATTTCACGCACGCTCACGCCCGGATCCGGGAGCCCGTTGACACACGGCGCCCCCGGATGACAGAGTGCTGAGCGACTGCTCAACATTTGTCAGAAAGAGGTAATGATGGCTGGCCGAGTTGAAGGCAAGGTCGCATTCATCACGGGCGCTGCGCGCGGTCAGGGCCGCGCTCACGCGGTGCGGCTGGCCGAGGAAGGCGCCGACATCATCGCCGTCGACGTGTGTAAACAGCTCCCCACCGTGCGAATTCCGCTGTCCACGCCGGAGGATCTCGCGGAGACTGCGGATCTCGTGAAGAACCTCGGCCGCCGTATCTACACCGCCGAGGTCGACGTCCGTGACTACGACGCGCTGAAGGCTGCGGTGGACGCCGGCGTGGAGGAGTTGGGCCGGCTGGACATCATCGTTGCCAACGCCGGGATCGGCAATGGTGGCTCGACGATGGACAAGCTCAGCGAGGCCGACTTCGACGAAATGATCGGCGTCAACCTCGGCGGCGTGTGGAAGACGGTCAAGGCCGGTGTGCCGCACATCCTGTCCGGCGGCCGGGGTGGGTCGATCATCTTGACAAGCTCCGTTGGTGGGATGAAGGCCCTCCCGCATACGGGCGCCTACATCGCCGCCAAGCACGGCGTCCTCGGGCTCATGCGCCTTTTCGGCGTCGAGCTCGGTGCGCAGAGCATCCGCGTCAACTCCGTGTGCCCGACGAACGTGAACACGCCGCTGTTCATGAACAAGGGCACGATGAAAATGTTCCGGCCCGATCTGAAGGATCCGGGCCCCGAGGACATGAAGGTCGCGGGCCAGTTCATGCATACGCTGCCGATCGGGTGGGTCGAGCCCGAGGACATCGCGAACGCGGTGCTGTTCCTCGCCTCTGACGAGTCGCGCTTCATCACTGGCGT
>NZ_JAVHWM010000184.1:0-24158 GCF_032159765.1 Mycobacterium sp. | reverse complement strand
GATCTGGCTCCACCGCTCCTGCAGTCGGTTCACGTCGGTGCGGATGTCGTCTTCCTTGACGCCTTCGGAGGCGGTGCGGATGATCACGCCGGCATCCGCGGGTACGACCTCCCGCAGGATCTCCTTCAACCGCTGACGTTCGGTGTCGGGCAACTTGCGGCTGATGCCCGTGGACGAGGCGCCCGGGACGTACACCAGGTAGCGGCCCGCCAACGACACCTGCGTGGTCAGGCGCGCACCCTTGTGTCCGACCGGGTCCTTGCTGACCTGGACCACGACGTAGTCACCCGGCTTGAGGGCCTGCTCGATCTTGCGGTTCGAACCACCCAGGCCGGCGGCTTCCCAGTTCACTTCACCGGCATAGAGGACGCCATTGCGGCCGCGGCCGATGTCGACGAACGCGGCCTCCATCGACGGCAGCACATTCTGCACGATGCCGAGGTAGATGTTGCCGACCAGAGACGCGGACGCCGCGCTGGTGACGAAGTGCTCGACGAGCACGCCGTCCTCGAGCACCGCGATCTGCGTGTATCGGGCTCCCTCGTGCGGGGGCTCGGTGCGGACCTTGTCGCGGACCACCATCATCCGGTCGACGGCCTCGCGGCGGGCCAGGAACTCGGCCTCACTCAGGATCGGCGGTCGGCGCCGTCCCGCGTCGCGGCCGTCGCGGCGGCGCTGCCGCTTGGCTTCCAGCCGCGTCGATCCGGTGATGCCCTGAATCTCGTTGTTGTCGTCCTTCTTGGCTCGCGGAGCACGTTCGTGGACGACCGTGTTCGGCGGATCATCGGACGAGCCGTCAGCGTCGTCGTCGCCCGCGCCGCCGCTCTTGCGCCGCCGCCTACGGCGCCGACGGCGGGTGGCCGCGTCGGCAGTGCCGGTGTCCTCGTCGGTGTCGTCGTCATCGTCGTCGGAGTCGTCACCGTCGTCGGCCTCGGAGCTGTCGTCGGAGTCGTCACCGGCACCCTGCTCGCCCCGGCCACGGCCACGGCCGCGCCTGCCGCGCCGGCGCCGCCGGTTCGCGGGCCGCTCCGACGGATCGCCATCTCCCGAGTCGCCGTCGTATGAATCGTCGTCGGAGTCGTCGTCATCGACAACCTCGACGCGTTGCACCGGCTGGGGTGCGACGAACAACGGCATGTAGTCGGGCGGGGGCGGTGTCTCCGCCGTGACCGGCGTCAGCGTATGGACGCTGCTCCGATCGGGCTGGGCGTCCTCACCCTGCGCGCTGAAGTCCGGCTGATCTTGTGAAAGGTCATCGTCGGCCACGTAATCTCCTATGAGCCCCCGGGCGCGTCGTCAGACGCGGCCACGCGAGGGCTGTCGCTATGAACTCGGGACGCATCCCGGGCTTGTAGGTCTCGCGCCAAGCGGCTCGGATGAACCCACTCAGCACCTGTCTTGAATGACGGCTGTAACGGTCCGCGCCGCATCACGGTTGTCGCGATCGTCGCGCTCGTCTAAGTCTTCATCCGGATGCCCGACGCCGTCGGGGCGGCGGTCACCCTCAGTCAGTATCCCATACTCGCGGTCCAGTCCCGCGAAGACCGCTAAACCGCTGGGAACCAGAGCGCGATCTCGCGCTCTGCCGATTCCGCCGAATCCGAGCCGTGCACCAGGTTGAACTGCGTTTCCAGTGCGTAATCGGCCCGGATACTGCCCGGCGCAGCCTTCTCCACCGGGTCGGTGCCGCCAGCGAGTTGACGGAAAGCGGCCACCGCCCGCGGACCTTCGACGATCGCCGCGACCACGGGTCCCGAGGTGATGAATTCCAGCAGCGAATCGAAGAACGGCTTGCCGTCATGTTCGGCGTAGTGCTCTCGGGCCAGCTCCTCGCTGACGGTTCTGAGCTCGAGTGCGGCCAGTGACAAGCCTTTTCGCTCGATTCTGCTGATCACCTCGCCGACGAGTCTGCGTTCCACGCCGTCCGGCTTGATCAGGACGAGAGTCTGCTCGACGCCTGAAGTCACGGCGGCAAGACTAATCGACGGGTTCTGGCGGCTGCTGCTGGCCGGGCAGCAGACCGCGCTTCTGCCGGTCCAGCACCTCCGACCGCAGGTAGGCGACGAGCAGCCAGACCCCGAGGAACAACAGCCCGATGAAGCCGATCGCGGCGTGCAACGCGAACCCCGCGACCAGGACGAGCTGGACTGCGAGGTCGACCCAGATCGCCCACGGCCGGCCCTGGAGCCCCGCCAGCACAATCAGAACGACCGCGAGCCCGATGACGTAGGTGAGCGAGCCGGCGGTCAGTCCGCCACCGAGGACCGAGACAACCGGAAGCGTCAGCAACACCACGATCGCTTCCAGCACCAGAACGCCGGCCATGACCCCTCGGAAGCTTTTCCACGGGTCGGGCGCCTTGACGGGTTCGGTCACCCGGGGTCCTTTCCGTACAGGGTTCTCGCCGCGCCTGCGGTGACCACCGACCCGGTGATCACGATGCCCGCGCCCGAATAGCCGTCGTCTGCGCCGGCCTCCTCGACCAGCGCGGTGGCAGTCTCGATGGCGTCCGCAAGGCTCTCCGTGCGGATGACCCGTTCCGGCCCGAAGCGCTCGACCGCCACGTCGGTGAGCGCGTCGACGTCGAGGCCGCGGGGCGAGCCGCTGTGTGTGACGACGATCTGGTCGAACGCCGGCTCCAGCGCCGCCAGGATGCCCGCGACGTCCTTGTCGGACATCACCGCAACCACACCGACGAGATAGCGGAAGTCGAATTCGCTGGTCAGGGCCTCCGCCAGCGCGACGGCGCCTGCCGGGTTGTGCGCGGCGTCCAGCAACACCGTCGGCGCCGACCGCACGCGTTCGAGGCGGCCTGGGCTTGTGACCGCGGCGAACCCGGCCCTGACCGCGTCCACGTCGAGCTGACGCTGCGCGCCCGCGCCGAAGAAGGCCTCCACCGCAGCCAGGGCGATCACGGCGTTGTGGGCCTGATGCTCACCGTGCAGCGGCAGGAACACATCGGAGTACACGCCGCCAAGTCCCTGAAGCTGCATGAGCTGGCCGCCAACGGCGATCTGCCGTCCCAGGACGGCGAATTCCGAGTCCTCGCGTGCGACTGCGGCGTCCGCCTCGACGGTCGCAGCGAGCAGCACCTCCATCGCCTCAGGCACCTGGCGGCCGATCACCGCGACGGTATCGGTGGGGTCGAGCGAATCCGGCTGGCGCTTGATGATGCCGGCCTTCTCGGCGGCGATGCCGGCGATGTCGCTGCCGAGATAGTCGGTGTGATCGATGCCGATCGGCGTGATGACCGCGACGGGCGCGGTGACGACGTTGGTGGCGTCCCACCGGCCGCCGAGACCCACCTCGACGACCGCGACGTCGACGGGCGCATCAGCGAACGCCGCGAATGCCATCGCTGTGACGACCTCGAACTTGCTCATCGCCGGCCCACCCGCGGCTTGCGACTGCTTGTCGACCAGCTGGACGAACGGCTCGATCTCGCGGTACACCTCGACGTAGCGCGCCGGGGTGATCGGCTCGTTGTCGATCGCGATGCGCTCGATCGCCGACTGCAGATGCGGGCTCGTGGTACGGCCCGTCCGCCGACTCAGGGCGGTCAACAGCGCGTCCGTCATCCTGGCCACCGACGTTTTGCCGTTGGTGCCGGCGATGTGGATGGAGGGATAGCTGAGCTGTGGCGAGCCGAGCAGGTCCATCAGCGCCGTGATCCGCGTGAGGCTCGGCTCGATTTTCGTCTCGGGCCAGCGCCGGTCCAGCAGATGCTCGACTTGAAGCAGCGAAGCGATCTCGTCGGGCGTCGGATCGCTCACAGGGTTGCCAGGCGGTTGTTGATGCGCTCGACCTCTTCGCGTGCCACCTGCTGCCGCGTGCGGATCTTGTCGACGACCTCGGTGGGCGCCTTGGCCAGGAATGCGTCGTTGTCGAGCTTCGCCGACGTGCTCGCAAGCTCCTTTTGCGCTGCGGCCAAATCCTTTTCGAGTCTGCGGCGTTCCGCTTCGACGTCGACGGTGCCCGACGTGTCGACCTCGACGTTCACCGTTCCGCCGGACAGACGCACCTCGACTGACGCGGTCGGGTCGAAACCTTCGGTGGCGTCGGTGAGCCAGGCCAGCGACCGCACCGCGGAGAGCTGACCGTCAAGGTCCGCGACACCGGCCCCCGCCATCCGCGCCGGGACCCGTTGCCTATCGGCGAGACCCTGGTCGCTGCGGAATCGCCGGACCTCGGTGATCAGCTTCTGCATGTCCCAAACACGCTGTGCGGCAACTGGATCCAGTGAAACACTGGTGGTCGTCGGCCAGTCTGCGATGACCAGCGACTCGCCGGACGTCACCGCCTTCCACAGCGCCTCCGTGACGAACGGCATGACGGGATGAAGCAGGCGCAGCAGCGTGTCGAGGACTTGGGCGAGCACCGCGGTGGTGTGCGCAAATCCGTCCGCCAGTTGCACCTTGGCCAACTCGACGTACCAGTCACAGAACTCGTCCCACGCGAAGTGGTACAGCGCCTCGCACGCCCGGTTGAACTCGTAACCGTCGAACGCCGCGTCGACTTCGGCGCGCACTTCCTCGAGCCGGCCCAAGATCCAGCGGTCGGCGTCCGTGAGGTCGCCGAGATCCGGAAGCGGGGCCGGGCGCGCGCCGTTCATCAACGCGAATCGGGTGGCGTTGAACAACTTCGTCACAAAGTTTCGCGACGCGCGGGCGTGATCCTCGCCGATCGACAGGTCGCCGCCAGGGCTGGCGCCGCGCGCCAACGTAAACCGCAGCGCGTCCGCACCGAACATCTCCACCCAATCCAGCGGGTCGATGCCGTTGCCGCGCGACTTGCTCATTTTGCGGCCGAACTCGTCGCGAATCAGGCCGTGCAGGAACACATTCCGGAACGGAACCTGTGGCCCACGCAGGCCGTCGGCCGTGATCACGTCGTCGTCGGCCACGAACATGCCGAACATCACCATCCGGGCGACCCAGAAGAACAGGATGTCGTACCCGGTGACCAAAACATCTGTGGGATAGAACTTCTGAAGTTCTGGCGTGCGGTCCGGCCAGCCCATCGTGGAAAACGGCCACAGCGCCGACGAGAACCACGTGTCGAGTACGTCGGGATCTTGTTCCCAGCCCTGCGGCGGGGTTTCGTCGGGCCCCACGCACACCATCTGTCCCTCGGGGCCGTGCCAGATCGGGATGCGGTGTCCCCACCACAGCTGGCGCGAGATGCACCAGTCGTGCATGTTGTCAATCCAGTCGAACCAGCGCGGCTCCAGGCTCGCGGGGTGGATCACCACGTCGCCGTTGCGCACCACGTCACCGGCGGCCTTGGCAAGGGATTCGACTCTGACCCACCACTGCAGCGACAGCCGCGGCTCGATCGGCTCGCCGCTGCGTTCCGAATGCCCGACACTGTGCACGTACGGACGCTTCTCGGCCACGATGCGGCCCTGCTCGGCAAGCGCCTCGCGGACTTTGACCCTGGCTTCGAACCGGTCCATGCCGTCGAAAGCCGTTCCGGTGTCAGCGATTCGGCCCTTCTCGTCCATGATCGTGGGCATCGGCAGGCCGTGCCGCAAACCGATCTCGAAGTCATTGGGGTCGTGCGCGGGTGTGACTTTGACTGCCCCGGTGCCGAATTCGGGGTCGACGTGTTCGTCGGCGACGATCACGATCTCGCGGTCAAGGAACGGGTGGGGCAGCGTGGTGCCGACGAGGTGACGGTAGCGGTCGTCGCCGGGGTGGACGGCGATGGCGGTGTCGCCGAGCATCGTCTCGACGCGGGTGGTGGCCACCACGATGTGAGGTTCATTGTCGTCGAGCGACCCGTACCGGAACGAGACCAGCTCGCCGTCGACGTCGATGTAGGTGACCTCGAGATCCGAGATCGCGGTCTGCAGCACCGGAGACCAGTTGACCAATCGCTCGGCGCGGTAGATCAGCCCGGCGTCATAGAGCCTCTTGAAGATCGTGCGCACCGCGCGGGAAAGCCCATCGTCCATCGTGAACCGGTCGCGGCTCCAGTCGACACCGTCACCGAGCCGGCGCATCTGCCCACCGATCGTGCCGCCTGAATCCTGCTTCCAGTCCCAGACTTTCATGATGAAGAGCTCGCGTCCGAAGTCCTCTTTGGTCTTCCCGTCGACAGCGAGTTGTTTCTCCACCACGGACTGCGTCGCGATGCCGGCATGATCCATCCCCGGCAGCCACAGCACTTCGTAGCCCTGCATCCGCTTGCGGCGAGTCAGCGCGTCCATGAGCGTGTGGTCCAGCGCGTGACCCATGTGCAGGCTGCCGGTCACGTTGGGCGGGGGCAGCACCACGGAGTACCCAGGCTTGGGGCTCGCCGCGTCGGCAGTGAAGTAGCCGGCGTCGACCCAACTCTGGTAGAGCTCAATCTCGGCCGCTGGATCCCAGGCCTTTGGAAGGTCGGTCACCGGTCAATTCTAAGAATGCGCGCGAGAGCTGGGCACACCGCCTGCTGCCGGACACAAACCGAGCAAACGGTGGGCTGGCGGGAGCGCGCTGTCAACTGGCCACTAGCGTTGCGATGCAGGACGCAGAGCAACACATCCCGTGGCGTTCTGCGACCGGTGAGGGTTGAGTCTGTGCACGACGATCGGGGTGGATCCGCGTACATCGCGCTGCAGCCCGCACGAGTGGGTGAGCCGAGTGCGTGACGAGCCGGAGGACCTGGTCGCAGCGAGAGACCAGATGGAACAACTGGTACGGGTCATCGTCGAAATCAGTTCCGATCTGGACCTGGATGTCACGCTGCATCGGATCGTCACTGCGGCAATGGAGCTGACCGGCGCCCCGTATGGAGCGCTCGGTATACGTGCATCCGACGGAACGCTGGTTTCTTTTGTCCACGCGGGAATCGACGAGTACGCGGCCCGTCGGTTCGGCGATCTGCCGGTGGGTGAGGGTCTGCGGATCGACGATCTGAGCGCTGGCCCACTCGTCGGGCTGGCCTCGCATGACCCGCCGTTGCGGGCACTGCTCGGCTTACCGATCACCGTGCGGGAGGCTGACTTCGGCACGCTCTTCCTGGCCGACGACCGTGGAAGCCGAGTGTTCACCGACGCTCAGGAGAGCGCCGTACGGGCATTGGCGACCGCGGCGGCGGTCGCCATCGACAACGCGCGACTGTTCGAGCGAGAGCGCGAATCGGCGAAATGGACGAAAGCCAGTCGCGAGATCACGACCGCGCTGCTGTCCGGCGACCCGCAGACGGGGCCGTTGCAGCTCATCGTGAACCGGGCACTGGAGCTGGCCGAGGCCGAGCAGGCGATCTTGCTTGTTCCGCGGGAGTCGGATCTGCCCGCCGACGAGGTCGACACCTTGATTGTGGCCGCCACCGCAGGCCGCTACGCCTCGGAAGTGATTGGTCGCCAGGTTCCGATGGAAGGGTCCACCACGGGCGGTGTTGCGCGTCGTGGGGTACCGCTGATCACCGACTCTTTCCAGTATCCGATCGAGGGGTTCACCGATGTAGGTGAACGCTCGGCGGTCGTCATGCCGCTGATCGCGGACGAGACGGTGCTTGGTGTGATCGCGGTTGCGCGCCACCCCGCTCAGCCGCCATTCGGAAACGACTATCTCGAGCTCGTCAGCGACTTCGCCCGCACCGCCGCGATTGCGCTGGCACTCGCGGCAGGCCGCGAACATGCGCTCAACCAGCAACTCGCCCAAGCGGATACCGTCGACGACGCGCTGAATGCCGCGGCTGAAGAGCTCCGCCGGCTGTGGCGGGCCCGCCGAGTTCTGGCCGTCACCTATCCCCCGACCCGGGGTCCCTCCACGCAAACCGCCGATGGCGCACCGCACGTCGTGTCGGTCGGCGAGCACACACGGTGGGCAGACGTGCCACCTGAGACCCGCCAGATGCTCGGCACATTACGCGACGGCGACCTGTTGACTCCCATCACGACTCAGCCCGGGACGGCGGGCATCGCGATGCAGCACCCCGAGGGTGTACTGGTCGTCTGGATCGATCTGGCCGAGCAAAGGCCATTCACACTCGAGGACCAAACCTTGCTCACGGTGCTGGCAGGGCGCCTCGGTCAGGGCTTGCACCGGGTGCACCAGGTCGACCAGCAGCGCGAAACCGCCTTGGCACTGCAACACGCGATCCTCGGCCCTGCTCATCTACCGGCCGGGTTTGCGGTGCGCTATCAGGCCGCAAGCCGGCCCCTTCAGGTGGGCGGCGACTGGTATGACGTCGTGGATCTAGAGGACGGGCGCATCGCGCTGATCGTCGGTGACTGCGTCGGGCATGGCCTCAATGCCGCGACCGTGATGGGGCAGATGCGCAGCGCCTGCCGCGCGCTGTTGATCGAAAACCCTAGCCCCGGTGCGGCTCTGGCCGGGATGGACCGCTTCGCTGCACGGCTACCCGGCGCCGAATGCACCACCGTGGTGTGCGCGGTCCTCAACCCCGACACCGGAGAACTCGTTTACTCCAGTGCCGGTCATCCGCCGCCCATCCTTGTCCGGTCCGACGGCACCACCTCGATGCTCGAAGACGGCCACACCATCGCGCTGGGAATCCAGCCCAACTGGACGCGCCCCGAGGCCCGCGCGACCATCCCGGCGCACGCGACCCTGCTGCTGTACACCGACGGCCTGGTCGAACGTCGAGGTAGCCCACTGGAGCAGGGCATCGTCCGCGCCGCCGCTCTCGTCAAAGACGGCCGCACCCGTTCATTGGACGGCTTGGCGGATCAGATCATGTCGCGTCTCGCGCCAAGGGGCGGCTACCAGGACGACGTTGCCCTTCTGCTGTACCGCCATCCCGCCCCGCTGGAGCTGAACTTTCCCGCCGACGTCAGCCAACTCGGCTTCGCTCGCACGGCCTTGCGTAATTGGCTGACCCGACTACAAGGCGAGCCAGGTCAGACTATGAACATGCTCATCGCGGCGGGAGAAGCCGTCGCCAACGCGATCGAGCACGGTCACCGCGATAGTCTGCAAGGCACGATCCGCCTGGTGGCAAGCGCTGTTCTCGACCAGGTGCACCTCACCATCTCTGACACTGGCTCGTGGAAGCCTCCACAGCCGACTCCCGACCCCACCCGCGGCCGGGGCATCGCACTGATGCGGGGCCTCATGCACGACGTCACCATCGACCACGGCATCGCCGGAACCACAGTCCACCTATCTGCGAGGATCACCTGATGTCCACGTTGCTCACCATGGACACGGCGCGTCGCGACCACGGAACGCTCGTGCTGAAGGCGGCAGGAGAAATCGATATGAGCAATGTCGACGCGTTCAGCCGAGCCCTCACCGCCGCCGTCACCGAAGCAGCGGGCGGTGGCGGCATGCTCACAGTCGACCTCAGCGCTGTGGAGTACCTGGACAGCGGAGCCATGAACGCTCTGGCCGCGCGCGCCGACCAGATCAAGATCATCGCTCACCCGCTGCTGATGTCTGCCCTGAAGGTCAGCGGCCTCAACGAGCTGATCACGATCGAGACCGCACCGCCGGCGGCGGACAGTCGTCCGTCCTGACCGGTCGCGGCTGCCTACTTCTTACCGCCGAGGATGCCGCCAAGAATGCTGCCGAGCCCGCCGCTCTGGCCGCCCGCGAGAACCTTGCCGAGGATGTCGCCCAGCGGGTTGTCGGCGCCGGCCGACGCGCTCGGCTTGCCACCGAGGATGCCGCCCAGGATGTCACCGAGCCCGCCGCCGCCGGACGATTCCTGCGCCTGCGGCGCGGGCGCCGCCGCGCCCCCGGAGGTGAGCTTCTTGCCGATGTACGCCAGCACTATTGGGACGAGGATCGGCATCAGCGACTTGAGCAACTGGCTGCTTCCGCCGCCTGCGCCCGACAGCGCCGAGGCGACCTGCGAGGCTTCGTCGCCGCCGAACAGGCTGACGAACGTCTGCTCGCCGGCCTTCTCGTCGACCTGATCGACGCTCACCCCGCCGTCGAGCAGCCCGCTGGCGGCCTGCTCCATCGCCGCCGATTCCACCTCGGATGCGGCCTCGGGATCTTCGGCTTTCTGGTGCAGCCCACCGACCAGCACGGGCACTAAGGTCTTGATCGCCTTGTCGACTTCGTCGGATGGCACGCCGAGCTTGCCGGCGATCTCGTCAGTCGGGATTTGCGCATAGAGTTCGTCGAGCTCGGCCATGCCTCGCACCCACCTTTATTGTCGGTCGCCGTCACAGGCATGATCAACATAATCGAATCGCCTATGGGCGCGGAACATTTGACCGCAGACACGTCACGGCAGTCGCGCGGCGTGCAGTGACACACCGGCCTTCGGAAAGCGGGCCAGCAGTGCGTCCCCCATCGCCGCAGCCGGTGTCAGCACTCCGTACAGGTCAGAGAGTCGGTCGCGGTCGAGGGCCAGCGCGAGACCACTCTCGCCAAGCAGCACCGACGTGGCCTTGTAGCCAGGGTCGCCCCGCTGGGCGATCGTCGCTACGTAGCGCGCGCCCGTCGTCGTGGTCGTGTATGTCTCGGCCTTGTAATAACCGCGTTCCCGCGCCTTCTCGCTCGGACCAGTTCCCGGCTTGGGCAGCACGCGCTCGACGAGGCGGTTTGGCAGCAGACGAAAAAAACGACTTCCGAGCCCCATCACTGCGGCGGTGACACCGGTGAACGCCGCCGAGGCAACCGGCGCGACCGGCGACGAGCCCATGCTCATGACCTCGCTGTAGCGCAGCTGCCTGCCGTATGCCCAGTCCAGCAATGCGTTGCTGCGTCGGACCACGCGCGTGTTCGCGGCCGCCATCACGAACGCGCCTGTCCACAGCCCCGCGAGCTCAGGTGCGATCTTGCGGCCCTGTCGCCAGATCAGGTCACGCTCGCGACCCAGCTCAGGTTCGGCCACCCGGTCTGTGCTCAACGCGTACGGGTCGTTCAGCAGAGTCCGCACTTCTGAATCGCTCGACGCGGCGCGCATGAGCTCGGCCATCGAGGCGATCGTGCCGCCGGAGGCTCCACCCGAGAATCCGCGCACCACGAACGTCGTCTCGCCGAGTTCTCCGGCGTTGTCTTCAACGGCCGTGCGATACAACGCGTACACGGTCAGATCCGAAGGGATTGAATCGAATCCGCACGAATGCACGATTCGCGCCCCGGTGTCGGCGGCTTCCTTGTGATAGAGGTCGATGCTCTCCCGCATGAACTGTGGCTCGCCGGTGAGGTCGGCGTAGTCCGTACCGGCGGCAGCGCAGGCGGCGACCAGCGGCAGGCCGTATTTCGCGTACGGGCCCACGGTCGTGACGACGACCTGGGTCTGCTTGGCGATGGCCTCCAACGACGACGGCTGCGACGCGTCGGCGGTGAGCAAAGGCCAGTCCGCCGCAGTGGCTCCGAGCTCGTCGCGCACCGCGCGCAGACGTTCCGGGGAGCGGCCGGCCAGCGCGATCCGGGCACCTGCGCCGGCACGGGCCAGGTACTCGGCGGTCAGCTTGCCGACGAAACCAGTGGCCCCGTACAGCACGATGTCGAATTCACGGCTCGCCGTGGTGTCGAATTCACGGCTCCCCGCAGTCATGCATTAGAAACTACGTCCCGGCGCGACGCCGAGATAGGTTCGGCCCATGCCCAAACAGATCACGGTCGTCGGCGCGGGCATTGCCGGGCTGGCCAGTGCTGTCGCATTGCAGCAGCGGGGCTTCGACGTCACGGTCATCGAGGAGAGGACGGAAACGTCCAGCGGCGCGGGAATCAGCATCTGGCCGAACGCGCTTGCCGCGCTTGATGAGATCGGCCTCGGCGACGCTGTGCGTGACGCGGGCGGGCGCATCACCGGGGGCGCCATGCGCTGGCGCGACGGGACATGGCTACGCCGTCCGCACCAGGACCGTGTCGTCAAAGCGCTGGGCGAGCCGCTCGTCGTGGTGCAGCGCGCGGCACTGAACAACGTGCTGCGCGGTGGGCTGAAGCCGGGCACCGTGCGAGCCGGGCTCGCTGTCACCAGCTTGGCGACGACGGGCGAGCGCGTCCGGCTGCGGTTGTCCGACGGCACCGCTACCCCGACAGACGCGGTGATCGGCGCCGACGGTACGCACTCGCTGATCGCGCGCCACCTCAACGGCCCGCTGCCCCACGCCTACGCCGGGTACACGGCGTGGCGCGGCGTCGCCGACTGCGCGATCGACCCCGAGATGGCGGGCGAGACGATGGGGCCCGGCGTCGAGTTCGGCCACATCCCCATGGGCGCCGCGCAGACGTACTGGTTCGCCACCGAACGCGCGGCCGAGGGCGCCGCTGCTGCTGAGGGAGAACTGCACTACCTGCGCGGCAAGTACTCGTCGTGGGCCGAGCCGGTCGCCGATGTTCTCGCGGCGACCGACCCGGCGGTCGTCCTGCGGCACGACATCTACGACCGGCGGCGGGCGAAGGTCTGGGCACGCGGACCCGTCGTGCTGGTCGGTGACGCCGCCCATGCGATGCGCCCGCACCTGGGCCAGGGCGGCTGCCAAGGACTGGAGGACGCTGCGATCCTCGCGGCGTGCGCTGACGCAGCCGCCGACCTCGCCTCGGCGTTCGCCCGATTCGCGGCGTTCCGGCGGCGCCGGGTGTCGGCGATCGTCCGCGAGTCCGCGATGTTGGGCCGCGTCGTCAACCTGCGCCCTGCGATGTTGTCCACCGCAGCGAGTCAGGCCAGCGCGCTTGTGCCAGAAGCAGTCCTGACCCGCCACCTTGCGGAGGTGGCCTCGCGGCAGGCGTTCGTGATGCCCGAAGCGGAGGGGACATGACCCGGGTGGAGATGGCAGGGCTGCTCGTCGAGGCTGCTGAACCCGCGGCGGTGGCCGAGTTCTGGAGCAGGGCCCTGGGCGGGGCGACGACCACGTTGCCCGACGGCAGCGTGCAAGTTATGGGCCCACACCCGGAGTTGACGATCTATCCGCAGGCCCGGCCCAAGATGGTGAAGAACCGCGTGCACTTCGATGTCTACGCGCGCTCGGTGGATCCGCTCCTGGCACTCGGCGGCCGCGTGCTCGACGAGTATTTGCCGACGCGGGTGACGCTGGCCGACGTCGAGGGCAACGAGTTCTGCGCGTTTTTGGATCCCGAATTTTCATCTGCTCCTCGCGTCCGCGACGCGCCCGCGCGCCTGTTCGCGGTGTGCACTGACAGCGATCGGCCCGAAGAGCTGGCGGCGTGGTGGGCCGTACTCACCGGTGCGGACGTCCGCAACGGAGGTGACGGAACGCCGCGCTGGCTGTACGACGCCGCCGGGTGGCGGGAGTTGATATGGAAGTTCGTCCGGGTCGGCGATGAGCCGCTCGGGCGAAGAGCAAACAACAGCGATGAGCCTCTCGGGCGAAGAGCAAACAACAGCGATGAGCCGCTCGGGCGAAGAGCAAACAACAGCGATGAGCGCGTCGTGCCGAACCGCTGGCGGTGGACGGTCCACGCGGGCACCGCGGACCTGGTGACCGCGGGCGCCTCCGTCGCGCAGCCCGGCGTACTGCTGGATCCTCAGCTCAACGAGTTCAGCGTCAGCGAGCGCCTTGGAAAATCTGCAGGGGTGCCGTGATCGTCGTGCAGAGGTTCTGCAGGTTGACGCCGAGCACGGCGGGTACGAATCGGCATCCCGGTCCCGGCGCGACGTTCCAGCCGGGCGACGCCGTCGGCGTCAGCGGGCCGCCGGCGTAGGCACCGCACGTCGGCCACGCCCCGATGCCCTGGGTGCGCAGCACGTTCTCGGCGACCCGGATCTGTTCCTCCCGGCTTGCGGTCGCAGGCGAGCCGATGCCGCCGTTGGAAGCCCAGGTCGTGGGCTTGAACTGCAGGCCACCGTAGGCACCGTTGCCGGGGTTGCTGTTCCAATTGCCACCGGATTCGCACTGAGCGATCGCGTCCCAGTTGACTGTGTCGGCCTGTGCAGGCGCCGTGGCCAGCAAGAGCGGCACCCCGAAAAGCGCGCCTGTGATCGCTGCCGTGGTGATCGTCCTGCGAATCCTCATCGCCGGTCCCTCTCGCCAAGCCCCCGAGACATTGGCCGCCAGGTGCGGTCGAGATTGTGATCGTTACGTGTCGTTCCAGTGTTACAGACGTGATCTGTGGTATGTGCGGGGTTGGCGGTAGTGGGGTGAAAAAAGAGTCGGGCGGTGCCGGAGTTACCCGGCACCGCCCGACTCTGGATAGGTTGTCAGCCGCGACGGCCGCAGACCGGCCAGGCACGAATGCCCTGGGTCCTCAGCACGTTCTCCGCGACGCGGATCTGCTCCTCGCGCGAGGCGTGCTGCGGCGAACCGGTGCCGCCGTTGGCCCGCCACGTGCCCATTGTGAATTGCAGGCCTCCGTAGTACCCGTTGCCCGTGACGATCGACCAGTTGCCGCCGGACTCGCACGCCGCGACGGCGTCCCAGTTCACGCCGTCCGCGTGCGCGCTCGCCGTCGATAACGCCATCGGTGCGGCCGCGAGACCACCGGTGATGGCAGTCGTCACGAGCAGTTTGCGGAGGTTCTTCAATGTGTTCCCTTTCGCCGGCGCGCGCCAAGCACGCCTGCGGATGCAGACGAAGGGCCCCTGGGGCCGCAGTTGCTTGGATCGCGCCATCTCTGTCAGGCGCGACACGGAGACCAGATGCGTCCCCGCCGGAAGACAATGTTCCGACGGCTGGCGCGAGGCCGGCATTGAAGCCGACCTCCTGGACCCCGACCCACACGCAGGTTCTTGATAATTAAATTGTTTGCTTCTGACTAAGAAGACGACTGGACATTACAAATCGGCTGATCGAAAGTCATCTCGGACACGGCCAATCTCAAACGGGTAACAAAGCAATCACAGGAACCGGTTTCCCGTATTCAACGAGGTCAGCTCGGCGAGTCTGAGAACCTCTCAGATTCACTAAGGCGGTAACTGACGTGACTCAAATCACGCGGTTTTTGTGAACTGCACCACTCGTGATATCGAAGACACTGGTCAAGAACCAGTATGTGACGCCGATACTGTTTCAGCTGGGAAGTGATATCGCTTACATTCAGCGGCGAATCGAGGACAGCCAGTTCATTTGGTAAAGCGCCCTTATTTCGCGATAGATATATCACGAATATCGGCATCTGTTCGCCGATAGAAAAAATTCAGCGAAGAACTGAGAGTTCGTCGGCGGAATTCACGTTCGTGAGCGACCGCCCGTCGGCAACGACAATTCGCTGTGCCTCAACAGAATTCACCAGAGCGGCCATGCTGCGCTCCCCCGCGTCGACAAGGTCGCTCACATGACCGACCAGCGACGTGCGGTAAAGCCCGGCCAGGAAGTGGTCGCGGCCGTCCCACGGCAGCACGACGTCGGCGCTGATCAGTGTCTTCGCCGACTCCACCAGCACGTCGATCAGCACGGGATCGAGGAAGGGCATGTCCACCGCGCAGACGAACGCCCACGTGGCGCCCGCGTCCGCGGCTGCGCGCAAGCCTCGGCCCGTCGCCACCAACGGACCCACCCCGCGCACGTCGTCACGCAGGATCTCGGCATCCACGGACGGGACCGATTGGCCGGGCGCGGCGATCACGAAGATCGGCGCACACCGCTGTTCGACCACCTTGACGACATAGTTGAGCAGGGTGCCGCCGAGATACGGCAGCGTGGCCTTGTCCCGACCCATCCGGCGTGACGCGCCACCCGCCAGCACAACGGCTGCTAAATGCTCTTCGCGCGAGCGCTCATCGGCCAGGGGCGTCACAGCCTCAGCCAACGGTCCAGGTGTCGCGGCCCCGAAGGAGCGACTGCAGCGCTGCGGAATCGTGCGCGGTCGCCTCGCGAGCGCTCCGCACCTGTGCGCGCGCACCGTCGTCGTAGGTGGGGCGCGCGACCTGGCGGAAGACGCCCATCACGGTGTGTTCCAGACTCTGATCCGACAATCGGGACAACGCGAACGCGAACGATGGATCGTCGGCGTGCGCGTCGTGTCTCACGATCTGGTCAGCCGCGACGTCGGCGGTCTTGGCCACCTCGAGGGCAGCGAATCCGGAACGCACCACGCAGTATTCGCGGTCGTTGCCGAAGATGATCGGCTCGCCGTGCACGAGGTTGATCAGCCGGTCCTCGGCGCCCTCTTTGCGCAGCGCGTCGAACGAGCCGTCGTTGAAGATCGGGCAATCCTGCAGGATCTCGACGAACGCGGCACCCCGATGCTCGGCAGCGGCGCGCAACACCTCGGACAGACCCTTGCGGTCCGAATCGAGCGCGCGACCGACGAAGGTGGCCTCGGCGCCCAACGCCAGCGACACGGTGTTGAACGGATGATCAAGCGAACCCATCGGCGTCGACTTGGTGATCTTGCCGATCTCCGACGTCGGTGAGTACTGGCCCTTCGTCAAGCCGTAGATGCGGTTGTTGAAGAGCAGGATCGTCAGGTTCACGTTGCGGCGCAGCGCATGGATCAGGTGGTTGCCGCCGATCGACAGCGCATCGCCGTCCCCGGTGACCACCCAAACGGAAAGGTCCTCGCGGGCCAGCGCCAGCCCGGTGGCCAGGGTGGGCGCGCGGCCGTGAATCGAGTGCAGCCCATAGGTTTCCAGGTAGTACGGGAAGCGACTCGAGCATCCGATGCCGCTGACGAACACCATGTTTTCCCGCCGCAATCCCAACTCCGGCAGGAAGTTACGAATTGTGTTGAGGATGACGTAGTCACCGCAGCCGGGGCACCAGCGGACCTCTTGGTCGCTGGTGAAGTCTTTGGCCTTCTGCGGTTGGTCGGTCCTCGGCACACTGCTGATCGCAGTGAGGCCCAGATCCAATCCGCCGATTACGTCAGTCATGCACTAGCTCCCGCATACTTATCCACTCGCTACCGTCCAACTTAGCGAATTTGCTCTTGTCACCCTCTTTTTCGGCCAGCGACCCGTCCAGGGCGGCGTCGATGAGGTCTTCGACTTCGTCGGCCAAGAACGCCATGCCTTTGACTTTGGTGACCGATTGGATGTCGATCAGATACTTCCCACGCAGCAGCAACGCCAGCTGACCCAGGTTCATCTCCGGTGCGACCACCTTCGGATAACGCCGCAAGACGTCACCGAGGTTGGCCGGGAACGGGCTGAGGTGGCGAAGGTGCGCATGGGCGACATTGATGCCCTTGCGACGCGCCCGGCGGCACGCCTCTCCGATCGGACCGTAACTGCTGCCCCACCCGAGCAGCAGCAACTCGGCGTCACCGGTCGGATCGTCCACCTCGAGATCGGGCACCTTGATGCCGTCGATCTTGGCCTGGCGCAGCCGCACCATCAGATCGTGGTTCGCCGGCTCATAGGAGATGTTGCCCGACCCGTTGGCCGCCTCCAGGCCGCCGATGCGGTGTTCCAGACCCGGCGTGCCCGGGATCGCGAACTGACGGGCAAGCGTCTCGGGGTCGCGGGCGTACGGCTGGAAGTCCTCGCCAGGCTGCGCGAGGTTGCGGTCGATGGGCTCGTAGCTAGCGATGTCCGGAATGCGCCACGGCTCAGACCCGTTCGCGATCGCCCCGTCAGAAAGCAGGATCACCGGGGTCCGGTAGGTCAGCGCGATGCGCGCTGCCTCGATAGCGACCTCGAAGCAGTCCGACGGGGACCGCGCGGCGAGGACGGCAACCGGCGATTCGCCGTTGCGCCCGTACAGCGCCTGCAGCAGATCGGCCTGCTCGGTCTTGGTGGGCAGCCCGGTTGACGGGCCGCCACGCTGGACGTCGATCACCAGGAGCGGCAACTCGGTCATCACGGCAAGACCGAGCGCCTCAGATTTAAGGGAAATGCCGGGTCCGGACGTGCTCGTCACGCCCAGCGCGCCGCCGTAGGACGCGCCGATCGCGGCGCCGATCCCGGCGATCTCGTCCTCGGCCTGGAAGGTGAGGACGTTGAAGTTCTTGTGCTTTGACAGCTCGTGCAGGATGTCCGACGCGGGCGTGATCGGGTAGCTGCCCAGCACCACCTGGGTATCGGCGAGCTGGCCGGCGACGACGATCCCGTACGACAGCGCGGTGTTGCCGGAGATCTGCCGGTACTCGCCCGCGGGCAGCTTCGCCGGGGCGATCTGGTACGTGGTGCCGAAGGCCTCTGTGGTTTCGCCGTAGTTCCAGCCCGCGCGCAGGGCGAGCACATTGGCCTCGGCCACTTCTGGCTTGCGGAGGAACTTCTCGCGGATGAACGTCTCGTTCGGCTCGATCTCCCGGCCGTACATCCACGACACCAGACCGAGGGCGAACATGTTCTTCGCCCGCTGCCCGTCCTTCTTCGAGGCGCCGATTTCCTCGACGGCGCCGAGCGTCAGCGCCGTCATCGGAACGGCTTGCACGATCCACTCAGAAAGCTCGCCGGATTCCAGCGGGTTGGCTTCGTAGCCGACCTTGGCGAGGTTGCGTTTGGTGAATTCGTCGGAGTTCGCGATCACCAGCCCGCCCCGCGGCAGGTCTTCCAGGTTTGCCTTCAGTGCGGCCGGGTTCATCGCGACCAGAACGTCGGGTCTGTCGCCCGCGGTCAGGATGTCGTAGTCGGCTATCTGGATCTGGAACGACGACACCCCGGGCAGCGTGCCCTGCGGCGCGCGGATCTCAGCGGGGTAATTCGGTTGCGTGGCAAGGTCATTGCCGAAGAGTGCGGCTTCAGAAGTGAACCGGTCGCCGGTGAGCTGCATACCGTCGCCGGAATCGCCCGCGAAGCGGATGACAACCTTTTCGAGTTTATGACGCTCTGGCGATGCCGTCCTCGCAGCGCCGTCGTGTACCTCAGTAGTCTCGGCGTCGTTGCCAATCGGCGCCACGACGAACCACCTCTCGCCACAAGCAAAGTTTGCGAAGTTGATGTCACTGCCAGTACCGATTATTGCACTTTCTTAGTCACACCTTTACCTTCGCGACTCGCACGACCCTCAAGTGTGCCGTGAAAGTCACAGCTCAGAAAGCACAACACGCCACTCGCCGGCGAAAGTGTGGTTTTCGTCACGTTTCGGATGAACAAATTCTAAGAGGGGTGCTTACCGCCGCTAGCACCCCGCGGCCCCCCGGTTCGGCCCGGCCGCATGGGTTTGCGAACGCCAGCGCCGGTCGACGGAGGTCTGCGAATACTCCCTCGTCGCGCGGTCGTCAAACCTAAGCTCTTAGGTAATGCAGTGGAACGGGTCGGTGTGGAAATCCAGCCTGGCTGGGCTGGTTCCGCTTGCCACCGCCACGTCCGGCGAAGCCCAGGTGCCGGTTCCCACGGTCGTCGAGTCGATGCGCACCGTAATGCGGCGGGCCCGCATGCGGGTCTCGACTCTGCTCGAGCCACTGGATCACACCACGGCGTACGACGTTCCGCTGCGCACTCCGGTAGCTCCGCCACCGGCGCCCGCCCCAGACACGGTCCTCATCGGGGGCTTCCCCGTGGCGGTGGCCGTCAGTCCCGACGACTCCCGGATCTATGTGGTGAACAGCGCCGATGCGTCGGTATCGATGCTGGACAGCGACAGTGGAACGGTGACGGCCACCATCGGAGTTGGCCGTGAACCGTTCGGGATCGCGCTGACGCCTGACGGCCGCCTGGCATACGTCGCCAATGCGGGCGACGACTCGGTGTCGGTGATCGACCTGAGCCGGCGGGTCGTTCTGGCCGCCATCGCCGTCGGCAGGAGCCCGTACGGGGTCGCTGTCAAAACTGACGGACGCGCGTTTGTGACGAACCAGTCCGGCGGCTCGGTGTCGGTGATCGACGATGGCGCTGTGACGAGGACGATCGCCCTCGGCGGCGCTCCGACCGGCGTGGCCGTCAGCCCTGACGGCGGCCGCGCGTACGTCGCCGACAACGACGATCACCGCCTGATCGTGGTCGACACCGCAACCCTGAGAGTCACGGGCGCGATCGAGGTCGGCAGGCATCCGGCGCAAGTGGCGATAACGCCGGACGGCGCGCGCGCCTACGTCACCAATGCCGGCGGTGGGTCGGTGTCGGTGATCGACCTGCAGTCGGCGGCCGTGACCGAAACCATCCCTGTGAGCGTTCACCCAATCGGTGTGGCTGTCGACGCCGACGGGCGCTTCGCATACGTCACCGCACTGGACGCCTCTTTCCTCACCGGCACCCTGACAGTGATCGACGTGGCCGCCGGCAGTCACGTCACATCGAGTGCGGGCACGCCGTACGGGGTCGCCGTCGCGCCGACCGGCAATCACGCGTACGTCACCGACCTGCGCGCCAACACAGTCTCGAAGATCGCCGCGGGTGGAGCGAAGCGCGTCGGCAGCGGACTGCACGGCGCCGAAAGATCGCCGCGACGAGAAACCCTGCGGCACACGGCCGTTACGCGCCGTGCCGATGCGGTGACAGCGGATCCTGACGTCGGCCGCGCGTTCATCGTGCATAGCGAGGACAACTCCGTCGATATCGTCGACGTGTCAGGGCAGGCCGTCACCGTCGACGTCCGTGCGTACCCGACGGCGGTGTGGCTCGGCCGCGACCGGGCCCGCGCCTACGTCACCAACTACGACGACGGCTCCGTGTCGGTGATCGACGCGGATTCCACCAGCACGTCCTGCAACACGGTGGTCGCGACGCTTGACGTGGGCCGCTGCTGGGCGACGGGACTGGTGTTCAGCAGCGATGGCAGTCGCGCGTATGCGGTCGACGAAGCCGACGGCGGTGTTGCGGTGATCGACACCGCGGCCGAGAGTCCGACCCGCGACACCGTGATCGCACGGTACGAGCTCGGCGAACCGCCGGCCGCGCTGCGGCTCTCGCCCAACGGACGCTGGATCTACACGATCAACCACTTCGATCACGCCGTGTACGCCATGAGCACCAACTCGAAACGGGTCCAGCCAATCCCGCTGCCGGCATATCCCTATCAGATCACGGTGAGCCCCAACGGTTTACGCCTCTACGCGAGCATGGAGATGGACGGGTCGACGTACGTCATCGACACCGACCCAGGCAGCCCGACCTATCACCGCAGGATCGCGCGGCTGCAGTTGGAGCATCATGCACCCGAACCCGCGTTCACGATCGCCGGCGGCCGCGCCTACGTTCTGAACTGCGCAACCGACTCGGTCAGCGTGATCGACACCGCGACGAACGCGGTGAAAAACGTTGCCGTGGGCCACCGTCCGTCCGACGTGGTGGTGAGCCCTGACGGTCGTCGAGCCTACGTCGCCAGCTACTTGGACGACTCGTTGTCGATCATCGGCTCCGCGGACACCGTGTCAGCGACCGTTGCCGTCGGCGCGTCCCCGTGCCGGGTCGCGGTCAGCTCCGACGGAACCCGCGCGTTCGTCGTCAACAACGGCGCGGATTCGATCTCGGTAGTGGACACGGCGGCTGCCCGGGTCGTCGACACCTTTGCGGTCGGGCACCGTCCGTTCGACCTGACACTGAGCGCCGACGGCACGCGGGCATGCGTGCAGCACCGCGACGGCCTGTCTCTGATCACCGTCTAATCTCTGCATTTCGGGTCCACGGCATTCTGCAGGATCCGTTCGAACATGCCTGCGGCGGCGGCAATCGCGCCAGAGGCGACGGTGATCAGCGCGCCGATGAACACTCCGCCCGCTCGATCGTCTGAGGTGTTGATCAGGACGATATAGATCTCGGACGCCGCGGCGAATCCGATAACGGCGATGGCGCAATACTTGATCGCTCGCACAGCTTTGACTGCCGCTGGCGAGAATATCTCGTTTCGCCCGGCGTACCCCGTCACCTTCAGCGCCTGGTAGAACGCCACGAACACTGGGATGGACGCAACGTAGGCAAACGCCAAGAAGGGGTCTTTGAAGTAGATCTCGAACAGTGTGGCGTGTGCGTTCCGCCCCTCCATGTGAGGTTCCCCAAGCATCAGAGCGAGGCTCCCGATGGCGACGACCGCGATGACGACCTGAAGAAACGTCGCTGAGGCCCTGTTCATGCTTACCAGGATTCCAGCCGCTGCCCCGGAAGTCGACGCCGCCGGCCGCACGCATTAGTACCAGTGCAGCACCCGAGACGTCAGCAAGACCAACCCAAGCGACACCGATGCGACGACTACGAGCCCGATGACCGCGACCACCAAGGGTCGCCAGCCTGTTCGCGCGAGCTCACGGATATTGGTGTTGAGCCCAACGCCCGCGAACGTCAACAAGAATGCCCACTTGGAGACATTGGCGATGTTGGCTGTCTGACCCTTCGTCAGCCAGCCCGCGGTCGCGATCGCCGACACTGCGAGAAAACCCAGAACGAACTTCGGGAACTTCTCCCACAGGAACACCGCCTTGGCCTTCACACCAGGAGCGAGCTCGTCGGCCTGACCACGCGATGCCCAGTAGATTGCGAAACCCAGCACCACGAAACCGATCAACGCATTGCGGGTGGATTTCACCAGCACCGCGATCTTGCCGGCTTCTGGCGAGAACAGATAGCCGGTCGCGGTGGTTTCCGCGGTGTTGTCGACCGCCAGGCCGGCCCAGAACCCGAATTCGTGATCGGTGAGCCCGATCAAGTGCCCCAGCGGAGGCAGAGTGAACAGCGCGACGGCGCCCAAGGCGAGGATCGCCGCGATCGCGTATCCGACATCGCTGTTGCGGGCTTTGATCGCACCCTTGGACGCGATGATCGCGGACACACCGCAGATCGATGTGCCAATCGCAAGCAGCGACCCCAATTTGCCTGAGAGACCGAACAATCGGGCGGCGACAAGAATGATCCCGCCCGCGATCGCCATGTCCAGCAGGATCTGCACCAGGCTGAGCCCGCCGAGCTTGATGATGTCGCCCAGCACGAATCGTGCACCCAGCGCGACGATTCCGATCTTCAACCAGAATTCGTATGTCGCCACGCCCGGCCTGAATATGCGGTGGAGGCCGATGGTGTTCGTGATGATCAGGCCGAAGACGATGGCCCACAGCACGTATTCGATGTCGGGCACCGTCCAGTGGTGTTGCTTGGCAAGCGCATTCCACTCGATTTGGGCGTACTTGCCGGCCAAACCGACCGCGATCAGCAAGAGGACGCCGGGGATGTACGCGAGCAAGTTGCGCGTGGGGAATGTCTCTTCTTCCTCGGATTCGATTTCTGAGCGCGAATCGTCGCGCTCCGCGGATACCGTGCTCACCGCTTCACCACGGAATCCTCGGCAGCACATTGGCCACCGCGAGAACGACGAACACACCGGCGACGATCACAGCCCCCCAGTCCAAACCAATTTTCTCCAGCCACGACTTGCGCAGCACTTCTTCAGCCATGGCGAAGATCGTCGCTGCGGCGAGTAGGTCCAGCAAGAGATTCGCTCGGGCTGATCGGGAATTGGCGTATGCGAAAGTTCACCCCGATCTGGGCTGGGTGCCGACGCGCCGGCAACACGGGCCTAGATTAGGAAGTATGCCTGCCGGTCGACACGCCACCCGGGACTTCGACGCGGATTACGACGAACACGCGGTGACGATCACCCCTCGTGAACACGAGGCGGCCGGTGTGAAGGCTGTGATGGTGTCGCTGCAGCGCGGGCTGAAGGCGATGGGCGTCTTTCGCACCGCTGCCGCGTTGCTCCGCCTGAATCAGCGCAAGGGCTTCGACTGCCCGGGATGCGCCTGGCCGGAAGAACACGGCGGCCGCAAATTCGCCGAGTTCTGCGAGAACGGCGCCAAGGCCGTCGCCGAAGAGGCCACCAAGCGAGTCGTCACACCCGAGTTCTTCGCGCGTCATTCGATGGCCGACTTATCCGCCCGAAACGAGTACTGGCTGAGCCAGCAAGGTCGGCTGACCCATCCGATGGTGCTGGGTGCTGGTGACGACCACTACCGCCCGATCACGTGGGACGACGCGTACGCGCTGATTGCTCAGCATCTGCACGCACTTGATGACCCCGACCACGCCGTGTTCTACACCTCTGGGCGGACCAGCAACGAAGCGGCGTTCCTGTACCAGCTGATGGCGCGAAGCTACGGCACCAACAACCTTCCCGACTGCTCCAACATGTGCCACGAATCCTCGGGCGCGGCGCTCGTCGAGGCGATCGGCATCGGGAAGGGGTCAGTCACTGTTGAGGACCTCGAGGCTGCCGATCTGATCATCATCGCCGGGCAGAACCCCGGGACGAACCACCCGCGGATGCTGTCGGTGCTGGAGAAGGCGAAAGAGAAGGGCGCCAAAATCATTGCGATCAACCCGCTCCCCGAAGCGGGGTTGATCCGATTCAAAGACCCGCAGAAGGTACACGGCGTCGTGGGTCACGGAATCCCGATCGCCGACGAGTTCGTGCAGATCCGCCTCGGTGGTGACATGGCGTTGTTCGCCGGGCTGGCCCGCCTCCTGTTCGAGGC
>NZ_JAVHWM010000114.1:0-4684 GCF_032159765.1 Mycobacterium sp. | reverse complement strand
GTACACCGCGGTGCCGACGAGCTTCGTCACCGTCTCCGCGCCCGCGGCACCCAATAGCGTTGCAAACGAGGCGATCTCGATGTCATCCAAACTTGTTTTCGAGCCGTCCTCGCGCTCCAGCTCAGCGTCGATCAGCTTGGTGAAAAGGTCTCCCTGCGGGTCAGCGCGGCGCTTCTGCACGAGGTCGAGGTAGAACATCGCGGTGTCGATGTTCGCTTGCATCGCCTTTTCGCCCATGGCGATCTCGCCAGGTTCCCGCGACAACCCCACATCGATCCAGTGCCGGATGCGCTGGGCGACCTCCTCTTCATGTATACCCAGCATGGTCGTGATCACTTCGACGGGAAAAGGCCCGGAGAACTCCTGAACTACGTCGAATCCATCGGGATCGACGCGGCCGAGGTACTTCTCGATCTTCTCGCTCACCGAATCCCTTTGCGACTGAATGGCTCGTGGGGTGAACACCTTGTTGAGCAAGCTGCGCAGATTCCGATGGTCTGGCGGGTCCATAAGGATGATCATGTTCTGGCCGCCCAACGGCACCTCGCCGGTGCTCACCGTCGCCAGGTCGAGCCCGTATCGCGACGAGTACGTCTCAAAATCCTTGAAGGCGGGTGCGACGTCCGCGTGCCGGGTCAGCGCGTAGAAGTCGTGCTCCTCGCTGTGGTAGACGGGTGCTTCCTCACGCATTCGGCGGTAGGTCTCGAAGGCTCCGTTGAAGAAGTCCTCCGAGAACGGGTCGAAAACGAGTTGTGCCTTGGTCACTGCATCCTCCTGCGTGTGGTGCTGATCATGATGAAAGTCCTGACTTGGCAATGTCATCCAGCGAACCAATGTCGATCTCGAGGTCAGCGAGAGCTTCCCGGACTACTGCGATGTCTTTCCCGATGAAATCCCCGACGGTCGTGGTGAACTGCGCGGTTGAGCCCGCAGCGGCGATTAGGCTCAGCGCGTTGCTGGTGGCGCTGCCGTTTGTGAGCGCGCTCAGCAGCGTGGGCTCGACGATGCCAACCCGGCCGCCCAGCTTCACAGCCTCCGAGACGAGGCCGATGTTCGCGGCGAACAGCAGGTTGTTGAGTAATTTCACGGCCTGGCCGGCGCCGAGCGGACCGACATGCAGCGGGTCGCCGTAGCTGGACAGCACCGGGATGACCTGTCCGACAGCCGCGCCGTCACCTCCGACGAAGAGGGTGATCCTGCCTGCGTCGACGTCGTGGGGGGCGCCACTGACGGGTGCGTCGACGACGTCGATGAAGCGCCGGTCTGCCCGAGCGGCAACGGCTTTCGTCGTCTGAGGGCTGCCCGTGGTGTGCACGACGATCACCGACCCCGGTTTCATCGACGGGATCAGCTCGCTCTCCAGGCAGACACGCTGAACCTGCTCGTCGGTGAAGACGCAGATGATGACGATGTCAGCGTCGTGGGCCGCGTCCTCGATGTCCTGAACGCCGGTTGCGCCCAATTTCTCGACGGCATCGCGCTTTTCGGGAGAGCGGCCGACCGCGCGCACGTGGTGGCCGGCTTCGACGAGGCGGCCGATCATCGGGGCGCCGATGCGCCCCGCTCCGACGAACCCGACGTGGCTCATCGAGGGTGACCCAACAACGACAGGGCCGCGTCGGCGGCGTCGAGCACGGGGCCGGGAGATTCTCCGGTCTTTTCGGCGATGTCGACGATCAGCCGGACGTCTTTTTGCAGCAGTGCTCCGGCGATGTCTCTCATCACGTCGAGCGATCCGCCCGAACCCGCGATGCTGCCCAGCGCCGAGCTGTTCGCAGAACCGCGGGTAAGCACCTCGCCGAGGCTTGCCGGATCGACACCCAGCGCCGCCCCGAAGTCCAGCGCGGTCTTGGCATTTGCCAGATTCGCGGTGAACAGAAGATTGTTGAGCAGCTTGGCGAGTTGGCCCGAGCCGACATCGCCAAGATGGACGTGGCTGCCATAAGTCTCGAACACGGGCCGGCACCGTTCGACGACGTCGGCATCACCGCCCACCATCACCAGAAGACGGCGTTCCGCGACTGCGGGTGCGCCACCGCTGACCGGTGCGTCGATCACCGAAATGCCTTTGTCTGCGGCAGCTTCTGCGACGATGCGGCAGGTGTCAGGCGACACTGTGCTGTGGATGGCGATGATCCCACCCGCGGCCATGCCCGCGAGCACACCGGTCTCGCCGCAGAGGACCTCCTCGACGTCTGAATCCCCGACCACGCACACACAAGCCAGATCGCTGTTGGCGCCGAGTTCGGCGGGCGTACCCGCGACTTTGGCCTCGGTGTCGGCATAGGGCTTCAACGTGGCGGGTCTACGCGCCCACAGAGTGGTCTCGAAGCCCGCGTCGATGATGGCACGGGCCATCGGTCCGCCCTGGCTGCCCAGCCCGATGAACCCGACGCGCATCAGCTTGCCTCGGAACCTATCTGGCGAGCAGTCACGCACTCGTCGACGAACGACAGGATCCCTCGGTGATATGAGTCGGCCGAGAGCGCGAGGCTGAGGTTGTGCCCGCTGTCGGGCTGCTCATTGACGACCACGCGCGGCGATGCGGTGAACATCGCGGCGACGTCGGCGAGGCCCTCCGGTCCCGCCTCCCAGAACGCCTCGTGGTCGGCGAGGCTGAATCGCACGGGAACGGCGACTTGCGCTGCGAGTGCCGGGAAGTCTCGTTTCTGCCAGTTCATGACGACGTCGCCCTCGTACGCGGGTGACCAAGAACCCCGCGCGAGGTTCTGCATCACGTCGGGCGGGTAGAGATGTGCTGTCTGCCAGATCAGTTCGCGTACTCCGCGTCGCATGTCGCCGATGTTCGTGCGGCGCAACACCTCACGCGCGGCGAGCTGATTACGGACACCCGTGCCTGCGAGCTCCAGACCGAGTAGTTGCGCGCCGCGATCGTCGGTCACCATCCGCAGCGCGAGTTCGCATCCGGCGGAATGTGCGACGAGGAACAGCCCGGCCCCGCGGTCGCGAGTGCCGAGGATGTTGTCGACCGCACCGTACGCCAACTCGGTGCGCCGTTGCGCGTCAGCCATCTCGTCGGCATGCGGCGCGGAATCGCCGAAACCCGGGCGGTCCAGCGCGATGACGCTGAACCCGAGCGCAGCACCGAGCCGGAGCAACGACAGTTCAGGGTGCTCTGGGCAATCGAAGTACGCCGACGTCGTGGCCCCGCCATGGATGGCGACGATCGTGGCGCGCGGCGCCGGTGCCTCGCTGAACAACGCGGACATCGGGATGCCGTCCACGTCGGCGGTGCATTCGACCGGAGCCGGTTGGCTCATGCGTCCGCCCGCAACAGGATTGCGCCGCTGGGAGTGAGGCCGCCGCTGCTGACGACGCCGACGCGGGCGCCCTTGACCTGGCGCTCGCCGGCTTCGCCGCGCAACTGTGTCACCGCCTCATGCATCAAGCCCATGCCGTGGGTGCGTCCGTGCGACAGCTGACCGCCGTGCGTGTTCAGCGGCAGCACGCCATCTCTGGCGATGTTGTGACCGCCGTCGAGGAAGTCCTTGGCCTCGCCGATGCCGCAGAATCCGAGAGCCTCGATCCATGACAGGCAGTTGATGGTGAACCCGTCGTACAGCTCGGCAACATCGACGTCCTTGGGCTGCAACGACGTTCGGGTCCACATGTGCGCGGCCTGCCCGAGTGACTGCGGCTCGTGAGTCAGCGTGCTCTGGTCCCAGTCCAGCCGCTCGATGATCTGCGTGCCCACCGCCTCGACCAGCACCGGTGGCTTGGCCATGTCGCGGGCGGCGTCGACGTGGGAAACGATCACCGCGACCGCGCCGTCGCACGGGACGTCGCAGTCGTAGAGCCCCAACGGCGTGGTGATCATTCGCGCGTCGAGGTAGTCCTCCATCGTCATCGGCTTGCGGTAGATGGCCGTGGGATTCAGTTGCGCGTTGGCCCGCTGGTTCAGCGCGATCCAGCCGAGTGTCTCTCTCGTCGTCCCGTAGCGGTGGAAGTGACGCTGGGCGTTCTGGGCAAGGGTGTGCGCCGCGGAGACCGCGCCAAACGGAAGGAACCAGCTGTCGGTGCGCATCATCGGCGCGAGCTTGCCCTGCTTCATCAGCTCGCCGTGGGTGGCTTCCCACAGCGTGCGGAAGCAAAGGACATGGCGGGCAAGGCCATTCGCGACAGCGAGCATCGCAGCGATCACCGACCCGCCGGGCCCGAAGGTCTCGATGCCGCCGTTGTGCCAGGTGGGCCGGATGCCGAGCGCGGACTCCAGTGCCGTCACGCCGCCTTCGCTGAACGGCCCGAAGCCGCCGCCGCCGGGATACGTCGACAACCCGTCGATGTCGTCGAATGTCAGCCCGGCGTCGGCGATCGCGCGCTCACAGGCGTCGATGGTCAGCGACAGCGGCGGGCGCATCAGCCGTCGGCCGATCTCCGATATGCCGATTCCGGTCAGCGCGGCCTTGTCTTCGAACTTCTCCTTCGTGAGCATCGGCCGGACGTACTCACCGAACCGCTCCGGCGCGATCTCGTCTTCAGCTTGCGGGGCATCAGCCTGCTCAGCGGCGGGCTTGAACAGCGGCAGGTAGATGTCGCCGTGCTGCTCGAACGTGACCTCGACGACCTGGCCGAGTTCGAGTTCGTCGGGATCGCAGTCGACGATGTTGGTGGTCAGCCGCACGCGCGGGTCCTCGATGATCGCGACCTGCGCGACGACGTACGG
>NZ_JAVHWM010000112.1:0-4355 GCF_032159765.1 Mycobacterium sp. | reverse complement strand
GGGTTTCCGCAGCCTCGGCCTGTTTTGCCGTGGTTTGCGGCCTGAAAACCCCGACTCGGCTCATGTCAGTTCCCGGTCGCCTTCTGATACGCGGCGACGTCGGCGTCCAGCTCGGCAAGCACGGTGTTCCAGTCCGGCACCCAAACGTCGACGCCGTCGAGCACCGCCGCCGGCGTGTTCGGTGCGGCCGAACCCCCTGCGGTGGTGCGGATCTGGTCGCGCACCGGGATGCCGAGCGCGTCGGGCTCGACCGTCTTCTGGACGTCGTCAGACAGCAGGAACTCCAACAACTTCTTGGCCGAGTCCTCGTGCGGCGCTCCCTTGGTGACGCCTGCGACGTACGGCAGTGAGATCGTGGTTCGCTTCCCGTCGGCTGCCGCGGGGATGAAGATGGTGAACTTCGAGCCGTCGTCCTTGATCGAGCCCAGGTTCATCTGCACATCACCGTTGGCGACTAGCAACTCGCCATTGCTCACCTTGGGCTGCAGCTTGCCGGTGGATGACGATGGGCCAACGTTGTTGGCCTGCAGCTTGGTCAGGTAGTCCAGTGCGGCATGCTTGCCGAGCAGATGCTGAAGCAGGATCAGCACCGCTGTGCCGTCGCCTGCCTGCCCGGGTGTGGAGTACTGCAGCTTGCCCTTGTACTGGGGTGCCAGCAGGTCATCCCACGTCTTGGGCTGGGGGGTCGCGCTCGGGTTCGCGATGAAGTTCAGTGCGTTGTTGACGATCGGCACGTAGTTCGGCGACACCTGTTCGGCGGGAATGCCGTTGGTGTTCACGCCGCTGGCGACGAGTAGCCCCGATTTGTCGGCCTTCTGGATGAACGGAGGCAGTGTGACCAGGAGGTCGGCCTGCGGGTTGGACTGCTCCTTCTCCACCCGTGAAACCACTTCCCCGGATCCCGCCTCGACGAGGTTGACCGCGACGCCGGTGTCCTTGGTGAACCTGTCGAACTGGCTCTTGTACCACGTGGCGAGCCCGTCGGCGCTGTAGACGGTCAGCGTCTCCTTCGACCCGGAGGAGCCAGTGCCGCCACACGCGGCGGTCATCGCGGCCGCCATCACGGCGATGGTTGCTATGCGAAGGGTGTTACTCACCTTGAACGACTTCATGATTCCTTCTCTTCGTTATCGATCTTGCAAAATGAGATCCGCGAACTCGGTGACCGAGTCGACGACGTGGGTGGCTCCGGCGTCGAGGAGCTGACGCTCGTCGTGAGCGCCGGTGAGGGTGCCTGCGGCGATCGCAACACCTGCGCGCAGCCCGCTTTCGATGTCGCTGCTGGTGTCTCCTAGCGTTGCGACGTTGAGGACGCCGTCGGCGCCGAGGCGCATCAGCGCGGTGAGGATCAGATCCGGATACGGCCGTCCGCGCACGCCGTCGCCAGGCGCGAGCACCAGATCCACTAGGGACTGCCAGCCGAGCGCGGCCAGCAGCTTCTCCTGGGTGGTGGCGCTGAACCCGGTGGTGAGTGCCACTCGGATCCCCGCATCCCGAATTCGGGAAATCGCCTCAGCCGCACCATCGATCGGCTTGGCACGCCCTTCGTCGATGAGTCGCTCGTAGGCGCGCTCGAAGGCGATGTTTGCCTCTTGCGCGCGGTCCTCGCTTCCGAACAATGCCAGGAACACGCTGATCTTGGACTGTCCCATGGTGTCGAGCACGTATTGCCGAGCACGGTCGCGCTCCTCGCCCGACTCAGGCACTCCCACCTCGGTGGCGGCAGCCTCGAAGGCGCTGACCACCAGGCCGTCGTCGGCGACCGTGGTGCCAGCCATGTCGACAACCGCAAGCTGAATCGTTTTGTTCTGCATAGGCATTCCTCTGCGTTACAGGCCAACCAGGTCGGCCGTCTGTTCGGCGATCGCAGGGGCCAGCGTCATGCCGCGGCCTCCAGGACCCGTGATCACCCACACGGCGTCGTCCGGCGACGTTCTGCACACCACCTGGTCGGGGTCGACGCACTGGCTGTACACACCGGCCCAGCGTTGCCGGATGGGCGGAAGTGCCCGGCCGAGAAACTGTTCGACGACTTCGGCGAGGTAGGAGTACGGCGCTGCGGACACGTCGAACGGGAAGGGCTCGTCGTACTCGTGGGTGTCGCCGATGGTCAGCCCGCCGTGCAGGCGTTGCACGCACAGCAGTTGCATCCGGTGCTCGCTGGCGGTGTCGTCCTGGGATTCGCTGCGGCGCAAGTGGTCCAGCGCAGGCCCGGCGAATCCGGGGTAGTACCGGAAGCTGTCGCCATCGGCGATCGCCGTGGTCAACTCCTCGTCGAGCGGCTCTGTCTGCATCATCTGAAGCCGAACTCGACGCACCGGCAGGTCGCCCGCGATCTCGCGCACCAGCCCGCCGTGTGCTGCGCCCGCACAGATCAACACCACGTCTGCGTCATAGCGGCGTCCGCGGTCGTCAATGACGGCCGTCGCGTCGACGGAACGTACCTCGGTGCACGAGTGGAACCGGTACCGGCGGGTGGCCGCCATGTGCCAGCGCATCGCGGGCAGCGCTTGTCGCGATTCGACGGCGGCGTCGCGGGAACAATGCAGACCCGCCAAATACTTGCCGCGCAACGCCGGATTCAGCGCACGGACGCGTTCGGGCTCCAGCAGGGTGAAGCCGCGCAGCTCGGCGTCGCCGCGGGACGTCACCTCCTCGGCAACGGCGACTTCTCCTGGCGTGCGAAGCAACGTCAGCGAGCCGGCGGGCCGGAATCCGATTCCCGGTATCTGGGCCCCGAGCCGTTCCCACAATTCGCGTGCCCGCAGGGCGGCCGCCAGCTCACTGCGCGACCGGCCGGATACCCAGACCAGACCGAAATTGCGGACGGTCGCGCCCCGCGCCTCGACTTCGCGCTCGAACTGGACGACCTCATGCCCGCGGTCAATCGCCTCGAGAGCGTGCGCGGTGCCGAGGATGCCTCCACCGACGATCGCCACCCGCATGGTGCTGACCATTCCGAGTCACCGCGTCCACACCTAGACCACAAGGTGTGGCGGGGAGGAACAGCAGGTTAAGAATTGGTATAGACCAATCTCGGGTACGCTTGCGGCATGGCTGTTCTCGACGAAGTCGGTCATCTGCTGCGCTCGTTGCGCGGCGTATGGGACGAGGATGCGGTCGACGAACTCGACCACTCCCTGCAGGCAGCGGCCAGGGCGCGCGACGACGATGCCGACGACGAGCTGCTGCTCGCGGCCGCTCTGCACGATCTCGCCCACAGCCCGGAGTTCGGCCAGATCTCACCGCAGCAGCACGACCGGATCGCCATGGAATGGTTGACACCGCGATTCGGTGACCGCGTGGGCTGGTTGGCCGGTGCGCACGTGGCCGCGAAGCGCTACCTGGTGGCCACCGATCCCGACTACGCCACCACCCTCTCCGACGTTTCGGTCGACTCGCTGCACCACCAGGGCGGCGCGGACGTCGACCCGGCGTACGTCGATCATCCGTGGTGGGCCGACGCGCTCCGGTTGCGGCGCTACGACGACGCGGCCAAGGATCCGGGTGGCGATGCGGCGTCCATCGACGACGTGCTGCGAATTGCGGAACGCGTGTTGGGTCAAAGGCTTTCGTGATGACCCAACCTCAGCGGCTACCGAAGCCGTACCTCGTGCGCACTGCGGTCGACGACCTCCTTGCCGACCTCACCGAGGGCGACACCGTTCCGCCCGAGCGGGAACTGGCGGCACGATTCGCCGTGTCGCGGGAGACGGTTCGCCAGGCCCTGCACGAGCTGTTGGTCGAGGGCCGCATCGAGCGGCGTGGCCGCGGCACCGTGGTGTCGCGCCCCAAACTGGTCCAGCCGCTGTCGCTGCGTTCGTACACGGAGGGCGCCGCCGAGCGCGGGCGGGTGCCGGGTCGCCTGCCGGTCACCTGGGAGGACGTTCCGGCGTCCGCAGAGATGGCGGAGGCGCTGGACATTTCTATGGGCGACACCGTCATGCACGTGGAGCGTGTGCTGCTCGCCGACGGCCAGCGCATCGGGCTGGAGAGCACCTACCTGCCGAAAGGCCGCTTCAAGGCGTTTCCCCAGACGTTCGACCCGTCCACGTCGCTGTATGCGGCCGTCAGAGCCACCGGTGTTGAGTTCGGCTCTGCCGTCGAGCGCATCGAGACGGTCCTGCCGTCACCGCGCGAAGCCGCGCTGCTCGAGTCGACCACGGCCATGCCGATGCTGTTGCTCAACCGCCGGTCCCTCGATGTCGACGGGCGGCCGATCGAGATTGTTCGCGCCCTGTACCGCGGAGACCGCATCGCATTCGAGACCCGCCTGACGTAATACTGGTTGGGTGTCGACCATCGAATTCCATCCCGAACTGCGCCGCGTCGCCCAGCGTCTGCCCAAACAGATC
>NZ_JAVHWM010000092.1:0-7402 GCF_032159765.1 Mycobacterium sp. | reverse complement strand
TTGGTCGCGACGAGCATGCCGTCGTCGCGGTGGAAGTTGTCGCAGGTCTCGACGAAATGGCCGACGCCGAGGCGGGTTGTCTTCTCCGGTGACACGGAAACAACTTCCTCGACGACGTTGAGCCTGTCGCCGGCGAGGATCGGCGTCACAAACTCGGCTTCGTTGGACGCGTTGATGAACGTGCTTCCCGGCAGCGGGACGCGAATCGCGATCGACGCGACACGCGGGTCCCCGGTCGGCAGCCACGGCGGTGGGATCACGAGCCCCATCAATAGCGCAGGCGGCGCGACGAGACCGCCCCAGACGCGTCGCGCGAATTCCTCGTCCCAGTAGGCCGGGTTGTGATCCTGAACCATCGAAGCGAAGTGCTGAATCCTCGATGCCGACACCGCAGTTCCGGCGAAGCGGGGCTCGGTTCGTACACCCACCATCTTCAGCGCGTCTTCGTAGGTGCCGAACGCGAATTCGTAGCTGAGCTCGGAGCTCTTCGCTCTTCGCCCGAGAGGCTCATCGGCCGTCACACCGGCACTTCCTGAGGTACGAGGTCCCAGTCCAGTTGCCGCGACGTGAAGTACCAACCGCCGCGTTCGTAGATCAGGGTGTCGGTGAAAGTCCCCGTGGCGCGAAGCTCGGCTTCGACGAAGAGCAGCGCAATACAACTCTGCGTCGCATTGACGCCGTCGACCGCGATTTCGTGGTCAACCGTCACCAGCCGCTGTCCGTTGCCACCGTCGAACGCCGTGGCCAGGTCGGTGAAGGTCTCCCCCGCACGCGCATAGCTGGCGCCCGCGTGCCGGAACGTGGCGATCCAGCCGACGAGATCGCCGGCAGAGTAAAGCCGGTTGTGCCGGGCATTCAGATTGAGGATGGCGGCCCGTCCTGCCAGCCCGTCGAGCACGAATTGTTGTTGATAGCTCAGGGTCATGTTCTCTTCCTTCCTAACGAGTCAGCATGTAGCCGTGGGCTTCTCGGTCCCAGACGTCAGCCCCAAGTCCCCTCGCCCGCAGGACGTCCTTGCGAATGCGCCCGAGGATGTTCTTGGGAATCTCGTCGAGCACCTCCAGATACCTGGGCACGCAGAAGTACGGCATCCGCGCCGCGCAGAAATCCAGCAACTCGGCATGATCGAGAGGAGCGTCAGAATGCACCGTGACGAGCACGAGAATGTCGTCCTCTCCCAGCTCGCTCGGAACGCCGACCGCAGCGGCCTCCCGTACCCCGGGGTGTTGCATCACCGTCGTCTCGATCTCGAGCGACGAGACGTTCTCACCACGACGCCGCAGAGAATCCTTGACGCGGTCGACGTAGGTGAGGTTCCGATCGGCGTCCAGCGCGCCGAGATCGCCGGTGTGGAACCACTCCGGGTGCGCATCGACGCGAATTCCCGGCCCTTGCGACGCCGAGACGTAGCCCTCGCTCATCAGGTGTGGAAGCCTTGCACGGCAGACGATTTCGCCGACGCCACCCACCGGCAGATCCTGTCCGTCGCGATCGACGATACGCACGTCGAACGCCGGGTTGACGGAGCCCGACGTTCCGGGCACGCCCTCATCGGAGACCGCTTTGACCGCTACCGGGAAGGCCTCGGTGAGCCCGTACATGGACACGACACGGCAGTTGTACCGGTTCTCGATGGCACGGTAGATGTCGGCTCCGATCGGCGCCGCCGAGATGAATCGCAGCGGCAGGTCGGCGTCGCGCGCATCCGGCGGCCGATTCCACAACATCGACACCATCGCACCAGCGCCGACGAATCCTACTGCGCCGCAACCACGTACCTCGTCCCACACCTCCGCGGGATGGAATCCGGCGGCCAGCACGCTGGTGCCACCGACGAGCATCGGAGCGAGCACGATCGGCGCCGCGCTGAGATGGAACAGCGGCATCGCGGACCACAGCGACTCTCCGGCACTGAATTCCCATGCCGATGCCGCTGTGGCGGCGACGCTGAAGAGGTAGTGCCACGTGGTCGCGACAGCCTTCGACGGCCCGGTGGTGCCCGAGGTGAAGAACAGCACGCCGACGTCGTCCGGCGCGACGGGCGAGCCGGCCGGCGCATCGACGGATGCGTCACGCAGCTGCTCGCCGATCGAATCTCCAACTACGAGAACATATTCCAAGGCATCGAGCTCACCCGCCACGTCGTCGACCCGGGGGCGCCGGTCATCGTCGGTGACGACCACTTTGGCTTTCGACAGACGCAAGGCATGCACCAGGAATTCGCCCTTGTTCGCCGCGTTGACCGCGGCCGTCGTCACCCCGATCCTTGTGGCGCCGAGCCAGAAATACACCCACTCCGGGCGCGTCCCCGTGAAAAGGGCGACGGTGTCGCCGCGCTGCACCCCGCGCGCGAGGAGGATGTTCGCCGCAGCGCGGGAACGATCGCGCATCTGCGCGAAAGTGATTGAGGTACCGGCGATGTTCATCATGACCCGGTCGGGGTGCTGGTCGGCACGCAGATCGAGCACCGACGGCACCGCAAACCGTTCGACACCGAACGCCGACGGGCCGATTCCCGCTCCCGGCGGCATTACGTGTTGGCCGCGTCCGGATCCGGCGCACCGTCGGCGGTGTACCCGAAGTCCTGCGGCGACGGTTGCTCGCCCGGGTAGAAGCGGTGTGCCCACCGCCGAAGCGCCGCATAGTCGCGCGCTTCCTCGGGCGCCAGATTGGGCTTCTCCAGGTATTTCATGTTCTCCCAGGTGAAGAAGTCCTGCTTGATCACTTCCTGCTGTAGCTGCAGGAACCGCGCGGCGCGACCGCTCGGCACATCACCGGTATCTCCGGGCTCGCGAATCGACGCCTGCGTGTAGAAGTAGTCGGTGTAGTCCTCGTCGACGGGTGTCTGGCCGGTGACTTCGATGGTCGCGACCAACTCCGACGGGAAGCGCACCAGGCCCAAGCCCAGCGAGTAATTGTCGTAGATGATCTTCGCGTCCACTGGGCCGTTGGGCGTCAGCCACGTCTTCGGCCGTCCGCCACCGAAATTGGCGGTCACCGTGGCGTGCAGGTGATAACCGTTGACGTCGAACGAGGTGGTGTTCGCGGCGCTGTCGGCCTTGTGCACGAACTGCACGTGGTACGGGTCGGCGGCGTTCTCGATGATCATCTGCGGATGCACCTTCACGCGATTGAGCATCCGACTGTGAGGGTGCAGCGGGTAATACTCGTCGGTCTCCAGCTCGGGCAGCACCGGGGGCTGCCAGTACGGCGCGCGGCCGTGACGTTCGTGCCACGCCACGATGAAGCCGTACCACTCCTGGGCCGGGTACGTCTTGATGTGGAGGTTGGTCTTGCAGCCGATCTTGCTGTATGGAATCAGCGCGTTGGTGCCGTCGCCGCGCCAGTGCCAGCCGTGCCACGGGCAGACGATGTTCTCGCCTTCGACGGTGCCGCCGACACCCATGTTCGCGCCGAGGTGCAGGCAGTACGCGTCGAGAACGTTGATCTTCCCGGACTTCGTCCGGAAGATCACCAGCTCTTCGCCGAAATAGTGGGCGCGCTTCACCTGGCCTGGAGCCAGCTCGGAAGCGAACCCGACGATGAACCACCCCGTCGGGAACCGGTAGGGCGAGAGCGAGATCCCGTGCGGCCCGAACTCGCGTTCCGAGGGATCGATCGCTTCCTCGGCAGTGCCGGTCAAGTCAGCGGTGTCTGTCACTGCATTGGTCCTCGCGTCCGCGTCACTGCGCCACTCCGTTCACGACAGGCGTTCGGCTGCTTCACGTGAAGCGTAACGCCGTACACCCGCAGCATCCAGCGAGTACGCTCCACGCACTTGGTCTATTTTTACTATTTTAGAGAGTATGGGTCAAGCAGGTCTCCCGCGTACGCTGGGGGAGCCGAACCGACGCGAAGGAAGCGCATGACAACCACTGAATCGGTCGACCTTTCCGATTTCACGCTGTGGCGCAACGGTTTTCCCGACGAGCTGTTTGCCGAGCTGCGCCGCGACCGGCCGATCTTCCACCACGAACTCACGCCGGGCGTCGCCAAGACCGTTCAGCGCGATTTCTGGATGACCACAAAACACAGGCACGCGCAGCGCATCCACCGCGACACCGACTCGTTCACCGCCGCCGACGGGCCGCTCATCCAGGGCGTCGGCCCGGTGGGCTCGTTCCCGACCATCATCAACATGGATCCCCCGGACCTGACAAAACGGCGTCGCGTCATGTCCCACGCGTTCACCCCGCGCGCCATCGCCAAGCTCGAGGACGGCATCCGCGCGCGGGCAGCCTCGTTGATCGGCAACCTTCTGGACGCGGGCGGCGGCGACTGGATCCACGACGTCGCCGATGTTCTGCCGATGAGCGTCATCGGCGACATCATCGGCATCCCGGAATCCGACCGGCCGGAGATCTTCGACACCCTCGACCTCATCCTGCGCACCAGTGCACCGGGTGCCGAGGCACCGCCGCAGAGCGCACTTGAGCTCTTCGGAAAGATCTTCACCTATGCGCTCGAGCTGACCGCCGAGAAGCGGCGCCACCCGGCCGACGACATCTGGAGCACGCTGACCTCGGCGGTGGTCACCGACGACACTGGAGAGCAGCTGTCCATCCCGGCCAACGAGCTGGAGATCTTCTTCTTCGTCATCGCCTTCGCGGGCAGCGACACGACAAAGAACGCGCTCGCCTCAGGCCTGCAGGCGTTCGTCGCGAACCCCGCGCAGATCGAGCGGTACCGCGCCGACGAGGCGATCCGGCCCAGCGCCGTCGAAGAGGTGCTGCGGTGGGCGTCACCGGTGGCGTTCTGGACGCGCAGCACGAAGGTCGACGTCGAGATGGACGGGGTGACGATCCCCAAAGGCGATCGGGTGGTGTCGATGCTGCGATCGGCCAATCGCGACGAAGAGGTGTTCGACGATCCATTCGCGTTCGACATCGGCCGCACCGACAACCCGCACGTCACGTTCGGCGGTGGCGGGCCCCACCACTGCCTGGGTGCGATGCTGGCGCGCGCCGAGATCCGCGCGGTGCTCGACGAGCTGCTCTGCCGCGCCGCCGACATCGAGCTCGGAACGCCTCAGGTGGCGTATCCGAACCTCGCCAACAACATGTCGATCTTCGACGGGATGTCGATCTCGCTGCGCCCGCGCTGAGGAAGTTCGCGGCTATTTCGCGTGAGTGGCCAGGAATCCCGCGACCGCGGTGCTGGCGCACTCGCGATAGTCGAACTCCAGCGTGCTGAGCTTGCCCAGCACGATCGGACCGATGAGAAGGGCGATCGCCTGAACGCGGTTGACATCGCCGAGTTCGGCTTGCGCCTGCGGGCTGTCGAAGATCGCGTCGAAGGGCGCGAAGTATTGCTGCGCGACACGTTCGCGCAGCGTCTGGACCTCCGCGCTGTCGCGCGCCGGGCGCCCACCGGGCAGGCCCTCCAACCCGCTGCCCAGAGCCAGCCATGACATCGCCGACATCATCGCGGGCGCTGCGGCCATCGACTCCGCCCACGCGTACACCAGCGCGATGAGTCGCTCACTCAACGAGCCCTCTTCGGCGGGCGTCGGGGCCGGCGGGATCATCGAATGAAAAGCCGCTGCCAACAAGTCGTTTCCGCTGGGAAAGTGGCGGTAGAGCGTCGCTCGCGCCACGTTGGCCGCGCGGGTGACGGCGTCGACGGTCACGGCGCTCGGGCCGCCCGAACGCAGCAGGTTCGTCGCCGCGTCGAGAAGACGCGCCCGCGACAATGCTGGTCGCGGATCCGCGCGTCGTTCCGTAGCCACCGGTTGCACCTCCATGTGCGGGATATCCAGACTATGGGTATTCATACGAGACTGATAGTCTCAATGTTTGCTGCTCCCTATTGAGGAGACGTGCATGACCTCGCTCGACACAGTTCAGACCGACCAGGCTACCGACTCGGCCGGTATCGGGGGCCCAAGCCGCCGCAGGACGTGGACGCTGGTGATCGCCTGCGCAGGCGTTGCGCTGGTGGTCGGGTCGATGACTGCCCTGAACACCGCGCTCGGCGACATCGCAGTCGGGACATCGGCTACCCAGACGCAGCTGACATGGGTGGTCGACGGGTACACGCTGGTGCTGGCGTGCCTGCTTCTGCCGGCGGGCGCGATCGGGGATCGCTACGGCAGGCGCCGGGCGCTGCTGGCCGGGCTTGCCCTTTTCGCAGTGGCGTCACTGGCCCCCCTGGTGTTCGCCACTCCCGTACAGATCATCGTCTCGCGTGCGGTCGCCGGCCTGGGTGCGGCGTTCATCATGCCGTCGACGTTGTCTCTGCTGACGGCCGTGTATTCCGCGGAGGAACGGGCCAAGGCCGTCGGAATCTGGGCCGGGGTCGCTGGCTCAGGTGGAGCGCTGGGCATGCTGTGCTCAGGCGGGTTGTTGCATATCTGGCCGTGGCAGTCCATCTTTTGGGGGCTGGGCGGCGCCGCGTTGTTGCTTTTGGTACTCGGGTTCACGGTGTCGCCGTCGCGGGTCGCCGACGCTCCACCGGTCGACTGGCCCGGCGCAGTCCTGATCGGCGCCGCGGTGGCCGTCTTGGTCTTCGGAATCCTCGAAGCGCCCAGCCACGGCTGGTCGCACCCCGTGGTGTACGCGTCGATCGCTGCCGGAATGGTGCTCGCGGTGATTTTCGGTGTGGTTGAGCTCCGGCGACGGCAGCCCCTGCTCGATGTGCGGGTGTTCTCCGACCCGGGATTCGCGACCGGGGCGGCGACCATCGTCATCTTCTTCGCCGCGAACCTCGGCTTCTTCTACCTGTTGGTGCAGCATCTGCAGCTGGTGATGGGGTACTCCGCAATCACCACCGCGTTCGCGATCGCCCCGCTCATGGTGGGAATCGTTTCACTGTCAGCACTTTCGTTCTGGTACCTGCCTCGGCTGGGCCTGCGGCTGGTGCTGTTCAGCGGACTGCTTCTGATCTCGGTGGGCTTCTTCCTCCTGCAATCCGTCGACATGAGCTCGACGTATCTCGATCTGCTGTGGCGGTGGATATTCCTGTCCATCGGGATCGGATTGATCACTGCCCCAGCGACTTCGGCCATCATGGGCGCGGTTCCGGACAACAAGCAGGGTGTCGCCTCGGCGGTCAACGACGCCGCGCGTGAGATCGGCGCCGCGCTGGGCATCGCGGTCGCTGGCTCGATTTTGGCTGCCCGGTACGCAAGCCTCATGGGCCCCGCCGTTGCGGCGTTGCCGGAGCCGGTGCGCGAGCCCGCTTCGGATTCGCTGGCGTCCGCACTCAAGGTGTCTGAACACCTTGGCCCGCAGGGTCATCAGCTGGCGGTCGCGAGCCAGGATGCTTTCGTGCACGCTTTGCAGAGCTCGGTCCTGGTGATCGCGGTCATCGTCGCCGTTTCCGCATTCGTGATCGGGCTGTGGGCGCCGGGCCGGGATGGCAAGCAGCTCAAGGTGATCCAGCGCCTCACCGCGAGGAGTTA
>NZ_JAVHWM010000079.1:0-19460 GCF_032159765.1 Mycobacterium sp. | reverse complement strand
GAGGTTTTGGTGCGGGTCAGCCCTCAGGCTGTGGCGGCGCAGGCGGCGGGAACACCGGCAACGTGATCGGTGCCAACCCGGGAATTTCGATGATCTGCCCGACTGGCGCAGAAGGCGTCTCGGAGGGCGGCGCGGCGGGACCAGGTAGCGGACCTGGTGGAGCACTCGGTGCGGGTGCGGGAACCGCGGCGGGGGACGACGGAGGTTTCGCCGCAACCGGATTCGCCACAGGCGCCGGGGGCGAGGGCGCTGCTGATGTGACCGTCGGTGCCTGCTGACGCGCGGGCGGCTGTGGCGACTCGGCCGCGACGAGCATCGCGCTGACGGGCGAAGGCGCCGCCACGCCCGCGGAAATCGGCGCTTCGCCATTGATCGACAGTCGGCCTTTGGCACTGCCGACGAGTGGCGCCAAACCGCCATCGGCCACAGGCGCGCCGATCCCGCACGACACCTGCCGGCTGCCTGCCGACCAGCTCTGCGGAGACACCGTGCGGTAGATCGGTGTCACGCCGATGTCTCGCATCCCGGCCGGCGCGAGGTAAGTGGCTGCCGTCCGGGCACATCCGACTTTCAGAACCGCATCCTGTTCGTCGGGTGCCGGCGGTGCCGAGCCGAATGTGTTGGCCAGGTTCACCGAGCCGGTGATCTCCTGCGCGTGACTCTCAGCGCAATCCACGGGAACGTCGGTCGACTGACTTGTTGCCGGGTCGATGCCGAGGCACGTGCTCGCGGGCCATGTCTTCGACTGGTCCAGTTCGGCGATCCTGCCTGCGAAGGCGACCGGTTGGTTACCCGCCCCAGTCAGCTGCAGGCCGCACAACAGTTGGCGCCCAACGGGTTGCGACGTTTCGCCCGGCCACATGACTGAGGCGGTGAACTTGCTGTTCGGATCGTAGTGGGCGCCAAGGTAGCGCTGCACCGCCTGCTGGCAGGGCTGTTGGAAGCTTTGCATCGCGACAGTCTCGGCGACCTCGAACACGTGCTTGTCGTTGCAGTCCACGAGCTGCGCCAGCTGGGGCGCGTTCGTCGGCCAGTCGACACAATCGCCACTTCGAGCCTTGCCAAAGATGGCGTTGGCTTGGTCGGCGACCCCCGCCGCCAGCCCCGACGGCGCGTTGGTCGACGACGTCAGCAGGGTGATTCCACCGATCAACAGGCCGCCGAGCGCGGTCGTCGCGAGCGCTCGACGTACGGAGTTGACGCGCTGAAGCTGTCGAGGCGACGGTGCTGGCGATCGGCCCCCACCGCTTGGCGCCTTGCGGTCAAGCGCCGCGATCGCCTTCGCGATATCGATAGTTTGCTCGGTCGGAGGCGACGACAACATCGCATCCATGACACGGATCTGTTTACCCATGTCAACCGGCCCTCGTGGAGCCAATACGTGCGCACAAGCCGGACCTCTTTTGCGCAGCATGGAGTGCGCCGAGTTTGCCAGCCATAGTGGCCAACTTTTCCACAGGTCGCCGGGCCCTGCAGCTCGGAGGCGGATGAACACTCGTTGTCCCACGCGTGACGCCAGCGCGGCGTCCATGACGCGGACGGCTGGGCCCTTCAGCTGCTGTGCGTACTGACCGACGCTGCAGCTTGCGTCACGCGTCGTCCGATCGCGTTGATGTTTGTCAAGGTCAGCGCGCGCAGAGGGTGCACCGCGACGATCAACGCGACGCGGTGTCGGCGGTCGAACACCGGCGCTGCGATCGTCGCGACCGGTTGAGCGCGTCGCTGCGAAACGTCGTCAGAAAGCAATCCGATCGTGGTGAACTCGACCAACAATTGGTCGGTGATATCCCTCACATGATCTGGCAGTCCGTCGCTGGGCAGCGTGCCCACCACGTGAGCCGCCCGCATCAAGGCCGGTGTCGTCCAGTCGACGTCGAATCCGCGTTCCCGCGTGCGCGCGAGGACTCTCTTCAACCGCTCGATAAGCGCGGCGTCAGAGGATCCGCTGCGTGTCATCCACGCGCGTTGCTCCTCCTCGGTGTCCCAGGCCGCAAACGCAACACCAAGCGGTGGCGCATAGCGGATGCGGTCACCGGGCGCCGCCCGCTGGTCGCCCGCGCCCTCGAATGCCGTGATCACCAGCGACTCGCCGAACCGCTCGACCACCGAGGCGGCGAAACCGCAGTCGTCAGCGAGCCGCAGCGCGGCAGCGCGCGCCGCATGAGTCAGAGGCCGTGCCGCGTCGGTTCGCGCCCCGACGACGGCCAGTGCGGGCCCGAGCGAGAACGTCTTGTCCACCGGATCCCGGCTGGCCCAACCGCGGTCGCACAACGTCTTCAAGATCGCGTGCGCGGTGGCCTGGCTGAGGTCGAGTTCACGCACCACGTCGGAGAACCTGAGCGTCTCGTTGCCGGGCCGAGCGAGCAACTCGACGACATCGAGAACCCGGGAGGTGGGCGCCGAGGTCGAGCCCTGCATGCCTTGACTCCCTCCACGGCACCTACCTACGCTCAGTCTGATTTTCGAGAATATTACTCGAATAATCGAGAAAGGGTGCTCGATGCGGGCCGTGGTGTTGCGGGGTGGGCAGCTTCAGGTCCGCGAGACGGAGGACCCCGTCACCATGCAGTTCGGCGGCGGTCCGCACCCCGAGGACTGGTACGGGACCCTCGACGCCATCGCGTCGGGCCGACTTGACCCGCTGCCCAGTGTCGGGAAGGTCATCACGCTCGACGAGGTGCCCGACGCGCTCGAGCTCGCCCGCAAGTTCGACGGCCCGCCGCGCATCGTCGTGCACCCGAACGGAGACATCGCGTGACCCCCTACGAAGACCGCCAAGACATCAACGATGTGCTCGTTCGGTATGCCACGGGCATCGATCGGCGGGACTGGGCGCTATTCCGAACGGTTTTCACCGAAGACTGCGAAATCGACTACGGCGAAATCGGCACCTGGACCGGTGCCGACGCGATCACCGAGTTCATGGAACTGTCCCACTCGGGCGCAGGGCACACACTGCACCGCCTGACCAACCAGGCGATCTCGGTCGACAGCGACCGCGCTACGGCGCGCACCTACGTCGACGGGCTGATCATGGCTGCGGACAACACATCTGGCGTCAACGCCATCGGCTACTACGACGACGAGCTCGTGCGCACCGCCAATGGATGGCAAGTATCACGTCGCCGCTTCATGTCGGTGCGGCTGGTCATGGTCGGGGAAGTGAAGGGGTGAAGCGATGACATTCGCGGAGAAATACGGGCCGTGGGCGGTGGTTGCGGGCGCCTCTGACGGCGTCGGCTCTGCATTCGCCGAAGGACTGGCCGAGCGCGGCGTCAACGTGGTGCTGCTGTCGCGTAGGCAGTCGGTGCTCGACGAGGTCGCGGCGGGTATCCGGGAGCGCAACGGCACCCAGACCCGAACGCTGGCAGTCGATCTCGCTCAACCCGGGGCGACGGCGACGATCGTCGACGCCACGAAGGACCTGGAGGTCGGGTTCCTGGTGTACTGCGCGGGCGCCGATCCGGACTTCAAGTCCTTCCTCGCCAGTCCCATCGAGGCCGCCGAGACGATGGTGCAGCGCAACTGTTTGGTGCCCATGCAGTTGTGCCACCAGTTCGCGCCGGGGATGGTCGAGAGGGGCCACGGCGGAATCGTCATCTTCGGTTCGGGTGCAGGAATCGTGGGCGGGCCCAACATGGTTGCCTATGGGGCGTCCAAGGCCTTCGACATGATCTTCGCCGAGGCGCTCTGGGCCGAGTTGCATGACAAGGGCGTCGACGTGCTCGGTCTCATACTCGGCAAGACGGACACCCCGGCATTGCGCCGTCTTGAAGCCGAAAGGGGCACAATCGCATCCGAAGATCAACAACCATCCGATGCCATCCCCGTCGAGGCGGTGATCGCCGAGGCGTTCGACAACCTGGCCAACGGGCCGACCCACATGGCCGGTGACATCATGCGCATGTCGTATCAACTGTTGGCAGCCATGCCCCGCAAGGACGCCGTGGAACTCATCATTCAGGCGACTGCCGCCGTGATGGGCAGCGACTAGCTGAGGTCCTCCGCGGTCAGGATCAAAGTGTTGTCCGCCACCGAACTGCCGTCCTTGTCCAGTCCGAAAATATCCGTGTTGGACGGCAATTCATCGCAGTAGCTGCTGTGGTAATGGCCGTGGAACAGATACGTAGGACCGGTGGCCTCGCAGATCGCTGCCAGCAGAGCGCGATGCGCTTCGCTCTCGGCGATGGCTTCAGGAGGGAACCAGTTCGGCGCCAGCCCCTGCTTCTCCTCGGCGTGGAAGCCGGGAACCTGGACGCCTGCCGGGCAGTCGTGACTGACGATGACGTCGACTTTGCCGTCGCGGCAGCAATATTCGAACTCGTCGGGGGACAGCACCTCGCGGTCGAACCAGTCGATACCGGGCGTGCGCCATGACTTGTCGACGCTGACACCGCCGCCGACGGCCATCCACTCCTTGTCCCACCAGCGCCACCGAAAGCCCCGCGGCAGATAGACGACCTGCCCGCGATCGCCCGCAAGCCCCGCGTGAATGGCGTCGTGATTCTCGTGGTTCCCGTCCAGCCAGAACAGCCGAATCCCACGCTGCTCCAACTGTTTCGACAACCTGTCCACGTACTTGTCGGTGCCGTCGTCCTTCGGCCAGAAGCCGAAATCGCCGAGCTGAACGATCGTGTCAACGCCGTTGTCGTCGGCGTGTTCGATCATGCGCATGGCCCAGCGGGCGTTGCGATGCCAATCGCCGGTGAGCATTAATCTCTCCGGCTCCGGTGTCATGTCCGGGCCGGTCAGTTCATCCCCTCAAGGCTGAGTGAGAGAGGCCCCGTCGTGCGTCGAGTGCGGAGCGACCGTCGTCGATTTGGCCATACCTTATCGTACCGCTGGACGCCGCTCAGTTGACCGGCACGTCGAGGATCGGGCGTCCAACGTTGGCGCCCGGCCCGTCGAAGTGCCACCACTCGCCGGAGTACGCCGTCAAACCGCCGGAGCTCATCGCGTCGCGGAGTTTGGCGCGATTTGCCTGTGCGGCTGTGCTGACGCCGTCGGTCGCGAACGCTTGTGCCCGCGGACTGAAGTCGTCGAATTCGGTCCCCATGTCGGCGAGGCGCCCGGCGGCTGCCATCGTGACGTCGACCGAGCGGCCCGACTCGTGGCTGCGCGCGTAGGAACCCGGCCGTGCCACCCACGCGGGGTTGGGCACCTTGTCCCACATCCGGACCTGCACGGCGTGCGGTCGGTAGCAGTCCCAGAAAACGAGCACGTAGCCCTGCGGCCTCAAGGCATCGGCGGCCGCTGCCAAGCCGGGGGCCATCGATTGGTGCACGAGGCAGCGGGCGTCGGCCGGGTACAGCGTCTCGCCGACGAAGTTCTTCGGGGTGGCGTATTGCAGGTCGATCACCGCATCGGCGACGACGGTCCGAACGTCGACGAAGCCCGCGGCGCGCGCCTGGTCACTCACCGGCGGCACGTCAGCGCGGGCCGCGCCGCAGCCGGCGGTGGCGACGAGAGCGGCGCCGAGCAATAGGCAGCGATGAGCCGCTTGCGCGAAGAGCAATAGGCAGCGCGCGAAGGCCATGTCCGCATTGTGCCCTGCACGCGGCCGCAAGATGCGGACAGGCACTCAGCAGATTCTCAACAGATTCTTCGCAGCAGCATGGCTCGGCTCAAAGGCTTTGACTAAGACCGGTCGGCACGATGAGCCTTGCCCCCGTTCTCTTGACCGTTGGAGTGCCCATGCGAACCGAACCGTTCGACACCGAGGTAATCGAGCGCTATCTGCGCGCTCGAGGGATCCGATCCTTCCGCGGCCACCACGACGGGGAGTCCTTCTTCATCATGCCCGTCGACCACTCGCGGCTGCACGTCCATCTGGGGCCGACGCCCGACCGGCCGGACGTCTGCACGATTCGGGTGACTCCTGCCTGCTTCTTTCCCGCCGAGGAGGGTGCTCGCCTGCGCGGGCTCACGGCGCGATGGAGCTTCGCCAACCCCTGCGCACACGCAATCGTGCACGAGTCGTCCGACCCGACGCGGGTGGGTGTCGACGTCGAATACAAGGGCTCGGTCACGTGCTACGAGGAGTTCATGTACTTCGCCGATCACGCGATCGAATCCGCGACCAAGCTCTTTCGTGAGTTAACCCGAACCCAGGCGCTGGCCGACGCGAGCTGAGCGTCAGCCCACTTCGTAGCGCGTGCCGCGCGGTTCGCGGCGCCACAGCACCCCGGCGCCGGCTGTGGGGCCTTCTGCGGCCAACTCGCGCTTGAGCACCTTGTGCGTTGCCGTGGTCGGCAGGTCGTCGGCGAGCCGGACGTATCGCGGCCAGGCCTTGGGTGAGAGATCGGTCTGCGCGCCCAGAAACGCCTCGAACTCTTCGGGGGTCAGCTCGGCACCGTCGTTCAGCACGATGGCAGCCATGATCTGGTCGCCGACGTGTTCGTCGGGCACCGCGTACACGGCGACGCGGTTGATCGCGGTCTGGCGGACTAGGATTCGCTCGATCGGGGCCGCTGCCATGTTCTCGCCGTCGACGCGCATCCAGTCGGCGGTGCGCCCGGCCAGGTACAGCCAGCCGTCGGCGTCGCGGTAGGCAAGGTCCCCCGACCAGAACATGCCGTGGCGCATGCGGTCTTCCGTGGCGTTGTCGTCGTTGTAGTAGCCGCTGAAAAAGCCGCGTCCGTCGGTGTTGACGAGTTCCCCAACGGCCTCGTCGGCGTTGGCCAGCGCGCCGTTCTCGTCGAAAATCGCCGTCGGGCATTCGGTCACAGTCTCGGAGTTGTACACCGCGACGCCCGGAAAGCCTTTGCCGAGTGAGCCTTTCGGTGTGCCTTCCTCGCGCGTGACGATCACGGCGTTCTCAGTCGAGCCGAAACCGTCCCAGACCACCATGTCGAAGCGGCGCTGGAATTCCTCGATGTCGCGGTCACTGGCCTCATTGCCGAAGGCGGTGCGCAACGTGTTGTCGGCGTCGTCGGGCTTTTCCGGCGTGGCCAGGATGTACGCGAGCGGCTTGCCGACATAGTTCATATACGTCGCGCCGTACCGGCGGATGTCGGACAGGAAGCCCGACGCCGAGAACTTCGCAGGTGCCATCGCGGCGCCCGTGGCGATCGCTACCCCCCAGCCGGCGACGAGCGCGTTGGAGTGAAACAGCGGCATCGACAGGTAGCAGGTGTCGTCCTGCGTCACCGAGAACCGCTCGGTCAACGCCTGGCCGGACATCAGAACCATGAAGTGGCTCACCTGGACGGCCTTTGGGTTGCCGCTGGTTCCCGAGGTGAAGATCAGCATGTAGGTGTCCATCGCCGTCACCACGCGGTGCGGGGTCAGATCCCCGGCCCGCTCGATCGCCGCGGCCCATTCGTCGCTCGATGAGTCGATTACCCGGATGCCTTGGAGATCAAGGCCTTTCAGCAGGTCGCGGTGCTCCTCGTCGGTGACCACGATCTGACAGTCGGCACGCTTGATATCGGCGGCCAGTGCGTCGCCGCGGCGTGTGGTGTTGAGGCCGCACAGCACGTATCCGCCGAGGCCGGCGGCAGCCATCTGGTGCAGGAACTCGGGAGTGTTGCCCAGCAGGACCCCGATGTGGACCGGCTTGCTTTGATCGGCGAGCTCCAGCAATGCCGCGGCCCGGGCGGACGCTTCATCGATGTGCTCGCGCCATGTCCAGCGTCGGTCGCCGTACTTGATCGCGACGGAGTCGGAATCGGCGTGTTCGGCCAACAGTTGCTGGATGGTTTCGCTCATGGGTTTGCGGATATTAACATCGCGGAAACGGGCAAATAGACACCTGTCCAGGGGAGGTCCACGTGCGAATCATCGATGCCGACGGGCATGTTGCCGAGGGGCCGTCTCTGGCAATGGAAGCACTGCAGCGCTGGCCGCAACACATCACGCCGCGCGACGACGGCCGCGGGTTGTTGATCGAGGGCCGTTCCTATCCCGAGGACACCGGCCCCGGCGCCGGCTGTCCGCGCGAGCACGGACTGTCGACGGCCGCGGGCATCAACCATTCATCGGCGCAAGGTGTGCTGGCTGACGCCGACCGCGATCACATCGACACGATGGTGCTGTACCCGAGCCTCGGACTGTGCGTGCCCAGCATCGAAGACCCTGAGCTGGCCGCCGGTTTCGCGCGCCTCTACAACCAATGGATCGCGGACTATTGCGCGTCCTCGGACGGCCGGCTGCGCGGCATTGCGGTGACACCGATCGAGCACGGCGAGGTGGCAATCGACATCATGCGCGAGGCCAAAGATCTCGGGCTGGTGGCAACTCACATCCCGCCCGCGCTGCGCACCCGAAATCTCGATCATCCCGACCTCGAGCCGTTCTACGCCGCGGCCGTCGAACTTGACATGCCGCTGGGCATTCACGGTGCCCCCGGCATGCATCTGCCGAAGATCGGCGTCGACCGCTTCACAAATTACATTCAGGTGCACTGCATTAGCTTCCCGTTCGATCAGATGACGGCGATGACCGCGATGGTCTCGGGCGGCGTCTTCGACAGGCATCCCGGGTTGCGCGTGGCATTCCTCGAGGCCGGTGTCGGCTGGGTGCCCTTCTTCATCGACCGCCTACACGAGCATTTCGAGAAGCGCGGCGACTGGATCGAGCGCGGATGGCGGCGCGATCCGAATGAGTACCTGAAGGCGGGCAATATCTGGACCACGTGCGAGCCGGAGGAGCCGATACTGCCCGGGGTCATCGACGTGCTTGGCGACGACTTCATCATGTTCGCCAGCGACTACCCGCACTGGGACGGCGAGTGGCCGGAGAGCACAGAGCATCTGCGCACGCGCCCCGACATCAGCGAGGATGCCCGCGAGAAGATCGGCGGTCGCAACGCGCTGAAGTTCTACGCCCTCAACTGACGCCTTCGTTGCGCCGAAAGGGGCCGCATAACTGGCCACTCGGCGAAAGGAAGTCAGAGGCTGAAATCGATGACGCCACGGATGATTTCGCCGTTCAGCAGGTCGCGGTAGCCGTCGTTGATGTCGTCGAGCCGGTAGCGCCTGGTGATCATCTCATCGAGTTGCAACTGGCCGCTTTCATACAGTTTCGCGAGCCTCGGGACGTCGACTCTGGCATTGCACGAACCGTAGACCGTGCCCACCATGTTCTTGTTCCACAGGGTGAACTCCTGCAGGTTGATCGCGATGGAGCTCGTCGTCTGCGCGGTCATCGCCGTCAACACGCACGTCCCGCCTTTGCGCGTCAGGCTGAGCCACGACTGCACGTCCTCGCCCGCGATGAGGGAGGGCGCGACGATGACACTGTCGGCCATCACGCCCCGGGTCAGCTCGCGAACCAACGACGTCGCCTCGTCGGTGTTCGACGCGACGTGTGTGGCGCCGAACCGCAACGCGGACTTCTGCTTGAACTCCACCGGGTCGACCGCGATGATCTGTGCCGCGCCGTTGATCCGCGCGCCCTGGATCGCCGCGGTGCCGATACCGCCCGCGCCGATCACGACGACTGTGTCGCCGGTGTGGATGTTGGCGCGGTGATCCGCCGATCCGTAGCCCGTGGGCACCGCGCACGACAGCAGCGCGATCGGAAGCAGTGGCAGGTGCGGATCGACCTTGACGATCGAATCCGGCGACACCACAGTGTGTTTCGCGAACGCGCCCACCTTCGAAAGATGGCCGAGGTCTCGGCCGTCGGCCGTGTGATGGCGGAACGTCCCATCGGTCGGCATGCCGGGCGTCATCACCTGCGCACCCATGTCGCAGATGTACTCCATGCCCGAACTGCACCACCGGCATTCGCCGCACACTGCGACGAATGTGGTGACGACGTGGTCGCCCGGCGCGAACTGCGTGACGCCCTCGCCGACTTCGACGACGACGGCCGAGCCTTCGTGGCCGCCGATCAGAGGGAACATCGACGGGAGACCGAGGGCTTTCATCACCTCGTTCGGCGCAGACATGTCACCGTTGAGGATGTGGTCGTCGGAATGGCACATGCCGGCTGCCGCCATCTCGAGAAGGACCTCGCCTGCCCGCGGCGGATCAAGCTCGAAGTCCTCGACCGACCAGGGTCCGCCGACGTCGTGCAGGATTGCGGCGCGACTTTTCATACGGCTGCCCGGAAGGTCACGGGGAGGTTCGCCGGCGAACGGAACGGCATCCCGACGATCCTCGTGTTGTCGTCGGGCACCAGCTTCAGATCAGTGACGCGGTCGAACAGGCTGTTCAACATCGCCCTGGTCTCCACTCTGGCCAGGTGCATGCCGAGGCAACTGTGAATCCCGCCCGCGAACGAGATGTGTGCGCGGCGCGTGCGGTGGATGTCGAAGGAGTTCGGGTCGGGCCAGCGCGTCTCGTCGCGGTTGGCGGAACCCATACAGAGGTGGACCTGTGCACCCTTCGGGATGGACATGCCGTTGATCTCGACGTCGCTTGTGGTGGTGCGTGGGACGCTGACGAGCGGAGTCTCGTAGCGTAAGCCCTCTTCGATCGCCTGCGGGATCAGCTCCCGGTTCTGCCGCAACGCCTCGAGCTGCTCGGGATGGGTCAGCAGCAGATACAGAAGGCTGCTCGACGACCGGAACGTCGTCTCCAATCCGGCCGGAAGTAGTAGCCGCAGGAACGAGATGATGGCCTCGTCGGTGAGCTTCTCGCCGTCGATCTCTGCTGCGACGAGGTCGCCGATGATGTCGTTGGTCATCTTGCTGCGGCGCTGGTCGACCTGCTGCTGGAAATAGGCCTGCAGTTCGACCGACGCCGTCAGGCCGGCCTCGATGTCGATGTATATCGAGATCAGCTGCAACGACAGCCGCCGGAACAAATCGAGGTCCTCCTCAGGCAGTCCAAGGAGCTCAGCGGTGACACGAGTGGGGAACTCGAAGGTGATCGCGGCCACCAGGTCGGCGGAGCCCTGATCCTTGATCTCGTCGACGAGCTGATTGCAGATCGGGTCGATCACGGCGGGTTCCCAGCGCTCCAGCGCGCTTTGCCGGAAAGCCTTGGAAACCAGGCTGCGGTGGTCGTGGTGCTGCTTGCCGTGCATACCCAGGATCGTCGGGCCGAACACCAGGCCGATGGTCTCGTTGTATTGCTCCGAGCTGAACAATTCGTCGTCGCGGAAGCTGCCGAAGACGTTGTCGAAGCCGAAGAGCGTCCACTCGTCGTCGGGCCGCATCTCCGGCGGCGTCTGGGAGTTGTCCATGATCGACCCATGCCACACCGGAGCGGTGTTCCTCATGTACTCGAAGTACGGATACGGATCCCGATCACCGGTTTTGTCCAAAGTGATTGGCTGATCCCGTGGATCGGTGCTGATCGACACCCATGCCTCCCGAGCAGCGGAGGCCCGTCCTGCCCGATGCAGACGCAAGCCACCCACCGTTGTACAACGCTGTGGGTCTATCTTTACTATTTTAGGTAAAGTAGGTCAAGCAATCGTTCCCGGGGACAGCCCGGCTTGCTTGCGGCAAGGTGGTGAAACGGCGTGATCCGGCGGCCCGTGTGCTCTCTCGACGAGCTACCACCGGGAACCATGAAGCTGGTCCCGGTCGGAAAGTTCGGCGTGGGCGTCTACAACGTGGCAGGCACTCTGTACGCGATCGCGAACTACTGTGCACACGAGGGCGCGCCGTTGTGTGCTGGATTCGTCGGCGGCACAAATGAATCCGCGCCGGACGCCCCTGGCGGCCTTCGACGCGTCCGGGATGGGCAAATCGTGCGATGCCCTTGGCATCAGTGGGAATTCGATATCACGACGGGCCAGAACCTGGCGGATCCACACAAGCGCGTCCGCACGTATCAGGTCGATGTCGCCGATGGTGAGGTGTTCCTCACCGCATGACGATCGATGAGCCGCTTGCGCGAAGAGCATGTATCGATACGAATGTCCAGCCGCATTTCCGGTACAACGCGGAAATCCGGCGCTACCTGGAGCCGGCATACAGCGGGCGCGCGATTCCTGATGTCGAACAGCAGTGGTACCAGGCTCCGGGCGGTGGCTACCGACAGGATCTCTACGGCGACCATTACCCGGGATCTGACCCGGATACGCTGTGCCGCCACCTGTTTGACGAGGGCGGCGCCAGCTACGCCATTCTGAATCCGCTGACCCGCGGCAACATCGCGGATTATCTGCTCAACAGTCGAATCTGCGCGGCCGTGAACGACTGGCTTCTTGACCGCTGGATCGACGCGGATTCGACCGGGCGGCTGCGGGGGACGATCCGAGTCAACCCCGAAGACCCGAAAGGTGCTGTCGCCGAAATCGAAAGGCTCGCAGGCCATCCGAAGCTCGTGCAGGTCGGCATCCCCATGCAGTCGCGAGAGCCATACGGCAAGCCAGTGTTCGAGCCCATCTGGGAGGCGGCCGCGGCCCATAACCTTCCGGTCGCGGTGCATATCAACGGCGGCAACGGGGTTGACTATCCACCGACCTTCGCCGGCCACGCACACACGTATCCGGGATATGCCGCCTTCATGCCGCTGAACTCCTTCGTTCACCTCGCGACGCTGATTATCGAAGGCGTCTTCGGACGCCATCCGGGGCTGCGATTCGTCTTCGCCGACGGTGGCTACGACATCCTCACCCCGCTGATGTGGCGGCTGGATACCTTCTGGGTGTCGATGCGGGACCAGACCCCGTGGGTCGACCGGTATCCGAGCGAGTACCTCCGCGAGCACGTCCGGTACTGCTCGTCGGCGTTCGACGGGCCGACCGATCCCGCGTTGTCGGAACGCTGGCTGGGTTTCACCGACAAAGCCGACCTGCTGATGTACGGGTCGAGTTACCCGCACTGGTCTACGTCAACGCCCGAAGATGTGGTGGTTGGGCTCAACGCCGAGCAGCGGGAAAAGGTGTTGTGGCGCAATGCCAGTGAGCTCTACGGGCTGACGGCCGAGGTGGAGGAGAGTGTGCGATGACGGTCACTGAAACTCGAGAGGTCGGCATCGAGACCCGCGACATCGACGTGGCGATCGTCGACACCGATGTGCACCCGTTGCCGGTGTCGGGCGACGTACTCAAGTCTTATGCGCCCGCGGAATGGAAGGACAAGCTCTGGCGGACAGGTAATGCCGTCTCGCCGATCTCGCACTTCTACGACACGCCGGATTCGTACAAGACGAGCTCGCTTCGGGTCGACGCGGCGCCGCCCACCGGCGGTGTGGCCGGCAGCGACCCAGACTTCGCCGCCCAACAGTTGCTTGTCGATGCCGGGGTGAGCATCGCGTCGCTGGAGCCGATGTGCGATGCGCAGCTGCCCGAGGCGGAGCATGTGCTGAAGTCCACCTACAACGACTGGCTCGCCGATGTGTGGCTGGGCGAGAACAACTGGCACGGACGCTGGCGAGGGTCGATCAGTGTCAGCGCTCAAGTGCCCGAGCTGGCCGCACGTGAAATCGAGCGCTGGGCAGGCCATCCGTATATGGCGCAGGTCCTCATGACCCCGCAGACCCGGGGAATTCCGTTCGGCAACACGCACTTTGACCCGTTGTATGAAGCCGCTGCACGCAACGGCTTGCCCGTATCGACCCATCTGATGGGGCAGACGCCGTTCGAGCTGATTCCGCTGTACCCGGTGGGCAATCCCGCGCACTGGCACGACTTCTTCGCGTCGTGGCCGTTGCTGTATGTGTCGCACCTGATGAGCCTCGTGTTCGACGGCGCGTTCGACCGGCACCCCGATCTTCGGGTGGTGTTCATCGAGGGCGGATTCACCTGGGCGATGCCGGTGATGTGGCGGATGGATCGCATCTGGGAGCAGCGCCGTGGCGACTTGCCGCATGTGCGTCGTCGGCCGTCGGAGTATGTGCGTGAGCACGTGTATTTCACCACCCAGCCGATCGAGGACGTCGACACCGTCGCTTTCCGCGAGTACCTGGAGATGATGGATCTCGGCGACAACCTGATGTTCTCCACCGACTATCCGCACTGGAGCTACGATTCGCCGACGTGGGCGATCAAGCGCTTCCCAAAGGAGCAACGCGATCGCATTATGCGTGGAAACGCCACGGCCCTTTACGGATTGCCGCCGACGGTGAAGGCGCTCCCGGGCGAACGTTAGTCTCGGCGCTCGGCGCCTACAAAATCGCGCCGGACTCCTTGGCCTTCAGGATGTCGTCCCAATCCAGGTCGAGCTCGAGCAGAATCTCCTCGGTGTGCTGTCCGTGTTCGGGCGCCCGCGCGGGATCGGGCGGCGTCTCGTCGAATTGCACTGGGGCAGCGACGTTCTTGTACTCCTTGCCGGCGTCGTCGTGGTTGGTTATCACGTAGCCGTTGGGTTCAGTCTGCGGGTCGTTGAGTGCCTCGCGAGGTGTCGCCAGGGCGCCCCAGACGCCTGGCTCGTCCTCGAGCACGGTTCGCCAGTGAGCGAGGTCGTACGCGGCGATCTTGTCACCGACGAGGGCGCACGCCTCGGCGGCGTTGGCGATCAGGTTGCTCGACGGCACAAACCGTGGGTCGGCGGCCAGCTCGGGCAGACCGATTCGCTCGCAGAAGCCGGCCCAGAACCGGTCGGGCTGCAGGAAGACGAACTGAATCCACCTGTCATCCTTCGTCTTGTAACGGTTCACCAGTGGGTTCATGGCCAATCCTGGTGGGGCGCCGGGAATCCCGTCGATATCGAAGAAGTCGGCCGCCATCACCGACGGGGCGATGGTCCACAGCGCCTGCGCCAGCAACGAGGAGTCGACGATGCTCGAGTCCCCTGTGCGCTCACGATGGAACAGCGCGGCGCACACCCCGCCGGCAAGAGTGATGCCGCCCTGCAGGTCGCCGAAACCCGGGCCCTGCACGGCCGGCGTCTCAGTGCCGAACGGCGTAAGCGTGTAGGCGACTCCGCCGCGGGAGAGGTAGGTGGCCGCATCGAAACCGCCTCGGTCGCGGTCCGGGCCGCGCACGCCCAGCCCGGTGCCACGGGCGATGATGATGTTGGGATTGAACGCACGGACGTCGTCGACGGTGAGGCGCGCCCGCTCCAACGCGCCAGGCAGCCAATTGGTCAGGAACACATCCGCGGTGGCGAGCAGCCGGCCGAATAGCGCACGGCCGGTGTCGGACTTGATGTCGATCGCGATGCTGCGCTTACCGCGGTTGCCGAGCTCGAGGAGGAAGTCGGCGTCGACGCGGGCTGCCTGCCGGGTGAAAGGGCCGACGACCAAGCCCCTGCCGGGGTCGCCCGTGGTCACGCTCTCGACCTTGATCACGTCGGCGCCCCAGTCCGACAACGCGGCGCCGGCTGCCGGTACGTACGTCCACGACGCCAGTTCCACGACCCGGACACCGTCAAGCACTCTGGACATCGCGCACCCCTTTTTCGCCTATTTGGCTATTTTATGAATACTAGCGGTGCCGTCCTGGGACGACGCCGGGCAGCCGCACCGCGGCTAGACCTGATTCACGGGCTGGCAGCCTTGGCCGCGGCGGCGCGCCGTTCGACCTCGATCGGCACCATGGGTTCGCGTGCCCACGGCCCCCGAGTGACCGCATTGAGCCTGATCTCCGGCAGCTCGACGGACGGGTCCACGGTGTCCAGCCACGCGACTGCGTTGGCGACGTCGGCGGTCTGGATCGCATACATCTCGAATGGCACGTCTTGCAACATGTCCGTTTCCACGGGCCCCGGCGTGACGAGGTGGACGGCGATGCCGTCGCGGTCGACCTCGAGAGCCAAAGCGCCTGCAAAGGCATTCATTCCGGCCTTCGACGCCGAATACGCGGTGCGCGCGCGCATGGGTTCGTGTGCCGCCGACGACGAGATGAACACGAAGCGTGAACCGGCCACCATCTTCGGCAGCACAGCCGACGTGACAACGAAGCACGAGTCGAGGTTGGCCGACATCGTGGTGCGCCACTGTTCGAAAGTCTGCTTGCGCGCGTATGTTCCGCCGAGAACGCCGGCCGCGTGCACGACCAGGTCGATGTTCTCCAGCGCGCGGGCTACCGGTTCGAACGCCTCGGGTGCGGCAGCGTCGGCGACGACGTAGCGCGCCCCCATCTCGTCGGCTGCGGCGCGCAGCGGTTTCTCGTGCCTGGCTGTCAGCACGACGTCGTAGCCGAGCTCGGCAAGCTTGCGCCCGCAGGCCTTTCCGATGCCGCCGCTGCCTCCGGTGATCAATGCTGTTCTCACAGAGGACCTTTCAGTGGCGGCGCGCCATGGCTTGCGGTGATACCGCTACGATGCGCTGCTCCGGGTCGCCCGCCATGAAATACGTCTGCGTGTCGGCCAGATGCCGTGCCGCCAACTTGCGCGCGCGTTCAGCGTCGCCGGCGTCGATCGCATCGGTCAGCTTGTTGTGCACGTTCATTGCATACCGGCGCTTGCCCATCGACGGGTACTCGCCGCGAGCCTCGGTGCGGTTGGCCCAGTGCTGGAGGTGACTGTTCCACAGCGTCTCCAGGCTGCCGACGACCGCGATCATCGTGTGGTTGCCGCAGCCGCGCACCAGCTCGTCGTGGAACTGCCCGCCGATCTCGGTGAACCGGGCTCCCTCGTCGATGTGCTCGGCCATGGCCTCGTTGATCTCGCGCAGTTTGGGAACGAGCTCGTCGGTACGGTCGGCGCGCCGAGCCGCTAGGGCCGCACACATCGGTTCAAGCTCCTGAAGCGCCGTGCCGAGATCGGCCAGCGGCACGGTATCGCTCTGCAACAGCAGGCCGAGCATGTAGGCCGCGCTTGCTTTGGCCGGTGCGTGCACTACGGCGCCACCGCGATTGCCGCGCCTGACGGACAGCAGGCCCTCGGTCTCGAGGATCCGCAGCGCCTCACGCAACGACACGAGACTGACGTTGAACTGCTCGACGAGCACCTCTTGGCGCGGCAGCAGATCGCCGTCGGCGAGCTCGCCCTCGATGATTTGCCGTCGCAACTCGTCGGCGATGATCTCGGCTGTTCTGCGCGCCGAGAGCCGCCGGCGCACCTCCATGCCGATCCCCTGAGTAGTCATTGTCTTGGCAATGCTAACAGCGAAGACGCCGCTAGCGGGGGTTACGGGATGGCTATCTGTCAAAACTAACTAAGATAGTGGTGATAGCCGCAAAGGAGGCGTGCGTGGGCGAGGCAGCAGGTACGCCGCTCAAGCAACTCCGCGTCGTCGAGTTCAGCGACCGCATCGCCGGTGACTACTGCGGCAAGCTGCTCGCCGACGCCGGCGCTGACGTCGTCAAGGTCGAACCGGCCGAGGGCAGCCCGCTGCGCACCTACACGGCCACCGGCGTGAAGCCCACCTCGGACTCTCCGCTGTTCTGCTACCTTAATGCCGGTAAGCGAAGCGCGACAACAGTTTCCGCCGACATTGTGGCCGGTGCCGATGTGGTGGTTGTGACCGCGACGCGTGTGCAGGCGCGTGACCTCGGCATCGACCCCGACCGGTTGCGTGAGAACGCGCCGGGATGCGTCGTCGTCACGATCTCCGACTTCGGCTGGACCGGCCCGTGGTCCGAGCGCACGGCAACGGAATTCACGCTGCAGGCGTGGTCGGGCTGCACCGGCTTTCGCGGCGACCCCGACGGCCCACCGATAGCCATCGGCGGCGAGCTGGGTGAGTACATGGGGGGCGCGCTGGCCGCCTTCGGGGCGCTGGCGATCCGCCGCCGCGTTCGCCGCGGCGGACACGGTGAGCACCTCGACATGTCGATGCTCGAGGCACTGACGTTGATGCAGAGCTGCGAGTGGTTGCACTCCCAGCTGATCGAAGTGCCGCCGATCAAGCGCTCTGTCGAAGTCCCGTCGATCGAGCGGGCCAAGGACGGCTATGTCGGCATGACGTTCATCACCGGTCAACAGTGGCTTGACTTCGCGGCGATGGTGGAGTGCCCCGATCTCGCCGAGAACAAGGAGCTGCAATTCCAGCTGGGCCGTTGGGCTTACCGCGACTGGATCCGCGAGCGGATCGGGCCGTGGCTGCGGAACCGGACAGTAGCCGAGATCGTCGAGCTCGGCGGGTTGTTCCGGCTGCCGATCGCACCACTGGGCAACGGCGCCACGATTCCCGACATGGAATACGTGAGCGCGCGAAACGCCTTCGTGCGTAACCCCGCCGGGTTCGACCAGCCGCGGCCCCCGTGGCTGATGTCGGAGTCGGGACCGGCTCGGCTGCGTCACGCACCGGCAGTCGGTGAGTCAGACACCGGGATCGACTGGCGGCCAAAGCAATTCGCCGAACGGTCGATATCGGCCCTGCCTTTGGACGGGGTCCGGATCGTCGACCTGACCGCCTTCTGGGCGGGACCGTCGGCGACCCATTCCTTGGCCGCGTTCGGCGCGGACGTCATCAAAATCGAATCCGTGCAGCGTCCCGACGGGATTCGCTACTCCGGCGGCATGCGCCGCGACGTCGACGACTGGTGGGAGTACGGCTGGCTGTTCCAGGGCGTCAACACCAACAAGCGGTCGGTCACGCTGGACCTTCAGTCACAGGACGGAATCCGGTTGTTCAAGACGCTGGTCGGTCAGGCCGACGCAGTGATCGAGAACTTCTCGCCGCGGGTGATGGACCAGTTCGGGCTCGGCGCCGACGTACTCCTGGAACTGAACCCGCGGCTGGTCGTCGTCAGGATGCCGGCCTTCGGACTGGACGGCCCGTGGCGCGACCGGGTCGGGTTCGCTCCCACGATGGAGCAGATCGCGGGGCTGGCGTGGGTGACGGGAATGCCCGACGGGCTACCTGTTCCGCCCCGCGGCCCATGCGACCCGTTGGCAGGCGCGCACGCCGCGTTCGCGTTACTCGCCGCACTCGAATACGCCGACGACACCGGGCGCGGTCAACTGGTTGAGTTGCCGATGGTCGAGACTGTGCTCAACGTAACCGCGGCGCAGGCAATCGAATTCGAGGTCTTCGGGGAGACGCTGCAGCGCCGGGGCAACCGAGGCCATCCCGATGTGGTCCAGAATGTCTACCGGTGCGACGGCGACGACGCCTGGATCGCGCTGACGGCCCGCACCGACGAGCACTGGCGGTCGGTGGTGCAGGTCATGGGCCGACCGGCCTGGGCCGCCGACGCGCGACTGTCCACGGTCCCGGGTCGACGCGAAAGCGTCGACGACGTCGACCGCCGCCTTCAGGACTGGTTCGCCAGACAGAAACTCGACGAGATCGTCGACCGCCTTGCCGCCGTTGGTGTTCCAGTGGCGGCCGTCGTGTCACCGTCCGCGGTAACCGACAACCCCCAGCTGCGCGATCGGGGGTTCTTCGAGCGGCTCGACCATCCGCGTTCCGGGCCTGGCTGGTACCCGACGCCACCGTTCGCCCGGCTCGCCGGCATGACGAATTGGCTGTCGTCTCCGGCTCCGACGCTCGGCCAGCACACCGGCGAAGTGCTCCGCGGCGAGTGCGGTCTGACCGACGACGATCTCGAGCGGCTAGCCGAAGACTCCGTGATCGGCACCCGCCCGAAGGGACTTTAACTCCTCGCGGTGAGGCGCTGGATCACCTTGAGCTGCTTGCCATCCCGGCCCGGCGCCCACAGCCCGATCACGAATGCGGAAACGGCGACGATGACCGCGATCACCAGGACCGAGCTCTGCAAAG
>NZ_JAVHWM010000053.1:0-32163 GCF_032159765.1 Mycobacterium sp. | reverse complement strand
GCACGCCGGCGTGGGCTGACGATCGGGCCGCAGGGCCCCGACGGGACGAGCCCGATCAGCGGAAACATCACCCCCGAGATGCGCGCCGGGCTAGACGCGATTTTCGCGAAGTCGGCCGCGCCCGGGATGTGCAGTCCCGCCGACGAGCAGCCCGTGGTAGATGGGCAGCCCGACGAGAAAGCGGTCGCCGGTGATGCCCGCTCGGCGGCCCAACGCCGCCACGACGCGCTGGCCATGATGGTGCGCTCCACCCTGATGTCCGGGAACCTGGGATCCCATCACGGGTTACCGGTCACCATCATCGCCACGGCCACCCTGGAAGACCTGCAGAACAAAACCGGCGTCGCGCAGACGGCCACCGGCACCCGGCTACCGATCCGCGACGTCATCCGGCTCAGCGCCCACGCTTCGCACTATCTGCTGCTGTTCGACAAAGCGAAACGCTGCCGGCTCTACAAAGGGCGCACCACCCGGCTGGCCACCCCGGCCCAACGGCTGGTGCTCACCGCCACCGAACGCGGATGCACGAAGCCGGGCTGCACCGTGCCCGCCGCCTGGAGCCAGGTCCACCACATCACAGATTGGGCCAAAGGCGGACCCACCGACATCGACAACCTCACCCTGTCCTGCGGACCACACAATCGCCTCATCGACGAGACCGGCTGGACCACCCGAAAAAACAAAGACGGCACCACCGAATGGATCCCACCCCCCAACCACGACCACGGCCAACCCCGCACCAACACCTACTGGCACCCCCAGAAAATGACCGGGGAAGATGACGACGATGACGACGAGGACGAGGCGGAATCGGCTTAGCGGCGTCGGGCGAGTGCGCCGGCCAGCACAATCACCACGACCCCGGCCGCCGGCACTGTAAGCAGGCCGACGCGGAGGCTGTAGGCGTCTGCGAGCGCGCCGACAATCATTGGTGCGCTGACGAATCCGACTCGCATAAGCCACGTGACGGCCGTCAAGGCGGTGCCTGGCTTGAGGCCGGGCAGCTCATCGGCGCGCTGCAGCGTGGCGGGAAACAGCGTCGCGACCCCGAAACCCGCGGCGCCGAAGCCCGCGATCACCGCAGGGACGCTGGGAAAGGCCAGTGCGAGACCCATACCTGCGGCCGCGATCACGCCGCCGGTGCGCGCCACGGCGCGCTGTCCGAATACGTCGACGAGGCGATCGCCCACCAGACGCCCCACGAACTGGAAGCCCACGGCGGCGATGTAGCCGGACACCGCGAGTGCCCCAGGCGCGCCGAGTTCCCGCAGATACAGCGTCGCCCACGAACTGCCGGAATCCTCCACGACGGCCGAGGCGATGGCCATCGTCACGAGCGCTGCCAGCACCGCGTACGTCGCCGTTCGGAACCCGGCCCTCGAGACGGGGACCCGGGCTGCTGCCTTTTCCTCGGGGCCAGGCAGCAAGAAGCGGTACGCGAGGGCGCACATCCCTGCGAACAGGACCGCCGACGCGGCCATGTGCGGTCCACGCGGGATGTGTAGCGCGATCGCCACGGCGCCCATCGCTCCCCCGAGGATCGCCCCCACCGACCAGACCGCATGAAAGGAGTTGATGATCGAACGCCCATAGGAGCGTTGCACCCGCAGACCCTGTGCGTTCTGCGCGACGTCGGTCACGGCATCGGCCGCGCCGGCCACGAACAGCGCCGCCGCGAACGTCACCGCTGACGGGGCCACTCCGGCAAGCCACTCGAAGACCGCAATCCCGCCAGAGCCCCACACCGCGACCCGTGCCGAACGGAACCGGCGCAGAAGCACGCCGGCCCAAGGGCCGCTGATCAGCGCGCCGATCGAGAACGCCGCAACCGCCACTCCGTACATGGCGTTGGACAACCCCAAGTCCGCCTTGATTTCCGGGTATCTGGGCAACAGATTCGCGAACATCGCGCCGTTGCTCAAAAACAGCGCGGCGACTGCGGCCCTCGCCCGGCGATCGCGCGTAGAAGGCGCTGCGAGCCGTGCGGATCGCATCTGCGCGACACTACCCGCCGCCGCATCCGTCAAGATGGCCACCATGACCGCGCAATCGCTCGTCGAGCTGGCGTCCCGACATCGCGTCGCCACTCAATACGAGGACGCTGACGGCCGGCTGGTCGTCGTGCCGGATGAGACGCTCATTGCCGTGCTCTCCGCTCTCGGCGTCGAGGCCGCAACGACAGAGCAGCGTGACGCGGCGCTGAAGGCACACGACCGTGAGCACTGGTCACGTGCGTTGCCGCCGGTGATCGTCATGCGCGCCGGCACCCCCACGCACTTCTGGGTGCATGTGGCTCACGGCGAACCCGCCCGGCTGTGGATTCGCTTGGAGGACGGCACAGTCTGGGCCGGTCTGCGGCAATTGGACAACTTCGCTGCGCCACGCGAGGTCGACGGCAAGCTGATCGGCGAGGCCACGTTCGAACTGCCGGGCACCCTTCCGCTCGGATACCACCGCCTCTATATCGACGAAGCGGGACACGACGTGAGCACGGCGGTGATCGTCACGCCCGCCGAACTGACGATTCCGGACCGGCTGGGTTCACGTCGCACGTGGGGCCTGACGACACAGCTGTACAGCGTGCGCTCGAAAGGATCCTGGGGCGTCGGCGATCTCGCCGACCTCACCGACCTCGCCGTGGTCGCAGGCTCGCGGTACAAGGCCGGCTACGTTCTGGTCAATCCGTTGCACGCGGCCGCCCCGACCGCCCCGATGGAACCTTCGCCGTACCTGCCGACGTCTCGTCGCTTCGTCAACCCGCTCTACCTGCGCGTCGAGGCGATCCCGGAGTTCGCGTACGTCCGGCACCGCGGACGAATCCGCAAGTTGCAAGAGGACGTGCAAGCAGGCGCCACGCGCATCGAGTCCATCGACCGCGACGCGGCATGGGCGGCGAAACGTGCAGCGTTGGAGCAGGTGCACCGGGTAACCCGTTCTGCGGGAAGAGAACTCGCGTACCAGGCCTTTCGGCAGCGCGAAGGTCGTCAGCTCGACGACTTCGCCACGTGGTGCGCGCTGGCTGAGGTGCACGGCAGCAACTGGCACCACTGGCCGGAGGACCTCCAGCACCCCGACGGACCCGGGATCGCAGCGTTCGCCGCCGAGTACTCCGCTGAGATCGACTTTCACCGGTGGCTGCAATGGCACCTCGACGACCAGCTGTGTCTCGCGCAGGCGCACGCGATCCAGACCGGGATGGCGTTGGGCATCATGCACGACCTCGCCGTCGGGGCACACCCCGACGGCGCTGACGCCTGGGGTCTGCAAGACGTGTTGGCACTCGGCGTGAGCGTCGGCGCTCCACCTGACGCGTTCAACCAGCAGGGCCAGGACTGGTCGCAACCACCGTGGCGTCCAGATGCGTTGGCACAACACGAGTATCGACCGTTCCGCTCGATGGTCAGCGCCATATTGCGGCATGCGGGCGGGGTTCGCATCGACCACATCATGGGTCTGTTCCGGCTGTGGTGGATCCCCGACGGCGCCCCGCCCACCGACGGCACGTACGTCTACTACGACCACGAGGCGATGGTCGGCATCCTTGCGCTCGAGGCGCATCGGGCCGAAGCCCTGGTCGTCGGCGAAGATCTCGGAGTCGTCGAGCCGTGGGTTCGCGACTATCTGCGCGTACGCGGAGTCTTCGGCACATCGATCCTCTGGTTCGAGATGAGCCGCGACGACGAACCCGTTCCCGCCGAACAGTGGCGCGAGTACTGCCTGTCGTCGGTGACCACGCACGACCTGCCTCCCACCGCCGGCTATCTCGCGAACGAGCACGTCCGGCTGCGTGACCGCCTCGGCCTGCTGACGCGGTCCTTCGACGACGAACTCGCCGCGAGCCGAAACGAACAGCAAGCGTGGCTGGCCGAGCTGCGCAGGGTCGGCCTGCTCGGCGAGGCCCCTGACGTCGACGAAACCGTCCTGGCCCTTCACCGCTACCTCGGTCGCACGCCGTCCAAGCTGCTGGCGCTGTCGCTGGCGGACGCCGTCGGCGACCGGCGCACCCAAAATCAGCCCGGGACCACCGATGAGTATCCGAACTGGCGTGTCCCCCTGAGCAATCCGAAGGGGCGCCCGCTGTTGCTCGAAGACGTCTTCCGTGACCGGCGTGCCGCCACGCTGGCATCGGCGATGCAAGCCGTGAGCGGAGGTGAGAGCCCGTGAAATACGCCGTCATCGCGCCCGTCGCTGCGGGCGTCACCGCGGACCCGGCGTGGATGCGCTCATTCGTCCGCCATGTCGAGGCGTGCGGGTTCGACGAGATCGTCGCCGTCGAGCACACAGTGCTCGCCTCCGCGTACGAGAGCGTCTATCCCTATGACCCCTCGGGCCGCGTCGAGCTTTCCTCGGATTGTCCTGTGCCGGATCCCCTTGACCTGCTGATGTTTTCGGCAGCTCAGACCACCGGGCTCGGGCTTGCCACCGGGGTGCTGGTGCTGCCCAACCACCAACCGGTCGTGTTGGCGAAGCGCGTCGCCACCGTCGATGCGCTGTCCGGCGGACGGCTGCGGCTGTGTGTGGGCGTGGGCTGGCTGCGCGAGGAGATCGAGGCGTGCGGTGCGCCTTACGGCAGTCGGGGTCGACGCGCCGACGAGCAGATCCAGGTGATGCGGATGCTGTGGGCCGACGAGCCCGCGACCCACCACGGCGAGTTCTTCACGTTCGCGAACGTCACGTGCTATCCGAAGCCGGCGCAGCGTCGGCTGCCGATCCACATCGGCGGGCACAGCGTCGCGGCCGCCAAGCGCGCAGGTCGCCTCGGTGACGGCTTCCAGCCGCTGGGCGTCGCCGGACGGCAACTTTCACAGCTTGTCGCCGTCATGCGCGAAGAAGCCGAGCGCGCCGGCCGCGACCCGGAGGCACTCGAGCTGTCGCTGGGCCACATGGTCGCCAAGGTCGACATGGACCGGGCCGCGAAGCTCACCGAACTCGGCGCCAGCCGGGTGGTTCTGGCGATGCCCGCCGTCACCGACCTCCACCAGGCCGAAGACATTCTGTCGGACTGCGCGCAGCGTCTCGGGCTCGGCGCATGACTCCCGAGACCAGGCTGGCGCTCGCCGATCTCGTCCATCGGTACGCCGCTTTCGTCGACGACGCCCGATTCGACGAGGTGGTCGATCTGTTCACGGCGGATGCGACGCTCTCGCTGCCTGATCCACCCGAGTCGCTTGATCCGACCGTGTGTCATCGCGGAAGCGCCGAGATCCGGGACGCCGTCGCTGCCGTCGCCGTGGTGGCCCGAACCCAGCACGCGATTGTCGGCGAGGTCTATTCGCCGCGGTCATCCGACGAGGCCCAGGGCCGGATCGCCTGCATCGCGCACCACTGGTCAGTTCACGACGGACAGGTCACCGACATCGCTTGGCACATGCGCTACGCCGATGAGTACGTTCGTTGCGCTGGGGAATGGCTATTCCGGAGCAGGGCGTTGTCTATCGACGCGATGGAAAAGCGGCCGGCCCGCCGGCTGAGGCCTGGGAGGACGTAGCGAGCGAAAGGGCTGACGAGCATGCGCGCGTGGATCGTTTGGTCCGTCGGGCTGCTGGGCTACATCGTCGCCGTCCTCGACCGCACGACGCTGGGCGTATCCGGGCTGGAAGCCGCGCATCGATTCGGCGCGAGTCCGGGCGTGCTGTCGTCGTTCGTCGTTCTCCAGGTCGTCGTCTACGCGAGCGCGCAGGTGCCCGCGGGTGTGCTGCTCGACAAGTTCGGCTCGAAGGCGCTGATCGTGGCGGGCGGGCTGTTGATGGCGGCAGGCCAGCTCACGCTCGCGGTCAGCACATCGCTACCCGCGGCCTTCGGCGCCCGCGCCATCCTCGGACTCGGCGACGCACTGACGTTCATCTCAGTGCTGCGGCTGGTGCCGCACTGGTTCGCACCGCGGCGCGTCCCGCTCGTCACCCAGCTGACCGGCATCTGTGGCCAGCTGGGTCAGGTGCTCTCGGCGGTCCCGTTTTTGGCATTGCTCACCGGCAGCGGTTGGACGGTGGCCTACACATCGGTGGCTGCGCTGGGGCTCGTATCGGTTGCGCTGACGTTGTCCCTCGTCCGGGACACCCCCGAAGGAAAGATCGTCACTGAGGAGAAGACCGACCTGCGCGCCGTGCTCGCCAATGTCAAGACGGTGTGGCTGCGGCCCGGCACACGCCTCGGCTTTTTTACCCACATGGGAACGCAGTTCTCGATAACGGTGTTCGCGCTGATGTGGGGTGTGCCGTATCTGACTGCCGGACAAGGACTTTCGAATCGGACCGCGGGAGCGTTGCTGTCCCTGTCCGTTGTCACCGCGATCGCGGCCGGGATCGTCATCGGTGTGCTAACCGCGCGTTACCCGTTACGACGGTCCTGGATGGTGCTGGCCATCGTGGCGAGCAATGCCGCGATCTGGACGGTGGTGCTGGCGCTCCCCGCCCGAGCTCCCCTGTGGGTGCTGGTGGTGCTGGTCGTGGTGATCTCGGTCGGCGGCCCGGGATCCATGGTCGGGTTCGATTTCGCCCGCACCTTCAACACCCGCGCGACGTTGGGTACTGCGCAGGGAATGGTCAACATGGGAGGCTTCATCGCCTCCCTCCTCGTCATGCAGGCGATGGGTCTGATCATCGGCTCGATGGGCGGTTACTCGCTGCAGGCGTTCCGTGCGGCGTGGACGGTGCAGTACGCGGTGTGGGCGGTCGCGATCGTCGGGATCCTGATCACCCGCGCCAAGGCGCGACGGGCGATGACGCCGTCGCAGTGGCGCTACGTGCTGGAAGGGATCGAGACGCGCTAACGGTTGCGCGCTGTCGCGTTGCGGTTCGCCTTCATGATCGCGGACACGAGCTCGTCCTTGTTCATCGAGGACCGGCCAGCGATGTCGAGCCGACGCGCGATTCCGAGCAGATGGGCCTTGCTGGCGTTGGCGTCGACGCCCTCGGCGGACTCGCCGCTCGGATTCGGTCCCCCGCTTTCCGCCCGTGAATCCGACGGTCCCTTCTCCTCTTTCGGCTCCCAGTGGTCGCCGACCTTCTCGTAGCTGTGCTTGAGGGCGCTGAACGCGGCCCGGTGCGCCCGTTCCCCCTCGCCGTATTGTTCGGTCGCCGCGTCGTGGACCTTGGCGAACGTGCGCTGCGCCTTCGGCGGGGACTTTTTCAGCGTGCTTGGCAGCTCGCTCTTCTTGGCGTCGCCTGACTTTGTGGTCTTCGGCATGTGCTGACGATTACCCGCTGGTCGCCGCCATCATGCCGCTTCGATCTGCGCCTTCAGGTTCTTCAGGGTGTCCGCCAGTGTCCGACCGACCTGCCTGGTCGCGAGCCGATCGGCGACCAGTCCCAGGAGGCCGCCAGGCGCCTGATACGACAGCCTAAACACAACCTTGGTGTGGCCATTGCCGTCGTCACGCAGCCGGAACCGGCCGCGCAGCGTGATGCCGGTGATCGAAGTGAATGCAAGGTCCCCTGGCTCAGCCAACTCGACGACCTCGACCACCCCACCGACCGGAACGGAGCCGATTGTCCAGTGGACCGTGTAGCGAGAGCCGATCCGCGCCGAGCCGTCGGTGATCGTTTCCCACCGCGCGAGGTTGGCCATGAACTCCGGGTAGCGGTCAGGGTCGCTGACTGTCTTCCAGATGGTGTCGCGATCCGCCTCAATGGTGCAGTGCCGTTCGACGCGCATCACTGCACTCTCTTCTTCGCGCAAGCGCTCATCAGCCGATCACCGGCCAACGCCGCTCAGCCGCCAGCCGATCGACGCCGGCCTGCAGGCTTCCGATGACCTTGTCGTGGATGACATCGTCGTCCGCGCCTTTGATTTCGTCGGCATCAATGGGGTCCTGGACCTCGATCGCGATCTTGGTGGGCAGCGGCAGACGCGGGATCAGGTCGCTCACCACCAGACCCCACGGCGGAGCCAGCAGTATCGGCACGCTCTTCAACCTTGCCAGCTTGTCGACCATCAGCAACTTCGCCAGCCACTGCCCGCGGTTCAGGAACAGGGCGCTTTCCTGGCCGCCGACGCTGGCCACAGGGACGATCGGCACTCCAGCGTCCCGCGCAAGACGCACGTACCCTTTCCGGCCCCCGAAGTCGACGGTATTGCCCTCCCACGACGGACGGAACACCTCGTAGTCGCCGCCCGGATAGACGAGCAGAGCCGCGCCTGACTTCAGCGCCAGCTGGGCATTCTCGTGATTCGCGGCAACGGTGCCGAACTTGCGCAGCGAACCCAGTGGCGGCGCCGACACCACGAGGTTGTGCGCGAGTTGATAGAACGGCCGCTCGACTCCGAAATAGGAGCAGAACGCCAGCGTGAACACGAATGTGTCCGGTGGCAGGTTTCCGCCGCTGTGGTTGCCCACCAAAAGCACCGGGCCGTCGGCGGGAATCCGCTCGATTCCCCGCACTTCTGCGCGGAAGTACACCGAGGCGAGCAGCCACAAGCCCGGCAGCTGGTCCCGGATGTAGTCCGGGTCGCGCTGGTCGAGGTCTGCCCTCGGCACGCGGGAGACGATCTGCTGTTTGGCCCAATCCAAAGCGTCGCTGATTCCGGCCATGCCTTCTTTATGACACGAATCAGGCAACTTGAAACCCGCGGTACCGGTAGCCGTAGACTTCTGGCGTCCGCCCGCGGGAGGAGGCCAGGATGTTGCGACCGCAGAGATTCGACCTCGAGGTCGACCCCGGACCGGTCCAGATCCAGCCGCGCAAGGTGCACTTCGACTTTTCCGACAGCCCGTTGCAGTGGATTCCAGGTCACCCCGTCGCGTCGGACATGATCGGTGTCCTGCACGTGGTGTTGCCCGCAGCCGAACGCTGGTTCGTGTCCACGCTCAACGAGGCCCTGCCGCTGGTAAGGGATCCGAGGCTGGCCGACGACATTCGCGGCTTCAGTGGCCAGGAGGCCATCCACGCAGACGTCCACGAGCGGGCGTTGCACGAGTTCTTTGAGACCAAAGGCTTCGACCCGAAACCGATGCTCGACCAGGTCGAGTACGTGTTCGCCAAGGTGCTCAGCCCGTCGACGTCGACGAATCCGCGGCGGCGGCACAACAATCTGTGTAATCGGCTGTGGTTCATCGCGGCCCTCGAGCACTACACCGCGGTGCTGGGTGATTTTTCGTTGAACAACACCTGGGACGACTACGGCGCGGACCCGACGTTCGTCGACGTCTTCCGGTGGCACGGCGCCGAGGAGGTCGAGCACCGCCATGTCGCTCACGACGTCGCCAGCTACTTCAGTGACAGCTACTGGGACCGTGTCGGGGCGATGGTGGTCGCGTCGTCCTTCTTGCTCGTGGCGTTCCTGCGGTTTGGGTGGCATCTGATCAAGCACGATCCGGAGGTCGACTTCGGGTGGTGGAAGATGCAGCGGCTACGCTACCTGGATTCCAAAGCCGGGCTGCTCCCGCACATGCGAAAATTGTTTGGCACCAACACCTTTGCCTATCTGAGGCCGTCTTTCACGCCCGAGAGGATGGGGTCTACCGCGCAGGCAGTGGCCTACCTGGCGAGCTCGCCGGCCGCCAGGGCGGCTCATCTGTAATGCGTCTGTTCCCGCGCGTGGGCGAGCTGCCGCCCAGCACGTCGGGCCGGTCCCGACACGATCCGCTGCTGGGCGTCGCCCACGCCGCGCTGTCGGGGTTCTGGGGGATCACGTCGTCACTTCGTCGGCCGCCGCCGTTGCCGGCGCACGACCGGACGCTGGTGCTGCGGGTGGCCGATCGACGGGTGGTGGCCCACGACCAGAACGTCGTCGCACTGACGCTGACCGCCGCCGAGGGGGCGCCGTTGCCGCGCTGGTTTCCAGGCGCCCACATCGACATTCACCTGCCCAGCGGACGCGTCCGGCAATACTCGCTGAACGGCGACCCTGCGACCCGGGATTCGTACCGCGTCGCGGTCCGTCGCATTCCTGAGGGCGGCGGCGGGTCGATCGAGATCCACGACGATCTGGCCGTTGGTGCGACGGTGACCACCGGGGGGCCCCGCAACGCGTTCCCGCTGTCGATTCCGGGATACGGGTCGCCCACGAATCGCTTCCGGTTCGTCGCGGGCGGCATCGGCATCACGCCGATCCTGCCGATGCTCGCGCAGGCACAGCGGCTCGGCGTCGATTGGTCGATGACCTACGTCGGACGCAGCGGGGACAGCCTGCCGTTCATCGACGAGGTGTCTCGATTCGGCGACAGGGTGGCGATCCGCACCGACGACGTCCATGGCCTGCCAAGCAGCGACGATCTGCTCGGCGACTGTCCCGACGGAACGGCCGTCTATGCGTGCGGCCCCGCGCCGATGCTGACCGCGATCCGCAGCCGGCTGGCCGGGCGGGACAACGTCGAGTTGCATTTCGAGCGGTTCGCAGCGCCGCCCGTGGTCGACGGCAGGCCGTTTTCGGCGTGCGTCGCATCCACTGGCGAGATCGTCGAGGTCGGCGCGCAGGAGACGTTGCTGTCGGCCCTGCGGCGAGCCCGCGTCGCCGCTCCCTACTCGTGCCAGCAGGGATTCTGCGGAACCTGCCGCACAAACGTTCTCGGTGGCACCGTCGAGCACCGCGACACGCTGCTCACCGATCCCGAACGTCAGGCGGGAACGATGCTGATCTGCGTGTCGCGCGCGCCCGCTGACGAACGCCTCACGCTTGACCTGTAGAGCTGTCGAACACCGTGACATCGGCGATCTTGCCGCCATCGAGTTCAGCGAACAGCACACCCCGGCCCGATGGTGTCGTCACAGCGGCGGCAACCGCCGAACCCGAAGCGACAATCTTGTCCCTCGGCCGCACATCTCCCAGCTGACCGGCGGCAAGCGCATCGGCAACAAGCCGCTTGCCGCGGCGCCCCACACCGCGGAATCCCGAGACGAACCCCGCGGTGCCCGCGATCCGCTGGTTTCGCACGAGCGCCGCGGACAATTGCAGTGACGCGGGAATCGCGCCGGCTCCGCTGCGGAGGAACTGGGCCACCATCGCCGGTAGTTCCCAGTACGCACGCAATCTGGTGATCTGCCAATCATTTTCGGACCCGGCCCGGCCGACTTCGCGCAAGTCGTAGCGCATGAAGATCGGGATCATCATCTTCACGCGCGAGCCCATCATCACCTCGAGCGTGAGATCGCGGACGACGGTGGTGCCGTGGACGACGTCGAAGTCGCGATGGAACGTGACTTGGCGCGGGCCGATGAAGGTGTCGTAGAACCTGCCGATCTGGGCGTGCCCGACGTGCGGGCGGGACCCGACGGGATCCTCGACGCGCCCGTCGGGAGTGAACAGCCCCACCCAAGCGGCCTTGTCGTGTGCAGCCGTCGCCTCGGGCGACCTCTCGACGACGGCGATCAGGTCGGAAACCGTCACGGCGTCAATCCGCCTTCGGCAACGGAATGCCCTCACTGGCCGCGAAGTCGGCGTCGGCCTCGTCGGAGAATCCGAGCGACACGACCGTGCGCGGGAAGATCGCGTCGGTGAGGTACGCCAGCGCCATCGCCCATCGGTTCACCGCGCGTGGCATGGCGTAGAGATGGTAAGCCCGGGTGACGAGTTTCGCGGGATAGCCCGAAATCTGGATGCCCATCGGATTGGCGACGGCGTAGCGGGGACCGAGGTCGACCACCAGACCCATGTTGCGGTGCTTGTAGTTCTTCTTGATGCCGTAGCCCAGGCTCGCTGCGACGTTGCGGGCCAATGCCTTTCCCTGCCGAATCGCGTGCTGTGCGGTCGGTGGCGTGATCTTGCCTGGCTGCGTCAAGTCGGGTACCGCAGCGGAGTCGCCGGCGGAGAACACGTCGGGATGACCCGGGACCTGCAGGTCTGCGCCAACCTTGAGCCGGCCCTTCTCGGTGGGGAGGCCGAGCTTTTCGATCAGCGGCGCGGCGGTGACGCCGGTGACCCAGGCGACAGTGCGTGTGCCGATAACCGAATCATCAGTCAGCACAACGTGATCCGCGTGAACCTCCTTCAAGGTGGTGCCGAGCCGGATGTCGACGCCCCGCCTGCGCAATACCTCCATGGCGACTTTGCCCAGCTTCTCGCCCACCTCTGGCATCACCTGTTCGGCGACGTCGAGAAGAAGAAACCGCACTGAGGCCCGATCGAAGCCCATCTGGTCGGCCGCAGCGTCGGCGAGCGCGCGCAGCTGCGTGACAAGTTCGGTACCGGAGTACGAAGCGCCGACCACGACGATCGTGCGGCGCGCCTGGGCCTGATCGAGCTCGACGTCGAGGGTGGCGAGTTCGAACTGCTCGAGGATGTGGTCGCGCAGATAGAGCGCCTCAGCGGTCGACTTCAATCCGCGGGCGTATTGCGCCAGCCCCGGAATGTCGAACAGCCGCGTGACGGATCCCGGGGTGAGCACGAGCCGGTCCCACGGGAGCTGCGTCGAGCGCTGCTCGGGATCGGTGAACGTCAATGTGTGGCCGTCGAGGTCGACGTCGTCGACGCGACCGCGGATCACGCGGACGCCTTTGAGAGTCCCCGCCAGCGGGATCGTCACGAATCTCGCGTCGGCGACGCCGCCCGCCACGTCGGGCAGCAGCGGCGTGTACAGCATGTAGTCCATCGGCGAGATGATCGTCACGGTCACGTCGGCGTTGTGCTTGCGCATCAGGCGGGCAAGCCGGCGCGCGCATTCGAATCCCGTGAAGCCGCTGCCCACTACCACCACGGAAGTCATCGGGCTTACCTTAACGGGGAAAGGTAGCGCTCACCGAAGTCGCTGACTGCACCTCCAGCGGCGGGGTCACCGTGTGCGCACAGGGCACCGTCGACGGCCCGTCCGGACAGCCGCCACCGGCTGCCGGGCCTGTCTATCCGTACCCCTGCGAGGAGGACTGGCTGTGCGACGACGGCGGCCTCTCGATCATCATCGACCCGGGTCCGCCGCGTCCTGGACCGCGCTGATTGCCAACGTGCTCACGTAGAGTCGTGCGGTGCCGAGAACACTGGCGAAGACTTCCGCAGCTGTATTGGCTACCGCGATCGTCGGAGGGTTGGCCAGCCGCCGCCCGGCCCAGTCCGGTTGGTATGAGCGTCTGCGAAAACCCGGATTTCAGCCTCCGCGGCAGGCCTTTCCGATCGTGTGGCCATTGCTTTACGGCGACATCGCCGTGGTGTCGGCCGCGGCGATCGACGAATTTCACAACGCCGGCTATCCCGAGCGGGCCGAGGCGTACACGAAGGCCCTGGCGGTCAACCTGGCGATGAACGGCAGCTGGACCTGGTTGTTCTTCACCCGGCGCCGACTCGGTGCGTCGGCGATCGTCGCCGCCGCGCTCACGGCCAGCAGTGCCGATCTGACCCGTCGTGCAGTCGAAGCCAAGCACGGCGCGGCCGCGCCGCTGGCTCTCTACCCGCTCTGGTGTGCCTTCGCGACCGCACTGTCGACGAGGATCTGGATGCTGAACCGCGCCCGATGAGCCGCTTGCGCGAAGAGCAACAGACATCAATAGCTCTTGTGGTCGGCGCCGCAGCCGTTAGGCTTTGCTGATGCTTCGCAAGCTCGCCGTCGCCGCTGCGATCGTCTCCGCAACCGTCACCTTCGCGCCCACGGCCGCCGCCGATGACCCGTCGGGGCGTTATCCTGGCGACGTACCGGGAATGAACTACGACGCCAACCTGAACGCGCCGTGCGACAACACGGAGACGTTCATCTTCGGCCGGGGCCGCGGCGGCGAGGCGATGCAGTGCCATTGGATCCCCAACCAGTGGCCTCCCATCTACACCGGCTTCTGGGTGATCTCGTATCCGCTCTACGGCGTGCACACCATCGGCGAGCCCTGCCCGAACCCGCGTGGCGCGGCGGCCCAGTCCCCTGAAGGCCTCGCGCTGGTCTGCACGGCGTCGTACGGCTGGGTTCAGTGGGTGTAGGTCCACGCGTCGGGTTGTGACCCGTCCACGTCGGTGACTCCGTAGGCCCGCGCCAGCTCGATTGCCGTGACAGAGCGCTGATTCCACCGCCCGCGGTCCGGATCTGCTGCCATTGCCGCGATACCCCGTCCGACGAAACGCGGCGACTCCGAGTGCGCGAATCCCTCCGGCGCGGACGGGTAGCCATCGGTTCTGTTGGGCGCCAGAGCGTCTCGCCAGTCGGCTTCGGTGACGCCGAAATTGTCGAGCATCATCTCTGACCGCAGCCAGCCCGGCGTGACGGCCACCGCGGAGCCGCCGACTGAGGCGAGTTCGTGGCCTTGCGAATACGCCAGTCGATTCACCGCGACCTTCACCAGGTCGTAGAACACCGAGATGCGGTAGTGAGTTGCGTTGTAATCTTTTGTCCCATCGGTGATTTCGACGAGCAGGCCACCTGGCTGCTCAATCAGCAGCGGCAGCAGGTAGTGCGAGGTCACCAGATGCGTCTCCACCCCGAGGCGGACGATGCGCAGCCCGCTCTGCAGGTCGTGCTCCCAGATCGGGGTATTCCATCGATCGGGTCCGCCCTTCAAAACCTCGGCGCCCCAGATGTCGTTCACGAGAACGTCGATACGCTCGTAGTCGCTGCGCAGTCGCGAGGCGAGATCGCTCACCTGCTGGGCGTCGAGGTGGTCGACCTGCTCGGCGACGCCAGTGCCGCCGGCTTCGGTGACCTGCGCAGCGGTTTCCTCGATCGTCTCCGGCCGGTCGTAGTCCGAGCCGGCGTTGCCGCGCACGCTGCTGCGCCCCGTGCAGATGACCGTCGCCCCGGCCTCACCCAGCGCTACGGCGATCCCCCTGCCTGCACCTCGCGTGGCTCCCGCAACGACGGCAACCTTTCCTTCCAACGGCATTGTTCGAACGTAGCCCGCGGCGAGTGGACCCGGAGCTAGCGAAGGAAGATGCTCGTCATCGCGATCGAACGAGCAGCCCCGTTCGCTTACCAACGCCCCTGGTGTCGGATAGCATTCGTCGTACTCGTGGCATCTGACCGCGATGGGGAGGAGCTGGCCGTGGCAAAGCATCGGAAATCGAACAAGCGCAACCGGCCCGGGGGTCGGCCGGGATCCCTGGTACTCCTCGGCACGGCGGCCGGGCTTTCATCGGTTCTCGTGTTCGGACACGCCACCGATTTCACGGCGGACACTCTGGAGGCGCGCCTCGCGAACGCCGCCATCGGGATCGGCGGGCGGGGGGATCCGACGTCGGCCAATATCCCGGCGAAGATCAACCACACCGTCGTTCCGCCCGGATACACGTACGTTCCCGTCGCCTACCCGGCGGGATTCGACATCGACAACAGCGTCACCGCGGGCGTGCCCGTGTTGCACCAGAGACTTACGGAACAGGCCGCGATGCCGGAAAATACGGCGATTGTCATCGTCGGGTATTCGGAAGGCGCACTGGTCGCCGACAGGGAGAAGCGGAATCTGGCCACCAGCGCTCCCGTCGGCGTGGACCCCGACAAGGTGACGTTCGTGCTGATCGCATCGGCAAACGTGCAGAATGGCGGAATCTTTTCGCGGTTCCCCGATCTGAACATCCCGTTCTTCGTGAAGTCGAACGGTCCCGCGCAACCGTCGGAATACGACACCACGTACTACACGAACGAGTACGACCCGTACGCCGACTTTCCCGCGTACTTCAACCCGCTGTCGCTCGTGAACTCTCTGGTGGCGGTCCAATATGTCCACCCTGATGCGTACTACGACACGATCGACCTCACACCGGCGCCTGCGGGCCCCGCGATCGCGAAGACCGTCACCAACAGCGCCGGCGGTAAGGACACGTATGTGCTCGTTCTCGCCGACCATCTCCCGCTGCTCGCACCTGTGCGGCAAGTGTTCGGCGCCGTCGGCTTGACGCCTTTGACCGAGCCCGTTCTCGGTTTGATCGAGCCGTTGCTGCGACTCGGTGTTGACATGGGCTATACCGACCGCCTCAACCTGAATCCCGAAACGCCGGTTCAGTTTTCGCTGTTCACGCCACCCGAGCGGATCCTGCAGACCATTGTTGGAGTGCCAGGTGCCATCGAGCAGGGCGTGAACAATCTCTCCACCGGAGTCGGGTCGATCTCGGCGACAGTCGCTCCAGCGACAACGCCGTCTGCCCTGCAAGCGCCCAAGAACTCGCCGTCGCCCACTGCGAAGCTCGCGCCGCAGGACACCCCACAGCTCCCGGCGGCGGCCACGCCACCCAAGCTGCCGTCCGCGCCAGTCAATCCGCTTCGCATTTCACCTTTGTCGTTGGACAAGACCGCGTCGTTGGACAAGAAAAACACCACCAAAACCGGCGAGGTCGCGTCCACCGCGCCTAGCAGCAGCCCGTCGTCGGCACCTGCCGGTCAGCCGAGCACACCGCAAAGCGCGTCACCGGCAGGCAGTGCACCAGCGGCAAACGGCGCGCCCTCAGGAGCTTCGAACAACGCGGCCTGATCGGTCGGCTAGATGCTGGCGACGTAGTCGGAGGTACGGAAGTCGCCGCTGAGCTGGGTTTGGTTCCCGAGCGGTCCTTCAACCGACACCCACGCACCGGTGGCGCCGGAGATCACCGGTGCCGTGACGGTCGTGCTTCCGATTCCTCCCCCGTCGGTGTAGACCCTGCCCATTCCCACTCCGGGATCGCCTGCACCGCAACTGATCCCGGGGCGCGGCGTAAGGACGAGCCGCACCCCGTACCAGATGTCCGGCGCGACGTTGGCCATGTGGACCTCTGCGGTCACCGTCGACCCGCTTCTCGAGATGACCGCGTACGCGGTGCCTTGGCCCGACGAGGGCGTGTACGGGTTGGTGGCCAGCCCGTCACATGTTCGCAAGCGGTAGCTCAGCGGAACGATCTTGGAGTCGGCCGCGGCAGTACCAGTGCCGATCAGGAGCATGGCCGCTGAGGCGAGAGCAAATCCGGTGACAGTCGACTTGGTGATGCCGCGGGTGAGATGACGCATCGCTGGTTCCTCCTCGTGCGGGCAGATGTCTAGAGAGTATTGACGACCGCCGGTTCGCGAAACCAGCAAATGGGCTATCCCAATCTTGCGCCGTGGCGTATCACTGAAAGAACGCTGAGTCTACAAAGGGGTGGCCAGATGGCTCTGGGAGACGACGACGTCGTCAAGACAGTAGAAGTGGACCAGCACGCGGAGCGGGCTCAGGTCCGCCGCGCGGCGATGGCAAGCGTGATCGGCACGACCATCGAGTGGTATGACTTCTTCCTGTACAACACGGCCGCGGCGCTGATTTTCCCGCACGTGTTCTTCCCCGCGTCGAGCACATATGCCGGTGCAATGCAGTCCTTCGCGACCTACGCGGTCGGTTTCGCGGCGCGTCCCGTCGGTGCCGCGATCTTCGGGCACTGGGGCGACCGGATCGGCCGCAAGGCCACGCTGATCACCACCTTGCTGGTGATGGGTCTCGCGTCGGCGGCCGTCGGTGTGCTGCCGAGCACCGCGAGCATCGGGATCGCCGCGCCTCTGATACTGGTCACGCTGCGGCTCGTCCAGGGCCTCGCGATCGGCGGCGAATGGAGCGGGTCGGTGCTTCTCGCGATGGAATGGGGTGCCCAGGACAAGCGCGGGCTTTTGGCGAGCTCGGCTCAGGTCGGGGTTCCTGTCGGGCTGGTGCTCGGCACTGGAGGCATGACGTTGTTGTCCAAGGTGCTAACGAAAGAGGAATTTCTTTCGTGGGGCTGGCGGATTCCGTTCCTGGCGAGTCTCGTGCTGGTGGCGGTCGGTCTGGCGATTCGGCTGCGCATCCTGGAGACACCGATGTTCGCCAGGGTGGTAATGGAGAAAAAGACGGCGCGGGCCCCGGTCAAGGACGCCATCCGGTACCACTGGCGGGAGATCTTGTTGTCGGCGGGTTCGCGATTCGCCGAGCAGATGCCCTTCTACCTCTTTACGGTGTTCGTGCTGACATATGTCGTACAGAAGCATCACTACAGCAACACGTTCGTACTAACCGCGGTGCTTGTCGGCGCGGCAGTCGAGCTCGGCACCATTCCGCTCTTCTCCCACCTGTCTGACCGCTTCGGGCGGAAGCGGGTGTACCAAGCGGGTGCGGTCGCGGTGGCCGTGCTTGCGTTCCCGTACTTCTTTGTGCTGTCCCAGGGCGGACAGGTAGCGATCTTCGTCGTGATCGTGCTGTCGCTGATCGTCCATTCGATGATGTACGGCCCGCAGGCCGCAATGATCGGCGAGAGCTTCCCGACTCATCTCCGCTACGGCGGTGCCGGCATTGGCTACCAGTTGGCCTCGGTGTTCGCAGGCGGTCCCGCCCCGCTGGTCGCCGCCTGGCTGCTGCACGAGACCGGGACGCCGTACTCGATTTCTGTGTATATCGTTATCGCAGCGGTGATTACGGTGGCCTGCGTGATCGGGTTGCCTGACCGCTCACGCTCGAACATCGACGACGTCGAGGTGTACGCCAGACAACGGAGTTGAATGGCAGCCATGCCGGATCTCAACGACGTCGTTTCGCTCGCCTCAACCGTCCAGTACCTCGCGGTGGTGTCCACTGTGCGCCGTGATGGCTCCGTCCAAGCCTCGCTGGTGAACGCCGGGGTCAGCGCGCATCCCGTCAGCGGGCAGCCAGTGCTGTCGTTCGTCGCGATCGGCGGCGGGGCCAAGCTGGCGAATCTGCGCAAGCGGCCGGCGATCGCGGTGACATTTCAGCGCGACTGGCAGTGGATCACCGTGGAAGGCATGGCCGAACTCGTCGGGCCCGACGACATCGAGCTCGGGCTCGATGCCGGTCAACTCGCCTCCCTGCTGCGCGCGATCTTCACCGATGCCGGTGGCACGCACGACGACTGGCCCACCTACGACGAGACCATGGTCCGCGAACGTCGCACAGCTGTGCTCGTCGCGCCCACCCGCGTGTACAGCAACCCGGGCGGCTAGGTGCTGATGCTCTGGATTGCGTCCGCGGTGTGCAGGTCGGCGTAGGCGGTCGCGCAGCGGTTGGCGAGCGCAACCGAGACGTCGGTTCTTTGCCACTCGCCCGCGCTGGCAGTCACCAGCCACAGCGTCAGCCCGTGGGCCACCGATCGGTATCCGTTGGCACGCGCGAATCCTACGCTTAAGCGCGTAAGCGGTCAGCCGATCGGAAGCAGATCCGACTCGTACGGCAGGCCCCACGGCACGCCGCCGCGGAAGATCTCAGCTCCGGAGACCGACATCGCCGGAAGCTCTGCCACGTGCGCGGCCTGCTCCTTGAACGCGCGTGCTGCACAGCTGAGCCGGTGCCGCATGTGCTGGGCGCGATGATGGAGCTCGGACGGCCAGGTTTCGCCCCACAGTGCGACCTCGGTGATGTTGCGATCCAGCGCGGCGATCACCATCTCGCGGACGCAGGTTTCGGCGTTCACCATGTCCGCGCTGACGGCGAGCGCGTGCGTATGCGGCTGGTCGTCTGCCAGCGCGAGCGGGTGCGCCTTTATGCCGAGTATCTGCAGCGGACGCACGTCGTGCGCGTCGGCGATGAACAGGTCGACGTCCCAGCCGGACATCGCCCGGTCGAACAGCCAGCCGCCGGCAGAGGTGACCACGTCGGCGACGTCGGCGGCGATCACGGCGAGCCGGTAGCGCGCGAAGGCTGTCGAATTGAGCTGGAATTCCTCAACTTTGAGTGCTCGGGCGGTCACTCTCACTCCTTCAGTGGGGTATCTGATGGTCGCTCGCCAAGCCTCACCAGGGTCGCAGACAACGGCACAAAGTACAGCGTGACAGTTTTGCTCCGATCTGTAAAGCTAGGCACGTAGATACTTCGCGCGAAGGAGGGCGGCGGAATTGGGAATCGTGACCACCAGCTCAGAAAATGCGTTCACTCACAGCGCGGAGACCATCTATGACTACGTCACCAACCCGGCTAACTGGGGAAAGGCGTACCCGGGAAACCCGCGCAACACCAACATCCCGCGCATCCCGCTGCAGGTCGGCGATACCTGGGACGAGGCACATCCCGAACAGGACCGGATTTTCACGTGGCAGCTCGCCATCGCGATGCGGCCGCGGTTGTGGGTGTTCAATTCGATAGGCCGGCTGGGCCATGACAGCGCCGGCGATGGCGGCATGGAAGGCCGCATGACGGTCGAGTACCGCTTCACGCAGCCGGGCGGCGACGTCACACTGTTCACCAGGACGATGACGATCGAGGCGTACAGAGATTCGCCGATGCCTGACGGGTTCTTCAGGATCGTGAACCCCGCACGGATCGACGAGTATCACGCCGCGATCGCACAGCAACTTCAGTAGGAGCCGAACGCGCGGCGCAGCGCCTCGCCCTGCTGCGCGAACAGCTGGCGGCTCAGGTCCCAGTCGGGCAGAAACGAATCGAACCCGTGGCAGGTGCCGGGATAGATGTGCAATTCGGCGGCGACGCCTGCTGAGGTCAGCCTGCCGGCGTAGGCGATGGCCTCGTCACGCAACGGGTCGAGCTCCGAGCACGTGATCAATGCGCTTGCCGCACCGGCGAATTCGCGTCGGCGCGCGGGAACTGAATCGGGGCCCGGCTCCACTTCGCCCAGGTAGTACCGCCACATCAGATCCGTGGCCGGACCGTCGATGCCCGGGGTCGTGGTGAACTCCGCTTTGGACGGCGTCGGGCGGTCGTCGAGTACGGGTTGGTGCAGCAGCTGAAAGACGATGGGTGCGGCCAAACCGTCGGCCGAACGCTGCGCCAGTCCGGCGGCCAATGCACCCCCGGCGCTGTTCCCTGCGACAGCAACTCGAGTGGTGTCGATGGCGAGTTCGGCGGCGCCCGCAACAACCCAGTCAAGGACTGCCGTCACATCGTCGACCGCCGCCGGGCATGGGTGCTCGGGTGCCAACCTGTAATCCACCGACACGACGGTGCAACGTGCGCGCCGCGCGAGCTCGACGCACTGGACGTGGTCGATGTCGAGGTTTCCCAGTACGAATGCTCCTCCGTGGCAGTACACCACCGCGGGGCCGGCGCTGGGGCTGCCGCGGTAAATGCGCACCGAGACGGATCGGCCGGATTCGGCTGCGACGTGTCCGTCGCTGACGATGACCCCCGACGTGTCCACGGCGCGGGCAGCGTCGCGTCGGCGCTGGTTGAGCGACTCGCGCAGCGTGGTGAGCGTCTCGGGTGACAAGTCCGTGCGAGCTGACGCCAGATGCCGCAGCTCCGGCGCCAGCCGATCAGCGATGTCCATGCACCGTCAGGGGTTCGTCGTGCTCGTGTCGCGGCCGCGGTCCGAAAGCGTAGTCGGCGGGCTTGAAACGTCGGGTCAGAGTCCAGAATGCGCGCGCGCTGCGCGGCCACTGCGTGACCACGCGGCCGTTGGCAGCGCGGAAGTAGTTGTGGCACCGTGTCGTCCACACCGTGCCCTCCATCCACCGGTCGATCTTCGCGGTGAAGTCGGCCATGGTTTCCTGCCGCACGCCGATGTAGGACTTGCCTTTTCGGCGCATGTATCTCAATGCGCGCACGATGTAGTGTGCCTGCGCCTCGAGCATGAAGATGACGCTGTTGGAACCCACGTTGGTGTTCGGCCCGTACAGCATGAAGAAGTTGGGGAATCCCGGCACGGCCATGCCCAGATAGGCGTAGGCGCCGTCGTGCCACGTCTGCCGCAGTGACATCCCGCGCTCGCCGACGACATCGATCTGGCCGAGGTAGTCGGCCGCCGCATAGCCTGTCGCGCACACCACCACGTCCACGTCGAGCTCGGTGCCGTCTTCGGTCACGAGAGTGCGGCTCCGCAGCGACCGCGCGGGACTGGAGACCACGTCGACGTTTGTCTGCGTGAGGGCCGGGACGAAATCCGACGAGAACACCAACCGCTTGCAGCCCAGTGGATGATCGGGCGTCAGCTTCGCGCGCAGTTCGTCGTCTGCAACGGCGGATTCGAGCATTCCGACTGCGAGCGCCTTGAATTCCTGCGTCTTGTCGCTGCCGTTCTCTATCACCGAGATGTTGGCCTCGCTGCGCAGCCACAGCCGGGTGCGATAGATCTTCTTGGCGAACGGGATGTGAGCGAACAGCCAGCGTTCGCGCTCGGTGTAGGACCGGTCAGGCTTCGGCAGGATCCACGTCGGCGAGCGCTGCACCGAGTACACCTTCTGCGCCGTCTTCGCCAGTTCGGGAAGCAGCTGAGAGGCGGTAGAACCGGTGCCGAGCAACGCAACTCGCGAATCGGTCAGGTCGACGGAGTGGTCCCATCGCGCAGAATGCATCACCGTGCCGGTAAACGGCTCCTCCTCGATCAGGTCGGGCATCACCGGCTGGGTGAAGAGGCCGACCGCGGACACCACCACGTCGAAGATGTGCCGCTCCCCGGCTGCCGTGGTCAAGGTCCACGCTTGCACCTCGGTATCCCATGTTGCTGAGCAGATTTCGGTGTTCAGTCTCAAGTTCGGTTTAAGCTCGTACCGCTGTGCGCACCGCTCGAAGTACTGGAGGATCTCGGGCTGCCCCGACCACAGCCGCGACCAGTCGGGGTTCAGATCGAATGAGTAGGAATACAGGTGCGACTTCACGTCGCACGCTAGACCCGGATAGGTGTTGATCCGCCAGGTTCCGCCGACGCCGTCTTCGCGGTCGAAGATCGTGAAGTTGCGAAAGCCTGCCTTGCGCAGAAAGATTCCGAGTGCCAGCCCGCCCGGCCCGGCACCGATGATTCCCACCGATAGCCCGCGGCCGCCTAGGTGACCCGCAGGCATTGCCCTCCGTCCACGACGAGTTCAGCACCTGTGATGAACGATGCGTGATCGGACACCAGGAACGCGACCGCGTCGGCGACCTCGGCGGGTCTGCCGATGCGGCCGAACACCGACGTTGCGGCCAGGCGAGCCTGGATTTCGCCGTCGAGCATCGGTGTGGCGATCGGTCCGGGCATCACGGCGTTGACCCGGATCCCGCTGGACGCCAGTTCGGCCGCCGCGATCTGGGTCAGCCCCCGCAGTGCCCATTTGGCGGAGCCGTACGCGGCGTGGTTGGGAAAACCCATCACCGCGCCGGTGCTGCAGGTGTTGACAATGGCCGCGCCCTGCGCGCGGGCCAGGTGCTCGCGTGCGGCCCTGATGCCTTGGAACGCGCCCAGGCAGTTGACGCGCCAGCTGCGCTCGAACCCCTCGGGCGTCTCCTCGGCCAGCGGGGCGCGGTGCAGCACGCCTGCGTTGTTAACCAACGTGGTCAACGAACCGAATCGGTCGACGACGGCTGCGACGCCGTCCTCCCACTGCTGCATCGACGTCACGTCCAACGGGACCGCGATCACATCGTCACCGAGAGTGCTGACACTGGAGCGGAGTTCGTCGAGAAGCACATCGCACGCGGCGACGCGGAAACCGTCGGCGGACAACCTCGCGACGATGGCCGCGCCCTGCCCGCGCGCGGCTCCTGTCACGATCGCGACACGATCACCTGTCGTCATTGGCCTCCGCCAGGTGTTCTGCGACGCCGCGCCGCAGCGCCTGCGACTCCGACGTCAGCGTGATCATCCGGAAATGCCAACGTGCTGCGGTCTTTCCGAGCTTTCCGGTTCCCGCGTGGATGCCGGACACGATGGCGTGTGCCGCGGCAGCGGCCTCGACCCGCTTCATTGTCTCGGCCATCGCCGGCTCCGTCCACGCCTGTGTGGGTCCATATCCGAGCGAGATCGCCAGGTCGGCAGGGCCCACGTAGAGGCCGGATAGGCCAGGCACCGCGGCGATCTCGCCGACGGCATCAAGACCCCGTGATGTCTCGATCATCGCGAAAACATCTGACTTCGACTCGATTTCAGCCGGATCTATTCCGAGGCTCGGCCGGAGTGGACCGAAGCTGCGGATCCCCGCCGGCGGGAATTTCGCAGCAGCCACCGCTGCAGCGGCCTGGTCCGCGGACTCCACCATTGCGATAATGACCGCGTCGGCGCCGGCGTCGAGCACGCGGCCGATCGGCGCCGGATCAGCCGACGGCAGCCGGACGGCGGTTGCGATCGGGACATGTTCGAGCCGCCGGAGAAGCAGCGCCACGTCGGCGTCGTCGAGATATCCGTGTTGCACATCGAACCCGACGTAGTCGTATCCGGCCCTGGCGAATTCCTCGGGCCCGACGATCGTCGGGCCGACGACCCATCCGCCGTAGATCTGGGTTTTCGCGGCGAGAGCCGCCTGCAACCGCGACGGGGTCACTGCACTATCGCAATCTTGATGCGGTCCGGTGCGGGCCGGCAGGCGAGCTCGAACGCCGTGTGTACCTCATCGATTCCGAAGGTGTGCGTCAGGTAGTTGGCGAGCAGTTCCGGGTGCTCCCGTGCGAACTCGTCTGCCTGGGCCAGCATCCGGCGCCGGTCGAGCGTGACACCTGATTTCAGCGTGAGGTTGTTGCGCAGCATCGCCCGCAGGTTGAGCGGATAGCTGTCGTCATCGGCAACTCCGAAATAGAAAACGGTGCCGCCGAATGCGGCTGCGTCGATGGCATGGCCCAGCGTGGCGACCTGGTGCCCCACCGCCTCGATCACGATGTCCGCCTTGTCGTTTGGCGCGAGGTGGCTGACCCACCGGTCGCTGGTGGCACGGACGACGGTGTCGACGCCGAATTTCTCGCCGACGCCTGTGCGGTCGACCGGGTCGACGCCGGTGACGTGGCCCGCCCCCATGGCCTTGGCCGCGTACGAGAAGAGCAGGCCGATCGAGCCCTGGCCGATCACCGCGACGTGCCTGCCTGCGATGTCGGGGAGCTGTTCGAGGGCGTACAGCACGCACGCCAGCGGCTGCAGCGCGACCGCATGCTGCGGGTCGAGCCCGGCGTCATAGGGCGCCAGCCCGTTTCCGTCGCTTACCACCCGCTCCATCAGCCCGTCGAAACCCGACGCCCATCCCACCACGCGGTCGCCTTCTTCGTGGTCGGGATGGCGGCTTGCGAGCACGTCGCCGACGATCTCGTGGATGGGGAAGCCGTCCATGTCCGCCGCGCTGGTGCCCTGATCGCCAGGGATCTTGCCGCGGACACCGCGGAAGGCGGGAATATCGCTGCCGCATACTCCTGCGGCCATGAACCGGAGTAACACCTGGCCGTCGGCGAGGGTGTCAGCTGTCTTGTCAGGCTTGCTCGTTCGCTCGAACGTGTACGGAGCCACGAGCCGGTACGACCACACGCTCAGACCTCCACCGGGACGCTGCTCCAGCCCCACTGGAAACTGGACGGTGGCCGTCTGGCGGCGTCGTCGACGATCCGGTAGTCACCGACTCGCTTCAGCCATTCGGTCACCATGACGGCGATCTCCAGGCGCGCAAGGTGATAGCCCAGGCAGAAGTGCTGGCCGCGGCCGAAGGCCAGCGACCGTTCGATCCGCCGGTCCCAGATGAACTCGTCGGGTTGCGGATACTCACGCTCGTCGCGGTTGGCCGATGCGAGTAGCGTGATGATCCGCTGCCCCGGCTCGATCGTGGTGTCGTGAATCGTGAACTGTTTGCGTACCGTGCGCGCAAACCATTGTGCCGGAGCGCAATAGCGGATCATCTCTTCGCGGGCGACGCGCACATTCGCGTCGAGGTCTGCACGCACCGCGGCCAATTGATCGGGGTGGCGCAGCAGTTCCCACAGGCCATGCGCGACGATCTTCGGCACGGTCTCCGTGCCACCGATGAAGACGCCGAGCAGCTGGGTGGCCGCTTCGGTGTCGTTGAACGCGCTGCCGTCGGGAAGTCGGCAGTCGAGGATGCCGTCGACGATCGGCAGCGCCCCGTCTGGTCCCCCGGCGCGTCTGTGTTGGACGACTGGGATCAGGTATTCGAGATAACCGGGCCGGGCGTTGGCGACCTCCACCCCGCTGCCCGGCTCGGCGAGGCTGCCGGCGTTGACGGTGGTGAGTACGTCAGGTGCGAGATCGACTGGGAGACCGAGGAGTCCGCACACCATCGACGCCGCGACGATCCCACCGTATTCCTGGGTGAGATCGAACGTGCCGCGGGGAAGCAGCTCGTCGAGCCGGTCGTTGGCAAGGCGCCGGATCGTCTCCTCCAGCTGTGCCACCGCCTTCGGGCGCAGCGGCGCTGAATGTGACCGCCGGATGCCGTCGTAGATCGGGTTGTCGAAGTTGGCGTGAAACGGCATGGGATGCAGAGGCGGATCGGGCACCGGTCCGGGGTTGTGCTTCGCCAGAACGGTTGCCGCAGGCAGTGTTCCCTCCGACGCGACGAAGGTGCCGTCGTTGATCTCGAGCACGTTCCAGATGTCGGCGAACCGCGACAGCGCGAACGTGTCCCACTTCGGCAGGTAGTAGATGGGATGGCTGTCTCGAAGGATGCGGTAATACGGCAATGGGTTGGCCATCACCGCGGGATCGAATGGGTCGTACGTGAAGTCCTGCACCACTTGAGTTTTCATTGCAGTGGCGACGGCGGCAGGGCCTGCAGAATCGAATCCTCCCAGCCGTCGCGCAACGCGGGAGCCACGCTCATCCACGTCACGATCTCGGCAGGCGGGCTTTCTTTCCAGGACGGGTAGTGATTGGCGAAGCAGTCCCAGCCGCCTTCCAGCGCCCAGTAGTGAATCACCTCGTTGAAGCGGAATGTCGTGGTGAACGAGCCGAGCCACTTCTTGCCGGTGCGTTCCGACCACGGTACGTAGAGGCGCTCGAGTTCGCGGATGTAGTCGTCCTGGCGGCCGGGTTTGGTCTGCATGATCTCCTGGATCACCAAAGTTGCGGTGAACCCGGTGTCGCGCAACTGCGCGAGCGTCTTGTTGCTCGGGCCCGGGTACATGATCCTGCCCTCGCCGGACGCGCCGATCTCCGTGATGAACGTCGACCATTTTGCCGCGGCCGCCTCGTGGCTGCCTCCGCGGGCCTGCGCGTTGCCGAGGCGGGCATAGTCGGAGAAACCGTCGACCTCCCAGATGATCGTCACCTGCGGCCAGTGGCCGTTGTACGGCGTCGTCTCCCAGATCGCGAACAGCCGCGCGCCGAGTTCTTCCATCATCGGCTGGTAGACGTCACCGAAGACCTGAAGGAATCGTTCTGGTCTGCCCGAACCGAGCGCAATCGTCTCGTGCAGGTAGAGCAGGGTGTGGCCGTGGTACTTGCGCACGGCTGCTCACGCGTTCCCGATAGTTGACACTGGCACCCAGCGAGCGTGACACTTATGGCGACTTTTGTAAAGGTGGTGCCGCATGAGCCTGATCCCGTTAGCGAACGGGTTCTGCTTCGGCGAGGGCCCGCGCTGGTTCGAGGGCCTGCTGTGGTTCTCCGACATGCTTGGCGGGGCCGTGCATACGGTCAACCTCGGTGGCGACCTGACCACGCTGCGGCTGGACGGCCACAGTCCGTCCGGCCTCGGGTTCCGGCCGGACGGCTCCCTGCTGATCGCGTCCACCGAGGCGCGCCAGGTGCTGCGTTATGACGGTGAATCGGTCACTGTCCTGGCCGATCTGACCGACCTCGTGCCCGCGGACCTCGGCGACATGGTCGTAGACGCCGTAGGGCGGGCGTATGTCGGCTCCCAGGCCCGCGAGGGCGGTGTGATCGTGCGGATCGGCGCCGACGACACAGCGGACGTCGTCGCGTCCGATCTGGAGTTCCCCAACGGGATGGTCATCACCCCGGGCGGCGACAGCTTGATCGTGGCGGAATCGACCGGCCGCCGGCTGACGGCATTCGATATCGCTGATGACGGAACGCTATCCGACAGAAGGTCTTTCGCTGAGGATCTGGACGGGCCTCCCGATGGCATCGCGCTGGACGCCGAGGGCGGCGTGTGGGTCGCGATGACGCTTGCGCATCAGTTTGAGCGGATCGTCGAGGGCGGCGCCGTCACCGACCGCATCGACGTGGATGGCCGCGCTGCGATCGCCTGCACGCTGGGCGGACCGGAGCGCCGCACCCTGTTCCTGCTCTCGGCCACCGACGCTTATCCTCAGCGACTGATCGGCACCAAGCTGTCCCGGCTCGACGCCGTGCCCGTCGACGTCCCGGGCGCAGGGCTGCCCTGACCCCCGAACAGAGAGAAGACCATGAGCGACTCCTACTACGAGCTGGTCGACGACGCCGATCCCGCTGGTGAGAAGTTCATCGCCACGGACCTCGTGCGCAGCACCTGGACCGCGGCGATCCAGCATGCGGCACCAGTGTCGGCACTGCTCGTCCGCGCGCTCGAGAAGTGCGAACGCCGCGACGACACCCGGCTCAGCCGCGTCGTCGTCGATCTGCTCGGGCCGGTGCCCGCCGAAGGTGACTTCTGGGTGCACGCCACCATGGACCGCGCCGGCAAGCAGATCGAGCTCATCACCGCCGAGATGCTCGGCCCCGGCAAGGACGGGCAGCCACGGCCCGTCGCCCGCGCCAGCGGATGGCGGTTCCGCCAACAGGACACCGCGGATGTCGTTCGGGCCTCAGCACCGCCGCTTGCACCGCGCTCGGAAGGCAAGAATCGCGATCTGGCCAAGAACTTCGACCGCAACTACGTGCACAGCCTCGAATGGCTATGGCTCACAAAGCCGTTGAACGACGGTGCCGGCGAATCGTGGATCAGGCCGACAGTCGACCTCGTCAAGGGCGAAACCATGACGCCCATGGAGCGGCTGTTCGCGGTGGCCGACTGCGCGAACGGCGTCGGCTCGAAGATCGACATCACCAAGTGGACGTTTTTGAACACCGATCTCGTGGTGCATATCCACCGGATCCTTGAGGGCGACTGGGTGGGCGTGCGTTCCGAGACGAACTACGGACCCGACGGCGTCGGGACGACCGTCGGAACGCTGCTGGATGAGCAGGGGTCCGTGGCCAGCATCCAGCAGTCGGTGCTGGTGCGCCGCCGCTAGAAGCGTTAGTCAGTCCATCAGCCGCAGCGCCGCGGCCGGACATTGCGTGACCGCCTCCTTCATGCGGTCGCGGTCAGACTCGGGGCGCTCGTTGTCATGGATCACCACGATGCCGTCGTCGGCCACCTCGAAGACGTCGTCGGCGATCGACTCGCAGATCCCGTGTCCGACGCACTTGTCGAGGTCGACTTCGACCCGCATGGTGTCTCCGATCCGTATGGCCTTCATCAAAGCGTGACAGTTTGGCAAAAATTTGTAAAGCTATTCCCATGCAGCAACCGGTCGACGCCGATACCCGTCAGCGAATACTCGCTGCAACGGCTGAGGTCCTGGGCCGCAAGGGCGTCACCAAGCTGAGCCTGACCGAGGTCGCCCTGCAGGCGTGCGTGTCGCGACCGACGCTGTATCGGTGGTTCGCCTCCAAAGACGAACTCATCACCGCATTCGCGGTGTGGGAACGCGAGTCCTACGAGCGTGGTGTTGTCGACGCCACCGCGGGCCTGACCGGGCGCGAAAGACTGGACGCGGCATTGAAGTTCATCGTCGCCTACCAGCATTCGTATCCCGGCTTGCGGATGGTTGATGTCGAACCCGCGCTGGTGATCGAACGGCTGGCCCGCGTGATCCCCCTCATGCGGGAGCGGCTGGGCCGCCTGCTGCTGGCCTCGCAAGGTGAGGAGGTGGCCGGGGCCGCGGTCCGTGTTGCGGTGTCGCACTATCTGGTTCGCAGCGACGACGACGAAGAGTTCCTGGCCCAGCTGCGTCACGCGGTCGGCCTGAGGGGCAGCTCGGGTCCCTAGTTGTCCCGGAGTTCGGCCAGTACTTCCTCGGTGTGCTCGCCGAGTTGCGGTGCCGTCGATCGCGGCGCCCACGGTGTGCCGTGGAAGTCGGCCGGCGTAGCCACCATCGGGACAGACGCCGTGCCGTCGGGCACGTCGACGATGCCGCCCGCCGCGTGGAACTGTTCATCGGCGACCATGTCCTCGAGCGAGTTGATCGGCGACCAGAAGAATTCCGGTTCGCCTGCAAAGGTTTTCGCCCACTCGTCGAGCGGCTTGGTGGCGAAGATCGCATCGAGCTCGCGGACGAGTTCAGTGGCATGCGCGGCGCGGGAACGCGCGTCGGTGAAGCGCTCGTTGGTCAGCCAGTCGGGGCGGCCGACCACCCGGCACAGCGCGGGCCAGTGGCGGTTGGCTTCGAGCCCCACGACCCAGAACCGCCTGCCGTCGGCCGCCGCGTAGTTGTTCATGCACGGATTGCCCATCGTCTCTCGCTGTCCGATCGCGATCGACTGGCCCGTCAGCAGATAGGTGTTGAGGTCGAAGCTCACGGTGTAGGCGCCTTGGCGGTACAGCGATGTCGTGACCAGCTGCCCCGTTCCGGTGCGATGACGCGCGACCAGCGCCGCGCAGATCGCGGCGGCCAGCGTCATGCCGGCTTGGTGGTCTCCCATGCCGCCCCGCTGGAACGGTGGCGTCTCCCCTGGGCGGGTAAGCAGGTGCGCGAGGCCGCCGCGCGACCAGAACGCCGCGACGTCGTAGGCGGCGCGGTCGGCGTCGGGTCCCGTCTCGCCGAACCCGGTGATCAAGCCGTACACAAGGCTCGGGCATCCCGGTCCCACGCTCTCGTAGTCCAGCCCGATCCGCCGCAAACCGGCCGGGCGGATATTGGTCAGGAAAACATCGGCCCCGCTTAGTAATTCGAGCGCTGTCGTACGGCCATCCTCGGTGGTGAGGTCCAGCACGACGCTGCGCTTGGAACGGTTGTCCATTTCGAACGGAGGGTTCACCCCCAGGTCGCAACCCAGCATCCGGCCGAACATCCGGCCCGGATCCCCTCTGGGCGGTTCGATTTTGACGACGTCAGCGCCCCAATCGGCCAGAATGCCGCCCGCCGCCGGGCCTGCGACCCACACTCCGAGCTCGACGACTTTGATGCCCTCCATTGGTCCTGCCATGGAGAATTCATATCGCGGTGCGACGGGAATGCCCAATGCGGGGCGAGCGAAGCGACGGGAATGCCCAATGCGGGTGACACTCCGCGGATTTCTTGTAATGCTCTACGGATGCCACCGCCAGCAACCGTCCAGGACACGGACGAGGACACCTCCACGCGCCAGCGGCTGCTGGTTGCCACCGCCGAGGTGCTCGCCCGCAAGGGCATGACCAAACTCAGCCTGTCCGAGGTTGCGCTGCAGGCCGGAGTCTCCCGGCCGACGCTGTACCGCTGGTTTGCCTCGAAGGAACAGTTGCTCGACGCGTTCGGCGAATGGGAGCGCGACCGCTACGACGTCGGCATCGCGAAGGCGACCAAAGGCTTGCGCGGCAGGGAAAAGCTCGACGCCGCATTGCGATTCATCGTCTCCTATCAGCAGTCGTATTCCGGTTATCGGATGGTGGACATCGAGCCCGGCCACGTCATCGGCCAGTTGTCGACGGTGATTCCGGTGATGCGCGAACGTCTGGAGCGGCTCTTGTCAGGGCCCAACAGCGCCGTTGCGGCGGCGACGGCGATCCGCGTGGCGGTGTCGCATTACCTGGTGGTCAGCGATGACGGTGACCAGTTTCTGGCTCAGCTGCGCCACGCCGTGGGCCTGAAGCACCAGAACTGAGTCATCGTCGCAGCGCGTCCACGGTCTCGAGATCCTCGAGCGCGGCGACGGCGCGTCGCAATCCCTCCATGGACACTTCCTCGGTCTGCATGCCGCCAAGGGCCGCGACCGTCAGCGGCGACACGTACGCGTACAGACCGGCCTGCCGGTAGCGGGTCCACAGGTCGTCGCGGCTGAAATCGGGGCCGCCGCCGGCGGCCAATGCCTTGCGGTAGACGTCGAGCAGGTCGCGCTCGACGTCCCGGCGGTCCTGCGTGGACATCCCCAGCACCAGTGTGTAGGTCAGATCGCGCGACGGGTGGCCGCGCCGCACCACCTGCCAGTCCAGCAGCCCGGCTCTTCCGTCGCGGAAGTAGGTGTTGCCCGGGTGCGAATCGCCGTGCAGCACCGTGTGCGGACCTTCGTCGACTGTCGCGGTGACGGCGTCGAAGTTCTCCCACAGATAACGCCCGACGTCGACGGGAATCGACGTGCGCTCGGCCAGCTTGCGGGCCGAGTACTTCATCAGCGGCGGTGTCAGCGCGGTGCTCGGATCTGCCGAGGGCGGCCACAACCAACCGAATTGCCCTCCGCCGCCACGCTTTTGAGGAAGCCGGCCGTAGAACGTCCCGTGGACGTGAGCGAGCACCTCGACGAGCAGTGCCATCTTGTCGTTGCCGATTCGGGCGCGAGCTGTTTGTAGAACCTGGCCTCGGTCTCACCCAGCCGCGCCAGTTCGCCGAGCATGCGCGTGCCCGCAGCGGCGGCAGAGAGTTTGACGAACACCGACTCGGGCACGTTGTCACCGGTGAGCGCGAGCCGCGCCCGCGACGACGTCCCCGACGTGCCGTCGAGCACCGACGCCGACGACACGCGCCTGCCGAGGATTCGCGACATGACGGCCGCGTCGAGGTCCTCGACGCGACGCGGGAAACG
>NZ_JAVHWM010000024.1:0-12847 GCF_032159765.1 Mycobacterium sp. | reverse complement strand
CAAGGCTGCTCTGGCCGCTCTGCGGGAGGGCGAAGGCAGTTATGCCAACGTTGGGCAGGAATCCCGCATCAAGGACACGTCGGCTTATGCATTCGTCGAATGGAACAACCTGCTCAACCTCAATGATGAAAGCCAGCCGCAGAGTACCTGGCGTTCAGTACTGCCGGGCATCTACTCGCACCACCTTTTCGTTGCCGAGATCGCCGCTGACGTGTTCGGCTGACGTCATGTGGGTGCTCTAGCGAGACGATGAGCTGGTGTGCCCCTGTTCATGTTCAGTGGTGCCCCCACCAGGGCTCGAACCTGGGACCTGCGGATTAAAAGTCCGTAGCTCTACCAACTGAGCTATAGGGGCGCGACGAATCAGGATACTGCGCGACCTCGCGCCACTCGTTTGAGGATTCGCCTCAGCGTGGCCTAAGCTATCCAGGCTCCAGCACGAGCGTTGCGAGTCCCCCGGAGAGATTCGGCTGGCCCCCTTCGTCTAGCGGCCTAGGACGCCGCCCTTTCAAGGCGGTAGCGCGGGTTCGAATCCCGTAGGGGGTACACGTGGCGACCGTACGATGGAGCACGCAGCAAGGCCCTGTGGCGCAGTTGGTTAGCGCGCCGCCCTGTCACGGCGGAGGTCGCGGGTTCAAGTCCCGTCAGGGTCGCTACACGGCGGGCACGTCTGCGCGCCTTGCGGCCCGGTAGCTCAGTCGGTACGAGCGTCCGCCTGAAAAGCGGAAGGTCGCCGGTTCGATCCCGGCCTGGGCCACCAGCTTTCACCCGATACCGTCCACATCAGAACGGCCCTCGGACGTCACCACCATTGAGCCGGCCTACCAAGTCACTGGCAGTGCGATCGGGCTGCGCCAAATCGAGGCGGTGTTGAAGGCCACCTGTTCGGGTGCGACGGCCAGTTCCAGGCGCGGGAACCGGGTTAACAATGCGCCGACGGATTCTTGCAGCATCATGCGGGCCAGATGCGGGCCCAGGCAGCGGTGGAAGCCGTTGCCGAACGTCATGTGCGGCGGCGAGTCGGTGCGGTCGAAGTCGAGCTCGTCGGGCCGGTCGTAGACGGCCGGGTCACGGTTGGCCGCCAGGTACGACACGTGCACGAAGTCTCCCGCCGCGATGACGGCGCCGTCGAGCTCGACGTCCTGTGTTGCCACGCGTGGGATACCCGCGCCTTGGCGGAACGGGATGTGCCGGAGCATCTCCTCGATCGCGTGGGGAAGCTTGTCGGGGTTCCCACGAACCCAGTCCAGCGCCTCGGGTCGGGTCAACAGCGTATAGACGATGTTGCCGATCTGGTAGGTGGTGGTGTCGTGGCCGGCGACCAGCAACAGCATCGCCAGCACGGCCAGTTCTTCGGCCGACAACGCGTCGTCGCCGACGCGCGCGGTCGCCAAGGCGCTGATCAGGTCGTCCGAGGGTGCATCGCGACGTGCGGCGGTGAGATCGGTGAAGTAGGCGCGCAGCTCCGCCTTGGCTTCCGCGGCCCGTACGGCCCTGTCAGGGCTCATCGTCATCAACGCGATCGCCTGCCCGCGCAGCCATGGCCGGTCCACGTCCGGTACGCCCAGCAACTCGCTGATCGTGGTCAGTGGCAGGTCTTGGGCCAACCCCGCCACGACGTCGGCAGGCTGGCCGCGCTCGGCCATGACGTCGATCAGTTGTTCGGCGTGCTTCCTGGCAAATGGGCGCAGCTGCTCGACGCGGGCGGTGGTGAATGCGGCGGCGACGATGTGCCGCAGCCGGTTCAGCACCGGCGGGTCCATCAGGTTGATCGCCTCGGGCTGGGCGATCGGGGCGGGAGTGATGCGCGGGTAGTCGGTTCCGACCAGCGCGGCGCGACTGAACCGCCGGTCGCTGGTGACGGTTCGCACGTTCGCGTAGTCAGTGACCAGCCAAGTGGTGCCTTCCCCATACGGCATTCGCACCGGGCACACAGGGGTGTCCCTCATGCGAGTCAGGAACGGGTCCGGTTCCAGTGCGTCGTCGTGACGGAACGCGCCCGTCGAGATCGGGCACTGCGTCATCTGCGTGTGTGTCATGCCGGCACCGCTTCCTTGAAGAGCTCGTCTTCCCAGTCGGCGGAGGGGAGGGCGGACTGCCACGTGCCCAGGGCCATCTCGGCGGTGATGCCGGGCCCGAAGCCGGCGAGCATCCCGCGGGCGCCGTCGGTGAGCAGATCCTCGGCGAACAGCCGCCGGAGCGCGTCCAGGACAGTCGCGGAGGCGATGTTGCCGTACTCGGTCAGGGTCGCGCGGCTGTGCCGGAACATTGAAGGGGGCACGTCCAGATGAATCGCAAGATCATCCAGGATCCGCGGGCCACCGGCGTGCACCACGGCGAAGTCGAGTCCTGAGGCGTCCCAGCGTTCGGCGGCGACCAGGTCGCGCAGCGCCGGGGCCACCATCGCCATCGTGGTCGGCACCCGGGAATCGAGGCGGAAGTGAAAGCCAGTGTCCTTGACCGCATACGAGATCCAGTCCTCGGTTCCGGGTACCAGGTGCGAGGCGTTGCGCTGCAGCTGCACACCGGCGCCGCCGCTCCCGCGCACGACCGCCGCGGCAACCGCGTCGCCGAACAGCCCGTTGGACAGCAGCGTTCCGATGCCGTCATCGGTGGGCTGATATTGCAGTGAGCAGAACTCGCAGGCCACGATCAGCACGTTGGCGTACGGGTAGGCGGTGCAGAAGTCTTGCGCGCGGTTGATTGCCGCCCCACCGGCCGCGCAGCCCAATTGGGCGATCGGCAGCTGGCGGGTCTCGGGCCGGAAGCCCATCGTGTTGATCAGCCACGCGGTCATCGACGGCATCGCGAAGCCGGTGCACGACACATAGATCAGCATGTCGATGTCTTTGGCCGTCAGATCGGCGTTGCGCAGCGCGGCCCGGACCACCGGGGGTACATGGGCTTTGGCGTACTCGGTGTGCTGCGCGTTACGGGCTTCGAAGCCGGGGTGCTGCAACGCGGCCTCGACGGGCTGGACGAGATGGCGGGTTTCAACGCCGGTGTTTTCGATGAGGCGCAGGGCCAGAGGCAGCTGCGGGTGATCCGCGTGCAGGCGCTGCGCCAGCTCCAATGTCTCTTCCATGGTGACGACGTGCTCGGGAACGGCCACCGCGGGCCGGCACAGCACTGCCATTTCGAACCTCCTGTTGTGTTTCGGGAGCGGCCCGTGACTGCGGCCGTCTGTCACATACGAAGGTAAGAAACGTGGGGCTCGACGAACATCCGCTGATCAGGCAAAAGCAGGATGAAGTTCCCTCCCCCAATTGGAGGAGAGGGGCGGTCGACTCTGGTCATCGGAGAGGCGCTGGCGTAGCGTACTGCAAATCGTTGGCAAGAACTGTTGCAGGTGACTTGCAGAACGGTCCGCCGTGAGCCAGGAGCATCGGGATGCATATTCCAGACGGTTATCTCTCGCCCGCGACGTGCGCCGTCGGTTTCGCCGTCGCCGTGCCCTTCCTCGCGGTCGCGTCAGTGCGCGTCAAGAAAGTCGTCACGTCTCGCCAGGTGCCGACATTGGCAATGCTCTCTGCGGTCTGTTTCCTGGTGATGATGTTCAACGTGCCGATACCCGACGGCACAACAGCACACGCGGTGGGCGGGTCCCTGGTCGCGGTGCTACTCGGGCCCTGGGCCGCGGTGATCGCGGTCTCGGTAGCGCTGGCTTTTCAGGCCTTGCTGTTTGGCGACGGCGGAATACTGGCTTTCGGGGTCAATGTCGTCAACATGGCCGTCGTGCTTCCGTTCGTGGCTTACGGGTTGTATCGCTTGATCTCCGGCGGCAGCACCTTAACTTCGCGGCGGCGGGTCGCAGCGGCCGCGGTCGGCGGCTACGTCGCCCTCAATGCCGCCGCGTTGTGCACCGGTATCGAGCTCGGCATCCAACCGACCTTCTTCCACGACGCCGACGGCGCGCCGCTCTACTCGCCATATCATCTGTCGCAGGCCGTGCCTGCGATGCTGTTGGCTCACCTGGCGGTCGCCGGGTTTGTCGAAGCCGCGATGACCGGGGGTGTGTTCGCCTACTTGCAGCGGGCCAATCTTCCTCTGCTGCAAGTCAACAACCCCGGCATACCGGTCGACCAAGAGGACAGTCCTGCGCCGAAGCCGAAGCTACGGCCCGGCGTCGTCGCCATCGTTGCCATGCTGGCGACCGTGGCTTTGACACCCCTCGGCCTACTGGCGCCCGGCGGCGCATTCGGCGAGGACGCGCCCGAAGATATCGACCTGGGTCCGCTAGGTCTTAAGGCCATACCGACTGGGCTTGCCAAGTACACGGGTTTCTGGAACCACGCCGTACTCGGCGACTACGGATTCTCCGACGGGTCGCATCCAGTACTCGGATACCTGCTGTCGGCTGTGATCGGCATCATCGTCGTCGGGGCAGTCGTGTATCTGATTGTCTTGGCCGTCAATGTAATCGGAGCCAAGCGCGCCAAACCCGCAGACACCTCAGCCGATATCTTCGCCGCCTCTGACTCATGACGACTGCGGAGACTGTGGTCGAGCCGGCTGGCCCACCGGACTGGCTCCTTAACCGCGAGGCAGCGCTTTGCCCATGTGGATGTATCGGCAAGCGCCGCAAGGGATCCTTTGTAGAGAAAACACTCACCGGCGGTGCCGACGTCCTTCGTCAGGTGATGTTCAGCGACGAGACCTCGTCGAAGGCCGGGTTGCTGCAGCGTATGGACTCCCGCGTGAAACTCGTAAGCCTGTTCGGGTTACTGGTCGCCGGATCGTTTCTGCATTCCATCCCGGCTCTGTTCGTGCTCTACGCTGCGACCCTTGTGCTTGCCGCATGTAGTGCGCTGCCTGTGGGCTTCTTCGTCAAGCGGGTGTGGCTCTTCGTGCCCATCTTCACCGGAATCGTGTTGATTCCAGCAACATTGAGCGTGGTGACCGGTGGCGACGTGATCGTCACGCTCTGGCACTGGCACGGCCGTCCCGAGGGAGTCACCCGGCAAGGCCTCATGTCGGCGCTGCTGGTCGTGTGCCGCGTCGCCTCGTCGATCAGCCTGGTGGTGCTTGTCACCTTGACGACCCCGTGGACACGATTGCTCGCGGCGTTGCGCGCACTGGCGGTTCCACGCATGTTCATCCTCATCATCGGGATGGCCTACCGGTATCTGTTTCTCTTGCTCGCCACGGTCATCGACATGTACGAGTCACGAAAGGCGCGAACGGTCGGTGCCGGAAAGCATGACCGCGACGCCCGCCGGTTTGTCTTCGCCTCGACGGGCGCCTTGCTGAGCAAGGCGCTGGTGATGTCTGAGGAGGTGCACCAGGCGATGGTCGCCCGCGGATATCAGGGGGACGCCAAAGTCCTCGCGCCGCCTGCACTCACACGGCGCGATTTCATCTTCGCCGCTGCCGCGGTCGTCTTCGCCGCAGCACTTCTGGTGGGTGAGCGGGTTCTTGTCCGCTGACGATCCGGCTGAGCCCGTCCTGGTATGTCGTGACCTCACCTACCGCTATCTCGGCAAGTTCGAGGCGCTGGCCGGCGTGTCGTTGACGGTATCGCGCGGAGAGAAGCTCGCCCTGCTCGGACCGAATGGCTGCGGCAAGTCGACGCTGCTGAAGATCTTGGACGGCCTGATATTTCCCGACACCGGAAGCGTGGAAGCCTTCGGCGCACCGCTGACCGAGGCAGCACTCGAGGACGAGCAGATGAACATGGGTTTCCGTTCCCGCGTCGGCTTCGTCTTCCAGAACAGCGATGCGCAGGTGTTCTCGCCCACGGTGCGTGAGGAGATCGCTTTCGGGCCACTGCAACTCGGCCTGGATCGCGCCGAAGCGGTCAGGCGCATCGACGACGTCCTTAGCATGCTCGACATCAGTGACCTCGCCGAACGCGCGCCATTTCAGTTGTCGGGTGGCCAAAAGAAGCGTGTTGCGATCGCCGCGGTGCTGGTGATGAACCCCGAGGTGTTGCTGTTCGATGAACCGACCGCCGCTCTGGACCCCCGCACGGCGGATTGGTTGACGAAGCTGATCGAAGACCTCGCTGCCGCAGGCAAGACCATCGTCCTTGCAACTCATGACCTCGACAGCCTGGACCGACTGGCCGACCGCTGCATCGTGCTGGGTGAAGACCACGCCGTCGTCGCACAGGGCAGCACGGCGCAGATCCTTAATGATCGGTCAATGCTGTTGAAAGCCAACCTCATTGGCGCCCGTGGAGCTCAGTCGTGTGAGTGAGCGCGGTTCTCGACCAGACCGCTTTGGTGCACATGGGTGTGGTTGTGCTCGGACCCGTCGTGGGCGTGCGCGTGCACGTGTTCCACGTGACCGTGCTCGTGGCCGTCGTGGGCGTGGGTATGCGTCGCCTCGCCGTGGCTATGAGAGTGCGTATGGACGTCGTCGTGACGGTGGGTCTCGGTCATCAGTTCTTTCCTTCCGTTTTTCGAAGCGGCGCGCCGCTTCGATCGATCGCGTGCAGCTCTGCAACACCGCGATGGTGATGAGGAACCCCGGGGCCTGCGTGCTCGGCGTTGAAAACCGCGTCGGTGACCAGCTGGCGAACATGGTCGTTCTCCAGCCGATAGATCACCTGGGTACCCTCCCGGCGCGTGCGCACCAGGCGGCCCATTCGCAACTTGGCCAAGTGTTGAGATACCGAAGGTGCCGGTTTGGCGACACGGTCAGCCAGCTCGTTCACCGAGTGCTCGCCGTCAGCCAGTGCCCACAGGATCTGAATGCGCGTCGCGTCCGCCAACATTCGGAATACCTCAACGATCAACGCAGTCTGATCTTCGGGCAACCGCGAACCTGGTTGCTGATTATCCGCATTCATACGCAGATAATAGCGGAATGAGGAATAGTGGTGTGACAGGACTGTCGATAAGGACTCAGATGATCAGCGGTAAGCACGATGCGCAGGCGCGAGCCCTGCTGCGCCGGCACGGGCTGCGCTGCACCGGACCCCGCCTTGCAGTCATGTCCGTGCTGATGGCCGAGTCAGCCGCGAGTCACCTCACCGCACAAGCAATCATCGATCGGCTCCAGGACAGTGGGAGCGCCGTCGACCTCACGACGGTCTATCGGACGCTTGCCGCTCTTGTGGATGTCGGCGTGCTCCACGCACTGACTGCAGGCGATCCCGCGATTAGTTATGGTCTCGCCGAGCAGCCGCATCATCACGCTGTCTGCCACCGCTGCGGCGCGGTGACGGCGATCCCCGCCGAGCGATTGTCGACGGCCTTATCGCTGGCAAGTGAAGGCAGCGAGTTCGCCCTATCGCCCACTGGCGGGATGACCTTGCATGGGCTCTGCCCGGATTGTCAGCGGAACGCCTGACATGCGTCGCCCGACTCCTTGCGCGCGATGACGCGCTAGAGCATCAGTGAAAACATGATGGCCGTACCCACGGCCATCATTGCCTGGCACGTAATGCCAAAGCGTCGATCGCGCTTGGTGAAGTACAGGTAGAGCCAAAATAGCGCAGCGACGGCAAATCCGATGGGTGCACAACCAGTTAAGTCCGGTGACGGGGGACGAATCGTTCATCCCGGGCATGTCCATGTCTGGCATCGCCAGAAGACTGGCGCCCATCACTGCTTACATCCACACCGTCGCCAGCATCATCGCCGCGTGATAGGCGTTCACCGCGCGATGCCTGGCTTGGGTGAATGTGACGACGACGAACCACGCCGTGGCCACCGCAGGTGCAGGTTGCCTATCACGCGCGTCGCCTCATCCGCACATCCTTGGTCGTTGATGATTACCGAAGAATCCACGGCAGCACAGCTGTAAGTTCCTCGAATGTCCATCGAAGGCGAGTCGAAAGCCTCAGGCAACGACTCGGGAAGCGCGAGGACATTCATTCAGCGCACCTTCGCGGCGATCACCCGCATAAGGCCAGGGCCCGCGTATTGGATCATTGCGGCAGGAGTGCCGACAGCGGTCACCGCGTTTCACTCTGCGTTCTATGGGCAATGGATCGTCGATGACGCCGGGCTGACGTTTGCCTATGCACGGTCGCTGTCCAGCGGCGACGGCCCTGTGCTGCAACCCGGTGCCGCACCGGTGGAGGGGTTCTCCAGCCCCGCATGGGCGGCGGTCCTGGTGGTGGGACGGTGGCTGGGCTTGTTCGATCACGGAGCCTGGGCGGGCACTCCGGACATACTGCTGTTCCCCAAGCTTGCCGCGCTTGTGTTCTGCTTCGGCACCTTTTCGGCTATGTACGCGGTCGCGGCCAAGGTCAGTCGCCGCCCGATGGTGGTGACGATCGTCGCGGGCACCGCCACCGCGCTCGTACCGTCGTTCGTCATCTGGATCACAAGCGGGCTGGAGAACGGGCTGTTCGCGTGCGTGGTAACGGCGCTCGCCGCGGTCCTGGCCCGTGCGGCCCTGTCCGCCGGCATGACAACGACGCGCACGGCCGTCGTGGCCGGCGGCTTGGCCGCGTTGGCGGCACTCACCCGCCCCGACGGCCTCGTGTACGCGGCGGCCTTCCCGCTCGCGGCATTCCTCGTTGCCAACCGCAACACGTTGCGCCGCACCAGGATTGCGTGCGTCATCTCCACCGCGGCGTTCATTGTTCCGGTTGGCGCTTACCTCGCGTGGCGGCTGGCCACGTTCGGCGACTACCTACCGAACACCGCCCGTGCGAAGGAGCAAGAGCTGCCCGGTCTCGACGCCTTCGACCGGCCCGCCACGCTGATCGTGTACGCCGGCTGGCTTGCCGCGCTGCTCTGGGCCGCGGCGGTCGCGCTTGCCCTGAGGCGTGGCGGGCCCACCGCCACAGCTGTCAAGGTGCTGCTCGTGCCACTGAGCCTTGCTGTGCTGAGTTATGCTTTGCTGCAACCGGATTGGATGGCGCAACACCGATTCGCCACACCAGTGTGGCCACTCGCCGCGCTGATCGGCACGTTGGCGGCCGCGCAGGTGCTCGGCAGCCTTTCCACCCGCGGCCGTTGGGTGTCAGCCACGGTTGCTGCGGTGATCGCGGCGCTGACGCTCAGCGGGTTCGTTAACGCCGCGCGCAACTTTCAGAAAGATCCGACCGCCGGGCTGTGCGACATCGCCTACAACACCGGCTTCCTCTTCAACGGTTTTGCGGACATCCTGAGCGTGCGCGACGGATCCCTGCTGTCCGTCGATGGCGGAGGCACATCGTTAACGAGCCGGTTGAGGTTCGTCGATTTGTCCGGCCTCACAGATCGGCGCATCGCCGGACTATGGCAGCGCAACGACATGAACGGATTGCGCAACTACATCTTCGACGAGCTGAAGCCGACCTTCGTCAAGGTGTTCTCCGGCTGGGCCGAGCGTGACCGGCTGGATCTGATGGGCGACGAGCGCCTCGAGCGCGACTACGTCATGCTCCTGTCCGGGCCGCCTCGCGGCGGGAGGTGGGTGCGCCGCGAGGCGGTGCACGACGCGATGGCGCTGGACGCGGCGCGGCGGTGGGGGGAGCAGGTGTGGAACCAGGTCATCCTCCCGCGCGGCGAGATCGTGCCGACGGCGTGGACGTGCGGAGACGTGCTGCGGCCCAGCCCATATCGTGACGGTTCACCCGCGCCGTCCCCGCTGACACAGTAGCCGTGTGAGTCAGTCGCCAGTCTGATCTACCAGAACTGCGCCGTCGGGTCGGTCGCCGAGAGTCTGCAGCGGGATGCCCTCGGGTTCTGCGGTGATCCGCACGATATGAGCCAGTTGATCGGCCGCATCGCACTGCAGATAGTGGTCGGCGCCGGGCAGCACCCAGTAGCGGCCCCGGCCGGGCTTGCCCCTGATATAGAACTGCCACACATGGTTGGCGACCCGCAGCGGCGAGACGTTGTCGTGCAGGCCCCACACCAACGTCGTATTGACCTCGCTCTTGGAAAGCGCTTCGAGCCAACCGGTTTCGTCCGCAGCGCGCTCGTGTAGATACTGAATAGTATCCGGCAGCACCCGGATTCCGTCGTTGTGTGCGAAACACGCTGCCAACGCTGCGATTTCAGGGTCGTCAAGGGTGCGACGGGGCATGAAGGTGCTCGCCCCCAGTCCCGCCGCCAGCAACTCCGGCGTCGTCGCAGATGCTGTGGCTTGTCCCGTCGCATCGTCGAGGAGCGCGGTCTGAAACGCCGTGAGATTGGCCAGGGGCAGATAGATGTTCGCGTTCGTCAGAATCAGGTCGACCGGCACTGCGCTCGGGCCGTGTTCGGCCAGCAGACCCAGCGCGATCATCGCGACGCTGCTGCCGCGATCGTGGGCCAGCATCCGGTAATCCGTGAGCTGCCACTCGCGGGTGATCGCATGGACGAGCAGACGCGCGTCGTCATACAACGAATACACGTACGGGGCCGGCGGCTTGTCCGACAGGCCGTAGCCGGGAAAGTCGAGGACGAAAATGTCGAATTCAGTCTCGAGCTCACGGGCCAACGCGAAGTAGTCGATGCTCGACGTGGGGAAGCCGTGGACGCATACCAGGGCCGGCGCGCCGGGCGTACCGAAACGACGGCTGAACACCTCGACTTCCGCTCCGTCGTTCGCCGCAGTCGTTGACCGCCACCTCAAGGGCGTTCCCTCTTCGTGCCACTGCACGAAAATGTCCACTGCGCGCTCCTCTCATGCCGCCTGGAGTTCAGCCATGATCGGATCCCAGAACCGGTCCGGGACCGCGTACGGCGCGTAGAAGCCCGTACGGGTGAAGATGTCGCCGTATAAGTCCAGCAGCCGCTTCGCCACCTGATCGGGCGAAGCGACGATCGCGATCTCGTTGACCATGTCGTCGGTGATCAGCCGTCCCATCTCGTCCCATTCACCGAGCTTGGACAGTCTGTTGAGCTCCGTGCTGAGATCGCCCCAGCCGTGCAGATCCAGCACCGGCCGATATGCCGGCGTCGAGCCGTAGAACGCGATCTGCTTGCGCGTCGCCGTGTCGGCGGCCTTCAGCAGCTGCTCGTCGACCCCGGTGACGATGAACGGCATCCCGCACATCTCGAACCCGTCGAGATCGTCCTTGCCCGCCGCGGCGCGCCCCTGCTGCAATGCAGGCAACGTCACTTCGTGCAGATAGCGGGGTGTGGTGAATCCGTGCAGAAAGAATCCGTCGGCCACCTCGCCGGCCACGCGGGTCATCTGAGGTCCGACTCCGGCCAGGATCACCGGCGGGTTGCCGAACGGGTTCGGGCCGGGATCGAAAAAGGGCGTCATCAACGTGTGCCGGTAGAACTGACCCTCGAACCGCAGCCGCTCGCCGGTGGCCCAGGTATCCCAGATCGCCCGCATCGCGCGGATAAATTCCTTCATACGCTCGGCTGGTGCCGACCATGGCATCGAAAATCTTTTGGTGATATGGGGTTTCACCTGAGACCCGATACCCAGGAGGAAGCGCCCTTCGGAGTAGAGCTGTAAGTCGTTGGCCACCAATGCCATTGACATCGGATTGCGTGCAAACGCGACGGTAATCGCAGTGCCGAGCTGGATTTTCTCGGTCTTGCTGGCCGCGACTGCGAGCACCGGAAACGGGTCATGGCTGACTTCCGGAATCCATGCGCAGTCGTAGCCGCGTCGCTCTACCGCCGCGGCGATGTCCCAGTCGCCGGGCCCGCCCATCAGCGTGTAATCCACTTTCATAGCGGTTCCACAATAGGAGGCCGGCCCGGTGGCCCGCGCGCATATCCTGATGCGATGCGCGAGGACCTGCCCTTCGATCCCGACGCACTGCGCGAGAAGTACGCGCGCGAACGCGACAGGCGGCTGCGCCCGGACGGCATCGGCCAGTACGTGGAGATCGAGGGCCGGTTTGCTTCGTTCGGTGACGACCCATGGGCCGATCCCGATTTCACCCGCGAACCGATCGCGGCCGAATTTGACGTCGCGATCGTGGGTGCGGGCTTCGGCGGGCTGCTTACCGGGGCCCGGCTACGCGAACTCGGCGTCGACAATCTGTGTCTGATCGACAAGGCGGGCGACGTCGGCGGCACCTGGTATTTCAACCGCTACCCCGGTATCGCGTGTGACGTCGAGTCCTACGTGTACATGCCGTTGTTGGAGGAGACGGGCTACATCCCCACCGAGAAGTACGCGAAAGGCCCGGAGATCTTCGAGCATTGCCGTCGCATCGCCAAGCACTACGACCTGTACCGCGACGCGTGCCTGCAAACCGAGGTCGTCGAAATTCGCTGGGATGACACCGATTCCCGCTGGATCATCGCGACCAATCACGGCGACGTCATCAGGGCGCGGTTCGTGTCGATGGCCAACGGCTATCTGAACAAACCCAAGCTGCCCGGTATCCCCGGAATCGCCGACTTCCGCGGCCACGCCTTCCACACCAGCCGCTGGGACTACGGCTACACCGGCGAGGACCTCGGCCACCTCGCCGACAAACGCGTCGGAATCATCGGCACCGGCGCGACGGCGATCCAGTGCGTCCCGCACCTGGCCCGAGCGGCCAAGCAGCTGTTCGTCTTTCAGCGCACCCCGTCATCGGTTGACGTTCGCGCCAACCGACCCACCGACCCGCAGTGGGCCGCAGGCCTGGCAGCCGGGTGGCAGCGCGAGCGTATCGAGAACTTCCAGCTGCTGACCAACGGTGGGCAGGCCGCCGAGGATCTGGTCGCCGACGCATGGACCAGCATCACCAAGAAGCTGCCGGTGATGCGGCAGGACACGACGGACAACCTGACGCCCGCCGACCGGGCTGAGGCCCTGGAGCTCGCCGATTTCGCGAAGATGGAGGAGGTCCGGGCGCGGGTTGATGCGCTCGTGAGCGATCTCGACACGGCCGAGGCGCTGAAGCCGTGGTACGGCTACTACTGCAAGCGGCCCTGTTTTCATGATGAGTATCTGCAAGCCTTCAACCGCGGCAACGTGATCCTTGTCGACACAGGCGGTCTCGGGGTCGAGCGGATCA
>NZ_JAVHWM010000014.1:0-11801 GCF_032159765.1 Mycobacterium sp. | reverse complement strand
CACGTCGCCACCATCGACCTCAACCCGTCCGACGACCAGTCCGCCTACACCGCCGACGTCACCGATCGTGCTGCCGTCGACGACGCGCTGGCGGCCATCCGCGCTCAACTCGGCCCCGTCACCGTGCTCGTGAACGCCGCCGGACTCGAGAAGTTCAAGCGGTTCACCGAGCTGAAGTTCGAGGACTGGCAGCGGGTGATCGACGTCAACCTCAACGGCGTTTTCCACTGCATCCAGGCCGTGCTGCCCGACATGATCGAGGCCGGCTGGGGACGCATCGTCAACATCTCGTCGTCGAGCACCCACTCCGGGCAGCCGTACATGTCGCCGTACGTGGCGGCCAAGTCGGCGGTCAACGGGCTGACCAAGTCGCTGGCCCTGGAGTACGGCCCCAGCGGCATCACGGTCAATGCGGTGCCGCCAGGCTTCATCGACACACCGATGCTGCGCGCTGCGGAATCGCACGGCTATCTCGGCGACTTGCAGGAGAACATCGAGCGCACCCCGGTTCGCCGGATCGGAAAGCCCGAGGACATCGCGGCCGCGTGCGCATTCCTGATCTCCGAAGAAGCCGGATACATCACCGGTCAGATCCTTGGCGTCAACGGCGGCCGCAACACCTGACCATCGGAGGTGGACGTGAAGGTTCGTGTTGACGGCGACCGCTGTCAGGGGCACACGCTGTGCAAGATGATCGCCCCGGACTCCTTTGAACTCAGCGACATCGACGGCAGCAGCTCGCCCGTCACCGAAGACGTTCCGCCCGACCTCCAGGACGCGGTGCGGGAGGCCGTGCATTCCTGCCCGGAGCAGGCGATCGAGATCGACGGGCGATGAGCAGCGATGAGCCGCTTGCGCGAAGAGCAGACAGCCAGCGGATCAGTTATCACTTCGACCGGCACACCCCCGAATATCGACTGCAGTTCGAAGAGATCACTGCGGAGATGCACGCGAAGTGCCCTGTGGCCTGGACGGACACCTATGAAGGGCACTGGGTCGCAGCAGGCAGCAAGGAGGTCTTCGAGCTGGCGCGCTGCCCGGTCGTCGCGAACCACCACGACCTCACGGGCCAGACGCCGTTTCAGGGCATCGCCATCCCGTACGCCAAGCGCGTCGCCGGCGTCCGGGGCGGCATCCTCGAGATGGACGGCGACGAGCACCGCACGTATCGCACTGTCCTCAACCCGTACCTGTCGCCGGCGGCGGTGAAGCGCTGGGAGCCGTTCATCGACGAGACCGTCCGCGCGTGCCTCGACGAGAAGATCGAGGGCGGCGCGATAGATTTCGTCGACGACCTCGCGAACATCGTTCCGGCCGTGCTGACGCTGGCGATGTTGGGCATTCCGCTGAAGAAATGGTCGATGTACAGCGAGCCGACGCACGCTTCGGTGTACACACCAGAGGACTCCCCCGAGATGGACAACGTCATCGCGATGCGCCGGGAGATGGGCCTGGACCTAGTGACCGCGATGCTCGAGATCCGGGAGAGCCCGCGGCCGGGGCTCGTCAACGGTCTGCTGCAGCTGCAGATCGGTGGCGAGCCGGCGCCTGACGTAGAGATCCTGGGCATGCTCGGGCTGATCATCGGCGGCGGCTTCGACACCACTACCGCGCTGACCGCCCATTCGCTCGAGTGGCTCTCCGAGCACCCGGATCAGCGCGAGCTGCTCAGCAGCAAGCGCGACGTGCTGCTGGATTCAGCCACCGAGGAGTTCCTGCGCTTCTTCACACCGGCACCCGGAGACGGGCGGACGTTCTCCGAGGACGTGGAGGTCGAGGGCCGCGAGTTCAAATACGGTGAGCGACTGTGGATCTCGTGGGCCATGGCCAACCGGGATCCCGCGGTCTTCGAGGACCCGAATCAACTGATCATGGACCGGAAAGGCAACCGGCACTTCAGTTTCGGCATCGGCGTGCACCGCTGTGTCGGGTCGAATGTCGCGCGGACCGTGTTCAAGTCGATGCTCACCGCGGTGCTGGATCGAATGCCCGACTACCGCTGCGACCGCGAGGGCGCGGTGCACTACGAGACGGTCGGCATCATCCAGGGCATGCGCAAGTTGCCGGCGACTTTCAACCCGGGCCGCCGGCTGGGGCCCGGCTTGGACGAGACGCTCGAGAAGCTGCAGCGCATCTGCGACGAGCAGGAGCTCGCGCGGCCGATCACCGAACGCAAGGAAGCCGCCGTCATCGACTAACTCGCTTCTCTGGCGAGCAGACGCAAAATCGCATTAAAACGCCTGCTTTCGTGCGATTCTGCGTCTGCTCACGGGGAGGGTCGGCTTCCTGGGGAGGTGCTGAGCCCGAGGTTGATCTCTACCATCGACCTGTGCCGGTCATCGACACTGTGCAGGACACGACAACAACACCGACGCTAACCATCCAGAGGTGGCACGAGAAGAGCGTCGCGACCCTCGTATTCGGCGGCCTCGGTCTGATCGGCCTGACGGTCCTCGTCGTCGCGATCCTGCTGGTCTCCCAGGATTCGACGCGGCCCAGCGGACATCCCGTCGTCTCTGTCGCGCCCACGTCGAAACCGGCTGTGACACTTCCGCAGTCGACGATCGCTGCGCCGTCGCCCGTCGTGGCCCCGCCGTCACCTAACGAAGCGGCCGCGCCGCCCACCGACGCGCCGCCCACGGTGATCGAAGCCCCTGCGCCGGAGACCGCAGCGGCTCAGGTTCCCGCCGCGCAGCCGCCGCCAGCCAATTGGCCACGATGGCGGCGCTGGCTGTGGGCACTTCAGCATCCCCACGGGCAATAGGGTTTTCGGGCGCCCACCGCTGCGTCACACGCCATGAGGCGGAACAAATCCGCCCAGCACCTCTGCCACACATCGGGCCACCGCAAGCGTCGTGCGGTCCTCGAGGTAGGGCCCGACGATCTGAAGGCCGACCGGCAGACCCGCGTCGGTATGCCCGACCGGGACCACAGTCGCGGGCAGGTACGCGACGGTCGCGAACGCGACCCAGGCGAATAGGTCCACGTAAGGAAGGGTTGCGCCGTCAACTTGAATTACCCTGTCCGCAAACGGCTCACTGTGGTCGTGCTGAATGGCGGGTACCACAGTGACCGGCATCAACACCGCGTCGACATCGGTGAAGTAGTCCGCTATCACCGCTCGCAGCTTCTCCCGGCGCTCGTTGGCGCGCAGCCAGTCGCGATGACGCAAGGTGCCGAACCGAACGGTGCGTGCCAGCGGACCGTCGTCCTCGGCGGGTAGCGACGCGGCGAACGCGGCCATGCGATCAAACCGGTTCTCCGGGAGGCCGGCGAGAATGACCGGATAGAGCAATTGCTGATACGTCCGGACCAACTCCGGAAGCGAGACCTTGGGCCGCGCATCGACCAGCCGAGCGCCGGCTTCCTGCAACGCACCGGCCGCCGACTCGAGAATTGCGCGCACGTCTGCCTGAACGGGATATGCCGGATCATCAAGCCAGACAGCCAGTTTCAGGTCACGCAGCCTCGTTGCGCGAGGCGGCGGGAGCTGCAGACGCCAGCCAACGGCTTCAGGAGCGACCGGGCCTGCGAGCACGTCCAGTGCCATCTCGAGGTCGTCGACGTCGCGCGCTATCGGTCCGACGACGCTGAGATCGGAGCCGGCGAGCGCACCAGGCGGGGGCGGGAGATGGCCGAGTTGCGGGACGATTCCCCAACTCGTCTTGTGGCCCAAGACACCGCACCAGTTCGACGGCACGCGGATCGAGCCGCCGATGTCGCTTCCGAGTTCCATCGCCGTCATGCCGGTGGCGACGGCGGCGGCAGCGCCACCGGACGACCCACCCGGAGCACGCGACGTGTCCCACGGGTTGTTCGTGGTGCCGAAGATTGGGTTGAACGTCTGCCAGTCCCCTGCCAGCACCGGCGTGTTCGTCTTGCCGAAGATCACCGCCCCCGCGTCGCGCAGCCGTCGCACCGCCTCGGCATCATGCTCGGATACGTGGTCCCATGCCTCAACCCCACACGTGGTCCGCATGCCCGCGGTCTCGTACGTGTCTTTGACCGTCATCGGCAGCCCGTGCAAGGGACCGCGGACCTCACCATGCGCGAGGGCGCGGTCCGCCTCGTCGGCGGCGCGGCGCGCGCCGTCAGGATCAAGGGTGACGATGGCATTGAGCGGCTCGTTCAGCTCATCGACGCGCTTGAGGTAGTGATCCAGCAACTCGCGGCTCGACAGCTCGCGGTTGCGGATGGCCTGCGCCAGCACGTGAGCAGGGCGCAGGCCGATGTCCTGGTCGCTCATGCGCGCCTCCTTGCCGAAACTGTATTCCGCGCGGAAAGTGCGAGTGGAGGCCACGGCAGTCACAGCCTCGGCGATCGTTCGCCAAGGACGCTAACCGCGCGGAAGTCCGAGCACCTGCTGGGCGATGATGTTGCGCTGGATCTCCGAGGTTCCGCCGGCGATGGTGCCGGCGAAACTGCGGGCGTAGCGCTCGAACCAGCTGGCGAAGTACTGGTCCAGGTTCATCGGCGCGTACGGCCCCGTCATCGCCGGATGGGCGAGCCCGTCGGGCCCCGAGGCGGTGAAGGCAAGCTCGAACCCCCGCTGCTCGGCCTCGGAGCCGAGAAGCTTCAGTACGGACACCGACGCGGTGTCCTGCTCGCCGCGCGCCGCCTTGGCTAACGACGCCGAGCCCATCAACCGCAACGCCTCGTAATCCATCACCGTGGTGGCGTAGTGATCGCGTTGCAACTCGGTCTTGGGCTCGAAATCTGCAAGCATGTTGTGGATCCGGTCGGCGAAGCCCAGCCACATCATGGTGCGCTCATGACCAAGCGAGCCGTTCGCCACCTTCCAGCCGCCGTTGAGCGGGCCGACGAGGTTCTCCGCGGGAACCCGGGCATCGGTGAAGAACACCTCGTTGAAATCCAGGTCGTCCTGGCCGCAGATGGACGGGAACGGCCGCCGCACAACACCTTCGGTGTCGGTCGGGATCATCAGCACGCTGATGCCCTTGTGTTTGGGCGCGTCGGGATCGGTGCGGACGAACGTCAGCAACACGTCGGCATCGTGAGCGCCCGACGTCCACACCTTCTGCCCGTTGACCACGAAGTGATCGCCGTCCCGGACTGCACGGGTGCGCAACGACGCCAGATCCGAGCCCGCGCTCGGCTCGCTCATTCCCAGCGACGCGGTGATCTCGGCACGCAGGATCGGTACCGCCCAGCGTTGCTTCTGCTCCTCGGTGCCAAATGAAATCAGAGATGCCGCAACGATGTTCACGCCCTGAGGGTTGAGGCTGTGGTAGATCCGACGGCGGCACAGCTCCTCGAGGTAGACATACTGCTGCAGAACGGTCGCGTTACGGCCGCCGAATTCAGGTGGCTGAGTAGGCAACAGCCAGCCGTTGTCGAACAGCAGTCGCTGCCAGCGGCGGGCCCATTGCGGCATGTGCGAGACGGAACGCGGGCGCTCCAGCGTCTCGGCTTGCGGCGGCAGGTTCTCGTCGACGAAAGCGGCGAACTCCGAGCGGAACGCCTCGACGTCGGGATCAAAAGTGAGCTGCACGGTACTCCTCGGCAATCGTCGCCCGGTGCTCCGCGGCGCCGCCGAGCATCAACTCGCCGGCCTTGGCGCGCTTGAGCGCGAACTGGAGATCGTTCTCCCACGTGAATCCCATTGCGCCGAACGACTGCAGGCCATGACGGAATACGAGCGTCTGGCACTCCCCCGCCGCCGCTTTGGCCATCGTCGCCGCGAGCCGGCGCCGCGGATCGTCGGCGGCGATCGTCAACGCAGCGAAGTACCCCAGCGCGCGGGCGCGCTCGATCGCCACGTGCATGTCGGTGGCCTTGTGCTGCAGTGCCTGGAAAGAGCCGATGGGTACGCCGAACTGGTGGCGCTCGCGGACATAGTCGAGCGCCAACTCGAGAATGCGCTGACAGGCGCCCACCATCGTCATCGCCATGCCGGTCAGCGCGACGTGACGCGACCGCTCGGGATCGGCGTCGCTCACCCGATCGTCGTCGGCGATCTTCAACCCGGAAAACGACACGTCCGCGACATGCAGCACCGGGTCGAAGACGGGCGTTCGTCGCGCCGTCACCTCGGCGGCGCTGACAACGAACACTCCGGCCGCGGTGACCACCGCCAACCGGTCGACGCGGTCGCCGTCCAGAACGTGACGCGCGGTGCCGTCGAGCACCCAACCGTCGAGGTCCCGTCGCGCGGTGACGCCGCCGAGTACAGCCGTGCCCGAGGAGGTGGGGTCGAACCGGTCCATCGCCAGCGGGGCGAACTGCGACATCGTCGCGAGAAAAGGGGTCGGGTCGCATCCGCGTCCGAGTTCTTCGAGCACGATGGCCAGCTCGACCGCGCCCTTCGGATCGTTCATCTCCGTCCAGCCGGCGTCGACGTAGGTCTTCCACAGCGGCAGCCAGATAGACGAGGCATCCACGCCGTCCTCGGCCACACTGCGCACCAGTGTCGGGGGGCATTGCTTAGCTACGGCGTCGCGCACCGTCTCCTGCCACAGCCGCTGGTCCGCGTCGAACTCTAAGAGCATCTGGTCCGTCTCCCTAGCCGATCGACTACGACGGTGAGAATAGCATTCTCACGAAGGGAAGTGCCAATCTCGTAAGCGTAGTGCTCATTAACGGGGCAGGTCGGTCGCTACGGGGGGTCTCGTCGGGCTCGAATCGGGCGTTCGGCATGAGATTCGAGAGAACCTTGTTCTTGCAAGCGAAGAACAAAGCTTTACAATAAGAGTGCTACATGTAATTGCGGCATAAATTTCGTTAGGTTTGCTAGCAGTCGGCAAAGGACGGTACGCGTGATCGAGCACTCGGACGGACAGCGCACCCCGCTGATCGACGCCAGCGTGCACATCTTTTTCGCGTCGAACCGCGACCTGCGCGACGTCCTGCACGAGCCGTTCAAGAGCCGAGGGTTCCCGGACTACGAAATGGCCTGGTATGCCGCCCCGGGCGGAGAGTACGTCAAGGGCAGCCGCGGACCCGACCGCAGCTATCCCGGCTCGGATCCCGACTTGGTGGCCGAGCACCTGTTCACCGAGCACGGGGTGGACGTCGCGGTGCTGCACCCGATGACGCGCGGCGTCATGCCTGACCGCCATCTGGGCACCGCGCTGACCGCGGCGCACAACGAGATGCTGGTGTCGCGCTGGTTGGAGCATGCCGAGCACGGCGAGAGGTTTCGCGGCACCATCCGCGTCAACCCCGACGACATTCCGGGCGCGCTGCGCGAGATCGAGAAGTACCGCGACCATCCACGTGTCGTGCAGATCGGCATTCCGCTGCAGTCTCGGGAGCTGTTCGGCAAGCCGACATTCTGGCCGCTGTGGGAGGCCGCGGTCGACGCGGGCCTGCCGGTGGCCGCGCATATCGAGGCGGGCACAGGGATCTCGTTTTCGCCGACGCCGTCGGGTATCTCGCGGACCTTCGAGCAGTTCGTGGGATTCATGGGGCTGAACTACCTGTACCACCTGATGAACATGATCGCCGAAGGGGTATTCGAAAGGATGCCCGACTTGAAATTCGTGTGGGCTGACGGGGCCGCAGACATGTTGACGCCGTTCATCTGGCGGATGGACTGCTTCGGCCGGCCGCACCTCGAGCAGACGCCGTGGTCACCGCGCATGCCGAGCGACTATCTGCCCGGCCACGTGTACTTCGTCCAGGGCAAATTCGACGGTCCTGGCGACACCGAGTTCGCTGATCAGTGGTTGGGATTCACCGGCAAGGACGACATGGTGATGTTTGGATCCAGCTACCCGCACTGGGACTGCGGCGACGTGAAGGCGCTGCCCAGCGCGCTGTCGGAGGAGCAGAGAGAAAAGGTGTGCTGGCGCAACGCGGCACAGCTGTACGGCATAGACATTCCGGCCGCTGCGGCCGCACAGTAGTAGAGACGCCGTTGAAAGAAAAGCATGGAGGCCACTGATGACAATCACCCAGGCCCACGATCGGGTCGCTCCTGCCGAGCGCATCGCCGTGCGGTGTGTCGACTCCGACGTCCATCCCACGCCGAAGCGTGGCGAGCTCGGCGAATACATCCCCGAGCCGGTGCGCAGCAAGTTCATCCTCGCGCAACGCAACGGTGAGCGGATCTATTACGACGCTCCCGACTACGCCCACTCGTATGCAATGCGCGTCGACACGTTCCCGGCGGACGGCGAATTCCCCGGCAGCGACCCCGACATGGCGTTGAGGCAGCTCATCATGGACGCCGGTTCGGACGTCGCGATCCTTGAACCCGGGGTCCGCGAATACCGCATCGCCGAGGTCACCCAGGCCATGAGCGCCGCGACCAACGAGTGGCTGGCCAACCATTGGCTCGACAGCAAGAACAACTGGCACGAGCGCTGGCGCGGGTCGATCTGCGTCGCGATCGAGGATCCGCCCGGCGCCGTGCGCGAGATCGAGAAGTGGGCCGGTCACCCCTTCATGGCGCAGATCCTCATCAAGGCCGAACCACGGCCGTCATGGGGAGATCCGGTCTACGACCCGATCTGGGCCGCCGCCACCAAGCACGACATCACCGTGAGCTGCCATCTCGGGCGCGGAGAGTACGAGCAACTCCCGTTGCCGCCGGTGGGCTTCCCCAGCTACAACCACGACTTCATGGTCACGTACTCGCTGCTGGCCGCCAACCAGGTGATGAGCATGATCTTCGACGGGTTGTTCGACCGGTTCCCCACCCTGCGCATCGTGTTCGTCGAGCACGCCTTCTCGTGGATCCTGCCGCTGATGTGGCGGATGGATGCCATCTACGAGGCGCGCAAGTCGTGGGTGGACATCAAGCGCAAGCCGTCCGAGTACGTCAAGGACCACATCAAGTTCACCACCCAGCCCCTGGACTACCCGGAGGACAAGATGGAGTTGGCGCGGGCGCTGGAGTGGATGGAGGCCGACAAGATTCTGCTGTACAGCTCGGACTATCCGCACTGGACGTTCGACGACCCGCGCTGGCTGATCAAGCACCTGCCGGAACACGCCCGCGAAGCCGTCATGTTCCGCAACGGCCTTACGACATACCACCTTCCAGAGACGGTGCCGGCCCTCGAGGGCCAGACGCGAGTGTTCTGAATTGACCGCCCAGTTACCGCCTCGGCTCGCGCAGGGGCGTGAGCACGTCGTCGCCACTGTGGACGAAATCCCGCCCGGCACACACAAATTGGTGCCGATCGGACGGCACGGTGTCGGCGTGTTCAACGTCAACGGCACGTTCTATGCGATCGCGAACTACTGTCCACACGAGGGTGGGCCGCTGTGCTTGGGGCGGCCACGGGGCCGGACGATTGTCGACGAGACCGTGCCGGGTGACGCCGTGATGGTGCGCGACCTGGAGTTCATCTACTGCCCATGGCATCAATGGGGTTTCGAGTTGGCCACCGGCACCACGGCGGTGAAGCCTGAGTGGAGCATCCGGACTTACCCGGTGCGCGTGGTCGGCAACGAAGTGATGGTGACGGCGTGACGAGCCTCGAGCAGACGATGGAGATCAACGGCGGCAAGGTCGTCTACGAAATCCTCGGTGATACAGGCGATTTCATCGTGATGACGCCTGGCGGCCGGTTCAGCAAGGACATCAGGGGCCTGCGCCCGCTGGCCGACGCCCTTGTCGAGGGCGGATACCGTGCCCTGCTGTGGGACCGGCCCAACTGCGGCAAGTCCGACGTCCAGTTCTACGGCCAGAGCGAGTCGCACATGCGAGCCGAGACGCTGCGGGCACTCCTCACGGGTCTTGACATCGGACCGTGCATTCTCGCCGGCGGTTCGGGCGGGGCTCGTGACTCGATGCTGACCACCATGCTGTACCCGGAGCTTGTCACCAAGCTCGTCGTGTGGAACATCGTCGGTGGCGTCTACGGAACGTTCGTGCTCGGTGCGCACTACATCACGCCGACCATTCAGGCTGTTCGCGCCCTCGGCATGAAAGGCCTTCTGCGCCTGGGCGAATGGAAGGAACGCATCGCGGAGAACCCCGCGAACGAAGAGCGGATCCTGTCCCAGGACCCCGACGAGTTCCTCAAACTGATGCTGCGCTGGCTCAACGCGTTCGTGTCCAAGCCGGGTCAGACCATCCCCGGCGTGGAAGACACCATGTTCGACAACATCACGGTGCCAACGCTGATCATCCGCGGCGGCGAGAACGACTGGGATCACCCCAAGCGCACGTCGCTGGAAGTGAGCTGCCTCATCAAGGGCTCCAAGCTGATCGACCCGCCGTGGCCCGAGGACGCGTGGGAGCAGGCCTCGCAGGCGCGGGCGCGGGGCGAGGTGAAGGGCTTCAACATGTTCGACACCTGGGTGCAGGCCGCCCCGCCGATCCTGGAATTCCTGGGCCGGTCATGACCGCTCAGACCGTGCGGATGTGCACCTCACAATTCAGCGACGCCTCCAGCGCGGTATGGATGCGGCTTTCCGGAATCCGCTCCAGGTCGGCCGAGCGCAGCGTCACGTGCACCACGTCCCATCCGTCGGGGCCGGGTGCGCGGCTGATCTCCCCCGCCAGCCCGAATCCCGCCAGCACGCCGAGTGCGTCATCGTCGGTACCCCTGCTCACGTACGTCAGCACACCGGCTTCCGGAGCGGTACCGAAGGCGTTGGCGCACAACTCGATTGCTGCCCGCTTGAGCTCGTCGGGATCCTCGCCGGCCATCAGCAGCTCTACTTCGCGCCTTGCCGGAGGCAGGTCGGGGAGGTTGTTGTCCACCACTTCGCAGTCCGTGGCGAGCGAGCGCAGAGCCGTCATGCCCTCGCTCAGCTGTGCGGGCGTGAGCACGCCGGTGGGGTCCACCTTGACGCGCACCACCGCGGTTCTCATGGCGGCCACCTTATCGGGTCGGGCCCAGGCGTCGTGAAAACCACTACCGCGCCAACCGATCTGGCCACCGTGGTGTGGCCGGGCATTGAGCCGCGTCTGTTGCGAACGCAGCCTGGCGCCGAGGATGCCGCCGAGTACCGCGGCGACGACGGCTACCGCCCGCTCGCAGACGCGGATGCGCTGTTGGAGGACGTCGAGCGCAGTGGGCTGCTCGGGCGCGGGGGTGCAGCATTTCCGATGGCCGTGAAGCTGTGCGCAGTACGCGACGCCGGCCGCGTCGGTTCGGAAACGGTGGTGGTGGCCAACGGCGAAGAAGGCGAACCGGCGTCGGTGAAGGACAGGTGGCTGCTGCGCAATCGGCCGCACCTGGTTCTGGACGGTGTGCGGCTGGCAGCTCAGATCGTGGGTGCCCGCCGCTCGGTGATGTACGTGTCGGATCCGGCCAGCCAAGCCGCCCTCGACGCGGCGCTGGCAGAACTCGGCGACGAGCTCGGCGGTCTGGCGGTGACGGTCGTGGTGGTCGAGCCGGGCTATGTCGCCGGTGAGGAAACGGCGGCCGTGCGCGCCATCAACGGCGGCCCTGCCAAACCGACCGACAAGCCACCGCGCCCGTACCAAGAAGGGGTCTCAGGACTTCCGACGCTCGTCAGCAACGTCGAGACGCTGGCCAGCCTGCCGTTCCTGCACCAACACGGGGCCGACGCCTTCCGCGCCGAGGGCACGTCCGCATCGCCCGGCACGTTCTTGATGACGATCACCGGCGGGGGCAAGGCGCCGAGACTGTACGAGCTGGCGCACGGGGTTCCCTTCACCGAACTGCTTGCAGCACATCAGGTTCCGCCCGACACACTGCGAGGCGTTCTGATGGGCGGGTACTTCGCCGGGATGCTGAATCGGGAGATCCTGGACACCACTCTTGACCACGAGACGATGCGACGGCTCGGAAGCGGGCTCGGCTGCGGGGCCATCTCGCTGCTGACCGGCGACTGCGCGGTCGCGGTTGCAGCGT
>NZ_JAVHWM010000009.1:0-30613 GCF_032159765.1 Mycobacterium sp. | reverse complement strand
AGACATGTCAGGACCTGCTGCAGCTCAAGGCGGCGGTGCTCGGGTCGCGGCGGGCTATGACGCAGGCGGGGCGGCACATCCCGGTGATCACGCACGTCACCGTGGAGACCACCGGGACGATGCTGCTCGGCAGTGAGATCGGCGCGGCGCTGACCGCGATCGAGCCGCTCGGCGTGGACATGATCGGGCTGAACTGCGCCACCGGCCCAGCCGAGATGAGTGAGCATCTGCGCCACCTGTCCCGCCATGCCCGCATGCCGGTGTCGGTGATGCCGAACGCGGGCCTGCCGGTGCTGGGCGCCAACGGCGCGGAATATCCGCTCACACCAGAGGAATTGGCCGCAGCGCTGTCCGGGTTCATCGCCGAGTTTGGCCTCTCGCTGGTTGGCGGTTGTTGTGGCACCACGCCCGAGCACATCCGCCAGGTCGCCGAGGCCGTCCGCAACGTCGAGCGCGCGCCCCGCAATGTGACGTACGAACCGGCGCTGTCGTCGCTGTACAGCGCGACCCCGTTCGCTCAGGACGCCTCGGTGCTGATGATCGGTGAGCGGACGAATGCGAACGGCTCCAAGGCTTTCCGCGATGCGATGCTTGCTGAGGACTGGCAGCGCTGCCTCGACATCGCGAAGGATCAGACCCGCGACGGTGCACACCTGCTCGACCTGTGCGTGGACTACGTGGGTCGAGACGGCGTCGCCGACATGAACGAGTTGGCGAGCAGGCTCGCGACTTCCTCGACATTGCCGATTGTGCTCGACTCCACCGAAACCCCGGTGCTGCGAGCGGGTTTGGAGCATCTGGGCGGCCGGTGCGCGATCAACTCGGTGAACTACGAGGACGGCGACGGTCCCGAGTCGCGATTCCACAAGACGATGGAGCTGGTCTCCGAGCACGGTGCCGCGGTGGTCGCGCTGACGATCGACGAGGAGGGCCAGGCCCGCACCGCGGAGAAGAAGGTGGAGATCGCCGAGCGGCTGATCGACGACATCACGGGAAACTGGGGTGTGGACGAGTCGTCCATTCTCATCGACACGCTGACGTTCACGATCTGCACCGGCCAGGAGGAGTCCCGCCGCGACGGCATCGAGACCATCGAGGCCATTCGGCTGCTGAAGGGCAAGCACCCCGACGTGCAGACCACGCTCGGTTTGTCGAACATCTCGTTCGGCCTCAATCCCGCTGCCCGCCAAGTACTGAACTCGGTGTTCCTGCACGAATGCCAAGAGGCCGGGCTCGACTCCGCGATCGTGCACGCGAGCAAGATCGTCCCGATCAACCGGATCCCCGAGGATCAGCGCGAGATTGCGCTGGATCTCGTCTACGACCGGCGTCGCGAGGGGTACGACCCGCTGCAGGAACTGATGCAGAACTTCGAGGGGGTGTCAGCAGCATCCTCCAAGGAATCCCGTGCCGCGGAACTTGCGAAACTGCCTCTGCTGGAACGCCTTGCACAGCGCATCGTCGACGGCGAACGCAACGGTCTGGACACCGACCTCGACGAGGCGATGACGCAGAAGCCGCCGCTGGCCATCATCAACGAGAACCTGCTGGCCGGAATGAAGACGGTCGGTGAGCTGTTCGGCTCCGGGCAGATGCAGCTGCCGTTTGTCCTGCAGTCCGCCGAGGTGATGAAAGCCGCAGTGGCGTATCTGGAGCCCCACATGGAGAAGGCCGAGGACGACGCAGGCAAGGGTCGCATCGTGCTGGCCACCGTCAAGGGTGACGTCCACGACATCGGCAAGAATCTCGTCGACATCATCTTGACCAACAACGGCTATGAGGTCGTCAACATCGGCATCAAGCAGCCGATCACCACGATTCTCGAAGTGGCGCAAGACAAGAGCGCCGACGTCGTGGGTATGTCCGGGCTGCTGGTGAAGTCGACCGTGGTGATGAAGGAAAACCTCGAGGAAATGAATACCCGCGGGGTCGCCGCGAAGTTCCCGGTGTTGCTCGGCGGGGCCGCGCTGACCCGCAGCTACGTGGAGAACGACCTGGCCGAGGTCTATCAGGGCGAAGTGCACTACGCGCGTGACGCATTCGAGGGCTTGCGGCTGATGGATCAGATCATGGACACCAAGCGTGGGGTGGCGCCCGACACCGACAGCCCAGAGGCCGTCGCGGCGCGCGAGAAAGAGGCCGAACGTAAGGCCCGCCATGAACGCTCCAAACGCATTGCCGCCCAGCGCAAAGCCGAGGAGACGCCGGTCGAAGTGCCCGAGCGGTCGGACGTGGCCGTCGACGTTGAGGTGCCGGTTCCGCCGTTCTGGGGCACGCGCGTGGTCAAGGGTGTCGCCCTCGCGGAATACACCGGCCTGCTCGACGAACGCGCATTGTTCCTGGGGCAGTGGGGCCTTCGCGGAGCACGCGGTTCAGACGGGCCGTCGTACGAGGAGCTCGTGGAAACCGAGGGCCGGCCACGGCTGCGCTACTGGCTGGACCGGCTGTCTACCGACGGCATCCTCGCGCACGCCGCCGTGGTGTACGGATACTTCCCGGCTGTGTCCGAAGGCGACGACGTCGTCGTGCTCGACTGGGGCGAGCGCAGCGACGGGAAATCGGTGGCGCCGAGACCCGACGCGCCCGAGCGGTTCCGCTTCACGTTCCCTCGCCAGCATCGCGGGCGGTTCCTGTGCATCGCGGATTTCATCCGCTCCCGGCAACTGGCCGAAAAGACCGGACAGGTCGACGTGCTGCCGTTCCAGCTGGTGACGATGGGCCAGCCGATCGCCGACTTCGCCAACGAGCTGTTCGCCTCGGATTCCTACCGGGATTACCTCGAGGTGCACGGCATCGGCGTGCAGCTGACGGAGGCGCTGGCCGAGTACTGGCACAGGCGGGTTCGGGAGGAGCTCCGGTTCGGTGACCATGCGATGGCCACGGAGGACCCCGAGGCCGTGGAGGACTACTTTAAGCTGGGCTACCGCGGTGCCCGGTTCTCCTTCGGCTACGGCGCCTGCCCGAACCTCGACGACCGCACCAAGATGGTGGCGCTGCTGGAGCCCGAACGCATCGGCGTCACGCTGTCCGAGGAGCTGCAGCTGCATCCGGAGCAATCGACGGACGCGTTTGTGCTGCACCACCCCGAAGCCAAGTACTTCAACGTCTAGGGGCAGCAAGCGTGCGCGCGGTTCTGTGGGACATGGACGGCACCCTTGTCGATTCCGAAAAGCACTGGGATGTCGCGATGCAGGCGCTGTATGAGCGGTTCGGCCGCACGCTGACCCCCGAGGTGCGGGCCACGACGGTCGGCGGTTCGGCCGAGGACGTGATGCGCATCGTCTACGCCGACCTGGGTCTTGCACCCGATCCCGATCAGATGGCCGAGACGGCCGAATGGTTGCACACCTACACCGCCCACCTCTTTGCCCGCCACGGCCTACCCTGGTGTGCCGGCGCGCGAGAATTGCTGGACGCCTTGGCGGTTGAGTCAGTTCCGATGGCGTTGGTGACCAACACGCGACGGTTCCTGGCCGACTTTGCGCTAGACAGCATTGGCCGCCAATACTTTTCAGCCACGGTGTGCGGCGACGAAGTCGCCAACGGCAAACCTGCGCCGGACCCGTACGTGCGCGCTGCCGCGCTCCTGGGCGAATCACCTGCGGCGTGCCTTGCCATCGAGGATTCCGTCAACGGCACGGCATCGGCGGAAAGCGCGGGCTGTGCGGTGCTGGTGGTGCCCAACGACGTGCCCGTGCCGAAAGGCCCACGGCGCAGGCATATCTCATCGCTGGCCGGGCTGGACGTCGCCGACCTGCGCGCGGTCTACGACGATCTCAGTATGTGCAGTCGTTGTACAGAATCTCGGTGACCCGCTTGCCTGCGGCGGTCGAGGCGACTGCGGCCTGGGCCGTCGGTCCAATGCCGCCTGCGGGATTCGCGACGCCGTCGAGCGAGAGCAGGGCGACGCACCCGTTCTGAACAAGCGCGACGATGGTGCACGGCGCCGAACTGCCGCCCATGCCGGGCGCACTTCCGCACTCGCTCAACACCGCGTTCACGGCGTCCCCTTTGCTCGGCGCGTGATTCACCCACGCCGTGATACCCGGTCCGGGGAATCCGGTCTTGCCGTCCGGGTCATAGCCGACGGCTGCCCAGTCACCCGGTGCGGCATGCGCCGTTGCGGTACCCGACATCGCCCCCAAGGCGATGAGCACCCCGATCCTGGCGAGCGATTTCATTCTCATCCCCTCCTTCTCGTTGATCGGAGTTTGAAAGTGCGTCGTCCAGCCTATTCCTAGGTGTTGAATGAGTGTGATTTCCGTCTCACCAGAGAGGATGCGCCCATGGCTGGTCAAGGTGGCCCGGTCGGTGATTCACCAGAGATCTTCGAAGAAGACGAGGAGTTCAGTTCGGGTCGCAGTGCCATTCGCATAGCCACGGTCGCCGCGCTGGGCGGCCTGTTGTTCGGCTACGACAGCGCAGTGATCAACGGCGCGGTCAAGTCAATACAAGAAGTCTTCAAAATCGACGACATCACGCTTGGACTCGCGACCGCCTCGGCTCTTCTCGGTGCCGCCGCGGGCGCGCTGACCGCGGGGCGGATCGCGGACAGGATCGGCCGTATCGCCGTCATGAAGATCGCAGCGCTGTTCTTTCTCGTCAGCGCAATCGGCACCGGCCTCGCGCCCAACGTGTGGCTGCTCGTCGTGTTCCGCATCGTCGGGGGGATCGGCGTCGGTGTCGCGTCCGTGATCGCACCGGCCTACATCGCCGAAACGTCGCCACCGGGCATTCGCGGCCGGCTCGGTTCGCTGCAGCAGCTCGCGATCGTGTCAGGCATCTTCTTGTCGTTCGCTGTCAACGCACTGCTGCAGTACATTGCCGGCGGCCCGAACAACGATCTCTGGCTGGGCCTGCCGGCCTGGCGATGGATGTTTCTCGTCATGGCGGTGCCCGCGTTGGTATACGGAACTTTGGCGTACACCATTCCCGAGTCGCCGCGTTATCTCGTTGCCACGCATCGTGTTCCGGAAGCCCGCAAAGTTCTCACGAAGCTGCTCGGCACCAAGAATCTGGAAATCACCATCGTCCGGATCAAAGAGACGCTGGAACGCGAGGACAAGCCGTCATGGCGCGACCTCCGTAAACCCACCGGCGGTATTTACGGGATTGTCTGGGTGGGCCTGGGACTCTCGATCTTCCAGCAGTTCGTCGGCATCAACGTGATCTTCTACTACTCGAACGTGCTCTGGCAGGCGGTCGGATACACCGCTGACGCCGCGTCCATCAACACCGTGATCACCTCGATCGTCAACGTTCTCACGACGTTGATCGCCATCGCGCTGATCGACAAGATCGGCCGTAAGCCACTGCTGCTGATCGGGTCGACGGGGATGGCGATCACGTTGGGCACGATGGCGGCAATCTTCCAGTTCGCTGCAACCACCGATGCCAGCGGAAAACTCGCGATTCACGGCACACCCGGATACGTCGCGTTGGTCGCGGCCAACCTTTTCGTCGTCGCGTTCGGGATGTCGTGGGGACCCGTGGTGTGGGTGCTGCTCGGGGAGATGTTCCCGAACCGGATCAGGGGCGCCGCGCTCGGCCTTGCCGCAGCCGGGCAGTGGACCGCAAACTGGCTGATCACGGTGACCTTCCCCTCCTTGCGACATACGCTGGGCGTCGCCTACGGCTTCTACGCGTTGTGCGCGGTGCTGTCGTTCTTGTTCGTGTGGCGATGGGTCGAAGAAACCAAGGGCAAGACGCTGGAGGACATGCACGCCGAGGCTCTGCACGAGGAGTCCAGCCCGGCTTGACGCGCAAACCCGCGTGACCGTGGGTCGGCCCGCGTGACACAATCGCGAGCCGTGAAGACCTTCGACGCGCTGTTCGCCGAACTCAGCGAAAAAGCGCGGACCCGGCCGGAAGGCAGCGGCACCGTCGCCGCCCTCGACACAGGGGTGCACGGGCTGGGCAAGAAGGTCCTGGAGGAGGCCGGCGAAGTGTGGCTGGCGGCAGAACATCAGAGCGACGACGAGCTCGCGGTCGAGATCAGCCAGCTGCTGTACTGGACGCAGGTGCTGATGCTCTCCCGCGGCTTGTCCCTCGACGACGTGTATCGGAACCTGTAGATGCTGCGAGTCGCCGTACCGAACAAGGGCGTGTTGAGCGCGCCCGCCACCGAGATCCTTGTCGAGGCCGGCTACCGCAAACGCGGTGACCAGAAGGACCTCACGGTCGTCGATCGTGGCAACGACGTCGAGTTCTTCTTTCTGCGGCCGAAGGACATCGCGATCTACGTCGGATCGGGCGATCTCGACTTAGGCATCACGGGCCGCGATCTGGCCGCCGAGTCCCAGGCGTCGGTGCGTGAACGGCTGGCGCTGGGATTCGGGTCGTCGAGACTGCGCTATGCCGCACCGGGCGGCCGCGACTGGTCTGTGGCGGACCTGGCAGGTAAACGCATCGCGACGTCCTTTCCGTGCCTGGTGGGAAAAGACTTGGCCGCCAAGGGAATCGAAGCCCACGTGATCAGACTGGACGGTGCGGTCGAGATCTCGATCCAGCTCGGTGTCGCTGACGCGATTGCCGACCTCGTCGAATCCGGACGCACGCTCGAGGTGCACAACCTGGTGGCTTTCGGTGAGCCGCTGTGCGATTCGGAAGCCGTTCTGGTGGAACGGGAAAGCCCCGACGACGCCACCGCAGCGGCACGCAACCAGCTGGCCGCCCGGATACAGGGCGTCGTGTTCGGACAGCAATACCTCATGCTCGACTACGACTGCCCTCGCGACATCGTCGACCGCGCAGCGGCCATCACTCCCGGCCTGGAATCGCCGACGATCGCCCCGCTGGCGGACCCGGACTGGGTTGCGGTGCGCGCGTTGGTGCCCCGCAAGGACGTCAACGCGATCATGGACAAATTGGCGGCCATCGGCGCCAAAGCGATTCTGGCGTCCGACATCCGGTTCTGTCGCTTCTGAGCGGACTGGAGTGCTAGCGTCCCCGGCGGGGGCAGCGAAGGGAGTTTCGATGACGGTCGCGCTTCTTGGCCTTTGCCTGTTGATCGGTGTGGTTGCAGGTTTGCGGGCGCTGACCCCGACAGCGGTGGTGGCGTGGGGCGCGTACATCGGCTGGGTCAATCTGACCGGTTTGTGGTCGTCGTGGATGGCCAGCGTGATCGCGGTTGCCATTTTCAGCGTGCTGGCTGTGGTCGAACTCGTCACGGACCAGCTGCCGAAGACCCCCAGTAGGAAGACCCCGATGCAGTTCGGCACTCGGTTGATCACCGGTGCGTTCGCAGGAGCAGTGCTCGGTTCGGCGTTTCATCACACGTTTGCCGGTGCGGGTGCCGGGATTATCGGCGCCGTGCTGGGCACGCTGGGCGGCGCCGAGTTCCGTTCCCGGCTGGTGGCGGCCACCGGAGGCAAGGATCTGCCGATCGCACTTCTCGAGGATGCGATCGCGGTCGGCGGCGGGTTCCTCACCGTCTACCTGATGACCACTCTGTGACCGAGCGATTCGACGCGATCATCATCGGGGCGGGCCAGGCGGGCCCGCCCCTTGCCGGCCGGCTGACCGACGCGGGCCAGACCGTCGCCGTCGTCGAGCGCAAACACGTCGGCGGAACCTGCGTCAACACCGGGTGCATCCCCACCAAGACGCTGGTGGCCAGCGCATATGCTGCCCATCTCGCTCGGCGCGGTGCTGAGTACGGCGTCGGCACCGGCTCCATCGACATCGACATGGCCAAGGTGAAGTCGCGCAAGGACGGCATCATGCTCGACGACCGGGCGGGCGTGGAGAACTGGCTCGAGGGCATGAAGGGCGGCACACTGATCCGCGGCCACGCCCGCTTCGAAGACCCGAACACGTTGCGCGTCAACGACGATCGCCTGATCATGGCCGACAAGATCTTTCTCAATGTTGGCGGCCGGGCGGTCGTCCCTGATATCCCGGGTTTGGCCGACGTCGACTACCTGACCAATGTCGGGATTCTCGAACTCGATTCTGTCCCAGCGCATCTCGTAATTGTCGGCGGCAGCTACATCGCGTTGGAGTTCGCCCAGATGTACCGCCGGTTCGGGGCCGAGGTGACTGTCTTGGAGCGCGGCTCTCGGCTGACCGCCCGTGAGGACCCGGACGTGTCGGAGGCGATCAAGGGCATTCTCGAAAACGAGGGCATCGCGGTAGTGCTGCAGGCCGACGACATCAGCGTGGCCCGGCGTGACGGCGGTGTCGCGGTGACACCGCGTGCCGGCGCCGCTACCGTCGTCGGCTCGCATCTGCTGATAGCCGTCGGACGCCAGCCCAACACCGACGACCTTGCCCTCGACCGCGCGGGCGTCGACACCGACGCGCGGGGCTACATCACGGTCGACGACCAGCTGCGCACCAACGTCGAACACATTTGGGCGATGGGCGACTGCAACGGGCGGGGCGCGTTCACCCACACCAGCTACAACGACTTCGAGATCGTCGCGGCCAACTTGCTCGACAATTACCCGCGGCGGGTCAGCGACCGGATACCGACCTATGCGCTCTACATCGATCCGCCGCTGGGCCGCGCCGGTCAGACGGTGAGCGAGGTCCGCAAGTCGGGACGTAAGGCGCTGGTGGGTTTCCGGCCGATGACGCGGGTCGGCCGGGCGGTCGAAAAGGGCGAGACGCAGGGCTTCATGAAGGTCGTCGTCGACGCCGAGACCCATGAGATCCTCGGCGCTGCGATTCTCGGAGTCGGCGGTGACGAGGTGGTGCATTCAATCCTGGACGTGATGTCGGCGAAGGCGCCGTACGACACCCTGTCCCGCACGATGCACATCCACCCGACCGTCAGCGAACTGGTACCGACGATGCTGCAGGGGATGAAACCTCTGCAGTAGCGATCAGCCCTCTGCTTGAGACCGGATCCACTCGAGGTTGGCCTGCATGTTCTGCTGCCACTCGGAGATCCGCCGGGAGATGATCCTGGCCTCTTTGTCCGGCTGTGCGGTGATGCCGACGGTCAGCCCGGACGGCCCTGGCCCCATCCGGCCCCACTGGCGAATCAGCGTGCCGTCGCTGGCGGCTTCCACCTCAAATCCCCATGTCGAACTCACGCCGTCAGGTCCGATGACGTTCCACACCCAGCGGCGCTCGTCTTCCACCTCGACGACCTCGCACACCGTCTCCCACGCGCCGAACGCGTCGTGCTTGCTGCGGCCTCGGAAGCGGGCACCGACGGTGACGGCGTGGGCGTCGTCAAGCCATTCCACCGACTCGAGCTCCGTCGAGCATTGCGCGGGCAGGTTGATGTCGGTGACGAATCCCCACGCGGTGGGAACATCGCAACGAACACGCTGGGTCACTTCTATCGTGGGTTGATCGCGGTAGCGCACCGCTCCAGCATGCCAATCAAGGAGGGCTTGTGGTGAAGGTCGGCACGATGATCGAGCCCCGATTGCCTGGCGCGGCGGATTTCGCCGAGGCGGCCGAGCGGATCGGCGTCGACTCGCTGTGGGTGCCTGAGGTGTGGGGATATGACGCACTGACCGGGCTTGCCTACCTCGCGGCCAAAACATCGTCGATCAAGCTCGGAACCTTTGTGGTTCAGCTCGGTTCGCGCAGTCCGGCGATGCTCGCGAGCTCCGCGCTGTCCCTCGAGGAGTTGTCGGGGGGCAGATTCCTGTTGGGTGTCGGCACGTCGGGTCCCCGCGTGATGGAGGGCTGGCACGGTGTCCGTTTCCGCAAGCCGGTGCAGACCACCCGGGAGACCATCGAGATCGTCCGGCTCCTGTCGCGTGGCGACCGGCTCGAGCATCCCGGCGAGATCTACCCGCTGCCGTTGCCGCAGAGCAGCGGCGCCGCCTTGCGACCCTTGATGCGGCCGCAACACGTGCCGGTCTACGTGGCATCCATGGGGCCGCAAAACCTGCGGCTGACCGGCGAGATGGCCGACGGCTGGCTGGGCAACGCGTTCATTCCCGAAGCCGCCGAAACGTTTCTGGGCCCGATGCGCGAAGGAGCCGAAAGAGCCGGACGTGGCTTGAACGATCTCGATCTGGTCGCGCCCGTCGCGGTCGAGATTCACGAAGACGACGCGTCCGCCGAGGCCGCCGTACGCCGTCACGCCGACGGGTACGCCTTCACCATCGGCGCGATGGGCGCGGGCGGGCGCAACTTCTACAACGACGCATTCACCCGCCTGGGCTACGGCGACGAGGTCGCTACGGTCGCGCGGCTGTGGCAGGACGGGAAACGGGACGAGGCGCGCCAGGCGGTGCCGATGGACCTCGGCCGCCTCACGAATCTTGTTGGTACACCTGAGGGCATCGCCGACCGTGTGCGTAAGTATCGCGACGCTGGGATCACCACGTTGCTGGCCAAGCTGGACGGTGACTACCCGGAGCAGCTGGCAACACTCGAGCAGCTGCTGACCATCGTCGAGTCCTAGCGGCGTTGTCTGTCACGCCGCTGATTCTGACCCGGTGTGCAGGACCGCGTCGTCGCCGCCCTCACTCGGGGTTTGCGGCCATCCCGGGTACGGCGGTGGCGTTCCGCCGAACACCGGGCAGCGTGAGTGGTGTGCGCACCAGTCGCACAGCCGGGACGGGCTCGGCCGGAAATCGCCTGTGCTGCCGGCAGATTGGATTGCCCGCCAGATTGCCATCAGCGTTTTTTCGAACCGCAGCAGCTCGTCCAGATCGGGGGAGTAGTCCAGGATCGCGCCGTCGGCGAGGTAGACCAGCCGCAGCCGCGTGGGCAACACACCGCGCGACCGCAGCAGCGCCACCGCATAGAACTTCATCTGGAACATCGCCTTGAATTCGGCCAGCGTCCGCGCCTCGGGTGGCGCTTTGCCCGTCTTGTAGTCGACCACCCGAAGCTCGCCGGTGGCGGCGACGTCGATGCGGTCGATGAAGCCGCGCAGCAAGGTGCCGTCCGACAACTCGACCTCGATCCGCTGCTCGCAACTTTGCGGATCGAACCGCGTGGGGTCCTCGAGCCGGTAGTAGCCCTTGAGCAACGCTCGCGCTTCGTCGAGGATCGCCGCCCGCTGCTCGGCGGTGATGGTCTCTGCCAGCTCGGGCTCGGCGGCGAACACCCGGTCGGCGGCCGGCTCGACGAGGGAGTCCGCGGTCGCCGGCAACCGCTGCGGGGCGGGCAGCGCATACAGCTGTTCGAGTGCGGCGTGCACGACCGACCCCCGCAGCTGGGCGGCGGATGCCGGCTCCGGCAGCCGGTCGATGGCACGGAACCGGTACAGAAGCGGGCACTGCTTGAAATCGGCGGCTCGTGACGGCGACAAGGCAGGACGTCGCGGAGCCGGCTCGTCGCTCATGTGGGCAGGTTAGGACGCATGGCCGACAACCCCGGGCATGTCGCGCGGCGCGTCTGCTGGCAGTGTGAACGCGTGCGACGCAACGGTCCGTTCGAAGTGGGCGACCGGGTTCAGCTCACCGACGCCAAGGGTCGGCACTACACGATGCTGCTGACCCCGGGGGCGGAGTTCCACACCCATCGCGGCTATGTGTCCCACGACGCGGTGATCGGAGCGCCCGAAGGCAGCGTGATCAAGTCCACCAGCGGCGACCAGTTCCTGGTTCTGCGGCCGCTGCTGGTCGACTACGTGATGTCGATGCCGCGCGGCGCCCAGGTGATCTATCCGAAGGACGCCGCCCAGATCGTGCACGAGGGCGACATCTTTCCCGGGGCCCGGGTGCTCGAGGCGGGGGCGGGCTCGGGCGCGATGACGTGCTCGCTGCTGCGCGCGGTCGGCCCGGCGGGCCGCGTCATTTCCTACGAGCTGCGCGCCGACCACGCCGAGCACGCCGAACGCAACGTCGCCACGTTCTTCGGCGAGCGGCCGCCCAACTGGGATCTGGTGATCGCCGATGTCGCCGACTTCACCGGGGAGCAGGTCGATCGCGTCGTGCTCGACATGCTGGCGCCGTGGGAGATCCTCGGCGCCGTCGCCACCGCCCTGGTGGCCGGCGGGGTATTGATCATTTATGTGGCCACTGTCACCCAACTGTCGCGGACCGTGGAAGCGCTGCGCGAGCAGCAGTGCTGGACCGAACCGCGCTCGTGGGAGACGCTGCAGCGGTTCTGGGATGCGGTAGGCCTTGCGGTGCGCCCCGAGCACCGGATGCGCGGCCACACCGCGTTCCTGATCAGTACCCGCCGGCTGGCACCCGGCGCTGTCGCTCCGCCGTCCGCGCGACGCAAGCGGCGCGGTTAGCTCAGTCGTCGTCGCTTCGTCGCAGCCCCCGCCGGGCCGACAGCAGCGAAACCTCCGGGCGCGCGGCCACCAACCGTTCTGCGGCGTCGAGCACCTCGACCACGTGAGCGCGATCAGCCGCGGTCACCGCGACGCCGACACTCACGCGACGGTGAAGATCGAGAGCCCCCGTCTCGGCCGCCGACACGCTGAACCGGCGCCGTAATTCGGCTACCAGGGGACGCACCAACGACCGCTTTTCCTTCAGTGAATGCACGTCCCCGAGCAGCAGATCCAGCTCCAGCCACCCAATCCACATGCTCAGCCGGTCGGCGTCAGCGGCGGCGCGGGCGTCGCCGGGTCCTGCGCAAACTTCAACAGGATGTCTGCCGTCGTCCGGGACAGCTGCCAGCCGCCGTCCGGTGTCGGCGTGAACTCCATGGGGAACGTGAAGCCGTTGGCCAGCGACGGGTTCTGGCTTTTGATGCTCACGTCTGCCGTCACGTTGCCCGGTGGGTGTGACGCCCACGCGACGTTGGTGGCCGCGATGTCGATCGGAAGAAAGCCGTTGTCTCCCAAGGCCTTGCTGAACTGGTCGAATTTTGCGGCGTAGTCTCCCGACGCCGCTTCGACAAGCGGAAACTTCTGGTCACCCGGCACCGCCGGGTCGACGATCTTGTACAGCACATCCGTCAGCGCATCGGGTGCGGGCAGTGGCCCGGTGGGCGCAGGTACGGGCGCCACCGACAACGGTGTGGTGATCGGCGCAGATGACGGTGCGGCAGCGGTGTCGGTGGAATCGCTACCGAACAGCAGGTAGCCGCCGATCGCCAACGCTGCGACCCCGACAACGACGCCGATGATCAGACCGACTCGCTGTCGCGTCCATGGTCCCGTCGCCGGCTGCTGCGGCGATGCAGATTCCGGCTCGGGCGATGCCGCAGGCTCCGTTTCCCGCGCTGTCGCGGGTTCCGGGTCTTCCGGCACGCGGTCGATCAACCGCCGGCGGCCGACATGATCGACATGGCCGACGCCTTCGACAGCTTCCAGCCGTTCTGGTTGACGAACGTGATCGGCTGAGAAACTGGCGCCGTCTGCGGACCGGAGGCCGTGACCGTGGTGGTCGCGGTGGTTCCGTTCACGTCAGGCGGTGTCAGGCTGAACGACAGCGGCAGGTAGCCCTTAGCGGAAGCGTTCTTCAACGCCCGGTCGGCGGCCCGGCCTTCGATGATCCCGAGTCCGCCCTCGATCAGGTAGCCCTTGTCGCTGACCTTGCCGGAGTTGGCGAGCTGATTGAGGATGCCGGTGAACTCACCGGTCAGGGATGGGTCGGTGTCTTGCGGGAGCGGAGTGCCAAATACCACCGGCGTGATCGCAGGTGACGTGGTTGCAGGGACGGGTGCAATGGATGTCACACCGACAGCCGCAGCGCCGACCAGAGTGGCCGCTGCGACGCCAGTGGTTAGGGATTTCAGACTCACAAGTGTCCTTTCGTTCCGCCCGGCTAAAACGTAACGCTAGCAGTTCAGGCGGCGCGCCCGGTTTTTAGACCGCACACGAATGGGCATTGGCCGGTAGCGTTGAAGTATCCACCGCACCAACTTCCGGTGCGGGAGAGGAGCGCAACATGAGTGAGTCAGAGCGTGTGGACGGCTCGTCAGCGGACTTCGAGCACTCCATGTCCAGCGACGACGCTGCCGAACTCGAAGAGTTGCGCCGCGAAGCCGCCGCCCTTCGGGACCAACTGGAGTCTGCTCTGACCGCTCAGGGCGGCCTGCGCAACACCCGCGATGTTCATCAACTCGAGGCGCGTATCGACTCCCTCGCCGCGCGCAACGCGAAACTCATGGAGACGCTTAAAGAGGCGCGACAGCAGTTGCTGGCGCTGCGCGAAGAGGTCGACCGCCTGGGTCAGCCGCCCAGCGGTTATGGCGTTTTGCTGTCGGTCCAGGAGGACGACACGGTTGACGTGTTCACCTCGGGTCGCAAGATGCGGCTCACGTGCTCGCCCAACATCGACGTGCAGTCACTCAAGAAGGGCCAGACGGTCCGGCTGAACGAGGCGCTGACCGTCGTCGAGGCGGGTCATTTCGAATCGGTGGGCGAGATCAGCACGTTGCGGGAGATCCTGTCGGACGGCCATCGGGCGCTGGTGGTCGGGCACGCCGACGAGGAGCGCATCGTGTGGCTCGCCGAACCGCTTGTCGCGATCGAGGACATGGCAGTCGATGTCGCCGACGCGCTGGAGGATGACCTGGACCAGCCCCGCAGGCTGCGCCCGGGCGATTCGCTGCTGGTCGATACCAAGGCCGGGTATGCGTTCGAGCGGATCCCCAAGGCCGAGGTCGAGGATCTGGTGCTCGAAGAGGTGCCCGACGTCAGCTACAGCGACATCGGCGGGCTGACGCGGCAGATCGAACAGATCCGTGACGCCGTCGAGTTGCCGTTCCTGCATAAGGAGCTTTACCGCGAGTACAGCCTGCGGCCGCCGAAGGGCGTGCTGCTGTACGGGCCGCCCGGGTGCGGCAAGACGCTGATCGCCAAGGCGGTCGCCAACTCGTTGGCCAAGAAGATGGCCGAGGTCCGCGGGGATGATTCGCGCGAGGCGAAGTCGTACTTCCTCAACATCAAAGGCCCCGAGCTGCTGAACAAGTTCGTCGGTGAGACGGAGCGCCACATCAGGCTGATCTTCCAGCGGGCGCGCGAAAAGGCCTCGGAGGGCACACCGGTGATCGTGTTCTTCGACGAGATGGACTCGATCTTCCGTACCCGTGGCACCGGGGTGAGCTCGGACGTCGAGACCACCGTGGTTCCCCAGTTGCTGTCGGAGATCGACGGCGTCGAGGGCCTCGAGAACGTCATCGTCATCGGGGCGTCCAACCGCGAGGACATGATCGACCCGGCGATCCTTCGGCCCGGCCGGCTGGACGTCAAGATCAAGATCGAGCGGCCCGACGCGGAGGCGGCTCAGGACATCTTCAGCAAGTACCTCACCGAGGTTCTGCCCGTCAATGCCGACGACCTCGCCGAGTTCGACGGCGACCGCACGGCCTGCATCCAGGCGATGATCGTCAAGGTCGTCGACCGGATGTATGCCGAAATCGACGACAACCGGTTCCTGGAAGTCACCTACGCCAACGGCGACAAAGAGGTCATGTACTTCAAGGACTTCAACTCCGGGGCGATGATCCAGAACGTCGTCGACCGCGCCAAGAAGTATGCGATCAAGTCGGTGCTGGAAACGGGCTCGCGAGGTCTGCGCATCCAGCACCTGCTCGATTCCATCGTCGACGAGTTCGCCGAGAACGAGGACCTGCCCAACACCACGAATCCCGACGACTGGGCACGGATCTCGGGCAAGAAGGGCGAGCGGATCGTCTACATCCGCACGCTCGTCACCGGCAAGTCGTCGAGCGCGTCGAGGGCCATCGACACCGAGTCGAACCTGGGGCAGTACCTCTAGGCTCCAGGTCTGCATCACCCATCGCCGCGTTGTACACGGTCGCTTCAGGGCCCGAGCGTCCCACCTGCACGAGTAGCACCTCGCCATAACGCTTTCCGAAGACGTCGCGCGATGTTTCAATCATTTCTCTCCTCGATGGCGAGGTACACGTCACGACCGGCAAGGCTGACGGCGAGGTCGGCGATCAGAGGCTCGAAGAACCGTTCGCGGTAGAGCGGGTCGACGCTGGTGTTGACAGTGAAGTACAGCCCCGACAGCACGGCGACGAACAGCGAGGTCTGTACCAACGTCTGCGACAACGGCGTGTTGATACCGAACCACGTTCCCGCGCAGGGCGGTTTGGCGCCGCCCGGGCAGCTCGTCTGTTGCGACCACTGAACCGCGATGTCGTCGGGCACCGCGATGATGCCGAGGATGACAAAGAACGCGAAGATGCCCGCGGTGAACAGCACGACCTGAATCGCCTGCGAAACCAGCATCACGGCAACGACATTCACCTTCTCCGGCCGCGACAGAGGTGCCGGTGCCACCTGGTGGGCGTCGGCGTGCGCGGCCAGCGGCGTGCCGGTCAGCAACTCGGCCGCCCGAGACGGCGCCGAGCGGTCCTCGCGGAGCGCCCGCACCTCGTCCTGGATGGTCGTCACCGCGAACATGATCGCCACCAGCGCCAGAAAACCGACCAACTGCCACAGCCGTGCGCGAGACAGCCGTGCCATCAGTTGCCACAGCTCGGGCGTGAAGAACACCAGCACAGTGATCATCAGAAGCGGCAGCGCGCGGCTGATCAAGGTGCCCAGCGCGCCGAACTGCGTCCATGCGAATCGGAACGCCCACAACACGATCGATCCGATTCCTATGTACGTCAGCCAGATCGCCAGCAGCGACACGAACACAAAACTCGGCACCTCGGCCATCGACTTCATCGACCATCCACCGTCGACTATCGGTAGGCCCAGCACGAACAGCACGAGAACCAGCCATGCCACCGAGCGCCGTGTTCTCTCGCTGATCGCGGTTCCCATCCGGTGCAGCAGGTTCAGCACCACGGGCGCGGCTGCCATCACGGCCGCCAGCAGGCCGAGTGCCACAGCGTGCATCAGACGCCATGAACCGCTTGTGATTTCGGCGAGGAGGAGGAGCACGGTCATCAGCGCTCCGAGACCACCGACGAGTGGTGCCGACCGCTCGATCAGCGACCGGGACCGCACCCGCCTGGTGAGCACGAGTGGTAGGCCGCGGCGAAGGAACCACTCGTGAACCGGTTTGAGATCGTGCATGCGGCCCCCCGACTACCGGGTTCCCGAGGCACGATAGCGATTGCGGGCCAACAGCGTCAGCTTGAGGTCGTGGATGATCGGGTCCAGCAGCTGCTTGCGGTGCTCGCCGTCACCGACGGCGCGTGCTCCGATGTACATGAAGGTCAGCGCGGCCAGGAACATCGTCATCTGTATCAAGGCATCAGGCACCGGGACGGTCATTCCGAGAAAGCGGCCGTCGCTGCGTGCATTGTGGGTCCACGCTGCCAGCAGTTCGGGGCTCAAGACGATGAGTCCCAACACGAAAAAGATGCTCGCAGTCACCACGGCGACCATCGCGATCTGGACGAGTTGTGTTGTCGCCAAGACAAACTCGACGTTGACCTTCTCGCCGAAAGTGAGCGGGTCGGCCTCTTTCGGCTCTTCCATGACAGCGAAGGGGGTGCCCTCGAGTCCCTCGGCGTGCTTGGCCGACGCCGTGGCGGCCTCCAGCGACGGCCTGGCCTTGTCCATCGTGCCGGAGATCACGAACACGGCGGCGATCAGGACGAGGAACGCGATCGCAGACCACAGCCGGGCGCGGCTGATCGTCGCGGACATGATCCACACGTAGGTGTTGAAGAACACCAATACGGTCAATAGCACCACCGGCAATGCCCGCATCATGAGCGCGCCCGTGATCTTGAGTTGTGACAGCGTCAGTTTCAGTGCCCAGCCGAGAACCGAGCCGATGCCCAGCACGGTGAGTACCAATATCGTCGCGATCACGATGGCGGTCACGATGACGAGCCTCATCTTCGCCTCGATCGCCGGCGAAGCCAGGGCGACCGCCACCGACACCGTCGACACGATCGCCTGGGATCGGTTGGACTGCATTCGCGCAACGATCCAGCCGACCAGCGAGACCAACGGAAGCGTCAACGCGAGGATGGTCAGAACGACCCACTCGACCGCGGTCGTGTCCACACTGTCGATGTTGATGGTCGGCCGTCCGGTCAGGAGATCGATCACCAGGAAGCAGAGTTCCAGTGTGGCGAACGCGGCCAGCGCGGGTGCCGAGCGTGGCCAGATCGCGCGCAGACGCGCCCGGCGCGTGATCACCGAGGGCAGTCCGCGGTCCAGAAACCAGCGTTCGGCGGCGCGCCGCGCAGCGATGGTCGAGTCCATGGCGAACTCACCTTATGTTGCGCAGGCCCCCTGGGCGGGCGGTCGGAGCCGACGCGTCGCCTAGGCTGAACCAATGCAACGGATTATCGGGACCGAGGTCGAGTACGGCATCTCCTCGCCGTCCGACCCGACCGCGAATCCGATTCTCACGTCCACGCAGGCCGTGCTCGCGTACGCCGCGGCCGCGGGGATTCAGCGCGCCAAGCGCACCCGGTGGGACTACGAGGTGGAGTCACCGCTGCGCGACGCCCGCGGTTTCGACCTGTCAAGGTCAGCAGGGCCGCCACCGATCGTCGACGCCGACGAGGTCGGGGCGGCAAACATGATCCTGACCAACGGTGCGCGGCTGTACGTCGACCACGCGCACCCCGAGTACTCGGCCCCTGAGTGCACCGACGCGTTGGACGCCGTCGTCTGGGACAAGGCCGGCGAGCGGGTGATGGAAGCCGCCGCCCGCCATGTCGCAAGCGTGCCGGGCGCCGCCAAATTGCAGCTCTACAAGAACAACGTCGACGGCAAGGGCGCGTCCTACGGTTCGCACGAGAACTACCTGATGTCGCGCCAGACCCCGTTCTCGGCCGTGATCGCCGGGCTGACACCGTTTTTGGTGTCCAGGCAGGTGATCGTCGGGTCGGGCCGCGTCGGGATCGGGCCCGCCGGCGACGAGCCTGGGTTCCAGCTGTCACAGCGCGCGGACTACATCGAGGTCGAGGTCGGGCTGGAGACCACCCTCAAGCGCGGCATCATCAACACGCGCGACGAGCCGCACGCCGATGCCGACAAGTACCGCAGGCTGCACGTGATCATCGGCGACGCAAACCTGGCCGAGACGTCGACGTACCTCAAACTGGGCACGACCGCGCTGGTCCTGGACGTCATCGAAGAGGGCCCCCAACACGGGCTGGACCTGTCTGACCTGGCCCTGGCGCGGCCTGTGCACGCGGTGCATGTGCTCAGCCGCGATCCCAGCCTGAGGGCCACTGTGGCGCTGGCCGACGGCCGCGAGCTCACCGGACTCGCGCTGCAGCGCATCTACCTGGACCGGGTGGCGAAGCTGGTGGACGGCCGCGACCACGATGCACGGGCCGCCGACATCGTGGAGACCTGGGCAAACGTGCTGGACCTGCTCGAACGCGATCCGATGGAGTGCGCAGAGATCCTCGACTGGCCCGCCAAGCTTCGGCTGCTCGAGGGGTTCCGGAACCGGGAGAACCTGAGCTGGTCGGCGCCGCGGCTGCACCTGGTTGACCTTCAGTACTCGGACGTCCGGCTGGACAAGGGCCTGTACAACCGGCTGGTGGCCCGCGGCTCGATGAAGCGCCTGGTCAGCGAGCAGCAGGTGCTCGACGCGGTGGAGAAACCACCGACCGATACCCGCGCCTACTTCCGTGGCGAATGCCTGCGACGGTTCGGCGCTGACATCGCGGCTGCGAGCTGGGATTCGGTGATCTTCGACCTGGGCGGCGACTCCCTCGTGCGCATCCCCACGCTGGAGCCGCTGCGCGGCAGCAAGGCCCATGTGGGGGCTCTTCTGGAGTCGGCGGCGACAGCCGCAGAGCTAGTGGACCAGCTCACGGCCACGTGATCAGCCCGGCAATTCGGGCGCGCAACGGTAGGGTAGAAGAACCGGCGGCCCAGACACAGGCCGCCGATGAACGAAGCAGGAGGCAGCGATGGCTCAGGAGCAGACCAAGCGTGGCGGTGGCGGCGGCGAAGACGACGACCTCACCGGCAACGCGGCGGCCGGGCAGGAGCGTCGCGAGAAGCTGACCGAGGACACCGACGACCTGTTGGACGAAATCGACGACGTGCTCGAAGAGAACGCAGAAGACTTCGTGCGCGCGTACGTCCAAAAGGGCGGACAGTGAGCTGGCCGCATCGCGAACAGTTCTCTATTCCCAATCTGAGTTCTCCAGCCTCATCCGTGCCAATGGACTTGTCGTCCTTTTCTGATCATCTGCGCCGGCAGGCGCCCGAGCTGTTGCCGGTCAGTGGATCCGGTTCTGGTCCAGTCGGTGCCCAACTGGCGCATGGCACGACGATCGTTGCGCTGAGCTTTCCGGGCGGTGCCATCATCGCCGGTGATCGGCGGGCCACCCAGGGCAACATGATCGCCAGCCGCGACGTGAAGAAGGTGTACATCACCGACGACTACACGGCGACAGGGATCGCGGGCACCGCGGCAATCGCCGTGGAGTTCGCCCGGTTGTACGCAGTCGAACTCGAGCACTACGAAAAGCTGGAAGGGGTGCCGCTGACGTTCGCCGGCAAGGTCAACCGGTTGGCGATCATGGTGCGCGGCAATCTCGCTGCGGCGTTGCAGGGCCTCGTGGCGCTACCTCTTCTTGTCGGCTTCGACATCGACGACCCCAACCCGCAATCCGCCGGCCGCATCGTGTCGTTCGACGCGGCGGGCGGCTGGAACATCGAAGAAGAGGGCTACCAGTCGGTGGGCTCGGGCTCGGTGTTCGCGCGCTCGTCGATCAAGAAGCTCTACTCCCAAGTCGTCGACGCGGACTCGGCACTACGGGTCGCCGTCGAAAGTCTCTACGACGCAGCCGATGACGACTCCGCCACCGGTGGCCCCGACCTCGTCCGCGGGATCTATCCGACCGCGGTGACGATCACCTCCGACGGTGCCGTCGAGATTCCGGAAGAGCGCATCGCGGAGCTGGCTCGCGAGGTCATCGAAAACCGTGCGCGGACAGTAATTTCGCATTCAGATTTCACCGAGTCGACTGACGCCCGGGGTGGGCCATGACCTTCCCGTATTTCATCTCGCCGGAACAGGCGATGCGCGAGCGTTCAGAGCTCGCGCGCAAAGGGATTGCCAGAGGCCGCAGCGTGGTGGCGCTCGGCTATGCCGAGGGCGTGTTGTTCGTCGCGGAGAACCCGTCGAGGTCGTTGCAGAAAGTCAGTGAACTCTACGACCGCGTCGGGTTCGCCGCCGTGGGCCGGTTCAACGAGTTCGACAACTTGCGCCGCGGCGGCATCCAGTTCGCCGACACCCGCGGATATGCGTACGACCGTCGCGACGTCACCGGCCGCCAGCTGGCCAACGTGTACGCCCAGACGCTTGGCACCATCTTCACCGAGCAGGCCAAGCCGTACGAGGTCGAGCTGTGCGTGGCCGAGGTCGGGCACTTTGGCCATCCGAAAGCACCTGAGCTGTACCGGATCACATACGACGGCTCGATCAACGACGAGCCTCACTATGTGGTGATGGGCGGCACGACAGATCCGATCATCGCTGCGATGAAGGACTCCTACCGCGAGAACGCAACGCTGGGCGAGGCCGTCGGTATCGCGGTCAAGGCGCTGGAGGCCGGCGTCAGCAGCAACGGCTCGGGCTCGTCTGCGGGTTCCTCTGAAACCAGGACGCTGGGGGTCTCGACGCTCGAGGTGGCCATCCTCGATCAGAACCGACCGCGGCGGGCGTTCCGTCGCATCACCGGGTCGGCGCTCGAATCGCTTCTGCCGCAACCGGATTGACAGCCGAAGAGGTCACAGCGGAACCGCCGCCGCTGTCGAAGCCCCGCGTCATGCGCAATGATTGGCTCGATGTCACCTTTGTGCACTGGGCGGTCGAACCGTCGCGGGTCAGCGGCTTTTGCCCGCCGGGCACTCGGCCGGACACTTTCGACGGCCGCACCTATGTGGGCCTCGTGGCGTTCGAGATGGCCAATGTTGGCCTGCCGCACGGGCCGTCGTTGCTCGGTCGATTCCTGGAAACGAATGTGCGGTTGTATTCCATCGACGACACCGGCCGCCGCGGCGTCGTGTTCCTGAGCCTGGACACCAATCGCTTCGCGATGCTCGCCGGCGGCAGGACGACGGTCGGGGTCCCGTATCGCTGGGCGAAGATGACGCATCGCGTGACGAGCGGTCGCCACACGTACACCTCAGCTCTTCGTTGGCCCAAGGTGACGGCGGCAAGCCGCCTGGACGTACGGGTCGGTGACGAGGCCGTGGATGGCGCGCTGGAACGATTTCTGACCGCGCGGTGGGGATTGCACACCCAACGGCTGTACCGCACCTGGTATCTCCCCAACGCGCATCGGCCATGGCCGTTGTCCGGGGCAGAACTGGTCGGCTACGAAGACACCGGGCTGCTGGCCTCAGTCGGCCTGAAAGAGCTGGCGGGGCGTGCTCCCGACCACGTCATGTTCAGCAGGGGCGTGCGGACCTGGTTCGGGTTGCCGGTGCCGGTGACCACCGCGCGCAATGTCAGCCGGTAAGCAGTCGCCACCACGGCGCCATGCTGTGCGGGTGGGTCTCGACCGCGAACGGCTTATTCGTCATGACCCCGAGGAGATTTCGCCATGCGTCGGACGGCTCGTTGATCACATCCTTGTGTGAACCGAAACCGGCAACGGGCCGGCCGTCGTCGTAATCGCCTGTGGCAAGCTGGATGACGCCCGGCATCGTGTCCGGGTCCGCGCCGTGCGGGTTGAGCGGGAACCCTTGCACCGGTTCGATCCAGTCGCCGGGAGCCGTCATCGAGAAACGCATCACATGCGTGTTGCGGTTGTGCCAGTCGTCCAGGTCGTCGACCCCGACGCCCGCGCCGGCGGCCTCCACATACACGGTGCGGTCGGCGGTGAGGCCGATGGATTCCGCAGTCCCCAGAATCGATCCACCGTATGAGTGCCCGACGTAGGTGACGCCGATGTCGCGGCCAGTGGCGTCGACTACCCGGTTCACGTCCTCGCTGAACGCCACCAGGCGCGGAGCCATGTCAGTCGCGTAGTGGGTGTCTATCGCGTCGTCGATGCCGTCCGGGAATCCGCCCTGCGGAAACGGACCGCCGATGTAGGTGATCATCGCGAGGTCGCCGCCCGCGGCACGGACGAACCGCGTTGCGGTCTCCGTGTCGGCGGCCGAGCCTTCGATCGTCGTGTTCATTCCTGGCACGAGGACGCCGACGTTCTTCGCGGTGCCGAGGTCGCCGACCAGTTCGATCAGTGACGAGCGGCTGGGATCGAAAGCCAGGATGTTGCGGTCCACCCGGGCCGGCCTGCCGGTGGGATCGTCCACTTCGCCGAGAAGTCCTTGGTAGACCGCGATTCGGTTGGTGATCCTGTCACGCTCGGCCGGGTCCTGGGTTCGCTCGAGGTCGCGGCGCTGGTCGAGGATGGCCTGCTCGATGTTGATGCGGTTGGCGGCGATCCGCATGTCCCACGGCACCCCGTCGGTGTTGCCGACCTGTCGAGGGAACTCCTCGATCAACTGGCGGCGCTGTTCGGGTGTCATCGCCGCGATCTGCGCGCCGATGTCGTGCTGACTCATCGTCGGCCATTTCGCGACAGGGTCGCCCAAATCGACCTTCGTGGTCGTCGCCGGTGTCGTGACGTCGTGGAATGCTTCCTCGATGTCGCGTGCGGCATCGTCGTCGGCGGCGCCCAAGGTCTGCAGGAGGCCCGCGATCTTTTCAGTGAGTTCCGTTGCGTTCGCGTCCATCAAGCGTTTCGCGAGATCGATGTCGTTGTTGCACATCGTGAGCACGTAGGACGGGGGCGCCTGCGGTGGTGTCACCGTCCCGTCGTCGGCGACCACGAATCCCAAAAATTGCGCTGACTCAACCTCCCTGAGCACGTCGTCGCGTGCGGCCGCGACCTGACCGGCGCCGTCGCGGGCCGCCACGGCCGCTGCAACCATCGCGCGAGCAAGCTTGCCGGCCTCGCCACCGAGGCTGGCGGCCTTCTCGCGCGCGGCTTTCGCCGCGTCGCCCACCCAGAAATCCTGCGTGCGCTGCACGCCCTGCACCACGACATCGAACTCGCGCCGCACGTCGGTGGCGGCACCATCCCATGTGTCGGCTGCCTGTCGCAGCGAATCCGGTTGCCACGATCGGGCCTGTGAAATCGTCGGTTTCCCCCCCATGCCTCATGCTGGCATTTCGGCACGATGTGCCGCTGAAGTTATCCACAGCAGGAGTTGCAGCCACCGCAGCTCCGTTCGCCGTGAGACGGCGTCACCCGAAGCGACGGAGAAGATCCTCTGAAATCTCTTGCGGCACCAGTTCAACCGGGATCGTCACGGTCGAGGGCGGCGGGCTCACCGTGCGTAGTTCAGTCCGCCTCACGTGCTTATCCTCTGACTCGTCGAGGAGACCACAACATGAATCGCGTTCGACGATTGATCGGGTTGAGCGTGCTGGTGTGGTCGATTCTGCTGACGGGCTGCGGCGGGAACCAGACGAAGGACACAGCATCGTCGACGAGCAGCAGTACGACGACAACCCCGACGGGCTCGTCGGAGCCCGCCTCGCTGCAGGTCAGCAAGGATCGCGAATTCTCGGAGTCGACAACGACTTTCGGGAGGCGCGACACGGTGTACATCAAGCTCACGCAGGAACCTGCCGTCGGTTTAGGTGATGGTGTGTTCGTCTGGCGCGGAAATACGACCGGACCGCAGAATCCTGACCTTCAAACCCGTCAAACGGTGGTAGATCCGGTACCGCCCGAGACGCACCGGTCGATATACCAGCTCAGCGTTCCGTCCGGTTGGGAGCCCGGGACCTATTTGGTCGATGTGCGGGTGCACGGTCAAACCGCGGCGAGCGTCGAGTTCACCGTCGAGTGACCGCTTGTCCCCTGACACGGGGACGGGTTGCACGCCGGTGTGCCGTGGCAACCAGTACGCTCGATGACGTGCAGCGGCGGATCATGGGCATCGAGACCGAATTCGGTGTCACCTGCACGTTCCACGGTCACCGCCGGCTCTCGCCCGACGAGGTCGCGCGCTATCTGTTCCGCCGGGTCGTGTCGTGGGGCCGCAGCAGCAACGTCTTCCTGAGAAACGGGGCGCGCCTGTACCTCGATGTCGGCAGCCACCCCGAGTACGCCACCGCCGAGTGCGACAGCTTGATCCAGCTCGTCACGCACGACCGCGCCGGTGAGCGCGTGCTTGAAGACCTGCTGATCGACGCCGAGCAGCGGCTCTCCGACGAGGGCATCGGCGGCGACATCTACCTGTTCAAGAACAACACCGACTCCGCAGGCAACTCGTATGGCTGCCACGAGAACTATCTGATCGTGCGGGCCGGGGAGTTCTCTCGTATCTCCGACGTGCTGCTGCCGTTCCTCGTGACGCGACAGCTGATCTGCGGTGCCGGCAAGGTGCTCCAGACCCCGAAGGCGGCGACGTTCTGCCTCTCCCAGCGCGCCGAGCACATCTGGGAGGGTGTGTCGTCGGCGACCACCCGCAGCAGGCCCATCATCAACACCCGCGACGAGCCGCACGCCGACGCGGAGAAGTACCGCCGGCTGCACGTCATCGTCGGCGACTCGAACATGTCCGAGACCACGACGATGCTCAAGGTCGGCACCGCCGCACTCGTGCTGGAGATGATCGAGTCGGGTGTCGCGTTCCGTGACTTCTCGCTCGACAACCCGATCCGCGCGATCCGCGAGGTCAGCCACGACCTCACCGGCCGGCGTCCAGTACGGCTCGCCGGCGGTCGCCAGGCCAGTGCGCTGGACATCCAGCGCGAGTACCACGCGCGCGCCGTCGAGCACCTACAGACACGCGAACCGAACGCGCAGATCGAGCAGGTCGTGGACCTGTGGGGGCGCCAGCTCGACGCGGTGGAAAGCCAGGACTACGCGAAGGTCGACACCGAGATCGACTGGGTGATCAAGCGCAAGCTGTTCCAGCGCTACCAGGACCGGTTCGGTCTCGATCTGTCGGATCCCAAGATCGCCCAGCTCGACCTTGCATACCACGACATCAAGCGCGGCCGCGGAGTGTTCGACCTGCTGCAGCGCAAGGGACTGGCTGCGCGCCTTACCACCGACGAAGAGATCGAAGAGGCCGTCGACACGCCGCCGCAGACCACGCGGGCCAAGCTGCGCGGCGAGTTCATCAGCGCGGCCCAGGAGGCGGGGCGCGACTTCACCGTCGACTGGGTGCACCTCAAGCTGAACGACCAGGCGCAACGGACGGTGTTGTGCAAAGACCCGTTCCGGTCCGTCGACGAGCGGGTCAAGCGGCTGATCGCCAGCATGTGAGGACCGCTTAGGCTTCTCCAGTGGCGACTTCCAAAGTCGAGCGGTTGATGAACCTCGTCATCGCCTTACTGTCCACCCGGACCTACCTCACCGCCGAACGGATTCGCGCGACCGTGCTCGGCTACGCCGACTGCCCGACAGACGAGGCGTTCAGCCGGATGTTCGAGCGGGACAAGAACGAGCTGCGTGATCTCGGTATCCCGCTGGAGACCGGCCGAGTGTCCCGGCTTGATCCCGCTGAGGGTTACCGCATCAAGCGCGATGCGTACGCGCTGCCCGACATCGCGCTCACTGCGGACGAGGCCGCAGCCGTCGCCGTCGCGGTGCAGCTGTGGCAGTCACCGGAGCTGATCACGGCCACCCAGGGCGCCGTGCTGAAGCTGCGCGCCGCAGGAGTGGATGTCGACATTCCCGACACGAACGTGTCGATCGCCTCGGCGTCGGCATTGCCGGGCATCCGCGGGTCGGAATCCGTGCTCCCAATTCTGTTGAGCGCCATTGACGCTGGACAGGCCGTGCAGTTCCAGCATCGATCGTCGAGGGTGGATCCGTACACCACCCGCACCGTTGAGCCGTGGGGCGTGGTGACCGACAAGGGCCGCTGGTACCTGGTCGGGAAAGACCGCGACCGCGACGCGGTTCGGACGTTCCGGTTGTCGCGCATCGGCGCGGAGGTCGACGCGGTCGGCCCGCCCGGAGTGGTCACGAAGCCCGACGACGTCGACCTCCGCGAGATCGTCGCGAAGGTGGTCGGCGAGGCGCCGACCGGTGTGCAGGCCTTGGTGTGGGTGGCCGCCGACCGCGCGACGGCGCTTCGGCGTGCCGGTGTCGTTGGCCCCACGCGGGACCTGGGTGGCCGCCCCGGCGACGTCGTCGCGATCGACATCGGCTCACTGGATCGGCTGGCCCGCGAGATCGCCGGATACGGTGCCGATGCGGTTGTGCTGGAACCGGAGTTGTTGCGTGACGAAGTGATCGTGCGGCTGCGGGCGCAGGCGGAACCGGCATGAACGCACTCAGCACGAGGCTGGTTCGGCTGCTGAACATGGTGCCGTATTTCCAGGCCAACCCCGGAATCAGCGCCGCGGATGCCGCAGGCGACCTCGGCGTGACCACCAAGCAGCTGATGACGGACCTCAACCAGCTGTGGATGTGCGGGCTGCCGGGATACGGGCCCGGCGACCTCATCGACCTGTCCTTCTCCGAGGAGAGCATCGAGGTGACGTTCTCGGCGGGAATGGACCGCCCGCTGCGGCTGACGTCCCCGGAAGCGACCGCCGTGCTCGTCGCGCTGCGCGCGCTTCAGGAGGTCCCGGGAATGGTCGACCCGCAGGCGGCCCGCAGCGCGATCGCGAAGATCGAGTCCGCCGCAGGCGGGGACCTGGGCGGCCCCGGCGACCGGACCGCCGAGGAAAGTCCCGCCGCCGCCGCTGTGCGCGAGGCGCTGCGTAAGCATCGGGCGCTGGCGATCGAGTACTACTCGGCCTCGCGCGACACCTCGTCGCACCGCGTCGTGGATCCGATCCGGATCGTGTTCGTCGGCGACCAGAGCTACCTGGAGGCGTGGTGCCGCACCGCCGAGGGCGTCCGGCTGTTCCGGTTCGACCGCATCGACGCCGCCGACGTCCTCGACGAGCCGGCCACGCCGCCCCCGCCCGCGGTGCAGGCCGGACCGGACACGTCGTTGTTCGACGCCGACCCTTCGCTGCCGTCGGCCACTCTGCAGGTCGCGCCGACCGCCACCTGGATGTTCGACTACTTCCCGATGCGACTGGTGCGCGAACTGCCCGACGGCTCATGCGTAGCTGAGATGACGTACGCGTCGGAGGAGTGGATGGCGCGCTTGGTTCTGGGTTTCGGTGCCGCGGTGCGTGTGCTTGAACCGGAGTCGCTGGCGCAACGCGTCACGAGCAACGCGGCGGCCGCGTTGGAGGCCTACGAGAACTCCCAGGCATGAGTAACCCGGGGTCATATCCCTACTGGGGTAGCATCGAACTGACGTCTGGAGGCAAATCATGTGGACAAACGGCTTTGGCTGGCCGCACTTGCTGATCCTTGTTGCGGTTCTGGTGTTGCTTTTCGGTGCCAAGAAGCTGCCCGACGCCGCGCGTTCTCTCGGGAAGTCGATGCGGATCTTCAAGTCCGAGATCAAAGAACTGAACAAGGACGGCAATTCGGACGAACAGCCGAAGGTCACGCCCGTGCAGTCCGAGCGTGTCGAAACGCCGGCCCCCGAGCAGAATCACACCGACGCCCGGCCGGCTTGACGCGCGTCGCGCCGACGGCACCACTTGCCGCGCACCGCGGCCCCACCTGACTCCCGCCTGTGAAGACTCCCGGTTTTGTGCGCAGGCTTGACCCGCGCCGTCGTCGTAGTCGGGTCAATCCCGACGGGACGATGTCTCTCGTCGACCACATCCGCGAGCTGCGGACCCGATTGCTGATCTCGGTCGCGGCGGTCTCGATCACCACGATCTTCGGGTTCATCTGGTACAGCCACGGCTTCTTCGGCGTCGAGAGTCTCGGCGAGTGGTTGCGCGATCCGTACTGCTCGCTGCCGTCGTCTGCACGCGCCGACATCAGCGCCGACGGCGGTTGCCGTCTCCTGGCAACCGCGCCCTTCGACCAGTTCATGTTGCGACTCAAGGTCGGGCTCACCGCGGGCATCGTGTTGGCCTGCCCCGTATGGCTGCACCAGTTGTGGGCGTTCATCACGCCGGGCCTCTACAAGAACGAACGCCGGTTTGCGGTGGCGTTCGTGGTCTGCGCCGCAGTGCTTTTCGTTGCCGGGGCGGTGCTGGCGTACGTCGTGCTGGCCAAGGCGCTCCATTTCCTGCTGACGGTGGGTAGCGACGTTCAGGTGACGGCGCTGTCAGGTGACCGCTATTTCGGTTTTCTGATCAATCTTCTGCTGGTGTTTGGTGTCGGCTTCGAGTTCCCGCTGCTGATCATCATGCTGAACCTCATCGGTGTGCTGACGTACGCGCGCCTGCGGGCGTGGCGGCGCGGGTTGATCTTCGGCGTGTTCGTGTTCGCCGCGTTCGCGACGCCGGGTTCCGATCCGTTCTCGATGCTCACGCTGGGGCTCGCGCTGACCGTGCTGCTGGAGTTCGCGATTCAGGTCGCGCGGCTTCATGACAAACGCAAGGCCAAGCGGGAGACCGCCGCAGGCTTGGCAGTGGCCGACGACGAAGCAGCGCCTATCGAGCCGCCCTCGCCAGTGTCGTCGCATGACCAGTAGCGAGCTGGCGAAGTTTTCAGCGGTTCTGCCATTTACGCTCGATCCGTTTCAGGTTCAGGCATGTTCGGCGCTGGAGAACGGCCATGGCGTGCTGGTGTGCGCGCCGACCGGTGCGGGAAAGACGGTGGTGGGGGAGTTCGCCGTTCATCTTGCCCTCGAATCCGGAGGCAAATGCTTCTACACCACACCGATCAAGGCACTGAGCAACCAGAAGCACGTCGACCTCGTCCACCGGTACACCGCAGAGAAGATCGGTCTGCTCACCGGTGACCAGTCGATCAACGCCGACGCGCCGATCGTGGTGATGACCACCGAGGTCCTGCGCAACATGTTGTACGCCGATTCAGCTGCACTGCAAGGTCTTTCGTATGTCGTGATGGACGAGGTGCACTTCCTTGCCGACCGTATGCGCGGTGCCGTGTGGGAAGAGGTGATCCTGCATCTTGCCGACGAGGTGCGCCTGGTCAGCCTGTCGGCGACCGTGTCCAACGCCGAGGAGTTCGGCGGATGGATTCAAACCGTGCGCGGTGACACCACCGTCGTCGTCGACGAACACCGGCCCGTGCCGTTGTGGCAGCACATGATGGTGGGCAAGCGTCTTTTCGACCTGTTCGACTACGCGGGCAGCGACGGCCCCGACAACGCGGGGCGCGGCGCGCTGGTGAACCCGCAGCTGCTGCAGCACATCGCCAACAGGCGTGAGGCTGACCGGCTGCTCGACACACCGTCGAGGGGGCGCGGCCGCGCGCATCGGCCCCGCCTCTACCGGACACCGTCGCGTCCCGACACGATCTCGGTACTCGACCACAGCGCGCTGCTGCCCGTCATCGTGTTCATTTTCTCGCGCATCGGCTGCGATGCCGCGGTGAATCAGTGCCTGCGATCGTCGCTGCGGCTGACCGATGACGACGAGCGCGCACGGATCGCCGAGGTGATCGACCGGCGCACCGCCGACCTGACCGATTCCGACTTGATCGTGCTTGGCTACCACGAGTGGCGCGACGGGCTGCTGCGCGGAATAGCGGCCCACCACGCAGGGATGCTGCCCATCTTCCGGCATACCGTCGAGGAGCTGTTCACCGCCGGGCTGATCAAGGTCGTGTTCGCCACCGAGACGCTGGCACTGGGAATCAACATGCCTGCCCGCACGGTGCTGCTGGAGCGCCTGGTGAAATTCAACGGCGAGCAGCACCTCCCGCTGACCCCCGGTGAGTACACGCAGCTGACGGGCCGGGCGGGGCGCCGCGGCATCGACATCGAAGGCCACGCAGTGGTGCTGTGGACGCCGGACATCGATCCGGCCGAGGTCGCCGGGCTGGCCTCCACGCGTAC
>NZ_JAVHWM010000222.1:0-3832 GCF_032159765.1 Mycobacterium sp. | reverse complement strand
CGGGGCCGTTGTCTATGTTCGTCCGCAGTACAGTCCAGCGTCTCGATCAGCAGTGGCACGCATTACCGTTTGGTGTGATGCACCAATTGCACTCGGGTCCATCCTCTGCGTCCTTGTCGGGGTATGGACCACGCCCCATTTCGATACGAGCGTCGGGGTCGATGCCGACCTGTCGAAGCGCAGCCGCCGAGTCCGTATTCCAGAGGTTGCGAAACTGCTCGTCGTCGCGCAGCAGTCGCTCGACTTCTTCGATTTGCGCGATTGCTCGGCGTGCGATCGGGAGGAACTCGACAGTGGTCGCAAGCTTCTCGTCGGCGTTCTTCATGGCGCTCCTAAGCGTCTTGTCAACCCGCAGGACTCGGTCTATCTAGCCTTGTTCGCGCTATAGCGATTTTGCGCTGAGGCTGCCTAATAGGTCAGTGCAGCGAGCTGCGATGTCGTCACGGACTAGCCGCATTCGTTCGATGCCGTCGATGCCACGCTCGGAGGGTTCGTCAGTGTGCCACGTCTCGAATGAGGTTCCGGTCACCGGCTCGACATGAGCTTCGCGCCCAAGCGTGACGACGATGTCAACCGCACGAACCAACTGGGGATCAACGAGTTTGGGTGTTTGACCGCTGATGTCAACGCCGACCTCAGCCAAGACCTGGGCGGAAAGGGCGTTGACCGACATGCCCGGCTTTGTGCCTGCCGAATGCACCTCCACGGCGTCTCCGGCGATCCTGCGCATCAGTCCCGCTGCCATCTGGGACTTGCCGCTGTTCTTTACGCACACGAACAACACGGACGGAGTGGTCGAGTGATTCATTAGTGCGCTGTGTTCTATCGGCGCGCAGTGATTCCGAGGTCGGCAAGAAGCCGGCGGACGCGTTCTTCGATGTCATCGCGGATGGGTCGGACTGCGTCCAGGGACTGACCGGCGGGGTCGGGTAGTTCCCAGTTTTCGTAACGCTTGCCGAGGAAGATGGGACAGGCGTCGCCGCAGCCCATGGTCACAACAACGTCGGCGGCTTGCACGATTTCGTCAGTCCACGGCTTAGGGAACTCACCGGTGATGTCGATGTCGACCTCGGCCATCGCCGCGATGGCCGACGGGTTGATCTCGTTGCCGGGTTCGGAGCCACCCGACCAGGCGACGCCATCCTGTCCGGCCAAGCGGGCGAAGTACCCGAGAGCCATCTGGGAGCGCCCAGCGTTATGGGTGCACAAGAACAGCACCGTTGGCTTGCCATCGGTTACCTTACCCTCCACCCTCGCGAGGGCATTAAGGCGTTGGCGGGCAAACCTTTCGGCTAGAAGCGGCAGGAAGTTCGGGACCGAGGCACGTCCTGCGAATTGGTCATAGGACGAGTGCAGGAATCGCTCGATTGTTTCGACACCGAAGGTGCCGTCGAAATCGCGCTGTAGCCGCGTCGCGGCGGTTTTCAGGGCGAGCTGTTGATCGATGGACAGGTCGCGGCGAAGGTGATGGGTAACTGGCGATTCGGTCATGACGCACTCCTCTGGTCGACGTCGAGATTGGTGGCCGTGTCGCTGTGGTGGTGGGGAACGACGACTTCGTCGGCTGTCTGCGCGGCGTCGCGGTAGAGCGCGGCAATCAGAGCCAACCCGATTAGCGCGCCGACGATTTGGGCGGCGATGAACCCCGGCGCCGACGCGGGATTGATACCCGCGAAGGTGTCCGAGAACATGCGCCCGACGGTTACGGCTGGATTCGCGAACGATGTGGAGCTGGTGAACCAGTACGCGGCACCGATGTACGCCCCGACCGCCGCTGCGGACAGGCCTGCGCGACCGGTACGGGCCAGGGTAAAAATCAGAGCGACCAAACCTGCGGTCGCGACGACCTCGCCGACGAGGTGCCCGGTGGTGAAGCGGTCCTTGGCGGCCAACTCGAATACGCGGCGGTCGAACATGAGGTTGGCCAGCCATGACCCACTCACAGCGCCAATCACCTGGACGACGGTGTAGGCGAGGGCGTCACCACCCGAGATGCCGGTACCTGACCGGTGGCCGAGCAGCCAGTCAGCCGCCGTCACTACGGGGTTGAAGTGCGCCCCGGAAACCGGACCGAACATCAAGATCAGTACCGCCAAACCGAATACCGTCGCGGTGGAGTTTTCCAGCAGTTGCAACCCCACATCGTTTGGAGACAGTTGCGCGGCGGCGATTCCGGAGCCGACCACCACCGCTACCAACAGTGCGGTGCCAACGAACTCGGCTAGGAGTCGACGCGGCAACCCAAAGGAGTCCACTCACCCACTTCCAATCGGGCTGTCAGCACCCAATACGAGTGAAAGCTTTTGCAGCGCCCCCGGAATCACGCGGTAATACACCCACGATCCCCGTCGCTCACTGTCGAGCAAACCGGCGGTACGCAGCACCTTGAGATGGTGAGAAATAGTCGGCTGCGTGACGTCTATACCGACCGAGATGTCGCAGACACACGCCTCGCCACCGGTGTGGCTTGCAACAACACTAAGCAGCCGTAGCCGCACCGGATCAGACAGCGCCTTAAGCATCCCCGCCAACTCCACTGCGGCGTCACTCGACAGTGGTTCCCGTACCAGGGGTGCGACTTCGCACCCCGAGACGTCGATGAGCGGAAGCGGTGACTTCGACATTCATCGATATTGACAGTCATCGAATCAGGGCACAAGCGAACAATCGATGAACGTGGACCAGTGGTGTCAGTCGGTTGCAGTGAGGGTGAGTTGGCGGGCGTGGAAGTCATGGTGCTCGCCGGGGTAGCGGTAGACGCCTTCCAATGTCATGTAGTCCTTGAAGAACTGGTCCCACCGGGTTGGGAAATGCATGCCGCAGCGCAAGGCGTTGTCGCTCTCCCGCGCGAGTTTGCGTCGCAACGAGGCAATCACTCGGTCCATCTTCGCGCCCATCCGGTGGCGGTTGTACACCAAGGCTGCCGCGCAAGACCCGTAGTAATTGATGACATCGAACGGTGCGGTTGCGCCGTCGAGCACGCGCGCGAAAATGCGGCTTACTGAATCCGGTAGCCGGCTGAACACCTTCACGAGAACGAGTAGCCGCTGCACGACCATGTAGCCAAACACCATGTGGAACAGCAGCTGCTCGTTCGTCCAACGCGTACCGTGGGTCGGCCTGGCCCACGCGTCCTCACGCTCGGCTTGGGCGAGTAGTCGATGCAACTCGACGCGTGCCCGCTCCAATTCGCCCGCGATCTCCGCTCGGTCAATCGTGCTGCCCACATCTCAATGATGCGCTTGCTGCGACCGTCGAACCACGCGGCGGCCGCAGCAGAGCACGCTTCCTCTAGCAGCAGGACGCGGTAGCGGTAGGCTGCCCGGACTCGGTCGCGCCCGCCGAACCGCCACAACAGATGCCGCCTTCGGCCGTGGGGTCGTCGAGGTGTTGCGGGCTGGTCCCGAAGGTCGCTGAATCCGAAAGCACGGTGTAGACCTCCCACTTCTCCCCGGCCGGACCGGTCACCCAGACCTTGTCTTGAGTAGCGAAGCAACAGGTCGTCCCGATCTCTTCGTCGGTGAACAGGCCCTCGCCGCTGAGTCGGGCAATCTCGGTATGTACTTGCTCACTGGATTCCACCTCGACGCCGAGATGGTTGATGGTGCCGCCCTTGCCGGGATTCTGGAGCAGCACCAGCTTGAGCGGCGGCTCGGCGACGGCGAAGTTGGCGTAGCCCTCCTTCACCTTGGTCGGTGGGGTATTGAACAGCTTGGAGTAGAACGTGATCGCCTGGTCGAGGTCATCGACGTTGAGGGCTAGCTGCACGCGGGACATGATGGATTCCTCTCTACCTGTGTGACATATATCGAAGTGGTGCACCAGGGCCTAG
>NZ_JAVHWM010000162.1:0-4292 GCF_032159765.1 Mycobacterium sp. | reverse complement strand
ATCGAGGTGATCGAGACCGAGCTGATCCTCGCCGACCTGCAGACGCTCGAGAAGGCGCTGCCACGGCTGGAGAAGGAGGCGCGTACGCACAAGGAGCGCAGGCCTGCGTACGACGCGGCAGTCGCGGCGCAGGAACTTCTCAACGGGGGCACGACGCTTTTCGCGGCGGGTATCGATGCGTCGATTCTGCGCGAGCTGAACCTGCTGACGACCAAACCGTTCCTCTATGTCTTCAATGCCGACGAGGCCGTGTTGACCGATGACGCGCGGGTGGCGTCGTTGCGGGAGTTGGTGGCGCCTGCGGATGCGGTGTTCATCGACGCGAAGATCGAGGCGGAGTTGCAGGAGCTTGACGACGAGTCGGCCGCCGAGCTGCTGGAGTCGATCGGCCAGACTGAACGTGGGCTGGATGCGTTGGCGCGGGCGGGCTTTCACACATTGCGCCTGCAGACCTACTTGACGGCCGGGCCAAAAGAGTCGCGCGCGTGGACAATTCACCAGGGCGACACCGCACCGAAGGCCGCGGGTGTCATCCACACCGATTTCGAAAAAGGCTTCATCAAAGCCGAGATCGTGTCCTACGACGACCTCATCGCGGCCGGGTCGATGGCCGCAGCCAAGGCCGCTGGCAAGGTGCGGATGGAAGGCAAGGACTACGTCATGGCCGACGGCGACGTGGTCGAGTTCCGCTTCAACGTCTGATCAGCAGAAGAAGTAGCGCTTAGTCCCGGTCCTTGAAGACAGCTGCATGGACGGCGAGGAACGACTGATGGGCGGCCGGTGTCCCGCAGTAAGACGCCACGTGGATCAGAATCTCCTTGATTTCATCGATGCTCACGCCATTCCTTACCGCGCCCTGGGCATAGATACCTAGTTCCTCGTATCGTCCGAGTCCGGCCAAGATGCCCAGCGTGAGGATCAGGCGAGTTCGCCGGTCAAGGCCAGGACGACTCCACGAATATCCCCACGCAAGCTCGGTCACCGCAGCTTGGAAGGCCATCATGAAGTCGTCTGATGCGGCGATTCCGCCGTCGACGTACTCGTCTCCGAGCACCTCGCGGCGCACATCGAGACCAGTCGAGTACAGGTCGCCTTTGCTCATGGCTGCTCCTTGCCGAGAATGCGTCGTTGCGGTGGTTACTTGAATGATGGTCGTTATGGTGCGGCGCCAGCGGGCAAATGAACTGGGTACCGAAATGTGGTCGAGTTCCGCTTCAACTCTAGGTGCAATGCAGCTGCGCTACGAACTGGCCTTAAGGCGCGGCCGGCGACGTAGCATTGCCCGGTGAGTTTTATCGTTCCGCCGGAGGTCTATGCCCGCTTCATGGGCCGATATGCCGAGCCTCTTGCGGCGGTCTTCGCGACATTCGCCGGGGTCGACGTCGGAGACAAGGTGCTTGACGTCGGCTGCGGGCCGGGCGCCCTAACGGCACATTTGCTATCGATTGGAGCCGGGGTTGCGGCGATCGATCCTTCACCACCGTTCGTCGATGCGATCCGTGAGCGCTTCCCCGAGGTTGACGTGCGTCGAGGTACTGCAGAGGAGTTGCCTTACGACACAGCCGTATTCGACGCGGCTCTGGCGCAGTTGGTCGTGCACTTCATGACAGATCCATTGATCGGGTTGAGACAGATGAGGCGCGTGACTCGGCGGGGCGGTGTTGTCGCAGCGTGCGTGTGGGACGGGCCGACTGGCGCACTGGCGCCGTTCTGGGATGCGGTGCACGTGATCGACCCTGACGTTGAGGATGAAGCGCTACTGTCCGGCGCGCACAAGGGGCATCTGACCGAGCTCTTCGAAGCCGCCGCCCTTGGCGATGTGGAAGAAGATTCGATTGCAGTCGATGTTGTGCACCCGACGTTTGAGGAGTGGTGGGAGCCGTACACATTCGGTGTAGGTCCTGCCGGTGACTACGTCCAGCGACTCGATGACGATTCTCGCGCACGTCTCGAATCAGTGGCTCGCGAACGTCTGGGTAGTGGACCTTTCACCGTTACCGCTACCGCGTGGGCCGCCCGCGGGACGGTGTGAGTACAACGTCGGCGAGTTTCGCTTCAACGTCTAGAGAAGTAGGCCATGGAAGTTCGGCCCGCCACCAGCGATCCGATCCGGTGGCGGGCCAAACTGTGTTTCCTGTGCCGTTCAGTGGCTGGCAGAGGGGATGGCTACGCGTACCGAGCCGTCGCCCAACTGGGGTCCCGGGTTGACGCGCACAGAACCGTCGCCGGGAAGGATGCGCTGGCACTGGATGCACTCGACTACCCTGCCGTCGCGATGATCGACTCAGTCGATTCGCTCGACCCATTGAGCGCGAGATGGCCCAGGGGCGAAGGGGTCACCGAAGTACTGCGTCTCGCGGGCTACCGCCCCATCCTCGAATTCCATAATGCTGACTACGTAATACGGTTGCTCGTCGTACTTGAGGACGAGTTCGCTGATCCAAAGGTCTCCACCGCCGACGATGCGTCGCACGGTGAAGCGTTTCGCATTCGGCTGGGCTTCGCGCGACGCCTGAATGTTGGACCGGCCACGGATGCGCTCGCCCGACTGCGGATATTCGAGAACTGCATCAGTTCGGTAGATTTCGTGTTCCGTGTCGAAGTCGTTGGCGTCGGATGCTTCCCAGTGGCGTTGCAGAGCGGCCCGCACGTCGTCGTCACGCATGGCGATTCCCCTTCCGTCACCCGGTTGCATCGGCGATGCGATCAAGGTTGCACGGCAAGATCGATCATCCGGCATGAGGGAATCATCCGTCGTTGGACTACTGCGCTCCTAGCGCACGAGTGAGCGGCGGAGTCCCGCCGATGAGGCAGAATCACGGAGATGACGCCGCCCCAACGCCCCGGGCCGCCTGGTTGGCGCGGCAAGGGGACTCCACCACCCGACCCCGCAACGCAACGGCTTCCGCGCCGTGGGCAGCCGGAGCCGCCGACCGAACAGCTCCGCGCCCGGTACCGCCCCGCAGATGCGGGGCCGACCGAGCAGTTCCGGCGGCCGCAGTCGCCTGCCGATTCATCTCCGACGGAACAGATCCGGCGGTCTCCGCCACCGCCTCCTCCCGACGTTCAGCAACCCGAAGTCAAGAAGCGGCGCAGATTGCGCAGTCCGCAGTCGCTTCTTCTGATCGCGATCATCGTCGTCGCCCTGGTGGTAGGCGGTCTGGCCGGCGCCGAGCTCTATGCACGGCACCGCGCGGACACCATCCTGGTGGCGGTTGCCGAGTGCGTCGTCAAGGACAGCGCCACCGTCTCGTTCGGAGTGAACCCGCCATTCCTGTGGCAGCACGTCACCGGCGACTACACCAACATCTCGGTCGCCACCGCGGGCAAGCAGGTTCAGGACGCCAAGGGAATGACGGCCGACGTGACGCTGAGAGACGTTCGGTTGCAGGACTCGGCGGACTCCAAGGGCACCATCGGATCGCTGAACGCGACGCTCAGTTGGACGTCGGAAGGCATCAAGGACACCGTGGTCGCCAACCTGCCGCTGGTGGGCAACTTGGTCACCGGTGTGAGCACGGATCCTTCGGCAGGCACCATCGTCTTGGAAGCAGGTAGCGGCAGCGTCACGGCCAAGCCCGTAGTCAGCAACGGTGACCTCGGTCTGCAGGTCGTCGACGTCAACGGCCCGCTGCCGAAGGACACCGTGCAGTCAGCGCTGGACGGTCTCACCAAGAAACTAAACGACAACTATCCGCTCGGTATCCACGCCGACAGTGTCGAAGTCACCGGGACGGGGGTCGTCGGCAAGTTCTCCAGTCAGAACGCGTCGATCCCCAAGGAAGACGCGAACCCCTGTTTCGCGCACCTCTAGAGGCGCGGGCCTCAGAATGGCACGTCTTTGTCGTCGCCGAGCCACGTGTGGTAGCCGAAGATGTCCGGGCTCAAGGGATCCGTACCGTACGGCGTCGACGGATCGGTGCCGGGGCGCCCGACAGCCGACGGCGAGGCGCCGGCGCTTGGGGCCGGTGCAGGATGGGTCGCAGCGCTGGCGATGGGGGCGAGTGCAATCGCTCCACCGATCGCGGCTGCGGCCAACCACGGTGCGACGTAGGTGATCTTTGCCTTCATGGTTCCAAGCATCGGCGCGTGGTGACGCGGTGTCGTCACTGCTGACACCCGTTTGACCTTGCTGCTAGCTGGAATTAGTCCACTGAGCTGACGGTCGCGCTGCAAATGGGTACGTCGACGCTTAGCGGGTGCGACACGAAGTCGTTGGGCGGGGTGACGACCAAGTTGCCCCAGCGCGGGCACGCGTTCCCGGTCGAGGTGTCGATGGCGTAGGCCGTTAC
>NZ_JAVHWM010000150.1:0-4377 GCF_032159765.1 Mycobacterium sp. | reverse complement strand
CGGCAGGTAATTCGGGGAGCACGACGTTGGAGTTGGACGTGACCTGCCCGCTCTTGCGCACCGTGATGACTGCGTCCTGGTCGTTCGGCGTCTTCGGAATCTCATCGAGCCCGCGCGGCAGGAACGGGATCGCGAAGCCCGCCGCCTCGTCGAGCCTGCGGTCCAGCCGTTCCTTGCGGTCGCCGGTGATGCCGACCCATACGACGATGCCGACGATGAGCACGGGGATTGCGGCGCCGATGGCCGTCGCGACCACCACCCGGGCCCGCAGCGAGGGCGTCCGGCGGAAGATCCGCGACAGCAGGTTCATCGCACTATTGCGTCCTGAGCACAAACCCCACGCCACGAACGGTGTGCAGAAGCCGTGGCGCGCCGCCGGCCTCCAACTTTCGGCGTAAGTAGCCGATGAACACGTCGACGACATTGGTATCGGCGGCGAAGTCGTAACCCCACACCAGCTCCAGCAGCTGGGCGCGGGACAGCACCGCGGTCTTGTGCTCGGCGAGCACCGCGAGCAGGTCGAACTCGCGCTTGGTCAGGTCGACGTCTGCGCCGTTGACCCGGGCACGCCTGCCGGGGATGTCGACCTCGAGCGGCCCCACCGTGATGGTCTCCGACGAGAACGTCGCCGTCGCGCCGCGCCTGCGCAGCAGCGCCTTGACCCGTGCGACCAACTCGGCCAGCACAAACGGCTTGACCAGGTAGTCGTCCGCGCCCGCCTCCAGTCCGGCGACCCTGTCGTCGACCGAGCTCCGCGCCGAAAGCACGCAGACCGGCACGTCGTTGTCCATCGCCCGCAGCGCGGTCACCACGCTGACACCGTCGAGCACCGGCATGTTGATGTCGAGCACGATCGCGTCGGGCCTGGTCTCGGTGGCGCTGCGCAGCGCCTCGGCGCCGTCGACGGCCGTTGCCACCTCGAATACGGACAGCCGCAGCCCCCGCGCGAGCGAAGCGAGCACGTCGGGGTCGTCGTCGACTACGAGCACCCGCGGCGAAGCCGCTGCACTGTCCATGCCCGCAATCTTGCCTGAAGTCGTGCCGTGGATGTGACAGGCGCGGGAGCGTCCTCGGTATCACCGTTGCGGCGGTCTCATCACTAGCGTGTCACGGGAAGCTGAACGATCACGCGATAGCAAAGCGTCGCTATTCTCCCGGTGCTAGCATCCCGAAATTATGCTCCCGCCCTCTCCGCGTCTGATTGTTGAGCCCGATGACGGGCTGGAACCTGTCCGCGAATTCATCAATTCGGCACAAATTTCGCTTTTGATCAAACAATTCACGTTTACCGAACCGAGTTTGGTCGCGGCCGTTATCGACAGGAAGAAAGCGGGCGTCGTCGTGCGGGTGCAGCTCAATGCTGCTCGGTCCGGCGGTGATCGCGCCAATGACGATACCTACGAGCAATTCTTGAATGCCGGAATCGCGGTCCAGTGGGCCAATCCGAATTTCTACGTGACGCATGAAAAATCGATTGTGGTCGACGAGAAAGCCGCACTGGTGGCCACCTTCAACCTGATGGAAAAGTACTTCACGCTGACCCGCGATTACGGCATTATCACCGACAATCCGTACCACGTCGCGCAGATCGTCGAAGTATTCAACGCCGACTGGGAACATCGCGATTGGGACTGCAGCGCCTATGAAGGCCTGCTGTGGAGCAATTCCAATTCCCGCTACCACATGGCGCAATTCATCGACACGGCCACCGAGCGCCTGGACGTGCAGCACCCCAAGTACGTCGACGCGGTCATCCTCGAACGCCTCGCCTCAGCGGCCGATCGCGGGGTAAAGGTGCACGTTCTCTGCGGCGGCAAGCACGGCATCAGCGAATGGGACATTCTCGACACATTCGCGTCGCTGCGGACATTGAACCGATTCGGCGTCAAGGTGCACAAACAGAAGAACCTGAGGGTGCACGCCAAGTTGATCATCGTCGACAGCCGACACGCGCTGGTGGGGTCGATGAACATCGACCGCAGCGCATTCGACCTGCGCCGGGAACTGGGCATCATGACCGACGACCCGGCGATCGTCGGGCGGCTGAAGGAAGTCTTCGACAGCGACTGGGAGATGTCGCACCACTACGAGGCGCCGGACCCGCTCGATCCGTCGCAGCACCACGAGGAGGATTTCCCGCACGACAAAGACCTCATGCATGAATGAGCTTGAGGCTGAGGCCGGGCCGGCCAAGGTCTCGCTGCGCGAGCTCGCGCTCACCTTCAACCACATAGCGCTGGCATCGTTCGGCGGCGGGCTGTCGGCGTGGTCGCGGGAAGTGCTGGTGGTCGAGAAGCAGTGGATCGGCGAGGCGGAGTTCCTGTCCGCGATGACGATGAGCCGGATCCTGCCCGGCGCCAACCAGGTGAACATCGCGGTGTTCGCCGGGTCGAAGATGCGTGGCCTGCCAGGGGCGGCCGCTGCGCTGCTCGGCCTGTGCCTCATGCCCGTCGTCATCATCATGGTCGCGGCTTACTTCTACTTCCGATTCAAAGAGATCCCCGCCGTGAAGGGCGTCCTCCACGGCGCCTCGGCAGCGGCCGTCGCATTGACGTTGGCGATGGTCATCCAAACCGGCAGGAAGTGTTTGACGGGGCTGATGCCGGTGCTGTTGTTCGGGGCGGCCTTCGTCCTGAACGGCCTTGTGCGGTGGCCACTTCTGGTGGTTTTGGCGATTCTTGCGCCGATCGCGCTGTTCTGGGCGTGGCCGAGGGAACGGCCCGCGTGATCCAGACCTATCTGCAACTCGCGGGTCTGTTCGGCATGCTGTCGCTGTTGTCGATCGGCGGCGGCAACGCGGTGCTGCCTGAGATGCACATGCAGGCCGTGCACGGACATCACTGGATGACCGACTCGCAGTTCGCCGACATCTTCTCGATCTCCCAAACCGCGCCGGGCCCCAGCATCCTGATCGTGACGATGGTCGGCTACGGCGCGGGACTCACGGTCGGGGGAGTGCCAGGAGCGATCATCGGCGGCGTGATCGCGACGGTCGCGATGATCGTCCCGGCCGCGTCGTTGATGTATATCGTCACGCTGTTCTGGCAAAAGGCGCAGAAGGCCAAGTGGCGGGTCGCCGTCGAGAAGGGGTTCGCGCCGTTGACCGTCGGCCTCATCATGGCCACCTCGCTGGTGATGAGCCGGGCCGCCGACCACGACTGGCGGGCGTATCTGCTGACAGCGATATGCACGGCGATCTTCGTGTTCACCAAGACCAATCCCCTGATCGTGGTCGGCGCCGCAGGGGTGATCGGATATTTCGGCGTGGTCTAGACACGCCGGGGAAGCCGTTGACCTCATCCATTGTTGAGGTTTTAGGGTGATTAGATGAGCTTTGAGACGGTAGCCCGGCAAACGTTATACCGGCAGGTTCGCGCGCGCGGCGGTGATCTGCGGTCATTGGCCGACCGCAAACTGCTCGGCCGGATCTGGGGCTTCGCCGGACGTCATCACCGCAGGTTGGCCGGGTTCCTCGCGGTCAGCGTGGTCAGTGCGATGCTCGGGCTCGCCACTCCGCTGCTGGCAGGCAAGGTTGTTGACGAGATCGGCAGGGGCGCGGTCGACGTGGTGGTGGCACTGGCCGCCGTGATCGCGGCGGTCGCCGTCGCCGATGCCTGCTTATCGCTGCTGACTCGATGGCTATCGTCGAACATCGGCGAGGGCTTGATCCTCGACCTGCGCACCGCCGTGTTCGATCACGTGCAGCGGATGCCCATCGCGTTCTTCACCCGCACCCGCACCGGCGCCCTGGTCAGCAGGCTCGGTAATGATGTGACGGGCGCACAGCGCGCCTTTTCCGACACGTTCTCCGGCATCATCACCAACATCGTCACGCTGACGCTGACGCTTGTGGTCATGCTCAGGATCTCCTGGCAGGTCACGCTGCTGTCACTGCTGCTGATGCCGCTGTTCCTGCTCCCCGCCCGCTGGATCGGGAGAACCATGGCGCGGCTTTCCCGCGAGGCCGCGAACCACAACGCGACGATGAACACCCAGATGACCGAACGATTTTCGGCGCCCGGCGCCACGCTAGTGAAGCTGTTCGGCAACCCGGCAACCGAGTCGCGCGAGTTCGAGGTGCGCGCCGACCGCGTTCGCGACATTGGTGTTCGCACCGCGATGCTGCAGTCGGTCTTCATGAACTCGCTGACGCTGATGTCGGCGCTGGCGCTGGCGCTCGTGTACGGGCTCGGCGGCGTGCTGGCGATCGGCGGCGCCTTGGAGACGGGTGCGATCGTGTCACTGGCTCTGCTGTTGACACGGCTGTACTCACCGTTGACCGCGCTGGCCAACGCGCACGTCGAGATCGCCAGTGCGCTGGTGAGCTTCGAGCGGGTCTTCGAGGTGCTCGACCTGGTGCCGCTGATCCAGGAGAAG
>NZ_JAVHWM010000109.1:0-55486 GCF_032159765.1 Mycobacterium sp. | reverse complement strand
ACGGATTATGAGTCCCCTAGACACGGGTCGCGCGACCAGGCGAAATAGTCCGCTCCAACACATCAAATCGCCTGCAAGACATGGAATCTGGCCGCCGGCGGTACAGTTCCGGTACGCCCTCGGTACGGCTGCAAATCGCCCCTGGACGCCGGGGTGACGCCGGGGTGAGAAGCGGCGGTCCCGTGTTAGCTACGCATGGACGCGTGTGTGGCAAGACGACGACTGACCAAACGTCCAACAACCTAAGCGGCGACTCGGGATCAGCTCACCGAAGGTGACGCAGTTCCTCAATCAGCTGGTCGGCGTAGGTAGGCGCCTTTCCTCCGGGTAGTCTCGCGGCCCGCATCCTGGCCAGGTTCGGGGACCTAGGGTGTTGACGGCGTCCTACGTCATCCGCGGAACAGCCAGTGCGATCAGCGGCTCGGCCTGCTTGCGGCGCTAGTCGACCGCGAATGCTCCACCCGCGAGTTTTTCGAGGTCTTGGTAGTTCGCCTCCTCGACTGTCACCGCCACAGTTCGGCGTGGGGCGACGGTCCTGCGGCCGCCGCAAGTGAAGGCGGCTGAAAGACGGCACCGACCAGGCGTCAGCTGCTTCTCCAAAGAGTTTTCCTCGTCCCTCAGCATGGGTACTCGTCTGAGCGCGATGACAGAAACGTCCTACCGAAGCACGGACGCCATCGACCCTTGTGTACGTGTTTACGGGACGCGGGTCCACAATCTACGGGGCGTCGACGTCGTAGCGCCGCGTGATGCGCTGGTCGCGTTCACCGGGATCTCCGGATCCGGCAAATCGTCGTTGGCCTTCGGGACCATCTATGCCGAGGCCCAGCGCCGCTACTTCGAATCGGTCGCTCCGTACGCCCGTCGCCTGCTGTTGCCAACCGGCGCGCCGAAGGTAGATGACATCACCGGGCTACCGCCCGCCGTCGCGTTGCAGCAGCGCCGGGGTTCGGCCACGTCGCGGTCGACGGTCGGCACCGTCACTACCCTGTCGAACCTGCTGAGGATGCTCTTCTCCCGCGCCGGTACCTACCCGCGGGGGGCCACGGAACGACTGGACTCCGACGCCTTCTCCCCGAACACCGCGGTCGGGGCGTGCCCAGAATGTCACGGGCTCGGACGGATCCACCGGGTGACCGAAGAGACACTGGTGCCAGACCCGTCGCTGACTATCCGCGAAGGCGCCGTCGCAGCATGGCCGGGAGCCTGGCAGGGGCAGAACCTGCGCGACATCCTGATCACGCTCGGCTACGACATCGACAAGCCATGGCGAAAACTCCCTAAGCGGCAACGCAACTGGATCCTGTTCACCGATGAGCAGCCGACTGTCGAAATCGATCCGGGCCAGCACCCCGTGCAGGCGGATTATTACTACAACGGCACGTTCTCCAGCGCCGAGCGCCACGTCCGCCACACGTTGGCAAACTCCCATAGCGCGATGATGCGTCGCCGCGTGCTGCAGTTCGTCGACAGCGTCGACTGCCCGCTGTGCGACGGTTCCGGGCTGCGGCCGGAGGCGCTGAAGGTGACATTCGCCGGGCGCACCATCGCCGAGTACGCGGCGATGCCGTTGGCCGACCTTGCTGACACGTTGCGCCCGACGGCTTCTCGGACCGATGCCGCCGCCGCTTACGAGTCCACGGAATCCGGTGAGCTGACGGAAGTGGCGACCATGATCGCCGCCGACCTCGTCGCACGCCTGCAGGTACTCATCGATCTCGGCCTCGGCTATCTCACCCTCAAGCGCCGCACTCCGACGGTGTCACCCGGGGAACTGCAGCGGTTGCGGCTGGCCACTCAACTGCGAGCCGGCTTGTTCGGCGTGCTCTATGTGCTCGACGAGCCGTCGGCTGGACTGCACCCCGCGGACGCCGAACCGCTACTCGACGTGCTCGATCGCCTGCGGCGGGCGGGCAATTCGTTGTTCGTGGTCGAGCACGACATGGACGTGGTCCGTCGTGCCGATTGGGTCGTCGACGTTGGACCTGGGGCGGGGGAGCTTGGCGGGGGCGTGCTCTACAGCGGCCCGGTGCCGGGCCTCGCCGATATCGAGGGGTCGGTCACTCGTAGGTACCTTTTCGAGCGAGCCCGGCCGCCGTCTCGTCAGCCCCGCACGCAGTCCGGCCGGCTGGGTCTGCGCAGGATTTGCTTTCACAATTTGAGAGACCTCGACGTGGACCTGCCACTGGGTGTGTACACGGCGGTTACCGGAGTGTCCGGTTCAGGCAAGTCCACGCTGGTCGTCAAGGTCCTCGGCGATGTCATGAACAGCCATCTCGGCTCGGGACGCGCAGCCGAGCCGGCCGAATCCGACGACGGCGAAGCCGACACCGGGATCGTCGATCTGGACCACGACGCGAGCGTGGGTGTGACGGCCGAGGGGGTCGAGGAGATCGACCGGCTGGTGTCGGTCGACCAGCGCCCGATCGGGCGCACGCCGCGCTCGACGCTGGCGACCTACACCGGCTTGTTCGACGCCGTGCGCCGCGAGTTCGCCGCGACCCCGAAGGCGCGTCGTCGCGGTTGGACCGCGGGCAGGTTTTCGTTCAACGTGGCCGACGGTCGCTGCCCCACCTGTCAGGGGGAGGGGTTCGTGTCGGTCGAATTGTTGTTCCTGCCGGGCACATACGCCACATGCCCTGCGTGTCATGGTGCGCGCTACTCCGACGAGACACTTGAGGTGCGCTATCGCGGTAGGACGATCGCCGACGTGCTCGCGATGACGGTCGATGAGGCCTCGGAGTTTCTTGCCGACGTCGCCAGCGCTTCGCGGAGTCTGACCACGCTGCGAGAGGTGGGACTGGGTTATCTCCGTCTCGGACAGCCCGCGACCGAGCTGTCCGGCGGCGAGGCGCAGCGGATCAAGCTCGCCTCCGAACTGCAGCGGCCCCGGCGAGGGCACACCCTCTACGTCCTCGACGAGCCGACCACCGGGCTGCATCCCGCCGACGTGGATCTGCTCGATGGTCAATTGCATCGCCTTGTCGACGCGGGCAATACCGTAGTGGTGGCCGAACACGACATGCGCATGGTCGCAGGCGCCGACTGGGTGATCGACCTGGGACCGGGCGCCGGCAGCAACGGCGGTCGGGTGGTTGCGGCGGGCCCGCCGAAAAAGGTGGCACTTGCGAAACACAGCCGTACGGCGCCCTATCTCGCGAAGCGGTTGGCGCTGTCTGCTATTCGATGAGAAGTTGTCATCCACCTCGACGGTGCCGACCTCAACCTCGAGGACATTGTCCGGGGCGCCGATGCGCACCTCAATGATGCTGTTGGAGGCCATGATTGGTGGTCTTCGCGGTGTGTCAGGTGGCGGGACGGTCGGCCACGGTCACCGAGATCTGCAGGGCCTGGTTGCCGCGCAGCACGGTCAGTTGTACGTGGTCGCCCGGTTTGGCGTTATGCAGTGCGGCGATGAAATCCTCGGCCGTCGGGGTGTCGTGACCGTTGAGCGCGGTGATGAGATCGCCGGGCCGGATGCCGGCGTCGGCGGCCGGGCTTGGTTTACCGACGGCGAGAACAACGACACCGCTGTTGCGGTTGACCCCGAGGCTCTGTGCGAGCTGTGGGGTCAGGGTGCGGGGCTGAATGCCGATGTAGGCATGATGCGCGCTTCCGGTGGCCAGCAGCTGGTCTGCGACGTCGACGACCGTCGCGGCGGGGGTGGCGAAGCCCAGGGCCACTGCACCGACGGTCGGTGGGATGTAGGCCTCGCTTACGCCGACAACATGACCCTGCCCGTCGATCACTGCACCGCCGGAGTTACCCGGCGATATCGCGGCGTCGGTCTGGATCAAATCCACCAGCGGCACGCCCTCGGACGCCGAACCGGGGATCTGGCGGTGCAGCCCCGAGATGATGCCCGATGTGACCGTGGACTCGAACCCGAGCGGGCTGCCGATGACCACGTCGAACGCCCCGACCTCGGGCAGGTCTTTCTGGAACGTCGCCGCGGCCAGCCCGCCACGGTCGACCTGGAGAACGGCGACATCGGACAGCTGATCGGCGGCCCGAACCTTCGCCGGAACCTGCTGCCCGTCGGCGAACGCCACCATTATCTGTTGAGCGCCGGCGACCACGTGGGCGTCGGTGACGATGGTGCCGTCGGTCTTGTAAACGACGCCGCTGCCGAGCCCCCTTTCGGTGAGCACGGTGACGATCGAGGGCTCCACCTGCCGGACCAGTGCCGGTAGGTCGGCGGGGGCCGCGGACACGGCGGCGGACGCGCCGCTCGGTGCCGCTGTGGTGGTCGAGCCGCTCGGCGCCGAGGAACTACACCCCGCGAGTATGCCGACGGCGATCAGGATGAGCAAACGCGTCCAGGCTGGCCGGCGCGGGGTTGATGGAGGATGCATCAGCTAACGCCTCCGTGAAAAATCGTGTGAATGAATTGAATGCCGTGTCGAGGCCAGGATTGGATCCGCAACCCCTCCACTCCCGGTACCTTGCCAGGCAGGAGCGCGATCAGCCTGGCCACGCGAGTCGCAAACCCGGCGCATTGAGCTGACCTGCCAGGCCGAGATAGGCCACCGCGGCAGCGACCGCCGACCGTCGCGCTTGCGCTCGTTGAACCCTCCCGGCTACCCGCAGTTCGCTGCTGCGCAAGACCGCTCCGTCGAGGCGGACCGCGCCTCGTACTGTCGGGACGAGTCGGAAGCCGCGGTTTCACGCGCCCAGGCCGGTAGCAGACGCAGCAGAATCGGTCGACGATAAAGCCCGTCGCAAGCGGGTACACCGGTCTCGCGAAGCGTATCCAAGTACCGTGCCGGCTACGCGTGGGCGGCAAGATCTTCCAAATGCGGTTGGGGGCATCATGGCTCGCGAACAGGTCCTCGTCACCGGCGGCTCCGGTTTTGTGGGTTCGCACTGCGTCGTCGCGCTGCTGAACGCCGGCTATAGCGTGCGCACGAGCGTGCGATCTCGCGCGCGGGAGGCCGATGTACGAGACATGGTGGCGCGCGGTGGCGCCGAGCCGGGAGACACGCTCACAGTCACCGTCGCCGACCTCACCTCCGACGACGGCTGGCCCGAGGCGGTCGACGGATGCGACTACGTGCTTCACGTCGCCTCGCCGTTCCCGCTGGATGAGCCCAGTGACGCAAACAGGGTGATCGTGCCGGCCGGCCTCGGCACCCTGCGTGTCCTGCGCGCCGCGCGCCACGCAGGCGTCAAACGGGTCGTACTCACATCGTCGTTCGCCGCGATCGCCCGCGGCCACGGCAAGGTCGACCGCGAGTTCACCGAGGACGACTGGACCAACCTCGACGGCGAAGGCGTCACCGCCTACGTCAAATCCAAGGTGCTGGCCGAGCGCGCCGCCTGGGACTTCATCAAAAACGAAGGTGGGCAGACCGAACTCAGTGTGATCAACCCAACCGCCACGTTCGGGCCCACGCTCAGCGGCGACATCTCCGCGTCTTTGGCCGTGATCGTGACTCTGCTTATCGACCCGCAGGCACTGATGCCCAACATCAGTTTTCCCGTCGCCGACGTGCGCGACGTTGCCGACATCCACGTGCGCGCCATGACCCATCACGCCGCGGCCGGTGAGCGGTTCATCGCCTGCTGCGATGGCGGCCCCATCTCGATGCTGCAAGCCGCCTACATCCTGCGCGACTGGGCCGGTGTCAAATCGGTCATTGCCGCACCCGTGATCGGTGATGTCCTGCGCCCCTGCAACCGCAAGGCCAAGACCGTCCTCGGCTTCACTCCAGGCCCGATCGACGAAGCGCTCCTCGCGACTGCAGGAAGCCTGGTCCGTTTAGGACTCGTACCGCCTCCGTGAGACCACCACCGAACGACCAGGCCCGGCAACGAAATCCGGATTCGCAGACGACCCCGGACACGCCATCAGAACTCGCTGTCAGACATCTCACGAAGTTAAAGTCAAGCCGCACGCAGGAGAGGAGTTGGGAACCCCCGGTGTTCGTTGTAGAGCTGGCCGGTGTGCAGGCAGTGGTGAAGTTGGCCGAGGAATTTGTTGAGCAGGCCAGCGCGCTGTTCGCCCGTGACCATGTCCTCCCAAAATGATCTACCGGCTGATCCATGAGCTCGCCGCCGAGGGTTTCCCGGTCGCGGTGATCTGCCGGTGTCTGGGGGTTCGCGGTCGGGCGACTACGACTGGCGCAGCCGGGGGCCGTCGGCGCGCCAGGTCGCTGAGCAGGAGCTGATGGCCACGATCGCCGAGATCCACACCAGGTCGCGCTACTCCTACGGGGCGCCGCGGGTGCATGCCGAGCTTCGGCTCGGCCTGGGCGTGCGATGCGGACGCAAACGAGTCGCACGTTTGATGCGCGCGGCCGGCATCGCCGGAATATGTCATCGACGCAAGCGCCGCGGGCGAGCGCCCGGCGCCGGCACTCCATGATGACTTGGTGCGGCGCCGGTTCATTGCGGATCGGCCAAACATGTTGTGGGTCACTGATATTACTCAACATCCGACACGGGAAGGCACGGTGTATTGCTGCGCAGTGCTCGACGTGTACTCGCGGATGATCGTGGGCTGGTCGATCGCCGACCACATGCGCGCCGAACTGGTCGTCGACGCGCTGCAGGTGGCATAATCGCGCAAAACTTGGCCCCGCACCTGCCTTGCCCGCCCTTGGTTGCCCCTGGCGCAGCCCGCCACGCTGTACAACGCAAATGTGGAGGCGGTGCGGACGTAGCGGGTCCCGAGACCCGCGTGTGGGTCCGGCTACCGCCCGCAGGCATCGCTTGGACCTGCGATTTCAGTTGTGGGGCGGGCGGGGCTCGAACCCGCGACCAACGGATTATGAGTCCGCGGCTCTAACCAACTGAGCTACCGCCCCTGGTGCGTGCGCGGCAACCATGGTCGCACAAGCGCTAGATCACACCCGTGACCTGTGGCTTGTCCGGGTCGCCACGATCGTCCTCACCGACGCCCATCGGGCTTTCGATCACGTGGTCGTTGATCATGTACGCGGTGCGGTCGAACCACTTGCCTTTCGCGTCGCGCTTCCAGACCGCAGGGGCGCCTGCGTAGAGGCCGGGCCTTCCGTCCGAGGCAGACGTGTGCGTCAGCGTTGAATTCGCTGCCAGCTGTGAACGATCCGGCAGCGTCGCACCCTTCAACAGCACGGCGCCGCTGCCAATGAAGGAATGAGCACCCACGCAAATCCGGCCGGCGACCTGACGATCCTCCTCGAAATCGGGCTCGTGTGTGTACAAGATGCACCGCTGTCCGCCTACCGTTCCGAACGTCCGCACGACGATCGTGCCCGAGCAATCGAGATAGTTGCGGCTGCCGATCTTGGCGCGGACGCCGAGGAACAGAGTGCCGGCGTCAGGGTCGAGTTCCTGGTAAATCGGATGCGCCGAAATCCAATTCCACGACTCCACGATGGCGCAATCGTCGAACCAGGCCGTGCCCAAGCCGTGGAACACGTTCAGCAGGCCAGTGCGGACGTGCTCGCCGAGATGGAAATGTCCGACACCGACGACGATCGACGGAAGCACCCGAGCCGTCTCGGCCACGTCGTGACCCCACATCCGCAGCAGCCGATTTTTCAGCTTCGACGGCGGCAGCAGCCAGCAGAGCAATTCCGCAGCGGTTGCTAGGGGTCCACGTTTCGTCCGCACACGACTCACGTCAGCATCCGCCCAACGCCCGATCGCCCATATCCGGCCTCATCTCGCCAGCCGTCAAGATCGTCGAACGTTATCACTGCTCGCCGTCATTGTCGTGTGCGCGAAAAGTGACCTCCCAATCGGCGTCTACGTGGGCGTTTGCTGAGCATCGACCGACCGCAGCGGGCGAGCGGCCGTCTCCCGCATCGTGAGCACCGTCGCCAGCGTTACCACCGCCGCCAGGATCACGTAGTACGCCGGCGCGAGCGGATTACCCGTCCGGTCGGTCAGCCATGTGGCCACATACGGCGCCGTCCCGCCGAACAACGCCACCGAGACGTTGTAGCCGATCGAGTAGCCACTCGACCGCACCCGCGTCGCAAACAGCTCGGCCCCCGCGGCCAGCGATGCCGACACGAAGACCGACTCGATGCCCGCAAGCCCGGCGTGTGCTGCGATGGCCGCCGTGAGAGAGCCCGAGTTCAGCAGCATGAAGAGCGGGTAGGAAAAGACCGCGAAACCCACTGCGCCAGCGATCAATAACGGCTTACGGCCGACCCGGTCCGACAGCGCACCCATCGGCAGGATCAGCACCAGCCCGACCACGCTGGCCACCGTGATCGAGATGAACGCGTCGGCCTTCGTGAACCCGAGCGTCTTCGTGAAATACGTCGGCAGGAACGTGTACACCACATAGAACCCGACGTTGTGGACGACGACCAGCCCGGCGATCTGCAGGATGGGCCGCCACGCCGTGCGAAAGGATTCCCTGAGTGGCGACTCAGCGACTTCGCCTCTCTCCCTGAGAGATTCAAATTCAGGCGTGTCCTTCAACCGCAGCCGGATGTAGAGCCCAACGCCGCCCAGCACGCCAGCGATCAGGAAGGGGATACGCCATCCGTATGCGTTCATCGCGCTATCCGACAGCGCCGCGTCGAGTGCCGTGACGGTCACCGAGCCCAGCAAGAAGCCAAGCACCACCGACCAGACCAGGAACGCAACCACGAATCCGCGGTGACGCGTCGAGCCGTACTCAGCCAAAAAGCATGCGCCGCCGCCATATTCCCCGCCTGCCGAGAAACCCTGCAGACACCGCAGAAACAACAGCAGCAAGGGGGCCGCAACCCCGATCGTCTCGTAGCTCGGCACCAGGCCGATGCCTACGGTCGACACCGACATCAGCAGAATGACGATCGCCAACACACGCTGACGGCCGATCCTGTCGCCCAGCGGCCCGAAGAACAATCCGCCGAGCGGACGCATGAAGAAGGCCGCGGCGAAGACCGCGAACGTGTTGAGCAAGGCAGCGTTGTCATCGCCGGAGGGAAAGAACTTTTCTGCGATAAAGGTGGCCAGGAACGCGTAAATCGCGAAGTCGTACCACTCCACGGTGTTGCCGAGGACCGCTCCGACGATAGCTTTGCGCACCGCACCCGGTTGCGCCTCAGTGGGAGGTCGGTCAACGGCGATTCCCGGCGCCATATCTGTGCATGCCCGCTGAAGGCGGGTTCCTAACGCGCAGGATCCTCACAGATTGTTGTCAGACGCGAGTGCGACGTGATGTGCGTGGCTATCCTTTGCAGATGATTTGCTCTACCCCAGTTCTCGGGAACCCGTAATGCGCCGTGGGCTGGCGCGCGTGCTGAGCCTCACCGATCGCATCGGCCCCGCTCCGTCCTTATCGAAGCAGGTAGACGAGGCGGGACAATACTGGTCGGACACCTCCAGCCCCAGCTGGGCCAACAACTCCCATCGGCGCGAGGGCGTCGGCGACGAGGCCTTCCTCGAGCTGGGCCGCGACCAGCTTGCGATGTTCAGCCGATTTGCCAAGGCGCTTGACCGGCCCGCCTCCCCCGGCGCTGTCATCGAATGGGGACGCGGCGGCGGCGCGATCGCCGTCAGCCACGCGCTTCGTCGGCACCGACCTGTCCGAGGAGAACCTGACCGAATGCCGCCGCCAGGTCGCCGCGGTGTGCGACACCCCGGTCGAGACGCTTCTGGTCGACGTCGCGCAGCCCGAGAAAGCAGTCGAGGGTCGAGACAGCTCCTTCGACACCTTCATCTGCCTCTATGTCTTCGAGGTGATGGCGGCCCCTGAGGAGGTGTTCCGGCTGCTCCGCATCGCCGAACGACTCCTGGTACCCGGCGGCATGGCGTTCGTTCAGTTCAAATACCAGAAGCCTGGCTGGCAGCCGCCGCGCGTCAAGCGGAACTATCATCGAAATCTCTCTGTGCGAAGCACTTTCGCGATCGAGGACTTCTGGGTCAAGGCCAGCGAATGCGGCCTCACACCTCAGTTGATGACGCTGGTCCCGGAAGATCGCTTCGACGAGCATTACGCCTACGTCGCGCTCACAAAGCCGTAGATCACTCGTAGGAGAGCGACCCGTCGGCCATGATGCGGAAGCGCTCGACGCCCTCCTGGACCCGTGGCGCGTCAGCCTTCATCGACACCGCGATCTTGTTGGCCGCATTGCGCATCACGTCGAACGTGATCTCGGCTGCCGCGTCCGCCGAGAAGTGTTCCCGCACACCGGCAGAAACCGCAGGGGCGATATCGGCCGGCGACCAGACCAAAGCGTCGACGTAGCGCAGCGCGGCCTTGTGCGCGTCGCTCAACCGGCTCGACTCCTCATACGACGCGATGTCGCCGTACATGTCTTCTGACCCGCCGGCCTCCAGCGCACCTATCTCGCGCTGGGTGTTGCACAACCGGCACTGGTGCTGACCCGCGCCCCGCAACCTCACCACCTCCGCGGTCAGCGGGTCCAGCGCCGTCCTCCTGGCCACCGCCGGCAGAAAGCGGTTGAACAACGCATCGGCCGGATCAGTGGTGTGATCCCACACCGGCTCATCGGATAGCACCGAATCCAGTTGCAGTGCAAGCAATCCCGCCACCACGCGCGGAGCGAAATCGGCGATGTACGTCAACACTACCGCGGCGAGGGCCCCGTCCCCGAGCGCCGAGACCAGTCCCTTTCGCTGTTCGCGGGAGACCCCTGTGACGTCCATGCTGAATTGCTCCGCGAAGTCGACGACCGCTTCGTCGTTCTCTGAAGTGTCACCCTCGCTCTCCACCGGTAGCGGTGGCAGCGACAACACTCGCGCACACGTCCGTCGCACCAACGCGTTGACCCGCGCACCCGTGCCGTCCGGCGATAGCGCGACCAAGGGCTCCAGTTCAGAGATCACATGGCGACGTTACTGCGCCGGGCTCACACTCGACATGAAGAAGTCCGGAATCACCAACGTTGGCATCGCCGCGCGCGTCGCGTAATCGGACCACTCACGCGGCAGCGTCACCTCTGTGGCGCCCACCGCGATTGCCCGGGAAAGCAAATCGAGCGGACTCTCGTTGAACCTGAAGTTGTTCACCGCCGCCGCCACCTTGCCATTCTCGACCAGGTACACGCCATCGCGAGTCAGCCCGGTCAGCAATAACAATGTCGGGTCGACGAGGCGGATGTACCACAACGTCGTCAACAACAACGCGCGCTCCGTGCCCTCGATGATGTCCTCCAGGCTCGTCTCGCCGCCCGTCATCAGATAGTTGTCCGCCGCGAGCGCCACGGGCGCGTCGAACTCGGCCGCAGTCGCCCGCGGGTACGCCAGTGCGTTGATCACGCCATCGCAAATCCAGTCGACGCGACCGACATCCATTCCGTTGTCGAACACCGATTCGGTTGGTGTGGAGCTTTTGGCGGCGACGAACGGCCGGCACCGCAACCGCTCGTCTGACGCGTCCGAATACATCGTCACCGGCAACTGCGTCAGCCGCTCCCCCACACGCGTGCCCCCACCGGCCGCAGAAAAGGGCGTGCGTCCCTCTTGCGCAGCGCGGCCGTCCATCATCCACGCCATGAAGATCATCATGTCGGCGACAGTCGACGGCGACATGATCGTCGGATATCGCCCCGCCGGCAGCGACACCGTTCGCTGCGACCAACCCAGCCGCGTGGACAGCTCGGCCAGCATCCGGTCCGTCGGCACGTCGATGAAGTCAGGCGTGCTCACCCCGGCCCACGCGCTTGCACCATCGCGTTTCGCGTTTATCTCCACCAAACCCGTCGGCTGCGTGAATCGCTTGCGTAGTCCGGTCGAGCTTGCCAGAAACGTCGTCGCCACTTCATGGCGAGCGAATCCGAAAAGTGTTTCCGGCCGATGGAATCCGGACGACAGCGACGACGCCAGCGCACCGAACACCTCCGCACCGGTCGCGATGACGGCATCGTCCCAGTCACCCGGCGAACCGGACTCAGCGATCAACGGTGCACTGTCACGCGCCTCTGGTGCGTCGCGTGCCGCATCCTCGCTCGCCGCAACGACGTCGGCGATCACGGCCGGGTCGACCTCACTGGTGGACACGGAGCCGACGTGTGCCTTGTCGCCGCGGCGCACGATCGAGATCACCGATATCGAGCGGCTCGTCGACACGCCGTTGGTGGTCATCGAGCTGTTCGCCCACCGCAGCGACGCCTCGGCGCGATCTTCGACGATCACCATCGTCTCGTCGACCGTCGCCGCCGCCAGTGCGTCGTCAACTACCTTCTGCGGCGGTATCAATGGCCCGCCTCCGTCACTGTGTTCAGCACCCGCACCCCGCGAAACAGTGCCGACGGGCAGCCGTGGCTGACCGCCGCCACCTGCCCGGGCTGCGCCTTGCCGCAATTGAACGCGCCGCCGAGCCGCCACGTCGACTCGCCGCCGACCGCCTCCATCGATCCCCAGAAGTCTGTGGTGGTCGCCTGATAGGCGACGTCGCGGACCTGGCCTGCCAGCTCGCCGTTGCGGATCGCGAAGAACCGTTGCCCGGTGAACTGAAAGTTGTACCGCTGCATGTCGATTGACCATGACCGGTCGCCGACGATGTACAGTCCGTTCTCCACTCGGGCGATCAGGTCCTCCGTTGACAGGTCTTCCGGCCCCGGCTGCAGCGACACGTTGGCCATCCGCTGGATCGGAACGTGGTGCGGCGAGTCGGCATACGAACAGCCGTTGGAGCGCTTCTCGCCCAACCGAGGCGCGAAGACCCGATCGAGTTGATACCCGACGAACACTCCCTCGCGTACCAGATCCCAACTCTGGGCGGCCACGCCGTCATCGTCGTAGCCCACGGTGGCCAGCCCGAAATTCACGGTGCGGTCGGCGGTCACGTCCATCACGGGCGAGCCGTAACGGAGCGTGCCGAGCAGGTCCGGTGTTGCGAAAGATGTTCCCGCGTAAGCTGATTCATATCCGATTGCACGGTCGTACTCAGTCGCGTGGCCGATCGACTCATGGATGGTGAGCCACAGGTTGGTCGGATCGATCACCAGGTCCGTCAGACCGGGCGCCACGGTCGGCGCCTTGACCTTGTCGCTGAGTAGCGACGGGATTTCAGCCAGTTCGGCAGACCAGTTCCAGACCTCGTCGTCGGCAACGGCTTCCCATCCCCGCGCGGTCGGCGGCGCGAGGGTGCGCATCGAGTCGAAACTCCCGGCCGCGGTGTCGACGGCGACCGCGTCCAGCAGCGGATGTACCCGCACCCGCTGCTGCGTGGTCGATGTCCCATAAACGTCCGCGTAGAACGTCTGCTCCTTGACGCCCTGAAACGACGCCGACGCGTGATCGACGCCGTCCGACGACATCAGCCGATCCGAATACTCTTGCAGCACGGCGATCTTGTCGGCGGCCGACACCTCGAACGGGTCGATCCGATAGGACGACACCCATTGCGCATCGCGGTAGACGGGCTCGTCGGCCAATCGCACGGTTTCGGCGTTCAGTACGCGCAGCGTCCGCGCGACCTGCACGGCACGGCGCGCGGTGTCCGCGGCGACCTCGGGGGTCAGCTCAGCGTGCGACGCGAAACCCCACGTCCCGTCGACGATGACCCGCACAGCCAAGCCGACCTGCCGAACCACTTCCGAGGTTTCGAGCTGTGAGTCCCGAAGCGTGATTCGCTCTGTCACGACCCGGTGGATTCGGAGATCGGCGTGGCTCGCGCCGGCTTCAGTGGCCGCGCCGAGGGCCGCATCGGCAAGTTGATCGCGCGGCAGGGCCAGAAAGTCGTCGTCGATCCCCCCACGCGAAGTCACGCGTTCCACCGTAACGGGTGCCGCGGGAGGCTTTAATACGTGCATGGCCAGGCAGCGGGTCGGCTCCCCGGCGCTGGCGTTCACTCTGCTGGCACCGAGCCTCTTCGCCGTGACGGTGTTCCTGCTTCTCCCGATGTTCGTGGTGGGCTGGCTGAGCCTGCACCGCTGGGATCTGCTCGGTCCCATCCACTATGTCGGACTGGACAATTGGCGCTCGGTGCTCGACGACGGCACGTTCGGCAACTCGCTAGTGGTGACCGCGCTGTTCGTCGCGCTCGTGGTGCCGTTGCAGACTGTACTGGGTCTGGCCGCCGCATCGATGCTTGCCAGGCAGCTGCCAGGGAGCACGTTTTTTCGCACGGTGTATGTGCTGCCGTGGATATGCGCGCCGCTGGCCATCGCCGTGCTCTGGCGCTGGCTGCTGGCCCCCACCGACGGGGCCGTCAACACGCTGCTGGGCCGTAGGGTCGAGTGGTTGACCGACCCGGGCCTGGCCCTGCCCGTGGTGTCAGCAGTCACCGTGTGGACGAACGTCGGCTACGTCACGTTATTTTTCTTGGCGGGTATCCTCGCAATTCCCAAGCGGATTCACGATGCTGCCCGAATGGACGGTGCCACTGCCGCCCAACGGTTCTGGCGGATCACGCTGCCCATGATTCGGCCGACGATGTTCTTCGTTCTTGTCACCGGAATCATCAGTGCGGCACAGGTCTTCGACACCGTCTACGCGCTGACGGGCGGCGGCCCGCGCAACCGGACCGACCTCGTGGCGCATCGCATCTACACGGAGGCGTTCGGCGCCGGCGCCGTGGGACGGGCCGCGGTGATGGCGTTGATCCTGTTCGCCATTCTGGTGGTCGCCACCGTCGTGCAGCACCTCTACTTCCGACGACGGATCAGCTATGACCTCGCCTAGCCGCGTCGTCTCGAACGGCGCCGTCTACCTATTGCTGGCGTTGGGTGCGGTGATCACCTTGGCGCCCTTCGTGTTCAGTCTCATGACGTCGTTCACCTCTGAGCGCCAATTCGCCACGCAGCAGCCCCTTCGGCTGCCGAGCCCGCCGACGACAGCCAACTACACAGGCCTCGGAGACGCGGGCTTCGGCCGCGCCATCGCGGTCACGGCGCTGGTGACTGCGGTCATTGTGCTTGGGCAGCTGACGTTTTCGGTGCTGGCCGCGTATGCGTTCGCGCAGCTTTCCTTCCGCGGGCGCGACGTCCTGTTCTGGGTGTACATCGCGACGCTGATGGTGCCGCCGACCGTGACCATCGTGCCGCTGTATCTGATGATGGCGCAGGCGGGCCTGCGCAACACCTTCTGGGCGTTGGTGCTGCCGTTTGTTTTCGGGTCGCCGTACGCGATCTTCCTGTTGCGCGAGCACTTCCGCACAATTCCCGACGATCTGATGAAAGCCGCGCGGATCGACGGTGCGAACACTCTTGACGTGCTGGTGCACGTGGTGGTGCCGACGAGCAGGCCGATCCTCGTGACGCTGGCCCTGATCACCGTTGTCTCCCAATGGAACAACTTCATGTGGCCCCTCGTCATCACCAGCGGACCCAAGTGGCGCGTGCTGACGGTCGCCACCGCGGGACTGCAGTCCCAGTACAACGCGCAATGGACGCTGGTGATGGCGGCGACGACGATCGCGGTGGCGCCCCTGATCGTCGTCTTCATCGCCGTGCAGCGCCATGTCGTGCGCTCGATCGCCGTGACGGGGCTGAAGTGAGGCGCGTCAGGTTCTCGACGATGGCGCTCGTTGCGCTGGTCTCGGTGGCCGCATTGCTGATCGGGCTTGCCGTCGTCCTGGGCCGCGACACCGGACCCGCCGGGCGCACCGTCGTCACCGTGCGACTCTGGGACCAGCAGGCCGCCGAGGCGTACCGAAACTCCTTCGCCGAGTTCACCCGTCGCCACCCCGGCATCGACGTGCGCGTCAACGTCGTCCCGTATTCCAGCTACTTCAACACCTTGCGCACCGACGTCGCCGGCGGTGGCGCCGACGACATCTTCTGGATCAGCAACGCCTACCTTGCGCCGTACGCCGACAACGGCCGGCTGATCGACATCACGGCCGCGCTGGGATCGCGGGCAGCGGGGTGGGAGTCGTCGGTCATCGACCAGTTCACCCGCAACGGCAGCCTGTGGGCAGTGCCGCAACTCACCGACGCGGGGATCGCGGTGTACTACAACACCGATCTGCTCGCCCGCGCTGGCGTCGACCCGGCGAGTCTGAACACCCTGCGGTGGAGCCCGGACGACTCCGCGGACACGCTGCGGCCATTGCTCAAACGCTTGACGCGGGACCCGACACGCGCGTGGGCGTACAACGCCGCCAACGATCTTCAAGGGATCTACCTGAACTACATCGGCTCCGCCGGCGGGGTGTTCGCTGTCGGCGACCGCTTCGCCTTCGACAACGCCGGGGCCGTCGAGGCGTTCCGCTACCTGGTGCGGCTCATCAACGTCGACAAAGTGGCACCTCCGGCATCCGACACCAACGACAACAGCGACTTCTCGCGCAACATGTTCTTGCAAGGACGGATGGCGCTGTTCCAGTCCGGCACTTACAACCTGGCTCAGGTCGCGAACAACGCACCGTTCCGATGGGGCGTTGCGCTGTTGCCGACAGGTCCGGTAGGCAGGGTCAGCGTCACGAACGGCATTGCGGCCGCTGGCAATTCAGCATCGCGACATCCGGACGCGGTGCGGGAGGTGCTGGAGTGGATGGGAAGCCCTGAAGGAAACGGCTATCTGGGCGCCAGCGGAGCCGCCGTCCCCGCCGTCAAAGCCGCGCAGCGCAGGTACTTCGACTACTGGTCGGCGAAAGGCGTCGACGTCGCGCCGTTCTTCGATGTGCTGCGCGGGCCTCGGATTGCCGCACCGGGCGGCGCCGGGTTCGCCGCCGGATTCGATGCTCTCAAACCGTATTTCGATGAGATGTTCCTTGGCCGCCTCGCTCCCGCGGAGGCGCTGAGGGAGGGCCAGTCGGCGGCCAACGCCGCCGCGGCCCGCTAGAGCTATCGCCGCCGCCGAGCGCCGAAACTGTATTCCACGCGGTCCCTACTCGACATTCCTCGCGGTGGATACAGCCTCGGCGAGCGATGGAACCCAACGGACTGCGTGGACGTCAACCTCGGCGTGGGGGAAGTCTTTGTGGGAAGCGAGGCACTCGCCGCTGGCGATCTGACGGAGCACGTGTTGCGGCGCTGGTACCGGCCGATCTTCCGCGATGTGTACGTGCCAAAGCAGCAGGTCGCGACAATTCGTGACCGCACAGTCGGGGCATGGTTGTGGTCGAAACGCAAAGCGATCATCGCCGGAGCCGCGGCATCGGCGATTCATGGTGCGGAATGGGTCGACGATGACGCGACGATCGAACTGAGACTGAATTGCACTCGCCCGCCACGCGGCATCATCGCGAGAAACGAGACACTTGCCGACGACGAAATCTGCACGCTTGGTGGAGTGCCGGTGACCACGCCGGCACGAACCGCCTTCGATCTCGGCCGACACCTGGCACGCGGACAAGCACTCGAGCGGCTCGACGCGTTGATGCACGCGAGACCCTTCTCGATCGAAGACGTGACGCTGATCGCCAAGCGCAACCCGGGAGCGCGCGGCCTGCGCCAACTGCGTGAATTGATACCGCTTGTCGACGGCGGCGCCGCCTCGCCCAAGGAGTCCTGGTTGCGCTTGCTGCTCATCGACGCCGGATTTCCCAAGCCAGCCACCCAAATTCGCGTAGTCGACAACAACGGGCGGCCCGTGCGGAGCCTCGACATGGGCTGGCGTGACCTCATGGTCGCGGCGGAATACGACGGCGACCAGCACCGCACAGACCGTCCTCAATACGTCAAAGACATGAGGGTCTTGCGCAAGTTGGCCGAACTCGGCTGGATCATCATCAGAGTCATCAAAGAAGATCGCGACGACGAGATCATCCGTCGCGTGCATGATGCGTTGACCTCACGAGGCTGGACGGCCTGATTTCACCGAGACTGACGCCAGCGTGGACTCCACTCGAACTTTCCCGCGTGGAATACAGTTTCGGCGCGACCAGAGCCCTAGAGTCGCGTGCCGCCGAGCCATTGTTCGGCCACCACTGCCGCCGCCGACACCGCGAACACGATCAACAACGCCAACGCGTCTTGCCACTTCGGCCGCGAAGGCGCCGCCGAAATCTGGCCCGTACCACCGCGTGCGGCGATCGCATCTCCCATCTCATCAGCGCGCCGCAACGCCACCGTGATTGCGGCCGTGATCAAGTCGATGATCTCCGCGCGCCACCAGCGCCTGCGTTCCCTACGCGTGCGCAGCGTCGGCCGCGGCCGCAGCCTGCGGGCGGCGTACAGAATGCGGTATTCGTCGATCAGCATCGGGAACGCACGAAGCGCCAATGCCAGCGCCACCGCCCACTCCTCGACCGGAATCCGCAGTCTGCGCAGCGGGCGGCCCAGCGTTGCGACCGCCGGCGCGACGTCAGAGACGTTGGTGGTCCACGACAGCATTGCGCCGAGCCCCAACAGCACAAGCGATAGGGCCGTGATCCGGAGGAAGAAGAGCAGTCCCGCCAGCCCTATCGTTACCGAGCCGATGTGGATGTCCGGGGGGCCGCCGCCCGCCGCCGCGGTGATCCCGCCGATCGCGATCACCACCCACAGCCAGGTCGGAATCGACGGCAGGGCGCCACGCTGAATCCGCGCCAGCCACGCGGACACCCCGATGAGCGCGGCGACCAGCCCGATCGGCAGCCACCCAGGAAAGAACGTCAACAGAACTGAAATCCCGAAGACGACAATGAGTTTCGTTCCTGCCCAGAGTTCATGGATTGGCGATGTCCCGGGAACAGGGCGTAGCAGCACGACGGGGCGGCGCTGGGTCGGCGCAGTCACGCGGCGCCGCCGGTCCTGGCCGGAGCACCTTGTACCACGCCGTCGGCCAGATGCAGCGTCTGCGGGCACAGCTCTTCCAGTCCCGCGAAATCATGCGAGATCACGATCACCGTGAGGCCGGTACGGCGGCGGAGATCCTCGAGGAGACCCAGCAATCCGCGTTGACTGACGGCGTCCACTCCCGCGAGTGGTTCGTCGAGAATCAGCGCGCGGGGTGACCGTTCCAGTAGCCCGGCCAGCACCACCCGGCGCATCTGCCCGCCGCTGAGCTGATCGATTCGCCTGCCCGCAAGCGACCCGTCAAGTCCAACCGTCGCAAGCGCGGCTTCGACCCGCGCCGTGTCGTGCGGCGAGAACCCACCCGCCGACGCGACTTCGCGCCCGACACGCCCTCGCATCAACTGCAACCGTGCGGCCTGAAACGACATTGCGACCGCGCCCACCTGGTCGCTGACCGCTCGGCCGTCCAAGCGGCAACTGCCGGCGGTCGGAACCGTGAGTCCGGCCATGATCCATGCCAGCGTCGACTTGCCCGAGCCGTTCCCACCGTGGATCAGCAGCCCGTCACCCTCGTGAACATCGAAACTCACATCGCGCAAAGCCGTTGTTGCCCATGGTGTTCCACTGGCGTATTCGTGGCTCACCGAATCGACCTCGAAGAGTGCCGCCTCGGATCGAACGTCGGGAACAACGGCCGTTGGCGCAGAGGCGATCTCGACCATCTCGGTGTTGTCGGTAATCCCGGCGCCGGTGAGGTTCACGATGCGGTCAGCGGAATCGGCCTCGTTGTTGTAGTGGGTGATATGGACCAGGGCGGTTTGATGGCGCTCCCGAAGACCGGACAACAGCGCCAGCAGCGCGTCGCGGCCGGGCTGGTCCACCATGCTGGTGATCTCGTCGGCGATCAGCAACGACGGCTCGCGGGCCAGCGCGGCTGCCACCGCGAGCCGCTGCAGTTCGCCGCCCGACAACCCGCCGGTGTCGCGCTCGGCCAGTCCACCTAGGCCTACCTCATCGAGGAGCTGGCTGACATCGATCCGTTGGCTCGGCGGCAGCCCCCAGACCACGTCGTCGGCGACGCGGGTACCGAGAATCTGGCTTTCGGGATGCTGCATCACGACAGCAGTGCCGCCGACTTTGCCGAGGCCGACGGCGCCGGGCCGCTCGACCGTTCCCGTCGTGGCGGGTTGGCCCGCCAGAACAAGCATCAGCGTCGTCTTGCCCGACCCGTTCGGACCCGTGACAGCGACGTGCTCGCCGGCCGCGACTTCGAGGGTGACGGGTCCGAGCGCGTTGCGGTCGGAGTGCGGATACCGGAACGTCACGTCAGCCAGCCGGATGGGCAGTGGATCGACCGGGCCCGCATCGCCTGCGGTATCGAGCTTCTGGGCATCGGGGATGTTCGACAGTCGCCTCAGCACGCCCGACAATGCCCAGAAGCCGAACACCGTGACGACCAAGATGGCGACCACCGACGAGAGGCCGAGTACCCACGGCCAGTACGTCAGCCACCGCGGGAAGCCGTCGTGTAGCCAGTTGCCAACCGGCTCCATGTACGGAATGTGGGAGAGAAAGCGGGCCGTGCCGTTGACGTTTGCCGTCATCGCTTCGAAGATCAGGTTCCGCAGCCGGCTGAGCACCAGCAGCGCCCCGACCGACAGGGCGCCCATGATGGCGCCAGCGCACAACGCCACAGAGATGATCGTCGGCATCCCGCGACCCCGCCGTTTGACCAGGCCGATCAACGCACCCACGTACGCACACTGGCCGACCGTCATCATTCCGCCCATGCCGGCGATGAGAAAGGCGATCAGACCGCCGGCCAACGTTGCCGCGACCAGCACGCGGAAGCGATAGCGGTATGCCAGCAGGCCCGAAGGAACGGTGCCCAACAGCGACAAACCGGCGGCAAACGGGACGACGACCGCGATGATGGCGGTGGCAGCTGACAGAGCCGCCATCACCGAAGCCTGCGCGAGTTCTCCCGGTCGAAGGGGTCCGCCGCCAGTTAGAGGAGGTGGTGGGTCGTCACGTCGGCGGCGGGGCAGCTTCCGTCCGATCCCACGCACTTCTCGATTCTGCCAGCCGTCCGTACTCTATGAAGAGCGACACGTTGATTTGCATAGGGAAACTATGTAGTTTGGGGGCATGTCTCCACTGCCGTCGGTCGAAAAGTCACTAGGCGTCGACCTACTGAGCGTCGTGGCCAAATTGAATCGGCTCGCAACCCAGCGCACCCGTTTGCCACTGCCCTGGGCGCAGGCCCGGCTGTTGTCGATCATCGACGATCAGGGGCCGACCCGGATCTCCGATCTCGCCGCCCTCGACCACTGCTCGCAGCCGACGATGACGATGCAGGTGCGCCGCCTGGAAGACGCCGGCCTCGTCACGCGTGCCACCGATCCCGCTGATGCCAGAGCGGTTTTGATCGAGATCACCGCGGCGGGTACCGCGACGTTGCGCCAGGTGCGCGCCGATCGTGCGGCGGTGATCGATCCGCACATCGCCGCATTGGACGATCAGGACCGCCAGACATTGGCCGCTGGTGTCCGCGTTCTTCACCGGTTACTGGCCGACACTGCGGCGGCTCCCCGCAGATAAGTAGTGGCCGCGCCCCCGTTGCGCAAAATTTCGGTTTTGCTGATTTACTACGCCACGACGAATAGGTTGGCAAAAACCGGCGGTCACGGATGGGCCGTGGCCGAAGCAAGGGGAGGTCTCATGAGCGTTGTCAAGAGCCCGCGCATCGCGCTGGGTATCACGGCACTGGCCGGCCTCACGGCCCTCGGCGGGGTGGGCGTCGTGTTGGGCAACGACGGCTCAGCCGTCGATGCAGCCGGAGCGTCGCAGATGCACATCACGGGCGTCGCGACCACGTCGTCCAAGAGCAGCAGCTCCACAAAGAGCAGCTCGAGCAGCTCGAGCAGCGAAGACGAATCGACTTCGTCGTCCAGCTCAAGCAGCAAGCCGCCTACCGGCGGCGGTTCGGCCAAGCTGATCAGCCTGCTGCCGCCCGGCTTCACCGCGTCAAACTGCTCCGACGCCGACCAGCCCGTCCAAGGGGCCTCTGCGACCGTCGATTGCGGCAGCAACCCCAACGGCCCTGACGCAGGCCGGTTCGCCCTCTTCTCGAACAAGACGGCACTGAACCAGTCATTCCAGCAATTCGCTTCTGAGGATCAGTTGCAGCCGTGCCCGGGTATGAGTGACTCACCATCTCAGACGTCCAAGGGCATGATCGCGTGCGGTACGTACCAGAACGAACCGGATCTGATCTGGACCGACAACGGAAACCTCATGCTCGGCGACATCACTGGTAGCAGCATCCAGGCGATCTTCTCGTATTGGGGATCCAGCACCGGCGGCTAACCCGTCAGACAGCTGAACCAATAAGCGATCCAACAAGATACGTTGCGGCGATGGCCGCTGCGCCGAACACCAGCTGACGCGCGGACGCCCACCAGATCGGCTTGCCGGTGAACCGCGCGGCAACCCCGCCCGCGATCATCAAGCCGACACCACCGCACGCCAGTCCAGCGGGCAGCGAGTCGAAGCCGGCGAGGTAGGGGATCAGCGGGATCACCGCGCCGATCGCGAACAAGACGAACGACGAGATCGCGGCAATGCGCGGCGAGGGCTTCTCCCGGGGGTCGATGCCGAGTTCGGAGATCATGTGCAAGTTGATCGCCTGGGTCTCATCCCGGTGGATCTCCTTGGCCGCCTCCGTTGCCGTCGTCTCCGACATTCCCATCTGGACAAGCATTGCCACCAGCTCGTCCATTTCGGCTTCCGGATGTGCCCGGAACGCCCGCCGTTCAAGACGGACCTCGGAATCGATTTGTTCGTTGGCCGTGGTGACCGAGGTGTACTCACCGAGTGCCATCGAGAATGAGCCAGCCAGCAGTCCCGCAATCCCGCTGAGCAGCACAGCATGGGCGTTGGAGGCGGCGGCCACACCCGCGATCAGCGCGGTGTTGCTGACCAAGCCGTCCATCGCGCCGAAACTCGCCGCCCGCAGCCATCCGCCGGACACGTCGCTGTGGGTGTGGTCGAACTCGTGCGGCAGGCCGGCGGCTGATGATGTCATGACGCAGATTCAACGCCGGTGGCCAACGCCGCAACCGTTCAGGCAAACCTTCGTTGGTAGAGCCTTGCCTAACTGACGCCTTGGCGGGTTACCGTCGGGTATGACGCTGACCGAGTCCTCCCCCGTGATCTCGCCCGACCTCGCCTCGCATCTGCGTACCACTCTCGACGGCCGCTGGCAGGCGGTGAAAGACCGGTGCCGGGAGCAACTCTCGGGCGAGGCCTTCCGCCCGCACTACACGCCGAACACGGTGATCGCGCGCGCCAGAGCGATGGAGCAGATGAAGATCGTCGCGAGCGGGGGTGCCGCCGAGAACGGCTTCCGCAAGGAGCACGGCGGAACCGGCGACGTGGGCGCAGCCGTGACGTTGATCGAGATGACGGCGATGTCGGACCTCTCGTTGACGGTGAAAGCAGGCGTGCAGTGGGGACTGTTCGGCGGCGCGATCGAAAACCTCGGCACCGAGCGCCATCACGAGGCATATGTGCAGAAGATCATCGACCTCGACCTGCTCGGCTGCTTCGCGATGACGGAGACGGGCCACGGCAGCGACGTCCAGTCGCTGGAGACCACGGCGACGTACGACAGGGACACCGACGAGTTCGTCATCGACTCCCCCACCAAGACCTCACGGAAGGACTACATCGGCGGCGCAGCCGAAACCGCAAGGATGGCAGCGGTTTTCGCGCAGCTGATCACCGCCGGTCCCGACGAGGAGCCGGAGGGGCGCGGCGTGCACTGCTTCGTGGTGCCGATCCGCGACGACGAAGGCAATGACCTGCCCGGCATCACGACTTCGGACTGCGACTACAAAGGTGGTCTGCCGGGGGTAGACAACGGGCGGATCATGTTCGATCACGTCCGGGTCCCAAGAAACAACCTGCTCAACAAATACGGCGACGTTTCCGAGGACGGCACGTACACGTCGCCGATCGACAGCCCGGACCGCCGGTTCTTCACGATGCTCGGCACGCTGATCCGCGGCCGGGTGACGGTCGGTGGCGCCGCGGCGGCCGCCGCTCAGGTGGCGCTGGACATCGCGACGCGATACGCGTTGCAGCGCACGCAATTCAAGGATCCAGAGGATGGGAAAGAAGTCCTGCTGATGGACTACCTCGTCCATCAGCGTCGGCTTCTGCCCCTTATCGCGGCGTCCTATGCGCTGCGGTTCGCGCAGAACGAGCTCCTCGGCACACTCCACGAGATCCAGACCACGGAGATACCCGACCCGGAAGAACAGCGTGAGCTCGAATCCCGTGCCGCCGGATTGAAGGCCGCGAGCACCTGGCACGCAACTCGCGCGATCCAGGAAGCCCGAGAAGCCTGTGGTGGCGCAGGCTATCTGGCCGAGAACCGGCTGATCGCGCTACGCGGCGACACTGACGTCTTCACCACATTCGAGGGCGACAACCACGTGCTCATGCAACTGGTCGCAAAGCAGCTGCTGACCGCATACGCCGACGACATCCACAGCATGAGCCCGATCGAATGGGTGAAGTTCGCCGTGAACACCGCCGGTGATCGGGTGGTGAAACGAACTCTTGCGCAAGCGCTTTGGCAGAGGCTCATCGATACCCGCCAAGACAACGAGGAAGAAGGCAGCCTCTTCAACCGGGGAACCCAGATCGAGATGTTCGAGGAACGTGAGGATTACCTGCTGTCGACGGTCGCCCGCCGCCTGCAGAGGAGATCGGACGAGATGGACCCGTTCGACGCGTTCAACGAAGTACAGGACCACGTGCTGCACGCGGCCAGCGCGCACATCGACCGAATTATCCTGGAGGCCTTCGTCGCCGGTGTCGAGTCCTGCGAGGACGACGAGGCACAGCGGGTCATGAGCATGGTGTGCGACCTGTACGCGCTGTCGGTGATCGAGCAGCACAAGGCGTGGTACACCGAACACGCTTACCTGTCGACTGAGCGCGCGAAAGCCGTCACACGGGGTATCAACGAACGCTGCCGCACGCTGCGGCCGTACGCACAGGCTCTTGTCGACGGCTTCGGAATTCCCGAACAGCTGCGCGACGTGCCGATGCTGCATCCGGAGCTGATCGAGGAGGCCTAGCTCGGCCGGCTACTGGACGCGAGAAGCGACGAAGGTCGCAGCCTGGTCGGTCAACCCGGCTGGCGCGTACAGCATATGGGCGAAGATGTTCGTGCCGTCGGAGCAGATGGGGTCGTCGGGAACGCACAAGTCGATGGTCTTGGGTACGAAGAGCGGGCCGATGGTTAGCGGGCCCATCGAGAGTGAATCTGCGAGAGCGCTTTTCGGAGTTCCAAACAGCGCGACCGCGGCGACGTGGTCGGCCGTCGCGGGCGGCAACGACTGGGTGAGCTTGTCCATCACGGCGGCGCCTTGCGAATACCCGCCAAGGACAATCATGGTCTGGGGGCAGTTCGCGACCGTCGACTCAACGTGAGCGCTCGCGTCACGCGCGCCGGCGGCAATGGAGTTCGCGTAGTCGTCGCTGGCCGGGTAGTTCACTGCGTATGCCGCGCCCGTCTTCCGGGCGTCAACCTGTGCGCGCAGTGAATCGAGGAAGGGCTGGCCGACCCCGCCAACCCCGGCAGGCTCGTTGGTGCCGCGGGCGAATATCACCTCGACGTCAGAGCAGGGGGAAGCCGCTGCGGCGGGAGCACCGCCAATCGCCGTCAGCGACGACAGGACCACCGCCGCAGCGACAAAACCAGCAAGTCGGAGTCGGCTCACAATGCGCATGTTTGATTTATATCTCGCGATGGCGATTTTGTAACAATGCGCCAATCCGTGTCTTCATTAGACGCGAGAGGCGACGAAGGTGGCGGCCTGGTTGGTCATTCCAGTCTGTACATAGAGGATGTGCGCAACGAAATTCTTTCCATCCGAGCAGAGCGGATCGTCGGGAACGCACAAGTCGATGGTCTTGGGCACGTACCGCGGACTGATGGCCGGCAGCGGCCCGCTCGAAAGCGTATCCGCGAAAGCACTTTTCGGGTTTCCGAAGAGCGCGACCGCGGCGACGTGGTTGGCCACGGCTGGCGGCATTGTCCCGCTGATCACGTCCGTGACCGTCGCGCCTTGAGAATACCCACCCAGGACCAACCTAGTGTTGGGACAGCTCGCCGCCATGGATTGGACGTGTGTGCTTGCGTCACGAGCGCCTGCGGGAACGGAATTCGGGAAGTCATTGCTGGCCGGGTAGTTCACTGCATAGGCACCGATCGACTTCCCGCCGGCCTGTGCGCGCAGCGAGTCGACGAAGGCCTCGCCCACCTCGCCGAGCCCCGGCGGCTGGTTGGTGCCGCGGCCGAAGACCACTTCGACGTCGGGGCATGGCGCCGCGGCCGCGTCAGGAATGACGACCGCTGCGGTCACCGGCAACGACGTGACGACCACCGCAGCGAGAAATCCGGCTGTGCGGCGTGATGACGAAGCGCGCATGCACACTTATCGGCCGCGGACAGGAATTTGATACACCGCGGCCGTCGGGCGGGCCGGCTTAGTGCTCGGTGTTGGTATGTCCCGTATTCAGTCTTCCCGGGCTCGGCTGGGTAGCTACTCATGAAGCCCATGGGTTTGGCCTCGGCCGCTTGGTCTTGGCCTTCAGACAAGCATGCCGCCGCGACGCATTCTGCGGAAGAGGTCGGTCACCTACAGCGTGGAGAAGGCAAACCCTGTGAAGTTGCTGTTGGTGCTGGTTGCGGCCTTAATCGTGGCGTGCAGCAACTCGCCCGGCCCCACGAGCACGTCGGCGAAGCCGACCTCGCCCCCCGAGACGACGGCGTCGCAGCGTCCGCATCCGAAATCTCAGCTGACCGGCGCGACGCTGCCTGACGGCTCCTTCGACAACGCAGAGGGCAAATACGGTGGGACGACGGAGTACTGGTCCGTACCCACCGCTTACGACGACACCGTGCAAGATTTGCGCAATCAGCTCCCGATCAATCGCGACTTCGGAGACCTCACATGGTGCGCCGAGAAAATCGACGACGACGCGACGCGATCGACGTGGGGTGACGCAGCTCAACTGCTCTACGTCGGGGTCGAGAAGGGTGGACACGTCAGCATCAGCCGCGCACCCGACCCGAAGGGCTGCACGCACTAGTTTCGGCGCCGAAACCTCAGAGCGCGAGGCGTTCGAACGCCTCCAGCACGTCGTCGCCGGCGGCGACGCTCTTGAACTCTGCCAGGCAGCGGTCGACGGTGAGGACGTTGCTGTAGACCAGTCCCCGGCACAGTCCTTCGGACAGCTCAGCTCCGTCGGAGAGGAAGACCATCGTCCGGAACACGATCTCGCCGGTGTCGATGTCGAGCTGGAAGGCGCCGGTGAGCAGACGCCAGTTCGTGCGAACGATCAGCCGCATGACAGCGTCGCGATGCTGCGGCTCGACAGTCACCGGAAGGATCGACTCGAACGCAAGCTGTCCGAACGGGTCATACGGCCGCGCCCGGCAGTCCCATTCGTCATCGGTGCCGATGAACCGCGTGCGGATGCACGGCAGGGCATCGAACGTGTCCGGCGCCACGGGCCAGCCGTCACCGGACAGGAACGTCAGAATCTCCTGAAACATCTGCTCACTCCGTCGTCTCGCCGAGTTCGTCCGTCAGCACCAGCCGCAGCGCGCGAGCCTCCGAGAATCCAGGCTCGAGTTCCAGCGCCTTGCTCACCCATTCCATCGCCGCCCGCAGATCGTGCAATCCTCTGCGCGCCACTGCCATCGAGAACGCCGCCGGTGCACTGTCTGGGTGTTCCTTGACTGACATCTCCAAGAAATCGACCGCGTCCGCGAACTGCTCCATCGCGGAGAAGCCGAGACCCACACAGAGCGCCATGTCGATCGGCTCACCGATCGGAAAGTAGTTGTCCCACACGCGCATCAGAACTCGCTTGACCTCGGCCCGCATCACATCGAGCACCGACGGCAGGGCTTCGAGCAGTCCGGGCAGAAACTCGACGAACAGTGCCGGGTCGAAGCGCGACAGTCGCAGGCTTGCCATCATCGCATCGATCGAGGGCAAGGCTGAGGCGCTCAGCAGCGGGCGGATCGTGAAGTAGTTGTCGGGGCCGATGTCCAGGAGCTGGTCCTGCACAAGGCATTCGAACTGCGCCCGGTCGTCGAGATCGCCCTCGACGAACGCGGCAACCACCAGGCTGCGCGCCGGCTCACGCGGCAGGATGGCCGCGCCGCCGCGCATCCGCACCCACCGCGCGAGGAAGTCGAAGTTCACCATCATCGAGAACCCACCGCCGTGCGGCACAACTGCCGGGTTCGGCTGCGAGCACAGCTCGACCGGTGTGCAGTGGCCCTTGTCCGCGACCAGCGCGCACGTCGGCCCCGACGTCAGCGAGGCGAGGAAGTCCAGGCACTGCAGGCCGCCCACCGGCACGAGAAGCGAAGTGTCGTCCAGCATTTCGCGGTAGAACGCCAGGACGTCGGCGATGTCTTCCTGCACTGGTCCGCACGGCATCGTCTCCCATGCCACGTCGAACACCGGCTCTCCGTCGGCCATTTTCTCGGCGTCATCCGGCAGGCGGACGCGGCTTTCCAGAAGCTCACCGCCGCGGACGGCGAAGCCGTCGTGACGCAGTGTGTCGAACACGTAGTTGGCAACTCCCAGCACCGGCCCGTGCAGCGATCCCGGGCCGAGAGTGCGACCCGACACCGCGAGCTGCAGCGGCTGGGGCCGGTCGGCGTCGAGCACGGCGAAGTCGATCAGGCCCTCCTCGACCAGAGCGCGATAGGACGGGTTCCCCATCCACGACGCCACCCGGTCCGCCGAGAAATCGGTGAGCACATACGTGAACCGCATGCCCGGCGCCAGCTCGCGCAGCTGGCGAACGAACAGATACGCGAACCGGCCTGCGCCGCCGCCGAACTCGACGATGTGGGCGATGTCGTGTTCGTCGCCGACGCCCGGTGTCGGTGTTGCCGAACGCAGGAAAGCGACCGCGAGGCGCGCGTACGTATTCGCGATGCGGGGGTTGCTCGTGATGCCGTGCGGGACGGTCGCTGTACCCCAGATGTTCGCCGAGTCACCCGCGTAGAACCGTCGTTGATGGTCCCACAGCATCGACTCCGACAGTCGTCGCGCGGGGCCGTGCGTGCCTGGCGGTGTGCCCAGCAGAGAGGAAATCGATTTCCCAGGAAGTGAGTCTGTTTGAATCATTCTGCCATCCAACTGAATTCGGTCCCACGTAAGACTCCGTCACCAAGCGTGTCCACCTCGGGCGTGCCAACGGTGACGGTGAGAAAGCCGCCCTTGCGAGGGGGTCTCACGCCGAGGTCGTCTGCAAGTGAGAGTTCCCAGCCAGGGCCAACGAGCCCGGATGCCCCGGAGGCGTCGACGGTGTGCGTGGCGCTATCGACGATGGCACTGTCCCGATCGAACAGGGTGGCCTGAACGGTCAGTGTCGCCATCCGCGTTGTCAACGGTCGGGACCCGACCTGCCGCAGCCGCGCGCTCAGCGGCGAACCACTAACATCCAGCTCGATTGCCGCGAGCGGGCTTTCGGCGATACTCTCGCGTAACTCGAGCAGTAGCCGGTATAGCTCGGCGTAGCCGGGCGGCGCTTGCGCGCCGGAGCTGAGCACGAGATCCGGCAGGTCGTCGGCGACAAGTTGATCGGTGGCGCTGCTGGGCGGAATCGGTCCGCCCGCGGGTGCGGCTGGCGCGCCGGCATCCCGGGCGGCGGTTAGCGCGCGCTCCAATGCGGCGCGTTCGGACCCAGACAGCTCGCGGGCGAACGTGCCGACCCGATGGCCGGCGGTCTGCCAGCCGGTGGCATGACCGTCGTCGCCGATCTCTATGCCGGACGACTGCGGAGGCCGCCCGGTCGTCGTCTGAGTCAGCCGGACAGTCATCGGCGCTCGGCTATCCACTTGTCGGCCTTGCCGGTCTGCAGTGCCCACTCCTTGGCCAGCAGGTTGACAAACGGCTGAACGTGCCGCGGTTCGATCGGATGCTCGTGAGCGGGCGCGGCCTTGCCGCCGCTGCCCTTGGCGGGTGTGGTCTCCATCGTCCCCATCAGGCTCCGGTTCGAATACAGGAACGGCGTGACGCAGGCGGACAGGTTGTTCTGAAACCCAGGCACGCTTACGTCGTTGAACGCCTTCTGGATATCGGTGTAGATCGACGCGCCAGCGTTCGCCTTCGCGTACTCCTGGGCGGTGAGGCGGGAGAAGCCACCCTGCTTGGAGCCCAGTGCCGGGGTGATGACGGCTGCCAGGTTTGTGCCCCACCGCTTGTCGTTCTCTTTGTCGATAGGCGCGGTCAGCTTGTCGTCAAGAGGCAGCTTCGCCTTGATATCGCTGGCGACCTTGGTGGCCTGAGGCACTGTTCCGGTCGGGTCGCCAACGGCCGGTTCCTCGCCGGTGACGTTGATGTAGTGCTCCTCGATGCGGTTGTACTCGTCGGCCAGTCCGATGAGGTGGCCGAACTCGTGCGGCGCCATCGAGCGGCGGGTGTCGACGGTGTACCAGGTGCCCGAGTCGGACCGGCTCGTGGCGCGATCCTTCTTGGGCAGCTTGGGGTCGAACTGGAACACGTCTACTTCGTGGTCCTTGCCGCCGCGTTTGGCCTCGAAGTTGAGGTCCATTTTCTTCTTCTTTGGGTCGGAGTCGTTGACCGCCGCGAACGTCGACCAGATCTCCTTGATGTCGGCCAGCCACTGGTTGATCCGCCCGTCCACGTTCTTGTGCTTCTTGTGGAAGGTGATCCCGGCGGTAACGGTGAGCGCTGTCTTCGACAGCTTCCAGTCGAAGGCGGACCGAAGCCCGACGCCCTTGACGCCCTCGACTTCTTCCAGCCAGTCGAACTCGACGTGGCCTTGGGTGGCGGCGCCCGCCGCTTCAAGCTTGGTCCACGTGCCGACGTCGGCGATCCCGTTCGACGTGACCTTCGCACCGGTTTGGAAAACCTTGAGAGCGGCATCGGTCTTGGGTCCGAAGACGCCGTCGACAGCGAGCTTCTTGCCGATCGCCGCGCCGCTGTTGTTGAGCCGTTCCTGAAGCTCCTTGACCGCGACGCCCCTCGCGCCCGCTTTGAGGTCGGCATGCGTTCCGGCGGTCGGGTCCGACGGCACCTGGGTGTTGCCCGCGCCCACGACCACGGTGTCCGATCCGCTCACGTTGACCGACGGTGCCCTGGTGTTGAGCTGCTTCTCCGTCTCGCCGTCGACGATGCCATTCTCGGTGATCCCCGCGACGCCCTCTCCGATCAGCTTTTTCTGGAACGCCTTTGTCGCAGTCTCGGTTTGGGTATCGAAGTGGCCGGTGATGGCCAGCCGCGGAGTCGCACCGGCAGCGTTGAGCTGTTGCTGGATGACGCCGATGGCGTGGGAGTCGGGATCGCCCACCTTCGCGGCCCGCTGGACTGCGAGGAACGCAGCGACGGCGCGGTTTCCGACCTGTCGCTGTAGCTCGGCGACCTGATGGACAGGCGCACGCCGACGGGCGCCGGCAACTGGCGTGACCGTCGCAGGCATCGGGGCGCGACGCGCCCGATCGCTCATGACCGCAGCGTATGGCGTGTTTGCCACGACCGCACTAGTCGAAGGGCGATGGTGCACGAAGGGGAAGCGGGGTCTGCACCGTTACTCATCTCCCAGCTGTTGTGCAGGTTCGACGCCGTCGTGGTGGCGTGCCCAGAGAGTCAAACCCCGCGAACGCTGCCGCCGTCAATCACGTACTCGGCACCGGTGATGTAAGCGGCGCGATCCGAGACCAAGAACGCGACGAGCTCGCCGACGTCAGCCGGCCGACCAGGCGCGCCGAGTGGGATGCCGCCGATCGAGTCCATGATTTGCGTTCGTGCCTGGTCGAAGCTAACACCGTTGATCTGCCCGATTTCCTCGGCCATCCGGTAGGCCGACTCCGTCTCGATGTAACCGGGACAGACCGCGTTCACCCGAATGCCTTTGGGCGCCAACTCATTCGATAAACTCTTGCTGTAGTTGGTCAGCGCCGCCTTGGCGGCCGCATACGGAATCGAGGTCAGCAGCGGAGCGCGGCGCTGAATCGAGGTGATGTGCACGATGGCTCCGGATCCGCGCGTGACCATTCCGGGAATGATCCCGCGGTCCAACCGGACGGCGGCCAACAAGTTCGCGTCCAGTGCCGATTGCCAGTCGTCGTCGGTAAGTGCGACCGCCCCGCCCTCGTACTGCCCGGAGCCGCCGACATTGTGGACCACGATGTCGACGCTGCCGAGCCGTTTTTGCGTCTCGACGCCAAGTGCGACAACGCCGTCGGGCGTGCTCACGTCGGCCACCACGACGTCGTCGTAGGCGACGCCGTCCGGCACGGAACGCGCCGCGACCAGCACCCGCGCACCGCCGGCGCGCAGCCGCTCGGCGATGCCCTTGCCGATGCCCCGGGTGCCCCCGGTGACCAATGCGGAGCGGCCTGCCAACTCATCACGATCGACCATGCGGCAAGTCTGGCAGTGACCACCGACACCGCTTCACCAGTGTGCGAATTCTCGCTCCCCCGGGTGGACTCGAACCACCAACCCTTCGGTTAACAGCCGAATGCTCTGCCGATTGAGCTACAGGGGATCGCAACGGCGGGACGACTCTAGCGTACGAGACCGCCTCAACGCCAAGACGCGCCCGTCTCACACCGCCGTCACACATCAGGCAGGATGGGGGCCACGCACACAATCTGGAGGGGACATCGTGATCCGGTATGCCGTCGTCCTGGGCGTGGGATACGTCCTGGGAACCAAGGCCGGGCGACGCCGCTACGAGCAGATCGTCGGCACCTATAAGGCCGTGACCGGCAATCCCGCCACCAAAGCAGTGATCGACGCCGGACGCCGCAAAATTGCGGGCAAAGTCTCGCCAGACCCGGAAATGGTCACGTTGACCGAAATCGACAGCCAGACCACAGTGCTGCACCCGGAGACATCGACGGCCACGCCCAACCGCGCCTAGCCGATCGGGGCGGTCCCTTCGAACGACTGACCCGGCAGCAGTGGTCCGGTCGTCAGGCCCGGCCCGCCGGTGTCCGTCGAACCAATGCCGACCGGTGGAAACTGCGGTGCAGGTGCGTCCGGCGGGTCGATGCAGATGCCATCGTTGCGCGATCCCAAAAACGATCGGCACTGCGCATTGATGTCGGTGACCGGCGCAGGACTAGTCGTCATCGTCAACCCCGCTGCCGCTACGAGCCCGCCCAGGATCACGATCCTTCGTCTCGACATGACGCGCACCTTACGCGGTGAGGTCGTTCCCGTCTCCCGACGCCTGCTCAAGAAGGCTGCGCCGATACTGCTCCATCGCCACCAACTCGCCGAACAACGCGTGGTATTTGTCCGCCTGCTCGGCCGGCGACATGCGGTGCAGCTTCGACTTCATCTCGGCGATCTGACGCCCTACGGATACCTCCTGCAGACGGGCCATCACCCCACCGATGTAGCGGGGCAGCTTCTCGTCGTCGTCCACCCGGATGCTCTCCACTCCGAGCTCGGTCACGACGCCGGCCGCCGCGCCCGCGTGCTGCCGGACCGCGTCGAGCCATTCCGCGCCTGTCATTCCAGTCGATGTGCCGCCGGCCGACTCAATCGCGGCCCGCACCGCGGAGTACGCGGGGTGGGTGAAGTTATCCTGAGGCAGCGAATCGAACACCGGCCCGGCCAGCGCCGGGTACTGCAGTGCGCCCTTGAGTGCCTCGCGTTGGGGCCACAGCGTCGGGTCGGCCGGATCGGGCCGTTGCACGGTCTGGACCGTGGGCGGGTTGACACGCGGCGAAGCGCGTGCCGCCGTTGCCTTGACCGTGGCGTTGCGTCGGCCACCCTTGTGGCCGGCTTGTTCGCGCGCTCGCGAAATCACTTGTGCGACATCGTCCCAACCCACCCAGCCGGCGAGTTGGCGGGCGTACTCGTCGCGCAGCGTCGGGTCCTTGATCCGGGCCACCATCGGCACACACCGCCGCAACGCCCCGACACGGCCCTCGGCGCTTTCCATGTCCATCTCGGCCAACGCCGACCGGATCGCGAACTCGAACAGCGGGGAGCGCCTGGCCACCAGATCGCGCAGCGCGCCGTCGCCGGCCTTCAGGCGAAGATCGCACGGGTCCATGCCGTCCGCGGCTACTGCGACGAAAGACTGTCCCGCCAAGCTCTGTTCACCGTCGAACGCCTTCAGCGCCGCTGCCCTGCCGGCTTCGTCACCGTCGAATACGTAGATCAGTTCGCCACGAAAGAAGCTGTCGTCCATCATGAGTCGGCGCAGCATTCCGAGGTGCTCTTCACCGAACGCGGTGCCGCACGACGCCACTGCCGTCGTCACCCCGGCCAGGTGCATCGCCATCACATCGGTGTATCCCTCCACCACCACGGCCTGGTGCCCCTTGGCGATGTCGCGCCTGGCCATGTCCAGCCCGAACAGCACCGCAGACTTCTTGTAGAGCACCGTCTCCGGTGTGTTGACGTACTTCGCTTCCATCTGGTCGTCGTCGAAAATCCGACGGGCGCCGAAGCCGATGACATCACCGCCGCTGGACCTGATCGGCCACAGCAGCCGCCGGTGGAACCTATCCATCGGCCCGCGCCTGCCCTCACGGGACAACCCGGCCGCCTCCAGCTCCTTGAACTCAAACCCCTTGCGCAGCAGGTGCTTTGTCAACGTGTCCCAGCCCGACGGGGCGAACCCGCACCCGAAGCGCCGGGTCACGTCGGCGTCGAAGTTCCGGTCGGTCAGGTATTGGCGTGCCGGTGCGGCCTCAGCGGATGACAGGGCCTCGGCGTAGAACTCGTGGGCGGCCGCGTTCGCGGCCAGCAACCGGCTGCGGCCGCCCCGGTCGCGCTGCACGTTGGACACCGCACCCGTGTAGGTGATGGTGTAGCCCACGCGGTCGGCCAGCCGCTCCACCGCTTCGACGAAGGTGACGTGCTCCATCTTCTGCACGAACGCGTACACGTCGCCGCCCTCACCGCAGCCGAAGCAGTGGAAGTGGCCGTGGTTTGGCCGGACGTGGAATGACGGCGACTTCTCGTCGTGGAACGGGCAGAGGCCTTTGAGTGAGTCGGCGCCGGCCCGGCGGAGTTGCACGTAGTCGCCGACGACCTCGTCGATGCGGTTCTTGTCGCGGATGGCGGCGATGTCGCGATCGGAGATGCGAGTGCCAGCCACGGGGTTAGTTTAGAGCGCCGGACGGCCGGCGCGATCATGTTTAGGCGCGCTGCAGACGCTCCAACCGACCCTCTGTAAATGACGCGATCTGGTCGACGATCACCCTCAGCCGGTGCCCGTCGTCGATCGCCGCGTTGAACGCGGGAACGAACATCGGATCGAGGGTGGCCGGGGCGCCCGCGAGCAGCCAGTGGCCGACCTCGTGGATCCGCTCGCGCTGCCGCTCCTGCAGCCGAAGGTGTCGAGGGTCGGACATGATGAACTGCAGCGCCAGGATTTTCAGCACCGCGACCTCAGCGCGGACGAGATCGGGGACTCGTAGCTCGGCGTCGTAGCGAGCCAACGGGCCGGTGCCTGCCTCCTCGCGAGTCAGCGCGATCGCGGCGGAGGCGAAACGGCCGACAAGCTCGCTGGTCAGCCGCTTGAGCGCGGCCGATGAGGCAAGCGTCGCGTCGTACTTGCCAACAGCGGCCACCACGGGCAGCTGCGTCAGCCGCCCTGCTGCGCTCACGAGGTCGTCGGCCGCCAGGCCGCCGAATGCCGTCTCACCGAGCCGGCCGAGGGTCGCGGCGGCGTCGTCGTCGGCAAGCACCCTCAAATCGATCCGTCCGGAAATGACGCCGTCCTCAACGTCGTGCACCGAGTACGCGACGTCGTCGGCCCAATCCATCACCTGCGCTTCCAGACAGGGCCGGCCTTCTGGCGCACCGGCGCGCACCCACGCCAGCACGTCGGCGTCGTCGCCGTATGCGCCGAACTTGCCGCCGTCAGCGCGACGCAGCCATGGATACTTCGTCACCGCGTCCAGAGCGGCCCTGGTCAAGTTCAGCCCCGCGCTGATTCCTTGAGCGTCAAGCATTTTGGGTTCCAGTTGGGTCAGGATCCGCAGGTTCTGGGCGTTCCCCTCGAAACCTCCATAGTCGGCGGCGAGCTCGTCGAGCGCCTTCTCGCCGTTATGCCCGTAGGGCGGATGGCCGATGTCATGGGCGAGTCCGGCCATGTCGACGAGGTCCGGATCGCAGCCGAGCCCGACGGCCATCCCCCGGCCTATCTGGGCAACCTCGAGCGAATGGGTGAGCCGGGTGCGCGGCGTGTCGCTCTCCCGCGGCCCGACCACCTGAGTCTTGTCGGCCAGCCTTCGTAACGCCGCGCTGTGCAGCACGCGTGCGCGGTCACGCGCAAAATCGGTGCGGTGCTCTGACACCGTGCCCGGCAGCGCGGCGGTTTTGGGCGCCTCGACCACCATCCGCTCGCGGTCGTGCGCGTTGTACTGATGCTGTGTCGCGGTCACCGAAGCACAGTCTGCCAGGACCGTTCGTGTTCACCCTGCTTCGCACTAGATTGACGAGCATGCGCTGTGTCATCTGCTCTTCGCGCAAGTCGCTCATCGGCGCCCGTTTCTCTTCGCGCAAGCGGCTCATCGGCGCTCGATTGCTCGGCCTCATCCTCACGGTGCTCACCGCCGCCCTGCTCGTCGCGCCACAGGCAACAGCCGATCCGCCGTTCCGCCTCCCCGGTCAGATCACCGACCGGGCCGATGCGCTCACCACGGCGGGTCGCACTCAGGTGCAGACCGCGATCGACAACTTGTACACCCGCCAGCGAATCCGGCTGTGGGTGGTCTACGTCCGTGACTTCTCCAATCAGGACCCCGAAGAGTGGGCCCGAATCGCCTACCGGACAAGCAATCTGAGTGGCTATGACTCGCTGCTCGCGGTAGCGACCGACGCCAGGGCGTACTACTTCCAAGTGCCGACATCCGTCAGACTCAGCCCGGGTCAGGTCGACGACTTGCGGCGCAACGAGATCGAGCCGGCGCTGCGCAGCGGCGATTGGGCCGGTGCTGCGGTGGCGACGGCCGATGGCCTGAATACCGGCACTTCTCCAGGCAATACCGGCAATTCTGGGGGCGGCGTGTCCTGGGTGGGTCTGCTCGTCTTCGTTGTCGTCGCCGTTCTCGTGATCGGCGGTCTGCTGCTGGTGCTGCGCTGGCGCCGCCGTCGCAGGCGTGCGGCCGAGGCCGCTGCCGCCGGCCGCCTCGATCCCAGCGATCCCGACGCGCTTGCGACGGTCTCGATCGACGCGCTTGACGACCTCTCCAAGTCGATGGTTGTCGACGTCGACAACGCGGCGCGCACCAGCGGAAACGAGCTCGACCTAGCAGTCGAGGAGTTCGGTACGGCCAGAACGGAGCCGTTTACCCACGCCGTCGAAACTGCCAAATCCATTCTGGCGCAGGCCTTTAGAGTTCGCCAGCAGCTCGACGACGCAATTCCGGAGAGCTCCGATGAGCGGCGCGAGATGCTCACACGCGTCATCACTGCCGCTGCCGCGGCGGACCGCGAGCTCGATGCACAACGAGAGGCGTTCGAGCAGCTGCGGGACCTGGTGATCAATGCGCCCTCCAAGTTGGACTCACTGACCCAGCAGCTCGTGGATCTCACCGCGCGGAGTGCACCGTCGCAGGAGAAATTGGCTGCGTTGCACAAGGAATTCGACGACGCCGCGCTGGCATCGGTCTCAGGCAACGTCAGCACGGCTGCGCAGCGAATCACCTTCGCGGACAAGAACATCACCAGGGCCCGTGCGCTTGCGGATCATCCTGTCGCCGGTCAGCAAGGCGAGCTTGTCGACTCAGTGCGCGCGGCCGAATCCGCACTGGCCCAGGCACGGTCGTTGCTGGATGCCGTCGACAGCGCTGAGACCGACATCAAACACGCCGTGGCGACGCTGCCCGCGGCCATCGCCGACGTCCAGAAGGGGATCGAGCAGGCGGACGCGCAGTTCGGTCAAGGCAGTGTCCCGCACGCCGAGCAGCTCACAATTGCGCGCGACGCGGCGGCCACCGCCGTCGCCAACGCGCAGGCCAGCGGAGAGACCGATCCCCTCGGCGCGTTTACCCAGTTGACCAAGGCCGACGCGGAGTTGGACAAGCTTCTCGCCGACGTCGTCGAAGAGCGCGAGGCCGCCGCGCGGCGCGCCCGCACCTTGGATCAGGCGTTGTTCACGGCGCAATCCCGGGTGCGAGCGGTCTCGGATTACATCGACGCGCGACGTGGAAGCATCGGCCCGGAGGCGCGCACGCGGCTTGCGGAGGCCAGTCGTCAGCTCGAGGGTGCACAGGCCAGCCGCTCGACCGATGTGAACAAGGCGATTGCTTACGCCAATGGCGCGGCGGCGCTTGCTGCGCAGGCGCAGTCACTGGCCAACGACGACGTGCATCGGGCGCAGCGCAGCTTCGAGGGACGTTACGGCGATGGCGGCGGCGGATCGGGCATGGGCGCGATCCTCGGCGGGATCATCATCGGCAACATCTTGAGCGGCGGATCGGGAGGCGGGATGGGCGGCGGCTGGAGCCCGACCAGCTTCGGCGGCTCATCCGGCTCCTCGGGCGGCGGCTTCATGGGCGGCGGCGGCCGCTTCTAACCGCTCTTTCCTTTGGGCGCGAGCGTGCGTGTCTGCAGCCGACACGCCGGTTTTTTGAGCGATTTCACGCACGGTCACGCCGCCCGTGAGGACTTCAATTCGGCCTCGATGCGTCGTATCAAATCCCAGCCGCGTCGTCTCACGTCGTCATCAACGATCGACACGACTGACCAACCGACCTCGTGCAGCGCGGCCCGCTTCTGCCTATCGCGGCGAAAGGCGTCCGGGTCGCTGTGCCAGTCGAAACCGTCGTACTCGGCGGCCACCATTCGGTCGGGCCACGCGAAATCCACGCGCCACGTGCGGCCGTTCAGATCGACGATCTCGTATTGAAGTATCGGTTGCGGCAGGCCGCCGTCGATCATCACCAACCTCGCCTCGCTCTCCATCGGCGATTCAGCCTCTGGCGCGGCGAGTGCTATGAGCTCGCGGACATGCACGATGCCACGTCGACCGGCCTGCCGGGCAGCAGAGGACCGGAGTTGACGCCGGGTGCATGTCTTGCTGCGAAGCGCGGCGTCGAGCGTGGCCAAGGCACGTGGTCGACGCAATTGGCGCGCGACCTCCACAGCAGTCCAGTCTGGAGTCGTCGCGCGTCTGCCCTCGACAACGGTCAACGGTGCGCCGTCGCGCCGGTGCACCTTAAGGCCGTCCGAGTCGCGCAGCTGGTGTCCCACGGGATTGAGCACATGAAGGTCCGCACCTGCTTCTGTGTTGAATCCATGTGCGGCGGCGGCCGTTTCGAGGCAGACCGCGACCGGCTCGGCCGCGCGCAAGTCCAGGCCCCGCAGCCGCAGAGTGGTATCAGGTTCGTCACGGCTGTACACGCCCGGCCACACCTTAATCAGCTCGCCACGCCTGATGTTGATCTCGAGTCGGCTTCGACTCAACACGGTCAGCAATTGCGCAGTGGTAGCGACGCCACCCTGTCCAGTGAATAGCGCATCGATCTCATCGGACATGTAGAGATCGTCAGCCCGCATCTACAAAGTCGGGCCGCAGATACCCCGCGACTGTGGATGAGCAAGCAACTGTGAATAACCGCAGATTCGCGAACGTGCGCCGACTCCGCAAGATCACCGGCGTGTCGGCTGCAGACACGCACGCTCGCGGAAAAAGGCGGGGTTAGGAGCGGGTGAGGCGGGTGGCCAGATAGCCCGCGACGGCGTCCATCGGCACGCGCTCCTGCGTCATCGCGTCGCGCTCGCGCACCGTCACCGCGTGGTCGTCGAGCGAGTCGAAGTCGACGGTGACGCAATACGGCGTGCCGATCTCGTCCTGGCGGCGGTACCGCCGGCCGATCGCGCCCGCGTCGTCGAACTCGATGTTCCACGACTTGCGCAACTCCGCGGCCAGATCGCGTGCCTTGGGCGACAGATCGGCGTGCCGCGACAACGGCAATACCGCCGCTTTCACTGGCGCGATGCGCGGATCGAGTCGAAGCACGGTGCGTTTGTCCATACCGCCCTTGGCATTCGGCGCCTCGTCCTCGGTGTAGGCGTCGATGAGGAACATCATGACCATACGAGTCAGCCCGACTGCAGGCTCGATGACATACGGGTAGTAGCGCGTGTCGTTGGCCTGGTCGTAATACGCCAGGTCGACACCCGAGTGTTGGGAGTGTGCTTTGAGATCGAAGTCGGTGCGGTTGGCTACGCCTTCGAGTTCGCCCCAGGGATTGCCCTGAAAGCCGAACTTGTACTCGATGTCAACAGTGCGGTCCGAGTAGTGCGATAGCTTCTCTTTCGGGTGCTCGTACAGCCGCAGGTTCGCCGGGTCGATGCCGAGGTCGATGTACCACTGATGCCTGGTGTCGATCCAGTACTGGTGCCACTGCGGCGCCGTCGACGGCTCGACAAAGAACTCCATCTCCATCATCTCGAACTCACGGGTGCGGAAGATGAAGTTGCCAGGCGTGATCTCATTGCGGAAACCCTTGCCGGTCTGGGCAATTCCGAATGGTGGCTTCTTGCGGGTCGTCGTGACCACGTTGGCGAAATTCACGAAGATGCCCTGCGCGGTCTCTGGCCGCAGGTAGTGCAGTCCCTCCTCGGATTCGATCGGCCCGAGGTACGTCTTGAGCATCATGTTGAATTCGCGCGGCTCCGTCCATTGCCCTGGCTCGCCGGTGTCCGGATCTCGAATGTCAGCAAGACCGTTGGGTGGTGGATGCCCGTGCTTGGCCTCATAGGCCTCGATGAGATGGTCTGCGCGGTAACGCTTGTGTGTGATCAGGGACTCGACCAAGGGATCGTGGAACACCTCGACGTGGCCGGACGCCACCCATATCTCACGGGGCAGCACGATCGCGCTGTCGAGACCGACGACGTCATCGCGACTGGTGACAGTCGATCGCCACCACTGCTGCCTCAGGTTCTCTTTGAGCTCCACGCCCAACGGGCCGTAGTCCCAGGCAGACTTTGTCCCGCCATAGATCTCGCCTGACTGGAATACGAATCCGCGCCGCTTGGCTAGGTTCGCGACGGTATCGATGACGGAAGCCATGGGTTACCACCCTAGCGGGCATTCCATATGCATGACTTCGCATGTAATCTGGACGTCTAATGAAAACCGTTTCCAGTTTGGCGGAGTCTTTGGGTGGGGCTTCGACGCCGACGCGGGCGGTGCTCGACACCGCAAGTGACATTCTGCGGGCGCTGGCCGCACCGGTTCGCATCGCCATCGTGTTGCAGCTGCTCGAGTCGCAGCGATGCGTGCACGAACTGGTCGACGCGCTTGGGGTGCCTCAGCCGCTGGTGAGCCAGCACCTCCGGGTCCTCAAGGGCGCAGGGGTGGTCGCAGGCGAGCGGTCCGGCCGCGAAGTGCTCTACCAGCTCGTCGACCAGCACCTCGCGCAGATCGCGATCGCCGCGGTCACCCATGCCCAGGAGGAGCGCCCGTGACCGGAGCCGGCGTGCGCAGCACACGGCAGCGCGCGGCCATCACGGCGTTGTTGGAGTCACTCGACGACTTCCGGTCTGCTCAGGAGATTCACGACGAGCTGCGCCGCCGTGGCGAGAACATCGGACTCACCACGGTGTACCGCGCCCTGCAGGGGATGTCGGCCGCCGGCGTCGTCGACACGCTGCGCACCGACACCGGCGAGTCGGTTTACCGCCGCTGCTCGACGCACCACCATCACCACCTGGTGTGCCGTAACTGCGGTTTCACCGTCGAGATACAGGCCGGCGAAGTCGAGGCGTGGGCAGCAAATGTTGCGGTCTCACACGGCTTTTCGGACGCCAGTCATACGATCGAGATCTTCGGTATCTGCGGTGACTGCGTGACGAAGCGATCGTGACCGTTACTCGGTTAGCGCGCGCCGGACGTCGGCGCCAGTGGACAACACCAGAAGGATCAGGGTCAGCAGCGCATCGTCGGTAAGACCTGCACCGGGAAAGTTGTAGCGCAGCAGCACTTCTCCGATCCGCTTCTTCTCGATCAGTGTGACGGTGCCCAGCATGGTGTTGCGCGCATGCTCGGCGATCTTGGCCCGGACGCGTCGGTCCATCGGCACATCCCAGGCCAGGATCTGCGACAGCGAGATCAGCTCCAGCCCTTCGGCGATGTCCACCACGCGTAGCGACGCGAGGGTTCCGTCGTGCTGCACCGTCAGCGCACCGTCATCCTCCTCGGTGAGCGGCACAACGCCGTCGAGAGCCGCTTTGAGCCGGTCCCGCAGCGTCATTCGGCTCTACCGCTCAGGCACATTATTCGGCTCTGCCGCTCAGGCATATTATTCGGCTCTGCCGAAGCGGCGGTTGCGGTTCACGTACTCCTCGCACGCCGCCCACAGGTCTCGACGGTCATAGTCGGGCCAAAGCTTGTCCTGGAAGACGTATTCGGCATACGCCGCCTGCCATAGCATGAAGTTGCTGGCCCGCTGCTCCCCCGATGTCCGGATGAATAAATCGACGTCCGGTATGTCGGGGCGTTGCAGGTGACGCGCGACGGTGGCCTCGGTGATCCGATCAGGGCTGAGCACACCCTCGGCCACGTCGCGGCTGATATGCCTTGCCGCTTCAGCGATTTCGGCACGGCCGCCGTAGTTGACGCAGTAGTTCACCGTGATGACGTCATTGTTTACGGTCATCTTCTCGGCGATCTCGAATTCTTTGATGACGCTGCGCCACATGCGTGGTCGCGAACCGACCCAGCGCATGTTCACCCCCATCGCGTCGAGGTTGATTCGTCGGCGCGCCACCACCTCCCGGTTGAACCCCATCAGGAAGCGGACCTCTTCGGGGCTTCTCTTCCAATTCTCGGTGGAGAATGCATACACCGAGAGGTGTTTGATGCCCAATTCGATCGCACCGCAGGTGATGTCGATCAGCACCGCCTCGCCCATCTTGTGGCCCTCGGTGCGGTGCAGCCCGCGCTGGGTGGCCCAGCGGCCGTTGCCGTCCATCACAATCGCAACATGGTTGGGTAGCTGGTCGGCCGGGATGTGCGGAGCAGCCGCCTTCGAGGTGTGCTGAGGCGGGCGCCGGGGACCGCCGTCGGGTGCCGGCGGAAGATCCGGAAAGACCACCGGCCACGTCGATTTGTCGGGAAACGTCGGGTAGTCGTCTGGCGCCGGGGGCAGCTGGGGAAACTCGGGCTTCTTCTTGTTGGCCCGTCGCCGTTTGTCAGCCCCCAGCAACGAGCCGCCCACCGGGTTCCGCGCCATGCGTTTCATCCTGCCTGACCAAGTTCACTCGGGCGTCGGCAACCGTACCCTCGACCCTGGAACTTGGCCTTTTGCTCTTCGCGCCGAGCGCTCATCGCCGTTCGTTTGCTCTTCGCGCAAGCGCTCATCGCCGTTCGTTTGCTCTTCACGTAAGCGCTCATCGCCGTTCCACCAGGGGCAACGTGCGCAGTTGACGTTCGAGATGCCACTGCAGGTGCGCGGCCACCAGGCCGCTGGCCTGGCTGCGATACGACTGCGGCGCGGCTTGCGCGAAGTCCCAGTCGCCATCGTGCAAGGCGGACATCAGATCCAGGACTCCCGCCGGCGGAGTGGAGGATCCCGCCGGTCGGCAGTGCACGCATACGCTGCCCCCGGCGGCGACATGGAAGGCACGGTGCGGTCCCGGCGCCGCGCAGCGGGCGCACTCGGTCAGCGCAGGCGCCCAACCGGCGATTCCCATGGCGCGCAACAGATATGCGTCCAGTACCAACTCGCGGGGCCGTGCGCCGTCGGCGACTGCGCGCAAGGCGCCGACCGTGAGCCGATGCAGCGCCGGAGCGGGTGCGCGTTCCTCCCCCGCCAGCCGTTCGGCGGTTTCCAGTACCGCGCACGCGCACGTGTAGCGGCCGTAGTCGCTGACGATGTCGGTGGCGAACGCGTCGATCGACGCCACCTGGGTGACGATGTCGAGGTTGCGGCCGGGGTGCAGCTGGACGTCGATGTAGGCGAACGGCTCAAGCCGCGCTCCGAACTTGCTGCGTGTCCGCCGCACCCCTTTGGCGACCGCGCGCACCAGCCCGTGCTCTTTGGTGAGCAAGGTGACGATCCGGTCAGCCTCGCCGAGCTTGTGCTGGCGCAGCACGACCGCCCGGTCCCGGTACAACCGCATCGGACAAGTCTCGCATTGCCGTCCAACGGAGCCGGGAGGCGACACCGATTGGCCGCCGACCATTTCGGGCATTCGCCAGCGAAGGGCAGAGGCTCACAGCCACACTGGCCCCTGGCGACCACACAGGAGGTACATAACATGGCAACAGCGACGAGGAACTCGACCCTGCTGACATTGTCCGCGGCCGTCGTTGCTCTCGCAGTCGCCGGATGCAACGGCGCCAGCACGAAACCGCAGACGAGCCCGTCGTCGCCGTCGGGCTCGGGCTCGACAGCGCCGGCCTCAACCTCGTCACAGCCGGTTACGACGACATCACCGACCACCACCGCGCAGGCGGCCGGGACCATCACGCTGGAGGTCACCGGGTCGGGGGACGTCTACGCCATCTGGGCAGAACCGTTCGGGTCACTCGCAAGTGATCACGCGACGCTGCCGTTCTCGAAGAGCTTTCCGCTGCCGGCCGACTTGAATTACGTGGCGCTGAACTGGACGAGCAGAGATGACAATCCCAAGGGCTGCAAGATCACCGTGGACACCAAGGTGGTCGTTGAACACCCGCCGGCACCGGCCGGGGTGGAACCGTGCGTATTCCAGCGCTGACGAACAGACTCAAAAGCCGAGCCGGCCAAGCTGCTTGGGGTCGCGCTGCCAGTTCTTCGCGATCTTGACGCGCAGGTCGAGGAACACCTTGGTGCCGAGCAGCTTCTCGATCTGAGTGCGCGCGGCGGTACCGACCTCGCGCAATCTCGCACCGCCCTTGCCGATCACGATGCCCTTCTGGCTCTCGCGTTCCACGTAAAGGATCGCGAAGACGTCGATGAGGTCGTCGCGTCCTTCGCGTGGGGTGACCTCATCGATGACGACCGCAAGCGAATGCGGCAGCTCGTCGCGCACACCCTCCAGCGCGGCCTCGCGGATCAGCTCGGCCATGAGGACTTCCTCCGGCTCGTCGGTCAGCTCACCATCGGGGTAGAACGCGGGCCCGGGCGGCAACTTGGACGCGAGCACATCAATGAGGACGTCGACCTGCTCGCCGGTGGTCGCCGACACCGGCACGATGTCGGCGGCGGCGTCGCCGACGAGCTGGCTGACTGCGGTAAGTTGTTCGGCGACTTTGCCTTTCGATACCTTGTCGATCTTCGTGACGACGACCACCAGCGTGGTGTTCGGCGCTACTGAGCGGATCTGCTCGAAGATCCAACGGTCGCCAGGCCCGATCGCCTCGTCGGCGGGCACGCACCATCCGATGACGTCGACTTCGGAGTACGTGCTCTTCACAAGGTCGTTGAGCCGCTGCCCGAGCAATGTCCGAGGCCGGTGCAGGCCAGGGGTGTCGACGAGCACGATCTGGAAGTCGTTGCGGTGCACGATGCCCCGAATCGTGTGCCGGGTGGTCTGCGGACGCTTCGACGTGATCGCGACCTTGGCGCCGACGAGCGCGTTTGTCAGCGTTGACTTGCCGGTGTTCGGGCGGCCGACGAAACAGACGAAACCGGAGCGGAACTCACTCATCACTCGCCGAGACTGCTGGGAGATCGCACTTTTCCCCGAAATCGTGATCTGTGCGCAGTCTCGGCGATCATTCGCGAACCTTCCCGGCGCGGTCGGTGACGATCACGGTGGCGTCGGCCGCGAGTTCGTGCACCGCCTCGACACCGGCGTCGTCGGCGTCACCGCCGACGAGCACCGCCGACTCCAGCGCTGTCGCACCGCTGGACACCGCCGCCGCGACCGCCGCCTGCAGGGCAGTCAGCCGCAGCGCCGCCAACTCGACGGGTGCGCCCGCATACGTCCGGCCATCGGCATCACGTACCGCGGCCCCGCTCGCCGCCTCGGCACGGGCCATCGCCCCTCTTGCAAGAACCACGAGCTTCGCGTCCTCGTCACTCAAGTGTTCGGGCATCAGGCTCCTCGGGCTTCTCGCAGCTGACCAGCACCGTGCCCACCCGCACACGGCCCCGGTTGTCGTGTCCGCCTTCCGCGCGCAGCCGCAGCCCATGCGAGGTCACCTCCGCTCCCGGGAGCGGGACCCTGCCCAGTTCGAGAGCCAGCAGCCCGAAGACGGTGTCGACGTCCAGATCGTCGGGGAACACAACGTCGTAGAGCTCGCCCACGTCTTCGATCGGTAGGCGCGAGGAGACACGGAAGCTGTTGTCGCCCAAGTCTTCAATCGGCGCGACCTCGTCGGTGTCGTATTCGTCTGCGATCTCACCGACGATCTCCTCCAGCACATCCTCGATGGTGACAAGGCCGGCGATCCCCCCGTACTCGTCGACGAGCAGCGCCATGTGATTGCGGTCGCGTTGCATTTCCCTCAGCAGCGCGTCGAGCGGTTTGGAATCCGGCACGAACACCGGTGGGCGCATGACCTGCTCGACCTTGGTGTCCCGCCCGCCGTTGTTGGAGTAATACGTCTGCTGCACAAGGTCTTTCAGATAGACCACGCCGACGATGTCGTCGACGTTGTCGCCGACCACCGGGATGCGAGAGTGTCCGCTGCGCACGGCAAGCGACGTCGCCTGTCCGGCGCTCTTGTCACTCTCGATCCAGACCATCTCGGTGCGCGGCACCATGACCTCACGCGCCGGGGTGTCACCGAGCTCGAAGACCGACTCAATCATGCGTCGCTCGTCGGGGGCCACCACGCCGCGCTGCTGCGCCAGATCGACGACCTCGCGCAGTTCGATCTCAGAGGCGAACGGTCCGTTGCGGAAACCGCGGCCCGGGGTGATGGCGTTGCCAATCACTACCAGCAGCCGGCTGATCGGGGTCAGAAGCACTGAAATCGCTTGCAACGGAAGGGCCGACGCCAGCGCGATCGTATAGGCGTGCTGGCGGCCCAGCGTGCGCGGCCCGACGCCGATGACCACGAAACTGGCAACCACCATGGCGGCGGCAGCCACCACGAGACCCCACTTCAGCCCCAGGTCATCCCAGAGAAACGCGACCAGCAGCACCGTCGCTGCCGCCTCGCACGTGATACGGAGCAGGACAATGAGATTGATGTACCGCGGTCGATCGGCGACCACTTGGGCGAGGCGGACCGCGCCGGGCCGCTCGTCGCGCACCATTTCTTCCACCCGGGCAATAGATACCGTGCTGAGTGCGGCATCGATCGCGGCGAACACGCCGCCGAGCACAATGAGCGCGATCGCACCAAAAAGCGATGCAAATCCGTTCACGGCTGGTCGAAGTATCGTGACTTGTCCAGCAGCCTGAGGTCCTTTTCGCCTTGCCGATCCTGGTGGTAAGCCTGCACCTGGTCAGCAACCCAGTCCTCGAGCAGCCGGCGTTGGAGTGCGAACATCTCCTTCTCTTCGTCCGGCTCGGCATGGTCGTAGCCGAGAAGATGGAGCACACCGTGAATGGTCAGCAGCGCCAGCTCGTGCCCGAGCGTGTGTCCGGACGCCGTGGCCTGCTCCGCTGCAAACTCGGGGCACAGCACGATATCGCCGAGCATCGCCGGGCCAGGTTCCGGCGCGTCGGGGCGCCCGCCGGGTTCGAGCTCGTCCATTGGAAAGCTCATCACGTCGGTGGGGCCGGGCAGATCCATCCACCGCATGTGCAGGTCGGCCATCGTCGCACTGTCGAGCAGGACCATCGACAGCTCTGCATCGGGGTTGACGTTCAGCTCGGTGATGACAAACCGTGCGACGCTGACGAGCTCGTCCTCGCTGACGTCGAGCCCTGACTCGTTGGCAATTTCGATGCCCATCATGGTCGTTGGTTACTGCGACCTGTGCGCGCGTGTGCCCGCAGCACGCCGCTGAGCGCGGTTCATCGTCAGGGACGAGTCTTCGGCGCGGGCGTACGCATCGACGATATCTGCGACCAGGCGGTGACGCACCACGTCGGCACTTGTCAACTCGGCGACGTGAATTCCGTCAATCGCGTCGAGAATTCCGACGGCCGCCCGAAGCCCGGATGTCGAACCGCCGGGGAGATCGACCTGCGTAATATCGCCTGTGACAACCATTTTCGAGTCGAAGCCGAGCCGGGTGAGGAACATCTTCATCTGCTCGGGCGTGGTGTTCTGAGCCTCGTCGAGAACGATGAACGCAGAATTAAGGGTGTTGTGCGTGAGCAAGAAATCCTCTGTGACGTATAACGAGTCTGCCGCGGCGACGCGAATGCACACCGCCTCCTCAGTACCGGCAGCCTCGATGCGGTGGATGTAACGCATTGGCCGCCCGCCGCCAGCAGCCTCGTATTTTTGTGCTTTGCGTGAAAGACGAAATGGCACCACGCCCGCAGGGAGACGAACGTCAAGTATGTGTGCGTCTGACCGGTGATATACCTCGCGGCCACGAGCGAGTCCAGGCTTCCGATGCGCTGCAGGCCTAGTGCGACAGTAGACAACGCCACCCAGGGACTGAATTAAGAAGACCACGCCGTCACGCAACCGATCAGAAACCGTTGTGAATTGAATTCGGCAAGTCCTCCGATTCTGGGTCACGGGACCACCGTCGGAATCGAAAAGACCCTGAAGAACCGCCAACCGAACGTCAGCGGAGTTGAAAAGGTAGTCATCGGGAATGAACTTGGAAGCGGACGTCGTCCCCGCGATCCCTAATCGACGCATCGCGCCAGTGACCGGGTTCTCATTGCCCGCCCCTCGACCGCGTACGCGGTTGAGTACATAGTCGACCGTCGACTTTCGTCGAACTTTGATGTTTGGGATGAGATTCTCGAGGGCCTCTGCCAGCTCGGGATCCGCTGTCGCGAAACTTGGTGTGGTGGCACATGTGATACATCCATCGCCCAGAAGTAAGCCCAACGCATACGGGTCCATGCTCACCGGCCGCGGCGCGAAAATCACCGGGGCGCTTAGCAAGGGCAATTCGTAACGGTGGTAGTGCGCTGCCCGAAGGTTGCCGATCATCTCCTTCGTCTGCAGCACACGCGCCGGCTTACCGCGTCGCCGGTCGGCCCGGGTGTATACCGACCAGAGGTGGTCTCCAGACGCAAGGGTTGATGATCCATCCTGGGTGTAGACCCGATAGATCTCCTTGAAGCCCTGCGGATAGACTCCTAGGACCTCTGTTGGGGCTCCACTCGAACCAATGACAAAATCGCCAACGCGCAAATCACCGATTGGCCGAAAACCGTTGGGTGTCAGAACCTTCGTGAACATCGGCTGGGCCCTACCCCGCATATATGCCAACGGTGCAACCTCAATCACGCCCGCGCTCATCAGCTTTCCGATGACCTCGGGATCCATCATGTCGTGCAGCGCGTCATACAGCGGTCGCAGATACGGATCGATCTTCTCGCTGAGCGTGCCAGGCAGGAATCCCAACCGCTCACCGGCCTCCACGGCCGGCCGGGTGAGAATGATGCGTGTCACCTGCTTGCTCTGTAACGCGTTGACCGCCTTGGCCATTGCCAGATAGGTCTTGCCGGTGCCTGCGGGGCCGATGCCGAAGACGATCGTGTTCGCATCGATCGCGTCGACATACCTTTTCTGGTTGAGCGTCTTCGGCCGAATCGTCTTGCCGCGCCGGGACAAGATGTCCAGGCTGAGTACCTCGGCGGGAGATTCTCCGGCGTCGCCTGTGAGCATCGCGATGCTGTGACGCACCACTTCGGGCGTGAGCACCTGGCCGCCGGCCACCAGGGCAATGAGTTCGGTCACGACACGCTCGGCCAGCGCGACATCGGCCGGCGATCCAGAGAGCGTGACGGTGTTGCCGCGGGCGTGCAGATCCGCAGTGAGCGCACGTTCCAACGCGCGGAGATTTTCGTCGGCGGAACCCAGCAGGCCCATGATGAGGTCGGGCGGAACTTCGATGCTGCTGCGAACTTTGGGAGCCGGAGCAGCGTTCGTCTCGCGGGGCGTCACGTGGTTACCAGTGCCTGCTTTCGTCCATCTAGGGCCTTCTGCTCTTCGCGCACGCGCTCATCGCTGCCGGTCGCGGCGCTGAGTCAACGGGGTCAGTCTACCGCCGGGTCCCGTCAGCGCCCAGAGGTTATGCGCCCTGCGCGCGCAGATGTAGCAAATTAGAGGGGCAAGTCAAGCGGTGGGTCAGATTTCCCAGCGCGGCGTGAGAACACCCAGAGCCCCCAGCGCAACCGCCGCCGCGGTGGAGGTCCGCAGCACGGTGGGGCCCAGGCGTACCGAGACCGCCCCGGCGTCCGTCAGTACAGCCAGCTCCTCGTCGGTGATCCCACCCTCGGGTCCCACCACCAGCAGCAGTGGATCTGCTTGTGCCACATGCTTTTCAGAGATGACGTCAGTGGCCGACTCATGCAGGACGAGGGCGGTTTGATCGACGGCGAGCCGCGCGAGCTCGGCCGTCGAGACCGGTCCCGTGACAGCCGGGATGCGGGCGCGACGGGACTGCCGTGCTGCGGACCGCGCGACGGCGCGCCATCGCCGTAGGCCCTTGTCGGCCTTCGGTCCGTCCCACCGGGCCACGCAGCGCGCGGCCTGCCATGCGACGAACGCGTCGGCGCCGGCCTCCGTTGCCAGTTCGATCGCCAGCTCCGACCGCTCCGCTTTCGGTAACGCCTGCACGACCGTCACCGCCGGCGAGGACGGCGCGACAGTGGACCGCTCCAGCACGCGTGCCCGCAACGACGTGCGGTCGACGTCCTCAACTTCGCAGTACGCCAGTTCGCCCGCGCCGTCGCCGACCATGAGCTGCTCGCCCTGGCGGATCCGCCGGACGGTGGCCGCGTGGAATCCCTCGTCGCCGGACACCGTCACCACCTCACCGACGCCGGGCAGCGCGTCGACGAAAAAAAGCGGCGCAGACACCAGTCAGCGGCCGGTGAACGTCTCGCGCAGCCGGCTGAAGAGCCCTGCCCCGGCCGCCGAGCTCGTCGACTTGACCTCAGCGACATCACCGCCGCGACGCTTCTTCAAGTCCCGCAATATGTCGGCATCGTGGCGGTCGAGCCGGGTGGGCACCATCACCTCGATGTGGGCGTGCAGATCGCCGCGGGTTGCTGTGCGAAGGTGCGGCATTCCGTGCCCGCGAAGCGTCACCACCGAATTCGGTTGTGTACCAGCAGGAATCGTGATCTCGGTAGGACCGTCGACAATCGCGTTGACGCTCACGCTGGTACCGAGCGCAGCGTCGAACATCGGCACCGCGACCGTGCAGTGCAGGTCATCACCGTCGCGCACGAAGATGTCATGCGGCTGTTCGTGAACCTCCACGTACAGGTCGCCCGCGGGTCCCCCACCCGGGCCGACCTCACCCTGGGCGGCCAGCCGAACGCGCATCCCGTCCCCGACGCCTGCCGGGATCTTCACGCTGATCTCGCGGCGCGCACGCACCCGCCCGTCACCGCCGCAGCGATGGCACGGGTCGAGGATCACCTCGCCGACGCCGCGGCAGGTGGGGCACGGACGCGACGTCATCATCTGGCCGAGCAGCGACCGCTGCACGCTCTGCACCTCGCCACGGCCGCCGCAGGTGTCGCATCGCACCGGCCCGGCGCCTTTGTGGGTGCCCTTGCCCTGGCACGTGTCGCACAACACGGCCGTGTCGACGGTCACCTGTCTGGTCACCCCGTGTGCGCAATCTTCGAGGTCCAACCGCATCCGCAGCAGCGAATCCGAGCCGGGGCGCACGCGTCCCACCGGCCCCCGCGACGCCGATCCGCCGCCGAAGAACGCCTCGAACACGTCCCCGAGGCCACCGAACCCAGCGAAACCGTTGCCGACGCCTGCGGTTTCCATCGGATCGCCGCCGAGATCGACGATGCGCTTCTTCTCCGGATCCGACAGCACCTCGTAGGCGATCTGGACCTCGTGGAAGCGCTCCGTCTCCCCGGGGTTGACGTCGGGATGCAGCTCACGGGCCAGCCGCCGGTACGCGCGCTTGATTTCCGCGTCGCTCGCAGACCTGCTGACCCCGAGCAGTGCGTAGTAATCCCGTGCCATGTGACCTTTCCTACCGACTGTTGCTCTTCGCGCGAGCGCTCATCGACGACCCAAGACGTCGCCGATATACATCGCAACCGCGGCGACACTAGCGATAGTTCCCGGATAGTCCATTCGAGTGGGACCCAACACACCCATGCCGCCGTACACATTCCCGTCGGCCCCGTACGTCGTGCTCACCACGGAGGTGCCTGCCATCTCCTCGACGGCGGTCTCGTGGCCGATCCGCACGGTGACCTTGCCCGCCTCCTGCTGCGCCTGCAGCAGCCGCAGCACGACGACCTGCTCTTCGAGCGCCTCGAGGATCGGCCGCAGCGACCCGCCAAAGTCGGCCGTGTTGCGCGTCAGGTTGGCGGTGCCGCCCAACAGGAGCCGCTCCTCAGCGTGCTCGACCAGCGACTCGAGCAGCACCGAGGCCGAACGGCCGACGGCGTCGCCCAGTGTGCTCTTACCGCCGACCTCCGACGCCAGGTCGGCCACCGCGGCCGACGCCGCTGACAGCCGCTTGCCGTCCAGAGCCTGGCCCAGCATGTCGCGCAGTTGGGAGAGCTGGTGCTCGTCGATGACATCGCCGAGCTCGACGATGCGCTGGTCGACACGGCCCGAGTCGGTGATGACGACGAGCAGCAGCCGCGCCGGTGTTAGGCCGACCACCTCTACATGCCGGACAGTCGACGCCGACAGCGTGGGGTATTGGACGACGGCCACCTGCCGGGTCAGCTGCGCGAGCAGCCGCACGGCACGGCGTAACACGTCGTCGAGGTCGACACCGGATTCCAGGAAGCCCTGAATTGCGCGACGCTCGGCGCTCGACAGCGGCTTGACGTCGTCGAGCCGGTCGACGAATTCTCGGTAGCCCTTTTCGGTGGGGACCCGCCCTGAGCTGGTATGCGGCTGGGCGATGTAGCCCTCAGCCTCCAACACCGCCATGTCGTTGCGCACGGTTGCGCTCGACACGCCCAGGTTGTGCCGTTCCACCAGCGTCTTCGACCCGATCGGCTCTTTGGTGGCGACGAAATCGGCGACGATGGCGCGCAGCACGTCGAAACGACGGTCTTCAGCACTGCCCAATTCAGTCACCTCCCGGGTCTGTTTTCAGTTTACGGTGATCAGCTGCGCCGATACCCATCGAGCGCCACCGGCATCTGCCGTTTGTCGCCGACACGACTACCTTTGCCACCATGGCCCGGACCGGGGACACATTGCATGGTCTACTCCGATGATTTTTAAGGGCGTCCGCGACGGCAAGCCTTACCCGGAGCACGGGTTGTCGCACCGCGACTGGGCACAGATCCCGCCACGGCAGATTCGGCTCGACGAATTGGTCACCACCACAACGGTGTTGGCACTCGACCGGCTGCTGTCAGAAGACTCCACGTTCTACGGCGACCTGTTTCCGCACGCCGTCAAGTGGCGAGGCGTCGTCTACCTCGAGGACGGTTTGCATCGTGCCGTGCGGTCGGCACTGAGAAACCGCGTCGTGCTGCACGCCCGGGTCTTCGACATGGACGAGCTGCGGCCTCAGCAGGCGTGACGGCCGCGCTCGCCGGCCGCGAATCTGAAGTCTCTGCGACCCGCATCGGCGTGTCGTCGCAGACGTTTCAGATTCGCAGCGGCGACGGCAGCGGACGCCGCCTTAATCCAACAGTGCTCGCACTACACCGTCGGCCAAGAGCCGTCCGCGGTCGGTGAGCACAAGCCGGTCGCCGCGTTGCGTGAGCAGCCCGTCGTCGATCGCCGTTACGGCGCGCTCGAGTTCTGAGGTGCGCAGCGCGGCGGTCGGTAGCCCAGTGCTGAGCCGGATCGCCAACATGATGGCCTCGGTGTGCGTGTCCTCGGCGTCTAGCTGTTCGCAGCCGTCAACCGGCAGCCTGCCCTCGGTAAGCAATTGGGCATAAGTGTTGGGGTGCTTGACATTCCACCACCGGTACGAATCCAGATGGCTGTGCGCGCCCGGTCCGGCGCCCCACCACTCTCCGCCGAGCCAGTAGCCGAGGTTGTGCCGGCACTCCCCGCCGGCGCGGCTCCAATTGGAAACCTCGTACCAACACAGCCCAGCGTCGGCGAGCCGCGCATCCAGCAGCTCGTAGCGGCCGGCGAGCACGTCGTCGTCAGGAGCGGCGACTTCACCTCGGCGGACGCGTCGCGCCAGCGCCGTGCCGTCCTCCACCACAAGCGCATACGCGGACACGTGATCCACCCCGGCGTCGACGGCAGCGTCCACCGATGCCACCAGATCGTCGTCGCTCTCCCCCGGCGTTCCGTAGATCAGGTCGAGGTTGACGTGCTCGAAACCGGCCGACAGCGCCTCGCCCGCTGCGGCTATCGCCCGGCCGGGCGAATGCACACGGTCAAGCACTGAGAGCACCCGCGGCGACACCGACTGCATTCCGAGCGAGACACGGGTGTACCCCGCCGCGAGCAGGCCATCGAACAACTCTGGCGACGACGACTCCGGGTTCGCCTCCGTCGTCACCTCGGCCCCGGGGGCCACCGGGAAATGGTCGCGGACCGCACCGAGGACCGCGGCCAGGCGCTCGGCGCCGAGCACCGACGGCGTGCCGCCGCCGACAAACACCGTGCTGACCTGCCGCGTCCCGGCCCGACCGGCGGCCAGTCTCAACTCTTCGCGCAGCGCATCCAGCCACCCGTCGGGGTTCGCGCCGCCGAGCTCAGCCGGGGTGTAGGTGTTGAAGTCGCAGTAGCCGCACCTTGTCGCGCAGAACGGCACATGCACGTAGATGCCGAACGGCCGGGCCACCATGCCTCGAGTCTCCCAGACCACGCCGCTAGCGAATTCCACTCACGCTGAGTGCAAATATCGGCCGGTTATGGCATGTGATCGCACCCGTGGCACAATGGCCAGGTGACCGCCGCCAGCCAGCATTTTCGCGTTTCTCTAGTGGCGCGACGGCACGTCGATTTCAAGCGCGTCTGTAGCTGTTGCTGTCTGCCTTGATGTCGTAGACCCGACCACCAGAACTTCGAGCTGGCATCCGGATCTGCGCCGCCGGACAGCCACCGGTGTAGAGCGCGACCCGCAGCCGGCTCCGACCAGGAGCCCGACCAATGACCACCGCACCCGAATCCAAAGCCAAGCCGCCCAAGCGGCCCCGCGGCGAGGGCCAATGGGCGCTCGGCTACCGCACCCCGCTGAACCCCAACGAGCAGTTCAAGAAGGACGACAACCCTCTCCACGTGCGTGCCCGCATCGAGAACATCTACTCCAAGCGCGGATTCGACAGCATCGACAAGCAGGACCTACGCGGCCGGATGCGCTGGATGGGCCTGTACACGCAGCGCGAACAGGGCTACGACGGCACCTGGACCGGCGACGACAACATCGACCTGCTCGAAGCCAAGTACTTCATGATGCGGGTGCGCTGCGACGGCGGCGCGCTCTCGGTGCCCGCGCTGCGCACGATCGGCGCGATCTCCACGGAGTTCGCGCGGGACACCGCCGACATCTCTGACCGCGAGAACGTGCAGTACCACTGGATCCGGATCGAGGACGTGCCCGAGATCTTCCAGCGCCTCGAAGCCGTCGGGCTGCAGACCACCGAGGCGTGCGGCGACTGCCCGCGCGTGGTGCTCGGATCGCCCCTGGCCGGCGAATCACTCGACGAGGTCCTCGACCCCACCTGGGCGATCGACGAGATCGTGCGCCGCTACATCGGCAATCCCGAGTTCTCGAACCTGCCACGCAAATACAAGACGGCGATCTCCGGACTGCAGGACGTCGTCCACGAGGTCAACGACATCGCGTTCATCGGGGTCAACCATCCCGAGCACGGGCCGGGTCTGGACGTGTGGGTGGGCGGCGGGTTGTCCACCAACCCGATGCTCGG
>NZ_JAVHWM010000233.1:0-2776 GCF_032159765.1 Mycobacterium sp. | reverse complement strand
GGCAACACCACCGGCGGCCGTTGCACGATGGGTGACGCCTACGCGGCGTACGACAAGTACTACGACGCGGCGAGCTCAGTGGACGGTGTCTCCGACACCTGGGACACCGGTGCGCTGCGCGGCAACTTCAACCAGTTGCGCAAGCTGAAGAAGGAGTTCCCGAACATCAAGGTGGTCTGGTCGTTCGGCGGCTGGACCTGGTCGGGCGGCTTCACCGAGGCGGCGAAGAACCCGACCGCGTTCGCGGACTCCTGCTACAGCCTGATCAAGGATCCACGCTGGGCTGATGTCTTCGATGGCATCGACATCGACTGGGAGTACCCGAACGCCTGCGGGCTGAGCTGTGACACTTCCGGGCCGAACGCGTTCACCAACATCATCACCGCGCTGCGCAACCGCTTCGGTACATCAGCGCTGGTGACCGCGGCGATCACGGCCGACGGCACCGCGGGCGGCAAGATCGACGCCAGCGACTACGCCGGCGGTGCACAGAAGCTGGACTGGATCATGCCGATGACCTACGACTACTTCGGCGCGTTCAACGCGCAGGGCCCGACGGCTCCGCATTCGCCGCTGACGTCGTACCCGGGGATCCCGACCGCCGGGTTCTACGGTGACGCGGCGATCCAGAAGCTGAAGGCGAAGGGCATTCCGGCATCGAAGATCCTGCTCGGCATCGGCTTCTACGGCCGCGGTTGGGCCGGCGTAACCCAGTCGGCCCCGGGTGGTTCCGCAACTGGTGCCGCGCCGGGCAAGTACGAGGCCGGCATCGAGGACTACAAGCTGATCTCGACCCGTTGCCCGTCCACTGGCACCGTCGGCGGTACGGCGTACGCGTTCTGCAACGGGCAGTGGTGGGGTTACGACACCCCGGCTACGGTCCGCAGCAAGATGTCGTACGCCAACACCCAGGGCCTCGGCGGCGCCTTCTTCTGGGAGCTGTCCGGTGACACCACCGCGGGTGAACTGATCACCGCGGTCAGGACCATCGGCTGATCCGGCGGTCGAGGCCCCGTAGGGGATTTCTTGCCCCGTCCGGCAGGGAATCCCGGACGCCAAGTGGTCGGCACCGGAACGTCGTAGATCGACGACGACCTTCCGGTGCCGACCGCTTTGTTGTCCGATCCAGGACAGGTCTCGTTTACGCCAGTGCGGCACCGCTTGAATCCCTTGACTTAGCTTCGACCGTTGGCGTCACTTGTCCTGCATCAGGACCGGCAAACGTTTGAACGGAGGCGCTGCGTGGAGAAGCTGCCGGATTCATCGTTGATCATCGGGGTCGCTACGTCCGCCGCCGAACGAGTGCAACTGGTCCGGCTGCTGGGCGGTGCCGACACGCTGTTGCTCGTCGCCAGCGCGGAGCAGGCCCGGATGTTCCTCGAGCTCACGAGTTCCCCGGCGGCTGCGCAGGTCGTGCTCCCACCGGCCGAGGTGATGCCACCGGCAGGATTTGTCGCCGAGACGTTGGCCGTTGCCGAAGAGCTCCCCAGCTCTGCCCAGATCGAGTCAGTTGCTCAGCGTTCCGGGCTGAGCCTGGACGTCGATCGCCGGATGGTCCGCTGGAATGACCGAGAGGTCCCGCTGACGCGTCTCGAACACGACTTCCTGCACTGCCTGGTGGCGGAACCGGGCGAGGTGTGGACCTACCAGCGACTGCATCTGGTCGTCTGGGGCAATGAGCACCTCGGCCACGGCTCCCACATCCACTCGGTGGTGAAGCGTCTGCGCCGCAAACTCGCCCGCCTGGGCGCCGCCGTCACCATTCACGCCATCCGCGGCGTCGGCTTCCACTTAGTGCCCGCCTAACGGCATCGCTCGCGCGACCACCTCAGGTCTTTGACCCAGGTGAGATTGGGAAGCTCGTCACGCAAGCAATAGCCGACGATGACGTCCTGTGCAGAGATCAAAATGTCGGGAAGATGTCGATGCCGTAGTCGTTGCGGGTGTCTAAGTAGTCGATGAACGGTGACCGGCGCTCAGGTGTTGACAAGGTCGGATGGGTTCCGGTACTCCGAGAATGTGGGCCTGTTTCGTCGCAGATCCGCCAGTCGGAGAGGCGGGGGCGAAAACCCCGTCCCGGGCGGGGTGGGGTGGAGGTGCTATGGCGACCTATGAATACCTTTGTCCGGACTGCGGGCGGTTCGACGTGCACCTGCCGATAGGGACCGCGCCAGCATCCCGTGACTGCTCCAAATGCGAGCGCGAAGCTCACCGGGTCTTCTCCCCGCCGAACTTCTCTTGGGTGAACCCGGCGCTGTCCGCCGCGTTTGATCGCGAAGAGCAGAGCCGGGACGCGCCCGCGGTCATTTCCGGAGTGCCCAAGCGGCGGCGCCCGCAGCCCGCACATCCGGCACTGGCACGTCTGCCTCGGCCATGAGCGACAAAACTGAACACAGGACGTCCACGCACGCCCGGCCCGGCGACACCTGCCGCTAGGCAAAGCCGGTGTCGGGATCCGGCCGCGGTGACAGCGTTATGGGCATGGCCGCGTCACTGTATGGCGTACGCGGATCCTGCTGCCCACCTGAACCGCCCATCGCAAAACACTAGGGAGGTATCACGGATGGCAAGCGTCGGACTACTTTTCGTCGGTGCAGTGTTGTTCATCAACGGGATGATGCTTCTGGGGAAGATCGAAGCGCGGGCGGCGGCTATTTTCAACCTTTTCGTCGGGGCGCTGCAGGTGCTCACGCCTACCGTGCTGATCATCACCGCCAACGGCAACACGAATCAGATTCTCAGCGCGTCGGGAATCTACCTCTTCGGCTTCACCTAC
>NZ_JAVHWM010000047.1:0-4856 GCF_032159765.1 Mycobacterium sp. | reverse complement strand
GGATCCGCACTCACGGGCTGGTGACCGCGTCGATCGCAACTGCCGTTCACGGCGGAAACCTGTCGGTCGCAGCAGCGGATGCCGAAACCGATGCTCGCACACCGGCTCCCGCGGCACGCCAGGCGTCACGGGCACAAGGCCGCGGGCTGGTGCGGCTGGCTCGCCGAGTGTGGCCTGGGCACCAGTGGGACGAGCTGGGAGCGACGCCGCACTTGGCGGTCGCTGCCGGTGCGCTCGGCATGGCCGCGGGGGTCACGTCGAAACACACTGCCGTGCAGGTGGTGTACACCACGATGACGGGCTCGGCGACGGCCGGGCAGCGACTCCTCGCGCTGGATCCCGCTGACGTGGCGGCACTGAGTTTCGAACTGTCCCCGCTGTGCGAGCAGACCGCCGCCGAGGCGTGCGCCGGCTTGGCCGATCTGTCCGATCCGGTGCTGGACGAACTCGCGCAGCGCCACCTGCAACGTCCCCAACCGCTCTTCGTGAGTTGAAAGGCGCTCTATGCCACCGCACATACTCGACGGGCAACCACACGTCCACCACAGGCCCAAGCGCACCCGCACACCGGACGAACCGTTGCGGATAGGCATCGGCGGGCCGGTCGGTTCCGGGAAGACCGCACTGGTCGCCGCGTTGTGCCGTCAGCTGCGCGACGAGCTGTCCCTCGCGGTGGTGACCAACGACATCTACACCACCGAGGACGCCGACTTTCTGCGCAGGCACGCCGTGCTGCCCGACGAGCGGATCACGGCGGTGCAGACGGGCGGGTGTCCACACACCGCTATTCGTGACGACATCACGGCGAACCTTGACGCGATCGACGACCTGATCGCCGGCATCGACGGCCTGCGACTGATTCTGCTCGAGTCCGGTGGCGACAACCTGACAGCCACCTTCTCGTCCGGGCTCGTCGACGTGCAGATCTTCGTGATCGACGTGGCAGGCGGCGACAAGGTGCCCCGCAAGGGCGGGCCTGGCGTCACGTTCTCAGATCTGTTGGTGATCAACAAGACTGACCTCGCGCCGATGGTGGGTGCCGACCTCGACGTGATGCGCCGCGATGCCGCCGCAGTGCGTGGCGAGCGGCCTTTCGTGTTGATCTCCCTGACCGAAGACCCCGCGGCCACCGAGGTTTTGAGGTGGGTCCGCGAACAACTCGCATGCATTCCGACGTCCTGATCGCCGCGCACGCGAGCCGACCCGCGACCATCGAGAGCCGCGGCGCGGTGGCGGCCCGCCGCACGGGACGCGACACCGTGCACCTGGTGTCCGCGGCGGCCGGTCCGCTGGGCGGAGACACGATCCATCTGCGCGTGACCGTCGAACACGGCGCGCGGCTGCGGCTGTGCAGCGTCGCGGCGATGATTGTGCTGCCGGGAATCGACGGCCCCGCGTCACACATCCGCTGGTCGATCGACGTCGCAGGTCATCTCGAGATCAACCCTCAACCGACGCTCGTTGCTGCGCGGGCCAGCCATACGAGTGAGACGCGCGTGCGGTTGACCAATTCCGCGTCCGTACGAATACACGAACGCGTGCAGATCGGTAGAAGCGGTGAACGGGAAGGATTTTGGTCGGGCCTGCTTCACGCGGACCTCGACGGCGCCCCGCTGTTGCGTCACCGTGTCGAACTGGGGACCGGCTCACTGGCCGACGACGAAATCGCCGCGCCGCGCGCCTATGTCGGTGAGTTTCGCTATCCGGGTCCCTGTACCGGCATGGCCGGTGTGACGCTGGAGTTGGCCGGCGGCGGGTGCCTTTCCAGTTGGCAAGGCGACCGCCTCGACTAGGCCCCGCCCCGCGCCGAACGTCGATTACCCGTCGAGATTTTGCCGAAAAAACGACGGGTAATCGACGTTCGGCAAACGTCACAACTGGTAGCGCTGCCGAATTCCCCGGAAGCGCCGCCACATCTGAGCCGTGCGTTCAGCGGGCGTCACAGTCGCGGTGTCCGGCGGTAGCGCGTCCGCCAGTTCGCTGCGTGCGACGAGTCGTGTGCCCAGTACGGCGGGTTGGCCCTCCAGCATATGGCGATACGTCACATTGCCGCGCTCGAATCCCTGCGTGTCCATCCAGTTGTGATACCCGGGATCGTCGTGGGCCAGAATCACCCGCACCTTGCCGTCGCTGTCGACCTTTGTGCGGCGTGGTGTGTAACTGACTGGGCGGTACAGGAAATCCATGCTCGTGAAGAAGACTCCCATGTTCGTCAGCATCCATAGACCCTCGTGAGCGTCGAACTCGATGATCAGCACCTCGTCGGGTGCGAGCACCCAGTGCATGTTCACCGCGGCGCGGCCGCGCTTGACGTCGGCGCCACTGGATGCCACGCCGGGGAACTGATTGAGCCGCTCGGTATCAACGCCCCCGTACGTGAACGGGAACTCGGGCCAGTCGTCCATAAGGCCGGTGACGAAGGTCGCGGCCCATCCCATCGCCGCGACCATCTCGGCAGCTGTCGGCAAGGGTTTGGGAGCAGCCATGTCCACCCGCTCGATCCGCATGCGTGCTGGCTGCTCGTCCCAATCGTCGAATCCCTGGCGGATGAACAGCTTTCGTGAACCTTCGGTGGTAGGCAGCCAGTTGGGGCCGCGCTCAGGTCCGCCGATGTACAGCTCGAAGCTGCCATCGGAGTCAGTCGCTACGCCCATCAGATTCGCCTCGGGCACGTCGCCGAACGGCTCGTGCAGCACCCCGGGTCCGTCGGATCGTGGCCCCTGCACCGTGAAGTTCAGAAAACGTGCGCTGCCGCGAGTGCCGGCGATCCGGTACGTCGATCGGCCGTCGATCCACGCCTGCTGGTACACGAAATCAGCACAGTCGCCGCCCAGCTTGCGTGTCGGGTTGCAGAACGTGTGGATGACGGGGTAGCGCGTGTCTTTCGTCTCCAACGCGAAATCGAAGGCCTGCCCGAGGTTTTGGGTGAGGAATCGGAACGCGTCGACGCGATGCGGGCCCGAGGCCGGATTCTCGTCCTTGAACGCACGCTCGCCGGCCGCCTTCAGCCGGTCACAAAACTCGCTCCACGCGGCGTGAAGCGCAGCGTCGTGGGGCCCCTCTCCGTACGCCATCTATGCACCGAGCCGATCGAGCATCGCGGTCACCACATTGCACGCACGCGATGCCGCCACGAATCGGCCCTCGCGTTCGATGCGCGGCCCGATCAACTCCAGATCGAAACCATGCGCATACCCTCGCGCGATCGCCTGCGCCAGGAACGACTCGATCGCGATGGTGCCGTCGCCCGGTACCGCACGGCCGGGAAGCGCTCTGTCGCCGAGGACGTAGTCACTCAACTGGATGAGGCGCGTGCGGGGCAGCGCCCGGTCCACCAGGGACGCGAACCCGGCTTCGGCCCAGCAGTGGAACAGGTCGATGCAGATCCCGATGCCGGCCATCTCAGCGAGAGCGATCGTGTCGCGAAGCGTGTGCGCGATGTGGATATCGGCGTACAGGGCCGACGCGTTCTCGATCGCAAGCCCCACGCCCGCGCTGTCTGCCGCGCGCACGCACGGCTCGATCGCCGAGCAGAACTCGTCGGCGCTCTGCTCCCAGGTGCGTCCCCCACGTCCGCCGGTCAGCATGTAGACCGTCCGTGCGCCGAGGCCCGCGGCGGCGTCGACTACCCTCAACAGCTCGTCCCGGCCGCCGAACACGTGGCACACCGCTTCGATCGAGTAGCCGCCAGCGACCAACGCCGCGAGACCGGCCTCGGCCAGCTGTGAGTCCAGGATACTCAGCCGCGTGAGACCGATTGCCCGCCAATACTTCTCCAGCTCGGACAACGACGCGCCCAGGAAGGTGACGTTGTGCACCGACAACCGCTCCTGCATGCCGGCCTAATCCCGCTGCTCGATCTTGACGCCGAAACGTGTTCGGAACGGCTCGAATTCGTCATGCAACGCAGCGATGTCCTCCCCGATGTCGGTGAGCAGCTTCACCGAATACCTGAACTTGCCGTAGCGGTCGCCCTTGTTGTTGGCCAAGTAGTCGCGCATCGCGTCCTCGGCGTCAGAACTCAGGGGCCAGCCGGAGAAGTCGTAGAACAGGCGGACGGTTTCCACCTGATCGGCGAGGAAATCGGTATAGCGGACGTGCAAGATGCGGGGATCGTCGACGAACGGGTTGGTCATCGTGTTGGCGATGCTCTGCCGCGTCAGCTCGAGGTGCATCTTGGCGGCGGCGTCGAGATCAACCGGCCCGACGATCCCGTCGAGGATGTCGGCCATCATCATCGTCCGCGACGCTGCGACCTGCACCGGGTCACGGTGCAGCCACATCAGGCGGGCATCCGGGTAGGCGTCGAAGAACTCCCTCAGCCGGAACCCGTGAAAGCCCTTGAGCACCCAGCGTTTCCGTGGCCTTGCGTACTGCAACTGCTGCAGCATCGCCTTGTGGATGCGGTACTGCGCCGCCGGGTCGATCGGCAGGCCGCCGACCAGCGTCTGCATCGGCACCCGCCACCAGGCCGTCGGCGTCATCACCCGGAAGTCGAACGCCCAGGTGCGTTCGTCCTCCGGCAGTCCGTCGCCGAGCATGTCGTTGTACGGATGGCTGTGCAGCCATTTCGGCATCTTGGCGTTGATCTCGCGCCAGTCGGCGTCGGCCTTCGCGCGGCGCGGGTCGTCCCCGCGGCTGACTCCGGGAGGCGGCGACGGGTACATCACCTCCCAGAATCGCAATGCGCGTGCCGTTGGATCCACCGACATCAGCGCGTGCATGAGCGTCGTCCCCGAACGCGGCTCGCCGGTGACGAACATCGGTCGCTCAATCACCTCGTCGGCGACAGGAAACCGATTGCGGTCCTCGAAGAATTCGAGCCGTGAGGTCAGCAGCCAGTGGCATACCTCGGT
>NZ_JAVHWM010000044.1:0-24741 GCF_032159765.1 Mycobacterium sp. | reverse complement strand
AAAGCGCGAAGCCGCCGAGCACGGCGTTCGCGGTGTCGGTGGTGGAGCAGGTCGCGTCGGCGTTGGACGCGGCGCATGCCGCGGGGCTGATTCACCGGGACGTGAAGCCGTCGAACATCCTGATCACACCGAACGACTTCGTGTACCTGATCGACTTCGGCCTGGCCCGCGGCGCGGGTGACGTCGGGCTGACGACGGCCGGTAACACGCTGGGCACGTTGGCCTACATGGCGCCGGAACGCTTTGACGGCGGCAAGGCGGACTTTCGCTCGGACATCTACGCGCTGACGTGCGTGCTGTACGAAATCCTCACGGGCACAAGGCCATATCCCTCCGACAGTTTGGAGCAGCAGATAGCGGGGCACATGGCAAAACCTCCGCCGCGCCCGTCGTTGCTCAACCCGAGGCTGGCCGCATTCGACGACGTGATCGCCAAAGGCATGGCGAAGAAGCCGGAGAAGCGGTACCAGAGTGCGGGCGAACTGGCCGCGGCCGCGCGGCGCGCGATGAAGGCGCCGGTACGGTCGGGGTCGTCGGGACGGCATTCGGCTCGCCGCAGTCCCGAGCCAGACCGCGGGCGCATAACGGCCCGATGGATTGCGGTAGCGGCCGCCGTGCTGCTGCTTGTGGCGGTATCCGGGTTCGCGGCGTGGAAGTGGTGGCCCGGCGGAGGCGGGTCCTCGTCGTCGTCCTCGGGCACGTTCCCTGAGGGTGCGGTCGAGTCGATCGCGCTGACGGTGCCGCCGGCTGTCAGAGATACCGGCCACTTGTCGATCGCGATCAATCTGCCTTATGCGCCAAACGAATTCAGAACGTCCGACAACAAACTCGTCGGCTTCGAGGTGGAGCTGATGAATGCGGTCGCCAAGACGCTCGGGCTGACTCCCGACTACCGGGAGGTCGCCGAGTTCGACAGTATCCTCGGCTCGGTGGCGAAAGGGGACTTCAACCTCGCTGTGTCGTCGTTCACCGACACCAAGGAGCGCGAAGGAACGGTCGACTTCGTCAACTTCTTCGAAACAGGGACGTTGTGGGCCCAGCACGCGGGGTCGTCCGTGGATCCGAACGCGGCGTGCGGACTTCGAGTCGGCGTCACGAAGGGTGCCGTGCAGGACACCGCCGAGATTCCGGCCAAGAACGATCAGTGCGAGGCGGCGGGCTTGGCGTCGATCGAGAAGGTGGTCTTCGACCGCCAAGACGATCTGACGAAAGCCTTGATCGCAGGGGATGTCGATGCGATGTCGGCGGATTCGCCCGTGACGCTGTTCACGATCAAGGGAAGCGCCGGCAGGCTGGTGCAGGCGGGTGACGTGTTCGACACGGCGCTGTACGGATGGCCGGTGCCGAAGGGCTCACCGCTCGCGGAGTCGCTTCGGAAGGCGCTGCAGCACGTGATGGAAAGCGGCGACTACAAGACGATCGCCACGAAGTGGGGCGTCGAGAGGGGCATGATTGATAAGCCGATGATCAACGGCGCGGTTCCGTAGGCCGATTTAGTCAGCCGAGGTCGTCGAGCACCTGGTATCCGTGCGGCACCCGGATGCCGGTGATCTCGGCGCCGAGATAGCGGGAGCGACGCTTGCGGCGGCACTTGTTGTGGCAGTGGAGAATTGGGGACGCGAGGGGTGTCAAGGCGACCTCGGCCGGATCGTCGTCGACAGTGTGGAGTTGGTGAGGTCAGGGCTGGCGTGCCTCACCGACCGGGGACCCGCTCCGCTGTAGCGCGAGGGCGGGCTAGCGCGACCGACCGTCGGGATGCGTGGCGTGCCAATGCTTCTCGATGCGGGTCACTCGGCGCTGCTCCACCACGATCCATAGCGCGCCGGCGATCGCTCCGAGCACGGCGATGAGCATCGTCGTTGTCAGCCACTCGTAATGGCGGTAGGCGGCGGCTACCACCGTGCTGATCATCCCGGAGGTTGCCACTGCCAACAGGATCAACCCAGGCCACAAGAAGTTGTCCTTCATGGTGATACCCGCGTGCGGTTGCGTGGTCCGCGAGTGATCAGTCGGATCGTGATGAGTGTCTCCCATCACGTCTCCCTCCGTCGTCGGACGAGATCAAAGAAGTCTACCGCTCGATCTGGTCACGTTGGGTCTGCGCGTTGGCGGGCGATCACCTCCGGCAGCGACACTGCCCCAATCGTTGTCACGAGCCACACCACAAGCGTGGTGGCCACCCACGACTCGGTGCCGCGAATGGTGAGCCCGTGCGTTACGACCGTGGCGAGACTCAACGCAAGAATGGTCAATGCCAGGCCGGTGCCCCCGAGGAGCAACGACGCGTACCCGTGCGGCAACTTCAAGATCGACAAGGACAGGACCGCCTGCGCTACCGAGAACACCAGCACGGCGACGATGAACCCCGACACCGACAACGAAACTCCGGGAACTACCCACGCGGCCACCAGTAATCCGATCGCCCACGATCCCAGAAGCAGAACTGCGCGCAGCAGGATTTGCCTCATGGCACTAAGCGTAAGTCTCCGAACGTCGTCGCCACGAAGGAAGGCCGAGATGGTCGACGCTTGCCCGGATCACTACCTGGCGGGCACTGCCCGACGGACGCCAAGAAGTTGTCGAGACCACCGGCGAATCACCGACTGCGACAAGGATTCTCGTCAACTCTGTTCCCGCCCAATATGATCGCGGCAAGCCGTTTGGCACCTCGCAATCGAATTCAGCAAATTTACTGTAACTCCGTGGAGTGGTGAACGGGCCAAATTGCAAGCGCCCCTTAGTTCAAGGGTCGAGCCCGGATGCCACGGACGAACAAGTCGAGGTGGCGTCGTGCCGCGGTTGCCCAGTCGGGCGTGTGCGGCAGCGGTGTAGCGACCAACGTCGCGCAGACGACCACGTCCGTGGCGGTGACGTCCGCATGGATCGACCCATCGGCTCGGCCCTCGCGCAGAAGCGCGTCGATCCCGTCGGAAATCCGGCGCTTCGCGTTGACCGCCGCGTCGTCGGCCAAGGGGTCGCCCCCGCGCAGCGGGAGTGCCAACAGCTGGTCGGCAACATCGTGGCACCTCAGCAAGTACGCCTCGACGGCGTCCGCACCCGTTAGGCCATCGGTCTTGATGCCCGCCAGGATGTCCAAGCACAGCTCATAACCGCGGCGCTGCAGTTCATCGAGCAGCGCCGCCCGGTCCGGAAAACCACGATAGAACGTGCCGACGCCGACGCCGGCGGCTTCCGCGATCTCTGTTAATGGCACGTTGTGCCCGCGGCGCACCATCAGTTCCGCAGCGGTGCGCAGGATTTTCTCGCGATTCTGGATCGCGTCCCTGCGGACCGCGCGGGCCCGGTATCCGCTGGCACTGGCTGGCATCAATCGAGTGTTGCACGGCCATCCGGTGACTTGACGAACCTCCGCGGCAGGAGAATATTGAGCTTTACCGGAAGGAATCTTCCGGTAAAGGAAGTGGACAAGGTGATTGACGGACTGCGCGAGCAGTTGGGCGATGTCGTGTATGCGCCCGGCGATGACGAATACACAAAGGCGACCCGTCCGGACAATTCGAGCTATCGACAGCAACCGTGCGCGGTCGTGCGTGCACGCTCGGGCGAACACGTCGCCGGTGCGGTCAAAGCTGCATCCAGTTCGGGCGCCGTCGTCGTTGTGCAGGCCACGGGCCACGGTGCCGCGCGAGAGATCGGCAACGATCAGGTGCTGGTCGACACATCGGCGCTGGCAGGAGTCGTCGTCGACGCATCCATCAACAGCGCCCGGATCGGTGTCGGCGCGGTGTGGCCCGCTGTGCAGAAAAAGGCGTACGCACAAGGCCTGCTTGGCCTGAGCGGCACCTCACCGACGGTCGGCGTGGCCGGTTACACCTTCGGCGGCGGAGTGAGCTGGTTCGTCAGGAAACACGGCCTGGCGTCATCGGCCTTGAGCCGCGTCGAGTATGTCGACGGAACCGGTGTATCGCGCTGCGCGACCGAGGATGCCTCCGACCCGCTTGATCGCGAGGCATTGTGGGCATTCCGAGGGGGCGCACCGGTCGGCATCGCGACGTCGATCGAGATCGGCCTCTTCGAAATTCCCGACTTAGCGGCGGGTTACCTGCTTTGGCCGGCGAGAACTTTGCCCGATGTGATCAGCGCCTGGACATCGGCCACGGCCGGGGTGAGCGCGTCGGTCAGCAGCTCGCTGTCCTTGCTCAAGCTGCCGGATCAAGGGCCATTCCCCGCGAAACTACTCGGCACGACGGTCGTCCATCTTTCCTACGCATCGGCAGACGGCGCAGCCTATCTCGAGCCGATGCGTGACGCCGTGCGCAGCGCTGCCGTCCCGGTGGTCGACACGACCGGGCCGGCCGACGTCGAACAGCTTTCCGCGATACACCTTGATCCGCCGACTGCCGTCCCGGCGCGGGGAATCGGCCGATGGTTGGGGCCCGCCGTGACGGAGATCGCCAATGCGATGTTCGATGCCGCCCGGATCGGCCAGCCCGACGGCTTGAACATGATTGAGCTGCGCAACACCGCATCTCAGAGTGTCGGCCCTAGGGGTGCACTGACTACTGTGCCCGCTCCGTTCTTGATGCACGCCGTCGGGGCCGCCGTCGACGACAACGCGCGCAGTCGAACTGACGGCAAGCTTGCCGGCGTCGAGGCCGCCGCCCGATCCGCCGACATCGGTCGCGCGGCACCGTCGTTCTGTGAAGGGCAGTCCAGTGTCCCGGACGGATGGACCCCCTCGGTCCGGGACAGATTGCACGCGATCAGGGACGCCCTCGACCCCGGTCGCGTGCTGACTTTCCACAGACACCCCGACCCATAGCAACCCCCTGTAAGAGGAGAGTTACATGACGAACCCTGTCATCGCCGTCGTCGGATCAACCGGACAGCAGGGCGGCGCGACCGCGCGCGCACTCCTCAGCGCCGGGGCGACGGTACGAGCGCTGGTGCGAGACCCGGAGAAACCGGCCGCGCGTGAACTCGCTTCAGCCGGCGCGGAGTTGGTGACCGCGGACATCGGTGATCCGGAAACGCTGCGAGCCGCCTTCAGCGGGGCCTCCCGGGTTTTCGCGATGACGACGATGACGTCGGGCCGGGGCACTGTTGGGGAGACCGCCGACGGTATCGCCATCGCAGATGCGGCCCAGGCGGCCTCTGTCGAGCATCTGGTCTACAGCTCGGTTGGCGGGGCCGAACGCCGCACCGGAATTCCGCACTTCGAAAGCAAACGGCGGGTGGAAGAGCACATCGAAAAAATTGGCATACCAGCAACTTTCGTTCGACCCACGTTCTTCTACGAGAATCTGCTCGGCCAACTGCCGCAATCCGATGCCGAGTCGATAGTGGTGCGGCTACCGGTGCCCGACGGCGTCCCGCTGCAAATGGTCGCTGTGGACGACATCGGCGCGGTCGCCGCCGCTGCCGTCCTCGATCCTTCGCGCGTGCCCACGGGTGCCGTCGAGATCGCCGGGGATGAGTTGACCGGTTCTCAAATCGCCGCGGTCTTCGAGTCTGTGACTGGAAGACCGGCTCGCTACGAGGCGCTTCCGGTTGACGTCGTCGATGATGACGATCAGCGCGCGATGTTCGGATGGTTCGCCAAGCTGCCTGCCTACCAGGCCGACCGGGGGCTCACCGCCGAACTCGATCCTGATGTCCAGACCCTTCAACAGTGGCTCGTGCGGCACTGGACCCCTTAAGTACAGCGGGCAGTCAGGCCGGCTCGTAGGTGCAGATCGCCGCGACCTTGGCGGCCGACGCCGACAACGAGACACTGCTGTCCGCGTCCACTCGCCCGGGCCTGGATGTGTTGCAATAATTCTCTATATTGCGAATAGTTTCTTTTCTCCTCTAATGCACCCATTTCAACGGGACGGTAATGGACCCCTGGATACAAAATCCGTGGCGACGCCTCGGGTTGTCAGCCAGAGCGGGATGGCTCGTGGTCGGGGGGTACGGAATCGCGCTCGTCATCATCGCTGCGCAATTTGTCGCCAGCTGGGGGAAAGCCGATAGCAACCCCTCGATCGATCAGATCGTGTTGTTGCTCAGCGTCGTGTCCGCGGCTGGCTGTGCCGGCTGGGCGGCACGCCGGGCGCAGGGTCGCCGGCGATGTGGATGGCTCGCGCTGGCCGTCGCGCTGGGAGCGTGGGCCGTCGGCGAGGCCCTCCGGCTGACCCCCGGCATCGCGCACTTTGCGTATCCGACCCCGGTCGATCTTGTGCTCATCGTCTTCCCGGTCTTCGCGGCTCTGTCGTTGGTGTGCCTGTCCGAGGGCAGCGGCCAAAGCCGTTGGCGGATGGTGCTCGACGGCGTGATCGTGGCGACCTCGTTGCTAGCGGTGTCGTGGATTTTCATGCTCGACGAGCTGCTCAGCCGAGACGGCATCGAGCGGTGGGGAGTGTTGGCCCACGCGGCTTTCGACGTGGGCCTGGTGACGGTGGCCATTCTCATGTGGTCGCGGACCGGGTCTGCCGGCCGGCCCAGTCTGAACCTCGTCGTTGGCGGAATGGTGACGATCTGCGTCGCCGACATCATTCTCGTGTACCTCACCGGCTCCGGCGGCTATCACAACAACGGCCTCGTCGATCTGGCACGAGTGGCTGGACTGGCCATGCTGGCGCTGGGCGCGCTGTCGAGCTTCAACGAGCCGGCCGCCGAGACGTCGCCGATGGAGGTCCGGTCGCGCGCCCGGCTGTGGCTGCCGTACCTGCCGGTGGTGGTCGCTGGCGGCGTGGGGCTGTCCAGCGCGCTTCGCGCAACGGCGCACGGGGGTCCGCTGTTCGCGATGGTGGCGGTCCTCGTCGGGTGCGTGCTGGCGCGCCAGTTCGTGGTGCTCGTCGAAAACCAAGGGCTGCTCTCGACGGTGGCGCGGGCGGCTTTCCATGACAGCCTCACGGGGCTACCGAACCGTGCTCAATTTCTCGAGCGTCTGGAACACGCCCTGGCACGTCAACGGCACGGCGGCCAGCCGGTAGCGGTGCTGTGCCTGGACCTCGACAAGTTCAAGGCAGTCAATGACGTACTGGGCCACCCGGCAGGAGATGAACTCCTGATTCGGGTCGCGGGGCGTCTCACCGACTGTGTGGGGGACACGTGGACTGTCGCGCGGCTCGGCGGTGACGAATTCGCGGTGCTGATCGAAGACTCCATCGCCGAGGCGCAAGTTGCCGCAGATCGAATCTTGTTGGCGTTCAACGCCTCTATCATGATCGAGGGCGTCCCGCTGACGGTGCGTCCGAGCATAGGTCTCACATTCGCGGCCAACGAGTCCGACACGTCCGTCGACGATCTTCTCCGGCACGCCGATCTGGCCATGTATGCGGCCAAGCGCGCGGGCGGGGGATGCGTGCGCAGCTACGAGCCCGACATGCCTACTCCGCGTGAACTGCCTCAGCTGGCCGGTTCGGCGACCGCGGCGGCCGGCTCGGGTTCGCCGGTCGGCGTCGACGTGGCGGACGAAAGTGCTGTGGTCAACGCGCCTGCCGGCGACGGTCATGACCGCCGGTTGGCTCCGCGGGCGATCTGGATCGCGTTGGGGCTCATCGCAATCGGTGTGCTGGTGTTCGGAGTCTCGACACTGGTTCGCGAAAGTCGCGGCGAGCACATGTTTTTCGACAACATCCTGTACCCGGGACTGACGTTGGCGGCGGCCGGTATCGTCATCGCCCGGGCGTGGCAGGTAACCACCGAGCGGCTGGCGTGGACGCTGATCGGCGCCGGCTTGGCGGTATCGGGGATCGGCGACGTGATCTACGCGGGATGGGTGAATTCGGGTGAGTCCCCGTCGATCGCCGACCCGGCGTATCTGTTGTTCTACCCTCTTGCGTACGCCGGGCTGCTGTCGCTGATGCGCTCCCAGCTGCGGCGGGTGCCGCTGTCGACCCGGCTGGACACGCTGGTGTGCGGGCTGACCGTGGCAGCGATGGGTGCGGCGCTGGCCGCGGGGCCGATCCGGACGGCGATGACCAACGCGACCGCCACCGCGCTGGTGGGTCTGGCGTACCCGTGGGGAGACTTGCTGCTGGTGGCCATCGCGGCCTCGTTGCTGCCAATCATCGGCTGGCGCAAAGAGTTTCGGTGGAGCTTTCTGCTCGTCGGGTTGACGGTCAGCGCCGTCGCCGACACTGTGTACCTGTTCGAGACGTCTGCCGGCGCGTACCGGGTGGGCACGTCGCTTGACGTGTGCTGGCCCACCTCCGCGCTGCTCGTGGCGATCGCGAGTTGGCTGCCGTCGCGGGCGGCGCCGCGTCGCACACTCGGACGAAGCGCCTTCACTGTGCCCGTGGTGTGCACGGTCGTCGCGGTCGCCGTGGCCATCCTTTCCAACGATTCACGGGTGGCGGTCGGGTTGGCGGCGTTGAGCCTGATCGCCGTTGCGGCACGATTCAGCGTGACGTTCCGTGACATGAGCGCGTCCGCGGAAGCGCACGCGCACGCGGTGACCGACGAGCTGACCGGGCTGCCCAATCGCAGGGCGCTGGCGATATCGCTGACCGCGGCGTCCGCCAACGGCGCGTCGTCGTCGCGGCGGGACAGATGCGCTCTGCTGCTGCTGGATCTCGACGACTTCGAGGAGATCAACCACCACTTCGGCGGCCACGTCGGCGATGAGCTGTTGTGCCGGATTGCCGATCGGCTCTCGCAGGTGGTCCGCGCGCCGGCGCAACTCATGCGAACCGGCGGGGACGAGTTCGCTGTCCTGATGGAGGACTGCCCGGACCTGCCCGCGTTGCGCGCCTACGCCGGAGCGTTGCGCGAGTCCCTGAGCGCCCCGTTCGCGCTGGACCAGATCACGGTCGAGGTGGATGCGAGCGTCGCGATCGCGATGTGCCCCGGCCACTGCAACCATCCGCCGGAGTTGTTGAGTCGGGTCGAGAGCGCGCTACCGTCGGCGAAGGTCTCGAAAAGCAAGATCGCCGTGTACAACTCGGCCGACGAAGTCGAACGGCAGAACGGCACCGACCTCGCCGAGGAACTTCGCATAGCCCTGTCACAAGGTGAGCTCACCTGCCACTACCAGCCGAAGATCAACGCGCGCGACGGCAGCTTGCACAGCGTCGAGGCGCTGCTGCGGTGGCAGCACCCGACGCGTGGGCTGCTGCTCCCTTTGGCGTTCCTCCCCGCGGCCGAACGTGCCGGGCTCATGCGCCAGGTGGCCAATTTTGTGATCGACCTTGCGCTGGCACAGATCCGGTCATGGCGCGATCACGGAATCGAGTTGACCGTCGCGGTCAACGTGTCGACCACCAACGTTCTCGACCTCGATCTCGTCAACACGATCGAGCGCCTACTCGAGGTCCACGATGTGCCGCCGCGGTCGCTCATCCTCGAGATCACCGAAAGCACGCTGGCAACGGATTCGGTGAGATCACGCCGCACAATGGCGGCGATGCGCAGGCTCGGCGTTCGGATTTCGCTGGACGACTACGGCACCGGATGGTCGTCTTTGGCTCGCCTGCAAGATCTTTCGGTCGACGAGCTCAAGCTCGACAGGGTGTTCGTGGCACGGGTGGCCGACGATCCCCGGTCGATCGCGATCGTGCGGTCGACGGTGGCGTTGGCGCACAGCCTGGGCGCAGATCTCGTCGCCGAGGGCGTCGAAGACGAAGTGACCCTGCGCGCGCTCAAGCGGTTCGGGTGCAACATCACGCAGGGCTATGTGCACAGTCCGCCGTTGCCGGTCGACGAGCTCGAGGTGTGGATGGCCAGCTACCGGCCCACTGCGGCCAGCCAGCCGCACGTAGCTGACACGGTCAGTTCACTCGAATAGGAGCAGCGGCGTTTGGGGACCAGGATCGGATCGTCATCGTCGTTGTCATCGACGGTGTAACCGTGGGTGTCCGTCGACAGCGCTTCGAGGTCGATCTCGGTCATCGGGCCTTGCGGCGGCGACTTCCTGGCCTGGCAAATCGCTTACCGTCGACGATCAGAACGGCCATGCTGCCCGCGAAGCTCAGGAGCGCGACTCCGCCGGCGCCGGCGGCGAGCCACAGATTCGTCGCGAGACCCGCCAGACACAGGGCGAGTGCGATAACGGCAACCATGTTGAGGATGAGCCCGATCGCCGGGAGTGCCTCGGCGTTCCGGCGGTCGGATTCCGCCGTCAGCTCTGCCATGATGTCGTCCTCGTCTGCTCGATGTGTGCGCTTGCGTGAAATACCCGTCGTGCCTGCTGGCCAAACGCGAGCAGACGCGGAATCGCATTACCCGAGGGCTGATCGTGCGATTTAGCGTCTGCTCGCGGGCTTGTACTTGAAAGTCACTTTGACGACGCCGTGGTCACCGGTGCCGGTGTCTTTGTGGTTCTCGAAGTTGAGGTGGTCGTTGTTGATCACCAGACCGTCGAACATCCACTGGCGCTTGCGGCTGTTGTCGTAGAACTGCTCGCTCACCAGCACATGAGTCGCCTAGCACGATGACCGGTGTGTCGGACTCCTTGGAAATGGCGCCGCCCAAAGCCACGCGATGCGGCTTGTAGGCGTCCGGGTCCGCCTTGAACCACTTCTCCTTGTCGAGCTGAGTCGGCAGTTTCGACTTCAAGTGCGCCACGAAAACCTCTGTCGGCGGCAGGTTTTCGCGCAGCTTGACTTGAAAGTGCAGGACGGGGCGGGAGAACTTGTCGAGGGTGATCTTGATCGCCGGCGCCTGGGGGTCCTGCGGGTCATCTTTGGAGTCGAGTTTCACCTCGTCGGGGAAGTCTTCGATCCACTCCGGGTCGCCCGTGAGAAGCCCTTTGCGCACGAGCGCGGCGCACACGATGTGACCGCCTGTCGCGGGGTCAGCGAGCATGTCGTACTTCTTGTCGAGCCGGTGTTCTTCGACGTCGCCGGTGGTCAGGATCTTGTTGAGAGCATCCTTGCTCCAAAGCTCCTGCATGCCGACGATGTGGGGATACTCCAGCATGGTCAGCTGGAAGATCGTCCAGTTCACCTTGAGGTTGAACTGCGTTGGCGTCCAGCCTGGTTCGGTGTAGAGCTTCTTACCCGCCTCTTGCATGTTGTACAGGTTGAATGTTGCGACGCTGAATTCGTCGAGGTCCATCATTAGCTCCCCGTGGCGGCCTGCGATTTGACGCTACGCGTATTGATGCAAGCTGGCGTTGAACGCGCAATGAACCCTTCGTCAACAACGCCGGGCACGGTCTATCGTCGGCGCCGGCTCGGTGCTTGGATCGGTCATTGAATCGAAAACCAAAGAGGTACAAGAGCTTAGGAGAGCTACCGATGGCAACTCTGCCTGTTCAGCGCACCACGGCCCCCCGCCAGTCCCGCACCCTGATGCCTGATCTCGTCGACTTCTTCGGCGGCAGCTCGGTGTTCTCTGGCCTGCGGCCATTCTTTGAGAAGAACCTGATCCGCGTCGAGGACACGATCAGCGACGGCCGCTACGAGGTGCGCGCGGAGATCCCGGGTGTGGACCCCGCCAAGGACGTCGAGATCACCGTCGAGGACGGCATCCTGCACATCAAAGCCGTGCGCAGCCACAAGGCCGAGTCGCAGGGTCGGTCCGAGTTCAGCTACGGCGCCTTCAGCCGGTCGATCCCGCTTCCCTCAGGCGCGATCATCGACGAGGTCAAGGCCACCTACGAGAAGGGCATCCTGACCGTCTCGGTGCCGGTGCCCAACGGTGTGCCGGCCGCCAAGCGCGTCGAGGTGCAGAACCTCGATTAGGACGCCCGCGGGTAGCCGCGGCGGACGGTGCGATCGAGGATGCCGAGTGTGGCACGCAGCGCGCCCTCGGAGATGATCGGAAAGATGTTGGCCTCGCGCCACTTTGGGTCGATGTCGGACCAGTCGTAGAACGAGGTGACGACGGTCCCGTCGTCGGTGGGCTCGAGCCGGTAGCCATACACGTGCCCGATGTCTGGACGGATCTGGCCGAGGACAGTCCACGCGATCAGCCGGTCCTTCTCGAAGTCCCGGATGGTGACGGTGACGTCGTATTTGCCCAGTTGCGGGAAGTCGTTGAGTGCCTCCCGGTCCATGTGCACGACGAACGAGTCGCCGGACGCGGTCACCGGCTCGCCCTCGGCGTCCTGAAGCATCCCAGAGGAATCGATCGCGACGTGCCCTTGCGGGTCGCACAGCACGGCGAAGATGTCGGCGGCAGGCGCGGCGATGGTGCGGGGAACCTCGATGCGATCGGTCATGGATCGATCATGTCATTATCGGGGGAATCGATGAGATGGGGTTGCGGTCCGCGGCGAGAGAGCATTCCCTTCGACTAGGCCGCGAATTTGTAGGGTAAACACCGTATTCCCTCGCAGGCGGTGTCGTTTATAGCGTTGGCCGGGTCGGTCAAGAAACCGCCGTCGACTTGACGACCGCCCAAGAGGGGAAGTCCCATGTCAACGAATAGTGGTCGCAGACAGCGTTATTGGGCACTTAACCGTGTCTGAATCGAGGACGCGCCGGTGGTGGCGTCTGGGCAAGAGGGTTGTCGCGCTGCCGCTGGCGGTCGCGATGGCGTCCGTCGCGGTTCCGGCCGCTGTGCGGGCACAACCCGCGGACACCTGCAAACAGAGCTTCGTGTGGAGGGAAGCGAACGCCAGCGATCACGTGTGCGTGGACCCCGGCATGCGCCGGACCATCAAGCGGCAGAACGTCGATCCCACCGCCAATCAAGTCCCCGGTAGCAACACATGCGTCTCCGGATTCGTCTGGCGGGAGGCCTTCGATGGCGACACCGTCTGTGTCTCACCGGAGTTCAGGAAGACGGTGCGTGCCGACAATGCCGCCGCCGCTTCGCGGGTTGTCGGCGACACGCCGGCAAACGGGCCTGGCAACGGCGGCAACCATCACGTCTTCCTGGTGATCGACACGCAGTACACGGTCCAGCTCGGCAGTGTCATGGTGGATCCGCTGGGTATCGACGAACAGTGGCATCGCAAGGATCCGTGGACCCGCTGGGTCGACATCGGTCCGGATACCACCTACCTGTCGCTGAAGGGTTGGGCTGCAGGCAAGGTCACCTGCCGGATCAACGTGGACGGTGTTGTGGTCGCGGAGAATTCGGGTTCGTTCGTCTGGTGCAAATGGGGGACACCCTAGGGTTGGTTGAACGTCGAGATCGACGCCACCGCGGTGCCTACCCGCACTGTGTCGCGGTAGCGTCGATTTTGGCGTGGAACACCACGCGCGTTTCCAGGGAACACAGGGATCGAGATGGCCGACATCACCGAGTTGATACTCGCCGACCACGAATGGTTTCGCGAGCAGTTCGCGAAGCTCGACGAACTGCAGGCCCGGCCGTGGGTGAGCCGGGCAGCGCTCAACAAAGTGTGGCGGCCTCTTGCCGACAAGCTGGATGTGCACGCCTACATCGAGGAGAAGATCTTCTATCCGCAGCTGCTCAAGCGGGGCACTGAGGACCCGGTGGCCGAAACGCTCGATGCGATCGGCGATCACAACGACATTCGGGACGGCGTGCGGGACGCCAACGCGGCGGTGGTCAGCACCGATGAATGGTGGGCAGCGGTTGGTCGCGCCAGGACGGCGAACGACGACCACATGGGTGAGGAGGAACGGGAAGGTCTTTCTGACTTCCGTCGCCACGCACCGATCGGCCTTCGTGAGGCGCTCGGGCGGCAGTTCAGCGAGTTCATGGCTGCCCATCCCACTACCGAGGGCTTGCGCATCACCGACCGTGATCCGCAGGCGTACGTCGAAAACATCGAGGACGAACCAGAGGAGCAACCGGAGCACCCGTCGCTGGGCATCGGCAGCCTGAAAGGCCAGTGACGGCATGACCGACGATCCGGGCAGAGTGACACGGCTCCTGCGATCGATCCGCAAGGAGATACCGCAGGCGCTGACCGAGGGCCAGGACCACAACGACGCGGAGGTCGCCGCGATGCTTCGCGAGCTCGGCATCGCGCTCGTGGAGTGTGAGCAACCGACACAGCTCGTCACCGCGCGGCTGCTAACGATCGCGAGCCAGTACACGGACCAAACCGTCCGCGTGATGGTGTTGCCGACGGCGCTTGTGGTTCAGGTCGGCACCGTCGCCTACGAGGTCGAAACGATCATCAAACCGACGACGCAGCTGAACCTGGCCGGACGGATCGATGCGATCTGCGAACTCGCCGAGGTCGGCGCCATCACTGCGGCTGACGCAACCAGGGAGGCCGCTGCCGCCCGCACAATGGCGCCGCGGTTCGGACCCATCACCACGGTGGTCGGTTACATCATCACCACGCTTGGATTCGGCATGATCATCAACCCGACCTGGGCGTCGTTGTGGGGCTACGTATTTCTCGGCACGTTGGTCGGCGCGATTCAGGTTCTGGGACGGCCGTTTCCGACGCTGAACGCGGTGCTACCGACACTTGCCGCGGCCGTCGTCACCGCGCTGGCAACCTGGTTCGTCGCCGATGCGGCCAACGACGGGTTGCTACGGGTGATCAGCCCGCCATTGGTAGCGCTTCTGCCGGGGCTTGCGCTGACGATCGCCGCGATGGAGTTGGCTGCCGGGCAGGTCATCAGCGGTTCGAGCCGATTGATTTACGGCGTGGCACAGCTGGCGCTCCTCGTGTTCGGAGTCGGAATGGGAATGAAGGTCGGTGGGCTGCTCGCACCGCAGCAGCCGACGCCGCAGATGGGTGCTTGGTCGTTTTACGTCGCGGTGATCGTGATTTCCATCGGCTTGTACATCTATCTCTCAGCGCCCAAAGGCTCGCTGGTTTGGCTGATCCTGGCGATCGGCGTGGCACTCGTCGGGCAGAAGGTGGGCGGTCTGTTCATGTCGCCCACCCACTCTGGTGCGGTCGGCGGGTTTCTCGTCGTGCCGTTCGCGATGGTGGCCGCTCAGATCAGGACGTCGCCGCCGTCGATCGTCATGATGCTGGCGGCGTTTTGGGCGCTGGTTCCGGGTGCGTTGAGCTTCGAATCGCTCGGCGAGGCCGTCACCGGCGAGGGCGATATCACGACGCTGGCAACAAGTGTGGTCGCGATTTTCTCGATCGCACTGGGCACGCTGATCGGCTGGAGTGTGTTCATGACGATCAACGTCAGGCGCGGGAAGCCGGCTACTTCGGGATGGTGAGTCTGGCCCTGGCTACGGGGCCACCGGCTGCAACGTCACCAGGCTGAACTTCCCAGGGTTGGTGGTGTCCGGAACATACGACACCACGATCGTGTTCGCGGGCAGCTTGCTGGCGACCTTCATCAACTCCTGGGTGTTGCCGATCGCCGCGAAAGGCGGTGGCGGAGTTGGGGAGTCGTTCGGCTGCGACAAGAACTCGACGGCCTGGTCCCACCGTCGGACTGAGTCAGGAGGGGCGTCCCCGAACCCAGCCGACATCAGGTAGGCGTCCTTGCTGAAGAGGGCCGGCCGGATGGTCACCGGCGCCCCGCCGCCGTCGGGTAGCCCTGTCAATCTCCCGGTCGGATAGCCGGTCTGGTCGTTCAGGTCGTAGACGACGGCGGCAAGTCTGGATGTAGTGGGGCCCGCGGTGTCGTCGCCGGGTTCGGCGGCGACGGGCGCGGCCAGGATCAGAGCGGACACCACCACCGCTCCTGCGATCTTTGCGAGCACGTTGCTCATGCTAGATGGCGGTCACTCCGACGGCCTGGGGCCCCTTGGCGCCCTGCTCGATGGTGAACTCGACGCGCTGATTCTCCTCGAGCGAGCGAAAGCCGCCGCCTTGGATCTCCGAATAGTGGACGAAGACATCCTTATCGCCTTCGTCGGGGGTGATGAAGCCGAAACCCTTTTCGGCGTTGAACCATTTGACGGTTCCCTGTGCCATTTACTACTTCTTCCGATCGGATGCGGGCCAAAGCAGCATAACGCAGCCGTGGCCGAAGCAGACGGGCCCTGAGAAAATGCAGCGATGGGACAGGCTGAGATTCTGCTCGCCGCGCTGCTTGTGGCGGTCGTCGGTCTGAGCGTGCTGGCGTCGCGGTTGTCGGTGCCCTACCCGATCCTGCTGGTCCTCGGCGGAGCGCTGTTCGGTTTGATCCCGGGAGTGCCGCAGGTTGAGCTCGATCCAGAGATCGTTCTCGTGTTGTTCCTGCCGCCGCTGCTCTACAAAGCGTCATTCTTCAGCAATTTCAACGACTTTCGCGCGGATCTGCGTGCGCTGACGTTGAGCACTATCCCGTTGGTGCTCGCGACGATGTCCGCCGTCGCGGTCGTGGCCCATGCGGTGATCCCTGGCATGTCATGGCAAGTGGCGTTCGTACTGGGTTCGATCGTCTCGCCGACGGACCCGGTGGCCGCGTCGACTATCCTCCGGCGCCTGGAGGCGCCTCGTCGGCTCGTCAGCGCCATCGAAGGCGAAGGCCTGTTCAACGACGCCACCGCGCTGGTGGCCTATCGGGTCGCGGTCGCTGCGGTGGTGGCCGGGTCGTTCTCACTCGTCGAGGCCGGGCTGAGGTTCGTCCTGGGGATCGTGGGCGGTGTGGCGATCGGGCTCGCGGTCGGCTGGTTGTCGGCCCGGATTCGGGCGCGCACCAGCGACGCGCAGGTGAGCATCGCCATCTCGCTGCTTACCGGTTATGCGGCGTTCGTGCCGGCCAATGCGCTAGGCGTCTCAGGTGTGGTGTCGACGGTGACCGCGGGACTGTACATGGCCGTTCGGGGATCGCGAGTGCTGACGCTGCAGCCTAGGCTGCAGGGCTTCTTCGTCTGGGACATCGTCGATTTCCTGGTCAACGCAATCCTTTTCGTGCTGATCGGGCTGCAACTTCGCGCGGTAGTCGGCAGCTTGGGGCACTATTCCGGTGGTGAGGTCGCCGGGTACGCCGCGGCCGTCGTCGCGGTGGTGGTCGGTATCAGGTTGGTGTGGTTCTTCACCGTGCCGTACCTGATCCGGGCCCTCGACCGTCGACCCTCGCAGCGCGCCCGCCGCGCCAGTGCTGGCTGGCGGCTGGTCATGGCATGGAGTGGGATGCGGGGCGCAGTCTCGTTGGCGGTCGCGTTGGCGCTGCCGTTCTCGACGGTGAGCGGTCCATTCCCGCAACGCGACCTGATCATCTTCCTGACTTTCGTCGTCATCCTGGTAACCCTTGTGCTGCAGGGGCTTACACTGCCAGCTCTGATCCGGCGTGCCGGCGTCAACGACGGCGGTGCCGAGGCCGACGAGGAGACGCGGGCCCGTCTGGTTGCGACGAAGGCGGCGCTGCACCAAATCGACGTTCTGGCAGAGGAGGATTGGACGCGCGACGAGTCGGTCGAGCGGATGCGCGGACAGTACCAGTTTCGCAAGCAACGCCTGGCCGCGCGGGCGGGCAAGATCGAGGACGACGGCGTCGAGGACCAGTCGCAGGCGTATCAGCGGATGGTGCGTTGCGTGCTTGCCGCGCAACGCACCGCGTTGCTGGAAATGCGTGCCGAGGGCAAAGTCTCGAACGAGATGATGAATCGCCTTCAGCGCGAACTGGATTTCGAAGAGTCACGGCTGGACTCGTAACGCGGGACTAGGTTGTGAAGGTCACCTTCTGGTGGAGGGGGCCGGGCGATACCGTCATCACGATGTCGAATGGTTTGTCCGGTACCTCGACGGCGTCGAACACTGCAGATCGGGTCGTGCGTAAATCTTTGCTGCGCTCCGGTTGTCGTGAGCCAGGTCACTTTCTCATCGATCACAGATGTGGCATGGGCGATCGAATTGGGTAGTGTCAATGAGGGTTTCGTTGCGATGTCAACGGGAAATCACGTTGAAGTGCTGCTGGTGATGGCGGCTGCACACGATTCAGCACACGTTTTGGGGGGCTGGGAGTTTCCGAATGGTCACACTACGCGGCGGCGATCGCGTCGACACGATGTTCGGTCCGTATGAGTTGCAGTCGCTCATCGGTGTCGGCGGGATGGGCGAGGTGTATCGCGCGTACGACACGGTCAGGGACCGTATCGTCGCGCTGAAGCTGCTTCTGCCCGAGCTCGCCGCCGATACCCGCTACCAAGAGCGATTTCGACGAGAATCGCGGGTTGCCGCGCGACTGCAGGAACCGCACATCGTCCCCGTTCACGACTGGGGCGACATCGACGGTGTCCTCTACATCGACATGCGCCTGGTCGAGGGCGCGAACCTGAAGTCTGTGCTGGCGGAATGCGGGCCGCTGGACCCGGCACGGGCGACCTCGATCATCACGCAGCTCGCGGCCGCGCTGGACGCCGCACATGCCGACGGCCTGGTCCACCGCGACATCAAGCCGGAAAACATCCTGCTCACGCCCAGTGACTTCGTGTATCTCGCCGACTTCGGCATCGCCCACCAGGGCGGAGACGGCGGGCTGACCAGGACCGGCGCGGCGATCGGGTCGTGCACCTACATGGCGCCGGAGCGGTTTTCCGGTGGCGTGGTGGGGCCCGCGTCCGATGTGTATTCGCTGGCCTGCGTGTTCTATGAGTGCCTGACCGGTTGGCCGCCGTTTGCGGCGCGGGAGCTGAGCCAGCTGATGAGCGCACACATGTTGGCCCCGCCGCCGCGTGCAAGCGCGGCACGACCGGTGCTCAACGCGGCGTTCGACGACGTCATCGGCCGGGGGATGGCCAAGAAACCGCAGGCACGGTTCTCGTCTGCCGGCGAGTTCGCAGCCGCGGCCCGTGGCGCGGCGGCAGGTCGTCCGTCGGCACCGCTTAGGACCCGCGAGTTTCCCGCACCCCAGCCGCCCCGCACGGCGCCGTTGCCGTCGCAGAAGCGGCGCCGCAGCGGAACGTGGCGGTGGTCACTTGTCGGGGCGGCCCTGGGTTTGCTGACGGCGGGCCTCGGCGCGTCGTTGTGGACTCTGATGGGGTCAGAACAAGCCGCCGCGCCGTCCGTCCCGCAGGCGGCGCCGCCGTCGACGACGACCGAGACGTTGACGACGACGGCACCGACGACGAAGTCGTCAACCACACCGGCGCCACCGCCGACGTCGGCGTCGTTGTCACAAGGGCTGCCGGGCACCGACGGGCAGGGATTTCTGAACAATGCCGCCGCACGTTGCGACAACGGCGATGCCGCGACGGCCATGGCGCACACGACGAAGTCGTTGCTCGTCGTCTGCCAATCCGCGCCAAACAGCTTCTACTACCGCGGGACTCGACTCAGCGACGGCGCGAGCATCGAACTTGCCAACGCAGCGCGCAATGCGGACGGATGGAACGTCAACAATCCCGCCGACGGCACGGAGTATGTGATTCGGCCCGACCAGTTGACGATCTCCAGGGGGCAGGCGTCGGAGGTCGAGCCGATGCTGCAGTACGCGTCCGACTAGTCGCCGTCGTTGACGTCGAAATCTGCACCAGGGTCGTCGTTTCTGCAAATCTACGACCCTGGTGCAGATTTCGGTGGTGTCCACCCGCGGCGGGCGAATGCTTCGTGTACCCGATGGATGATGAATCGCCGGGTGTGCTCGGCGACCACGCGGATGTCGATCCAGCCTTGCTGCTCGACCAATTCAGCCCGTCCGATGTCGTATACGTAGCGTTCGCGTTGGGTGCTGTGATGGGAGCCTTCGTAATCGAGGCCGACCATGGGTTCGTCGTAGCCCATGTCGATGAACGCCACGTTCACGCCGTCGGACACTCGTATTTGTGTTCTCGGGGCGGGCAAGCCGGCGTCGATGAGGACAAGGCGCAGCCAGGTTTCCTTCGGCGACTGGGCACCGGCATCCATGAGGGCGAGCGCCCGGCGTGCGCGGCGGATTCCCCTCGCGCCTCGGTATCGGCCGATCAATGCCAACGCCTCTTGCGTAGTCGTTCCAGTTGCGGCCGCCAACGCGTCCAGGTTGGCGACCGCGGTGTACCGAGGAAGGTGGCGAGCCAGGTCGAGCGCTGTGCGCGCCGGTGTGGTCACTAGTAGTCCCGTTGATGCTGGTTATCTCGTCGTCGGCGATCCGCTCGTTGTGGACGATGACGCCCAATCGCGGTCGTGTGTGTCTTGCGATGACTTCGATCGGTGCGGTCGCGTCGACCCACCGCGCGCCGTGTACAGCTGCGGCGGCCCGACCGGCGATGATTCCCTCGCGCTTGGTCCACAGCCAGGCCGCTGCGGCATTGCTGAGCGCCGAGCGTTCGACGTTGTTTGGGATGTACACATTCGGGAGGACTGCGGTGTAGTTATGCCGCAGTTGTCCACGGGTGAGTTGTCCGGAGCCGATCGCCTCGGCGCCGCGTATTGGTTGAGACATGGCACGAATGCTTGTCGCCGCCACGGACAATGCGGCCTCCGAACGGCGAAATCTACACCAGGGCTGTGGATAACGTCCGAATCGCAGCCCTGGTGCAGATTTCGACGCGGGCTTGTCGGGCAAAACTAGTGCTGCGGAGCGACTACCGCCTGCGGAGACGGCGCGGAGGCACCGAAAATGGCGACGCAGACGGCGCCGGCGACGGCCCCCACGAAGCCCACGACCACGACCCAGCCGAGACCGGGCTGGCTGCTGTCACCGAGCAGCACCGTGCCGACGATTCCGGGAACCACCGTCTCGCCGACTACCAGAGCAGCGGTGGCGCCGTTCACTGAACCGAGTTGCAGCGCAACGGTATGCAGGTAGAAGCCGCCGACTCCGGCGATCGCGATGGTCCACGCCGCCGGGTCGGCAATGAGGGTGCCGAGGCGAAAAGGCTCGACGCCGTCGAGTATCCGCGACCCGATGGCGAGGACACCGAATAGCACACCGGCGAGCAGTCCGGCGACGACGGCGGCCCGCGCGCCGAGCACTCGAATGAGCCAGAGGCCGCCACCCAAGATGACGACGGATGCGAAGAAGATGAACCAGTGCACTTCATGCCGTGCGACCGTGTCGCCGCGTTCGCCCGACGCGAGGCCCAGCACGACCAGCGAAATGATCACGGTGGCAATGGCGATCCAATCCCGCGTGCGCAGGCCGATGTGAAGAAGCCAGATGCCGAAGACGGCGGTGACGACCAGGTTCGCGCTGACGATCGTCTGTGACAAGAACAGCGGAATGAGCCGGGCCGCAACCAAATTCGCGAAGAACCCGACGACGTCGAGGCAGCTTCCGACGATGAAGGCAACGGTCAGTGCAGCTGCGATGGTGGAGCGCAACGTGGGGCCGCCGGTGTCAGTGACGTGGCCAGGCTCGTTGTCGCGCAATGCTTCTGCGGCGGATTGCCGCGCACCGTAGGCCTGCAGCACCGACGAGACGCCATAGCCCACGCATGCAACCAGCGCGGCGAGGACGCCAATCAGCACAGCCGGTCAGCCGAGGTCGTAGGAGTCGCGTGACATTCGGAAGAAGTGGCCCGTACTGGAGTCGGTGCATCTGATGGCAGGGGGTTCACTGGCACAGGTGAGGGTGCCGACCGACTTCGTCTGCCCAGGCGCCAGGGTCGACAGCGGCGGTGTGGTGAGCACACCGGTCAGACATGAAAGGTATGGCGGGCTGCCCTGAGTGAGCGCGATCTGGCTTCCCCAGCCAGCGAGATAACACGTGCTCGTCTGTCCGTTGGGCGAAGTGTATTCACGCGGGGGCGGCGGATAGACGGGATCTTGGACCTGGCAGGTGGCGACTCCTGTGCCGGCCCGGGCCGGGTCGACCCAGCTATGTTCGCGCAGCATCATGCACAGGATGTTTCCCGACGGCGTCTGAAATCGCTGATAGTCGAAATCGGCGTCGGCGTTCGCCGGAAGGGTGACGGTTGCGGCGAGCGTCGTCGACGCGAGCAGCGCCAGAGTAGCGATTCTCATCGTTGGCTTGAGGAGGCGTTGGGGCATGACAGGACCTTCCTTGTCGCTTAGCCGGTGGCGCCAGGTGGCAGCACTTGCAGGCCGGTCAGGATCGTATCGCTGTCCTTCTGGTATGTGGGGTTGTCCGGGTCCGTGGTCTGCACACTGACGCTGATGACGTAGACCATGTCTTGGACTTGGTCGGCGACGACGACCGTCTTGGCCGGACGCGCTGGCGCAGCGCCGGGAACCGCCGCCGCGGTCCATCTGACGGTTTGCGCCGGTAGCCCACACAAGGTGCCGTCGGTCGAAGAGATGTCGGTTCCGCCTGATGACGTCAAGTCTTTTTGCACCGCCGCGAAGGCGTCGCTCACCTTGGCGCCTGACAGGCTGTTCATTGTCACAATCGCATTCGGCGCGAAACCCTTGGCGGCCAACGATTTGTTGATCAGGATGGCTCGAATGACCGGTGAACTCACGGGGTCGTCGCCGCCGGGGTTGAACATCTTGGATTGCTCCCAGCCGGGGGGGTGGGGTATCCGCAGGCGCGGCTCGGTGTCCTTGCGGGGGTCGATCGAGGTCATCGGCGCCGACACCTGCTTGCAGTTATAGGCCGCCGCGACAGTGGGCTGCGGCGGGTTCTTCGGCCGAGTCACGACGAAGTACGTGATCACCGCTGCCGCGACGAGCGCCACGGCCACCGAGGCGAGCAGGATGCTGCGGCGGTGTCTGCGCAGACGGCCGCCGCGTGGCGCCTCGGGCCCTGGGGGCTGCTGTGGGAAGCCATCCGCCAAAAGCGGATCATGCACCGGGTCGGGGTCGCCAGCCTGAGCAGTCGCAGTTGGCACAGCAGCGACGCGCGACTCGCCCTCAGCGGCCTGCACGGTCTTGGCGGGCTCGTTGCGCAGGAGGGCGTCGACTTCGCTGGCGATCATGTAGGTGACGTCGGTGCGTTTGCGCAGCGCTCGCAGCAGTTTGCGGATCTCGTCGAGGACGACCGGGTCGTCTTCGTCGCTGAGTGCGGTGCGCAACTCGAACAACATTTGCGCTTGGATCTGGGGTGGCAGCACCGTCGTCGTGTCGTTGATCGATGCACTGAGGCCGAGCAGATATTCGTACGGGATCGGCGGCGGCTCGGGGAGAGGGTCGGGCAATGCGGTCCGCCGGCTCGCGCGTTCGTGCAGCGACGCCAACAGATCGAATGCGCTCTTTCTGGTCGGGTCGCGGAAGTCGACGAGTTGCACGGTGAAGATCGGGTCGGCGTAGTAGCTGGTGACCTGCCCGATCTGCACGGGCAGGATGGGCAACTCCAGCGCTTGGGCGTAGCCCAACTCGGCCCGGCACGGCTTGGATTGCACGGACTTGTCCGACAACGCGAAGAGGAAGACATCACAGCTGCGGATCTGGTCGAGAATCTCGGTCCACCAGGAGTCCCCGCCGCCCAGCTCCTCATCCATCCAGACCTGCGCGCGGGCGCGCCGAAGGTCATCGACGAGCGCTCCTACCGCGGCCTCATCGTGGCGCGAGTAGCTGATGAACACCTTCATCGAGCAAGGCCGTTCCTCGACTAGACATTGAGTACGTCGCAGCATAACGGCTGTTCGCCGCGCCGGGGCGGTGATGCTACTACTTCTACTTGCCGGCGCACGAGCAGACTATGTAACGCTGCGCGACGGATCCGAGCTCCACTCGGACCACGAGCCGGGATACAACGCGGCTGGCACGCCGGCGGATGCCAGTGCGGCCAGCACGACGGACGCGGTCACTCCGGATCCGCAGTACACACCGACGTCGCCGTCGATGTCCGCCGTCAGCATGGCGAGGTCGCCGTCGGTAAGGAACGCGCCGCCGTCGGTGAGGACGCGGGTGCTGGGCAGGTTGGCTGCGCCGGGGATGTGGCCTGCCACGGGGTCGACGGGCTCGACGTCGCCGCGGTAGCGCTCCGGCGCGCGGGCGTCGAGCAGGGTTCCGACCTCGGCGGCCTCGTCTGCGGTGAGGGTGGAAAGCGCCCCGGCGTACAGGTCGTCGTGTGTGACGGTGACGTCTCCGGGGTCAGGCACGACGGGCCCGGTCGCGAGGGTGCCACCCGCAGCGCGCCACGCGCCGAGCCCGCCGTCGAGGATGCGCACGTCGGGTATTCCGGCCGCGGTCAGCACCCACCAGGCGCGGGCGGAACCGGCGCGGTTCCAGTCGTCGTAGACCACGACCGGCACGTCGCGGCGGACGCCCCAGCGTCGGGCGGCCTGTTCGACGCGGTTGCCCGAGGGCAGAGGGTGGCGGCCCCGGCCGGCGACGGTGTGATCGGAGAGTTCGTCTTCGAGGGAGACGTAGACGGCGCCGGGGATGTGGCCTTCGTGGTAGGCGGCGCGACCATCGGGCTCGCTGAGCTGCCAACGCACGTCGAGGATCGCGACGGGCTCTCGTGTGGTCAGGGTGCGCATCAGTTCTGTTGCGGTGGTCAGGATCTCGGCGCGCGTGCTCATTTGGCCAAGCGTAACGGTGACAGCGTGCGAATATGCATGGATGCGCCGAGTGCTGGTCCTGCTGTTCACGGCGACGGTCATGTGGACGGCGCCCGTAAGTCGCGCCGACGACATCCCGTGGTTCGCGGGCGCGGTCGGTTCTGCGTCCCAGGTGATTTCCGTTGTGGGCGTTGGTGGTTCGTCGGCGACGATGGATGTGTGGCAGAACACCGGGACGGGATGGCGGCCCGTCGAGGCGGGGATCCCCGCTCATGTGGGCGCGAACGGCCTGGTGGCGACGCATCGTGAGGGCGAGCCGACCACGCCGATGGGAGTCTTCACGGTGGACTTCGCGTTCGGCACTGCGCCGAATCCCGGCAGTGGCCTGCAGTACGTCCAGGTCGGACCGGACTACTGGTGGGACGGCGATGTGAACAGCCCGACATACAACACGATGCAGGTGTGCAAGGAGGCGCAGTGCCGGTTTTCTACGACGAGCGGCGGCACCGAGAACCTCGACATCCCGCAGTATCGGCATGCGGTGGTGATGGGGGTGAATTCGGCCCGCATTCCCGGCGACGGCAGTGCGTTCTTTGTGCACACCACGGACGGCGGCCCCACCGGCGGATGCGTCTCGATCGACGATGCGACGTTGGTGCGAATCATGCAGTGGCTGCGACCCGGCGCGGTCATCGC
>NZ_JAVHWM010000037.1:0-10239 GCF_032159765.1 Mycobacterium sp. | reverse complement strand
TTTTCCGGGATGGCGCCGAGGGTGCGGGCGATGGCGACCTGTTGCTCGTCGCTGATGTCCAGGCCGCGAAAGAAGACCACCCCGCGTTGCTCGAGTGCGGCACGGATGGTCTCGGCCTCCCTGCCGGATAGCAGCGTGTCGACGTCTGTCCTGATTTCACTGCCGATCCTCGGCGTGAGGTCGACGACGTCTAGTTGTGTTGCGGAAACTCCCATCAGCTCATCCTCGTGAGAATCGTGTTGGCCGAATGCTTTACCCGCGGTTGCTTCCACAGCTCGACCGCGAGCGAGACGGTGATCAGTGAGTAGAGCAGGTTGCGTAGATTGGCGACGTCGTCGGGCAGCGGTTCGGAGTAGTCGAACTTGTCGACGTAGGCCACAGCTTCCTCGGCGAGCGGGAACACCTCGTCGTAGAACGCGCGGATCTGCTTCATCGAGCTGTTGACGCGCTTGACGTAGCGCTCGTGTCCGTCCTCGATCGCCCATTCGGGGACCAGGTGCTCGAGTCGCGAAAATTCCGGCGGCAGAAGCGCGCTCACTTCTCGCCCGCCTTGACGTAGTCCGCCACTGTCTTGTGCAGATGACGCAGCAGGATCTCCTCGTCGTTCATCGTGAAATGTGTGAGCGCGCCACTGTTCAGCATCGCCTGCAGGCCCTCTGACGGACTGGCATCTTCCAGGATGATGTCGTTGAGGAACGTCACCGTCAGCTCTTGTCCCAGCCGTTCCTTGTGCGTTTTCGGGGGCTGATAGAACAGCTCGGCCTCGAAGATGTGCGAGTGCGGTCCGGTGGGCCAATGGGTGTGGGTGGAAAAGCCCGACGAGCCGAAGATCACCACGAAGTTGGGGAAGAACTGGAACGAGTCGAAGCCGTATTTGTCCGAGCGCGTGGGGTTCAGTCCCCGCGGCATCGGTCCCTGGTCCGTGCGCTTGGTCCATGGACCGGCCGCGCTGGCCTCCATTACGCATTCGATGGGCTTGGAATAAGGGGTCTTTCGCGACGGTTCGCCTGAGAAGGAGAACATCCGATGCGGCCCCTTCAGTTGGTAGGCCAACGCATCGGTGAAGGGATTGGGTTTGTCCAGTGCCTCTTTGGCCTCAGCTGTGAGGTTGCCGAAGGACGAGGCATGGAGATAGGGGCCGTGGTAGCTCTCTGCGAAGCCGTCGACGAAAATCTTCCAGTTGCACTGCAATTCGGTCTTGAACCGATATATCTGGTGCGGTCCCTCGAAGGGATAACCCTCGATGCCGTGCGCCAGCTCTCCGAGGTAATCCCTCAGCGTCTCTGTGTTGTTCGGGTTGAGATTGATGAAGATGAAGCCCTCCCACACCTCGCACTGAATCGCGGGGACCCGGCAGCTGTCGGCGTCGAAGTCGAGCAGCAAGTCCTTGCGAGTGGCCGAGTGCAGCGAGCCGTCCAGCTTGTAACGCCAGCCGTGGAACCGGCAGTACAGCAGCGGCGCCCGGCCCTGCACTTCCCGGAAGGGGTCGTCCTCCCACAGCATCTTGTTGCCACGGTGCGGGCAGATGTTGTGGAAGGCACGGATCACGTCGTCCTTGCCGCGCACGATGATGACCGACGTGTTGAGGAACGTCAGTTCGCGGGTGAAGTAGCTGCCCGACTTCGGCACTCGTTCGGCCCGCCCGACGTACAGCCACGTCTTCTTGAAGACGTGCTCGCGTTCCTTCTCGTAGAACTCGGGTGAGACGCAGTCCTGCAGTGACACGGGGCCGCGTCCGAGTTCGGGGTAGGCATCGGTCCACAGGCCACTGGCCGGCTTGCTCACCAGCGTTTCTTGGCTCATAAGGGCCGACGGTACCGCTGGCCAATTGCTCGAAAAAGGTGCATAAGCTCAACACCCTGTTGCATATTTGGAACAGTGCGGACGTGAGGAGGCTGATGGAGCAGAACCTGCCCTTCGACGTCGACGCCCTGCTGGTGTTCGGCAAGGTGGTCGAGAGCCGCAGCCTGTCGAAAGCGGCCGCGGTGCTGGGGATGCCCAAGTCGACCGTCAGCCGCAAGCTGACCAAGCTCGAATCCGATCTGGGCATCAAGCTGTTGCGTAAGAACACTCATCAGCTCACCGTCACCGATCTCGGGGAGAAGGTGTACGCCCACGCCGTGAGCATTTTGGCGGAGGCCAACGGGGTGCGCGCCCTGGTGGAAGGCAGCCGACAGGAGCCACAGGGCGAGCTGCGGGTCGCGATGCCGGTTTTCGTCGGCATCGACTACGCGTCGCGAGTGGGCGCGACGTTCTTGCGGCGAAATCCTCAGTCGAGTTTGGACATTCACCTCGTCGACAAGATGGTGGACCCGATCAAGGACGGGTTCGATGTGGCGTTCGGCACCGGCCCGCTGCAGGATTCGACGCTGATCGCGCGCAAGGTGTTCAGCCTCGAACTCTTCCTGTGCGCGTCACCCAGCTTCTTGGGGGAGCTGGGCGAGCCGGTCACGGAGCCGACGCAGCTGAACACGCTGCCCTTCATCCACCTCGGTTTCTATCGCGGGCAGCGAACGCTCACGCTGGCACGGCACAAGAAGTCCTATGAGCTGACGCCGACAATCCGGGCGCGCGCCAACAACTTTCAGGTCTGTAAGGAATACATCTTGCAGGGGCTCGGCATCGGTGCCATGCCGACGCAGATCATGTGCACGGAAGAACTGCGGGACGGCAGCATCGTCCCGGTGTTACCGGGCTGGAGCCTGGAGCCGCTGGACGTGCACATGATCTACCCGTTCCAGCTGTCGTTCTCGACGCTGATCAGTGCATTCTACGAGGCGGCGCGCGAGATCATCGTCGAGAACACGGCGCGAACCTGAGCGAACTTTTACCCGCGCCGGTTCGCCTTGAGGTACGCCGAGCTGCGGATCACGAACCACGTCGCGAGTGGGCGGACGAGACGAATGAGGGGCACCAGCGGGCCGAAATCTTGCTTCATGTCGTCCAATTGCTCGGCGAGGCCGCGCTTTTGGTATTGCAGAAGCCGCTGGCTTTCGTCGGTATCCACCCAGTCGCCGAAAAAGCGGGGAGGCCTTTTCCGGATGAAGGCCTCACTGGGGATGGGGCCGATCCCGATTGCACCCATCAACGAGTTGATGAACTCGCCGTAGGTCATGCGGCAGTTGGCGCCGCCCGCGATGAACAAGGTCTTCCCAATCGTCTCCTCGCACGCAACGGCACGTGCGAATGCTGTTCCGGCGTCTGCGGGGTGCAGAAATTCGAACCGTGCGTCGGGGCTGAACTCGAACATGATGCTTGGGTCCTGCGCCTGCAGGTGGATTGGAGTCACCGCGGCAAGCCGCAGGATGCTCCACCGCAACCCTGATTGCCGTATCGCTTGCTCACATTCCACCTTGTGGCGGCCGTATTCGTCGGTCGGAGACACGGGGGTGTCGACGTTCAGCGGTGGTTCGCGATCCTGGACGTCGCCGACGATGCCGTGCGACGACGCGAATACCAACCGTCTTGCCGTATCCGACGCCTCCATCTCGGCGATCAGGTTGCGTGTGCCGTCCAGGTTCACCTTCCGTGCGAGGTCGGGCATCCGGTCCGCGTAGGGCGGAAGGATTCCCGCCAGATGGATCACGGCCTCCACGCCCTCCAGCGCGTGCCGAATCGATTCGGGCCGCGTGATGTCGCCCCAGATAACGTGCACTCGTCCGTCGAACCTGGAGGCAAGCTTGCGTGCTCGCCGAGATTCGAGGTCGAAGGCGACGACGTCGTGGCCTTCCACGAGCAATGCCTGCAATGTGGACAGGCCGATGTTGCCTAGAGCACCTGTCAGAAGGACCCTCATGTCTCATCCTTTCGTGGGCTTCGGCGCAGCTAGTTCCCGAAGCGAAGACAGGAACAACTCATCCATCCGCGGGCTCAATACGGACAGGGTCGCGGCGCTGGCATAGCCGGCGGAGCCGAAGACGCGTTCGAGCGCGTCGGTCGCGGTGGGAACGCCGATGGAAAGGCAAAGGCACGCAACGCCATCAGTGCGGAGCTCTTCGAGGGCCTTGTAGGCGTCGGCCTCCGCGTAGCGGCCTTCGTAGCCGTCGTCGTAGGGGAAACCATCCGAAAGCACGACGAGAAGCCGATTTGGGGTACCCGCCTCGGTTTTGAGGATCTCACCGGCACCACGGATGCCAGCGCCGAGGCGCGTATAGCTTGATGGCTGAAGCTGGTTGAGGCGGGCTCGCCCCACCGCGCCGAAGCGTTGTCCGAACGCCTTGATCGCCGGCAGCTGTACAGCGTGGCGGCCTTGTGATCGAAAGGCGTACACGGCGACGCGGTCGCCCAAGTCTTCGAGCGTCGCGGCGAGTGTGGCGGCGGCCCGTCGTTGATGTTCATGTACGGCAAGGCCGTTCGCATCGGTGTCAGTGGCAGACCCAGAGGCGTCGACCAGGATGAGGACGCCGAGATTGCGAGCAAGGTTTCGCCGTTCCAGGTAGACATGTTCGGGTGGCGAGTGGCCGGAGCGCAGATCAATAAACAGATCGATGAGCGCCTCGATGTCGAGTTCGTCACCGTCGGGGCGGCTACGAAGAACCTTGGGCCCGAGTCCGACGCGAGATAGCCGCCGTCGCAGTACATCGTCCTGCGGAACGCTGGCGGCCGACATTTCGGCGTCGACGGTAAGCGGGAAGTCTATGACTCGGCACCACTCGGGTCGATACCGGTTGTTGTATACGTCCCATTCGGGATAGAGCGCGCCGCCAACACCCACGGCGGCGCCGGGTTTGCCGTCATCGGTGAAGTGGATGCGGGTGGGCAGAGGCTTGGCATTCGATCCGAACGAGTGCTCTCGCCGAATGGAGCGAGCCTGCATCTCTGCGCCGGCGGCGCTGTCCCCGGGAGAGCGTGAGCTGCCCAGCAGCTTGCGGAAGTAGTCCGAGAGTGCTCGCGACTTGAACAGAGGATTGTCAAAAAGCTTGAGGATCTTGCTGTCCTCGGACTGCTCCGCATCGTCGTCATCGTCAGCCTCGGGTAGGTCCACAACATCGAATTCCAGGCTTAGTTCCTTGTCAGTGGCCTGTGTGCCCGGTCCGGAAGGTGAACGGAGTAATCGGGAGGGTTTGATGACGCCGAACCATTGGGGCGGATCGGCGACTTTCATTTGGCCCCTGGCCATTTCGAGTGACTCATCGGCGGTCGAGGTGGTGGGCCCCCCGTCAGGGCGTAGTGCTGCTGCGAGGGGAACCTGACCCGCAAGCTCGGCAAGCACGCGGCGGCCTTCGATTGCCAGGTAGCGGCGCGCTATCGCGGGGCGCACACGCAACCCCTTCACCAATCGCGGAGCGAGACTGCCCGCGCCGAGCAGCGCACTTTGCAGGAGCACCTCGTGGCGCTGCTGCTCGACAGAAACGTGCGTCGAAACGAATATCACCCTGCCGTTGGTGTGAGCAGGTTCGCTGGCCGGTGCCTCCGTGACTTCGAGGGACCTGCCGGCAACGAAGGTGGCAAGGAGTCGGAACCGGTCAGGGCTGTCCGGATCGGAGGTGATCACGTCCGTGGCAGGACGGCATCGACGAGTTCACCGAGCGCGCGAACGACATCCCGATCATCGGAGAGGACTTGGACGATCGCCGCCTCGACGGCGCTTCGCAGATTCAACCCTTCGGCGACGAGGCCGCCCGCGAGAATCAACATCCGGGTCGAGGACACTTCGCGCAGCGGTGAACCTTCGAGGTTTCGGATCGCGCTACCCAGCTGTACCAGCGTGCGCGCAGTCCCGGAGTCGATCCTGGCTTCGTGGGCGACCACTTGCGTTTCGATCTCGACGGGTGGAAAGTCGAGTTCGATCGCGACGAAACGCTGACGCGTCGACTCCTTGATGTTCTTCAAAATGCTTTGGTAGCCCGGGTTGTAAGAGATCACCAGCTGAAACCCCGGCGCAGCCTGCAACGTCGTGCCGAGTCGATCGACGGGAAGCTGGCGACGGTGATCCGCGAGTGGATGGATGACCACGGTAGTGTCTTGGCGCGCTTCGACCACCTCGTCGAGATAGAAAATGGCGCCCTCACGCACGGCGCGAGTCAACGGTCCGTCGACCCAGACTGTTTCGCCGCCCTTGAGCAGGAACCGTCCCACCAGGTCCGCCGACGTCATGTCCTCATGCCCGGCGACGGTGATCAGATCGCGGCCGAGCTCGTGGGCCATGGCCTCCACGAAGCGGGTCTTTCCGCATCCCGTGGGACCCTTCAATAGCACGGGCAGACCGCCGCGGGCCGCCGCGTGAAATACGTCGACTTCATCACCGACCGGCCGGTAAAACGGTGCCTCCGAAGCAGATTGGGCAGGTGCGGGGTGACTGTTGGTCAGCAACTCAGTTTCCTCGTTGGATGGGAACGGTCTGTGGAAGCTTTGTGCCCTCGGGCAGGACCAGCTGACCGTCCGTGTTGATGTAGCCGGAGCGTTTCGTGGGCATCGGCAGAACTGGGTTCGGGCAGGGCTGATCGGTGCCGTCCCCGCAGATGCCGCCGTTGAAGTACGAGCGCTTCTGGTGATCCTCCGGCCAGGGGTCGGAGTGCATGCCGATCCATTGTGCGGGAACGTTGTAGAAGACGAAGAAGCACCCGCTGACCGCGGCGAAGATCGCGAGGAAGCGGGTGGCTTGCTCCCGCGCGAATCCGCCTCGGACATGGTCCAGTCCGCGCTCGACGACGGTTCGGCCGCGATCGTCGGTGAAATACCGCAGGCAGCACAGTGCTGCTTGCACCCCGCCCCACATCAATCCTTCGTAGACGGGCCATTGGTAGTACGTGCCGGCATTGATCGATACCGAACGGATGGATCCGGGATACGTGTAAAAGCCGATCGGCAGCATGACGAGGCCCTCCATGACAAAGTCGAAGACGAAGGCCATTGCGTAAGTGACGAGGATCAGGCGGAGATTGCTGATGTTGGGCCAGCGCGCCTTAATCTTGCGCATCAGCCAACACCCAACGATGGTGATGAGCAGTACCCCGTATGCGTAGCCCGGCACATTCGTCAACAGCGGTTCGGCCACCTGACGGCCCGGTTCCTCCGGCGACACCCACCCTGGGATGTCCGACGACCATGAGCCTCGATTGAACAGCCAGGTGTTGTAGGTGCACCACGTGTTGAAGTAGTTCAGTAGTGGATCCTGGAAGAACATGAGTCCCATTGAGATCAACAGCATTCCGTCGAGCGTGATTCGCCGCTCTCGTAGCCAGGGCTTGACGATGAACCACCAGAGCGCCACCGGCAGGCCGACCCAGAGAACAACGGCGTTCGCGATGAGTGGCACTTTCATGTACATCGGCGGATCGCTCGCGCCGGTAGGTACCCGCTCGAAATAGGGGCCGGTGATCCACCGGATCCACACGTACAGCTGGAGAGCCAGGAGAGCCCCGCCGACGACCGCCCAGATTTGAACTGGCTTGATCTTCAACTGATCCTGGGCGCCGAGCTCAGCCGTCCCGCCGAGCGACTCGTTCACAGTCGGCATCTTCTTGTTCGAAAGATCGCTCACCGCACCGCCTTCTACTAGATTGCCGCCTCGGTGAACCGCATGGCGGCCCGTGGCGCTCTGCGCCGATCACTTACCCCGTTCGACGGGAACGACTTTCGGAAGCTCGACGCCTTGCGGAAGCACGAGCTTGCCATCGGTATTGATGTATCCGGAGTTTCGCAGGGGCATCGGTAGCGACGGGTCAGGACAGGGCCGGTCCGTGCCTTCACCGCAGATACCCATCAGGAAGTAGGAGCGCTTCAACACGTCCTCCGGCCAGGGATCCTGGTGCATGGCGAACCACTGTGCGGGGATGTTGTACAAGACGAAGAAGAACGCACTGCAAGCCGCAAAGATCGCCAGGAATCGGGTGAGTTGCTGCACCGCGAATCCGCCTCGGACGCTGTCCAATCCACGTTCGACGAACGTCCGGCCACGGTCGTCGGTGAAATAACGCAGACAGCACAGACCGGCCTGCACTCCGCCCCACATCAGGCCTTCGTATATCGGCCACTGGTAGTAGGTGCCTGCGTTGATCGAGAGTGCCTGGATTGCACCGGGATAGGTGAACAGACCCATCGGCATGAGGAACAGGCCCTCGATGACGAGATCGAAGACGAAGGTCCACGCGATCACAATGCCGATCAGGCCGATGGTGTTGATGCTGGGCCAGCGCTGCTTGGCTTTGCGCATGATCCAGCAGCCGAGCATCGTGCACAGCAGGACGAACGAGTAACCCGGCGCATTCATCAGGAAAGGCTCGGCCATCATGGCGCCCGGTTTCGCGAAGGACACCCACCCCGGGATGTCTGCCACCCACGAGCCGCGGTTCCACATCCAGGTGTTGTACGTACTCCACGTGTTGAAGTAGTTCAGCAGCGGATCCTGGAAGAACAGCAGGCCGCATGCGGCGAAGAGCATGCCGTCCAACGTGATTCGGCGCTCCCGTCGCCAGGGCCTGACGAGGAAGTAGTAGATGGCGAGCGGATAGCCGACGATGATGACGGCGGTCCAGGTCACCAGGATCACCTTCATGAACGTCGGTGGATCGGTTGGGCCCGCGGGCACCCGCTCGAAATTGGGGCCGGTGATCCAGCGGATCCACACATAGAGCTGAAAGGCAAGAATCGCACCGCCGACGCCCGCCCAGATCCGCACGGCCGTGACCTTCGACTGAGGCTGCGCACCAAGCGACGCCGTGGCGCCGAGCGATTCGGTGACTGAGTGTCCCTTCTTGTTCGACAGTTCGGTCATGCCACCGTCTCCTCTGGATCGTCGCAGTACTGCCCCTCGAGCAACCAATTGTCCGAAAAGATACCACACAGTATCTCACAAACGTGCAGGTTTCTCAGATTCCATGACAGAATGGGCGACATGGTCGAACGGTGGACGCGGGAGCGACGCGTCGAGCACACACGCTCGCTTCTGGTCGATGCGGCCGAGGAGGTGTTCGCCGAAAAGGGCTTCATGGCGGCTTCTTTGGACGATATCGCTCGTGCGGCGGGCTACACGAAGGGTGCGATCTACAAGCACTTCGCTACCAAGGAAGACCTCTTTTTAGAGGTGAGCGACCGGTACTGGCGTCGCTACTTCGAGAATTTCGCCGAGGTGATGTCGACGGCGACACAGATAGGGGCGCACGAGCGCGAGGAGATCGCAAAGCGCTGGAGACAACTCAGCCGTGACCGCGGCGCCGAAGGCCCCGCCCTGGGACATGAGTTCACCCTCTACCTGCTGCGAAACCCTGACGCGCGGGAGAGGGTGGCCGCGAAGCGATCACAGGTCGTCGAGGCGCTGGCCAAATTCATCGCCGCAGGCATCGACCATCTCGGGGGAACCCTTCTGATCCCTGCGTTGACATTCGCTCACGTGCTCGTCGCCACCACTGATTCCGTCGAGTTGGTCAGCCACCTCGATGATGCGGATCTCTACACGCCGATCTTGGAGATGTACATGTCGGTGATCAAACTTCCCTAGCTCGAATTTGAAGGGCTACTCCTCGACGATGGCGATCGCCTGCCGTGGGCACTGCCGGACGGCCTCGGAGATGTCGTGCTCGTTCTCCGGTGTCACCTCGTCCTGCAGCACATGGAGATAGTCCTGGTCGTCCAGGTCGAACACCTCGGGGATGATGCCCATGCACACCCCGTTGCTCTCACAGAGACCGAAGTCGACCTTGACCTTTTTCATCTGGAAGTCCTCATCGCAACACCTTCACCGGAATGTTGTGCCAGCCAGCCACATTTTGCATCTGAACGCGCTTGCAATTATCCCAGTCGACCTCATACCGCGGCATGAAGTCGAGGAGTTTGTCCAGGGCGATGGCGCTCTCCATCCGGGCCAGCGCCGCGCCCAGGCAGCTGTGGACCCCGTAGCCGAAGCCGATGTTCTGCGCCTCGGTGCGGTCGCGCTCGATGTCGAACTTGTCGGCGTCGGTCCACGCCGCAGAGTCGCGGTTCGCCGATGCGCCAATCAGGAACACCGGTTTGCCTTCCGGAATGGTGGTGTCGTGCAGGTGCACATTCCTCATCGAGCGCCGCACGTTGTACTGGACCGGCCCTTCGTATCTCAGCAGCTCCTCGACTGCCGCGGGGATCTTGCTGCGGTCATCGAGGAGCTTCTGCCACTGGTCGGGGTGCTTGGCGAACAAGTACACCGCGGTGCCGACGAGCTTCGTCACCGTCTCCGCGCCCGCGGCACCCAATAGCGTTGCAAACGAGGCGATCTCGATGTCATCCAAACTTGTTTTCGAGCCGTCCTCGCGCTCCAGCTCAGCG
>NZ_JAVHWM010000021.1:0-3274 GCF_032159765.1 Mycobacterium sp. | reverse complement strand
GGCTGAGGCCGCGCTGGCCGAGGTCGACAAGCTGGAGCGAACCTCCGAGCAGTCCCCCGAGGTCGGTTGGATCCGTACCTGGCCGGACACTGTGCTCGACATGCCGTGGAACGAGCGCACCGACGATGCCTATGAGATCGCCTCGGCGCGCGCGATCCCCGACGCCGACCATGCTGGTCTCGATGACGTGAAGGGACGCATCGTCGAGCACCTCGCGGTGCGTCGTCGCCGGGCCGACCGTGGCCTCGGGGTCGTTGCTCGCCGGCGCAGCGGTGCCGTGTTGGCTCTGGTCGGTCCCCCCGGCGTGGGCAAGACCTCGCTGCGCGACTCAGTCGCGCGCGATGGGACGCAAGTTCGTCCGGGTCGCCCTGGGCGGTGTGCGGGACGAGGCCGAGATCCGCGGGCACCGGCGTACCTACGTGGGCGCCATGCCGGGGCGCATCGTCCGGGCGATCAAGGAGGCCGGTTCGATGAACCAGGTTGTGCTGCTCGACGAGGTCGACAACGTGGGCTCGGACTACCGGGGCGAGCCGACGACTGCGCTGCTCGAGGTTCTCGAGCCGGCGCAGAACCACACGTTCCGCGACCACTACCTCGAGGTGGAGCTGGACCTGTCCGACGTGCTGTTCCTCGCCACGGCGAATGTTTTGGACTCGATTCCGACGCCGCTGCTCGACCGGATGGAACTGGTTCGGCTGGACGGTTACACCGAGGACGAGCAGGTGCTGATCGCGCGCGATCACCTGCTTCCGCGGCAGCTCGCGCATGCTGGGCTGGACAGCACGGAGGTGACCGTCACCGACGACGCGCTGCGGCATCTCGCCGCCGAGTACAGCCGCGAAGCCGGCGTGCGCGACCGTGAGCGACTGATCGCCCGAGTCCTGCGCAAGATCTCCGCGAAGGCCGGGTTGGCTGGCGAGGTGACCGAGCTGGTGACGGTTGAAGTTGCCGATCTCACCGAGCACCTGGGCCGACCGCGGCACACGCCGGAGTCGGCTGAGCGCACGGCGGTGCCCGGAGTCGCGACGGGTCTGGCCGTGACCGGAGCCGGCGGCGACGTCCTCTTCATCGAGGCCTCGGTGGCCGACGCGGAGACCGGTTCGACCGACGTCACGCTGACCGGCCAGCTCGGTGACGTGATGAAGGAGTCGGCACGGATCGCGCTGTCCTACCTGCGCTCGCAGGGCGCGACGCTGGAGCTGCCGGTGTCCGACCTCGCGACGCGGGGCGTGCACATCCACCTTCCCGCCAGAGCGGTGCCGAAGGACGGGCCGAGTGCGGGGGTGACGATGATTACCGCGCTGGCTTCGCCGCTATCGGGTCGACCCGTTCGATCCGATGTGGCGATGACGGGCGAGGTCTCGCTCACCGGCCGAGTGCTGCCCACCGGTGGTGTCAAGCAGAAACTGCTTGCGGCCCACCGCGCCGGCATCACGACCGTGCTGATCCCGAGCCGCAAACGAGCCGGATCTCGACGACGTGCCAAAGGCGGGTGGTCAAGGCGCTGACGGTGCACCCGGTCAGTGACGTCCGTGAGGTGTTGGAGCTGGCCCTCGAGCCCTCTTCGATCGCAGTCGACGCTGCCGCCTGACCCAGCTCGTCCGAAGCCGCCGGTGCGAAGGTTCGCCTTCTCGCCGGCGGCTTCACTGCGTCGACACCCGACCGGGGACGGTTGGCAGTCACGCCAGCGGGCGGACGCCGACCTCCTCCAGCCGCGACAGCATGTCAGCCGGGTCGTTGTACACCCGGTAGGCGCCCGCCGCCTCGAGTTCCTCGCGCCCGTAGCCACCGGAGAGCAGCCCCACTCCGAGTGCGCCGGCGCGCTGCGCGGCCAGCAGGTCCCAGATGCTGTCGCCCACGACGAAGCAGTGCCTGGGATCGATGCCGAGCAGTTGGGCCGCGGCCAGGAAAAGGTGCGGATCGGGTTTCGCGCGTTCGACCAGGTCCCTGGTGACGATCGGCACGCCGTCGGGCATACCGAGCAGGTCGATCGCGATCGCCGCAGTCCGGCGCGCGCCACTGGTGGCTATGGCGAACGGGACACCGCGCTGGTGCAGAGTCGCGACCAACTCGCGGGCGCCCGGCAGTGGCACGACGCCGTCGGCTCGGCGCAGATAGAACTCGGCGTGCAGAGCGGTCAGCCGGCTCAACGTGGCGTCGTCCAGCACGGTCCCGGTCTCGCGCTGCAGAGCCTGGAGGAACAGGCCACCACTCATCCCGATGCGGCGGTGGATCCGCCACACAGACAGGGCGATGCCGCACTCGGACAGCCCCTCCTGCCAGGCGATGACGTGCTGGTACACCGAATCGACCAGCGTGCCGTCCAGATCGAACAGCAGGCTGGCTGAGGCACCGTTAAGTCAATCGGAACGTCATTGGTTGTCATGATGCCTCCGCGGCGAACGCGAGGTTAATGGGGCGCAGTGGTCTCTGGATTGTCACGATAATTCGCGCGGAATGCGCCTCGACCCCGTCAGGCGCTCGCAAGCACACGGCCGGCACGCAACGTCGACGCATCGAGATCAAAGCCGCAGGACGCTCCCGTCCGCGGGGTTCAGCGGTCAGCCCTCACCCCCCGGATTCGGCGGCGGCCGCGGAAATACCGCCTTCGGGAAGCCGGACTGCTGACAGCGGACTTGCGATGTCCTCCAGCGAACGGCGTTCGGCGTCGACACCGAGGAACAACGCAACCAGGGCGCCGGCGATCATGAACGATGCCCCTATTACGTAGCCGATCGTCAATGGGCCGGTAGGCGCATGGGCGTTGTTCGCGCCTCCGATCAGATGACCGAACAGCCACGGTGCAACCACCCCGCCCGCTCCCTGCGACAGCGCGAAGAAGTACGAGATTGCCTGTCCGCGAAGTTCGAGGGGGAAGATTTCGCTGACCGTCAGATAGGCAGAGGATGCCCCGGCGGAGGCAAAGAAGAAGATCACACACCAGCAGATCGTCTGAGTGGTTGCATTCAACGAGCCTTGATTGAACAGGTACGCCGAGACGTACAGCAGCAGTCCGGACAGCAGATAGGTGGCAAAGATCATCCGCCGTCGCCCGATCGTGTCGAAGAGGCGGCCAATGGTCAGTGGACCGAGCAGATTGCCGATTGCGAAGGGGAAGAAGAAGTAGGGCACGTGCCCGGCGGGAATGTGGTAGAAGACCTTGAGTACGAGCGCGTAACTGAAGAAGATCGCGTTGTACAGGAATGCCTGAGTGATCATCATCGTGGCTCCGAGGACAGCGCGTCGTGGGTACTGCCCGAAGAACACCTGCGTC
>NZ_JAVHWM010000206.1:0-19426 GCF_032159765.1 Mycobacterium sp. | reverse complement strand
AAGGAGTAGGCCAGAAAGTAGCCGCGCTCCGGCGGCAGCGTCTGATGTCCGTCAACCAGCCAGCCCAGCGCGGACTGGTCGACGGGTTCGGGATGGGTGCCCTGGCTGACCTGCGGCAGCTGCTGCGGATCGCCGAGCAGCATCAGGTTGCGGGCTGACGGCGCCACCGCGATGGTGTTGGCCAGGCTGTATTGCCCCGCTTCCTCGACCACGAGCAGGTCAAGTGCCAACCGCGGGATCTTGTTGGCGTTGGCGAAGTCCCAGCCCGTGCCACCGACCACGCACCCGTCATGGCCCGCGATGAACCCGGCGAACTCGGGGTTGGTGAGCTCGGTCCAACCGGCGTTGACGCTGTTGAGCTTCTTTCCCACACGCGCACCGTCGACGCCGGAATCCATGACGTCGCAGAACAGGTTCTCGACGACGGCGTGCGATTGCGCCACCACACCGACTCGCCAGTTGTGGTCGTTGACCAGGCGGGCGATGACCTGGCCCGTGGTGAATGTCTTGCCGGTGCCTGGTGGGCCGTGCACAGCGAGGTAGGACGAGTCGAGGTCGAGGAGTGCCTCGACGATGTCGTCGGCGACAACGCCGGTGCGGGGGAGCGGCCGAGTGCTGACGGTCCGCGGCGGCCGCCGCAGCAGGATGTCGGTGACGGCGTCAGCGGGCACGTTCGGCAACCCTGCGGCGACGGCGGCCGCCGTCTCGGCGATCGACTCCTGCAGCGGCTTGGTGTTGATCGGCGGCCCGGGGGTCAGCGCGAACGGCACCTGGTCGAAGACGTCGCCGTCCTTGGGTTGCCTCTCGATGACCACGACCTCGGTGGGGGCATCGGGGTTGTCGCACCCGGACAGCGTCACCGTCGCGAAGGCCCGTCGGTCCGGGTCTTCGCTGAGCCCGGCCGGCGCCGGTGGGTTGTACAGCGCGTACATCTCGTGTGCGAGTTCACCGTTCGCGAGTTCGCCGGTCAGCCGGGTGTGGCGCTGAAGCTTGCGCGCCTTGGGCGGCTGGTGCCAATCGGCGACGATCTCGGCACTCTCGGCGATGAAGACGCCGCTGTCGTCGGCCCATTCCTCGACCGGGTTGTTCACCCGATCGAAATGGGACCACCAGAACGGTTTGTCCTCCCGCTTGTGGTACTCCCGTGCGGCGGCGATCATCGCGACCGCGGTCTGCTGCGGTGTGCGGTCCTCGATGCCGTCGCCCGCGAACGTGAGCAGCGTGCGTTCGAGGTCGTCTGCCGCCTCGATGGCCCCGCCCTGGGTTGCCGGTTGCGGGCCCCGCGGCGGCACGCCCGACTCGATCGCCCGTGCCATCAGCCAGTCCCGCAGCCGGCGCGTGGAGCGGCAGTCGTAGCGGTTGTAGTCCTCGATCTCCTTCAGAACGGCCGCGGCGTCGTCGTGGCGGCCGTCGTCGCGCAGGCTGCAGAAGCGGGCGTACTCCGTAATCGAGTCCGCGGCCGTGGTTACCCCGCCGCTGCGCAGCTCGTTGCCCATGTACAGCGGCTCCAGGTACTTGATGCTGTAGCTTTCGGTGCCGACCCGAATGCTCTTACGCACCAACGGATAGAGGTCGACGAGGACGCCGTTGCGCAGCAGTTCGTCGACGTCGTGCTCGCCGACTCCGTACCGGCCTGCAAGCCGCAGCAGCGTGGTTTTCTCGTAGGCCGCGTAGTGGTAGATGTGCATGCCCGGGTAGCGCCGGAGGCGCTTGCGGACCATGGCCAGGAAGTCGGCGAGCGCCGCCCGCTCGCTGGCCCGGTCGTGTGCCCAGAACGGCTGGAACTTGTCGTCGACGGTAAGCACGCCCCACAGGTATTCCAGGCCCCACTGGGTGCCGTCGGCAGTCCACAGCGGATCGCCCTCGAAGTCGAAGAACAGGTCGCCTTTGTCGGGTTCAGGGAGAACCATCAGCGGCTGCGCGTCGACCACCTCATAGGGCGGCTTGCCGTTGTCTCGGGGCGCGACCTGCAGCCCGGCCTGCGCGCGCAGCGCGGTGACGGTCCTGGCCGACATCTCGGGCACCGGGCCGTCGTGGGCCGCCAGCTCGGTGATGGTGCCAACGCCGGCGTCGATGAGCCGGGCCCGTTGGCTGACCCGCATCCCGGCCACCAGCAGAAGGTCGTCGTGTGCGCGGACAGCAATTGTGCATTCGGGGCATCGGAAGCACGCCCGCACGTGCTCGTTCTCCCACCGGACCGCTTCGCCACCCGCGAAGTGCTCGTCGAGTAGGCGCTCCAGCGCGGTCCGCCGCGGCTGGTAAACCGGAATTAGTTCGCGCACAGCGTAGCTCGCGAATTCACCGTTTCCCAGCAACAGCTCGACCTCGTCCTCGACGGGCACTCCGGCGGTCGTCAGGACGTCGGCGTAGGCAGCCAGCTGCAAGAGCGCTTCGACCTTCACGGAACGCGCGAGTTTGGTGTCGCGCAGTCGGTATCGCTGCCCCGTCCACAGCAGGAAGTCGGCGAAGCCGACGAACCGGCCGTCGAACATCGCGGCCTGGTAGATCACCGGCCCCCTACGCTCGATTGCCCTCATCGTCTGGTCGCGGGCCGCGACCAGCCCTTCGACGGTGAACCTGGGCCTGCCGATGATGACCGCACCGCTATGCGTGCGCAGTTCGTCGAGATGGCGCTGCTCGTGCTCAGCGCCGAGAGTGGCAGTGCGAGCAAGCAATTCGTCTTCCACGGCGACGGGAGCGCCCCACCCGAGGCGGGCGTCGAACGAACGCAGCAGCGCATACTCGCAGCGAGCGGCCGCTGCGAGATCGGATGCGCTGTAGATGACGCTGCCGTTGTCGACTAACACGCTGCCACTGTATGGCAGGGGCCCGACACCTGACTCACGTCTTGGCGACGAGCTCCACGTTGTTGCCGTTCCACCGGAAGCGGACCGTGCTGGCCAGGCCCGCGTTGGAATACTTCAGCGCGACCATGTCACCGGTGCTCGCCGACGAGTCGATGCCGTTGAACCCGAACGTATCCGGCACCCCGTTGGGGATGAACTTGCCCCGGTGGAACATCACCGCGCGGGTGTTCGGATTGGCCGCGTTCGTGTTGGCTTTGATGATCACCGCCGATAGCTGCGCGCATTCGTTGTAGTTGCCCGCGAGGGGCTCGGGATTCCATGGCTGGCCGCTGCGCGGGTCGGGAGCCAGCCCCGCCACTGCCTTGCTGATTTCCGCCGACGCGAGGTTGGTCGCACACGGATCGTTGGGCGCGGGCGGGCCCGGCGGCGCCGCGCTCGGTGACGGCGCGGGGGCCGATGCCTGGGGTGTTTTCGCCACTGTGGCGACGGGTTCCGGTGTCTTGGCGACGGTCGAGTCGCTGGCGCCGCAACCGGCAAGCGTCACGGCCGCAACGGCCGCCACGACAGGCAGAACGGGCGTCTTCACAAGTGGGCACGGTACCGTCGTGGGCGCCGATTTCACCGCAGGCAGGGCCGACGTCCGCGGGCCACTAGACTTTGTCCACGATGACCTTCCCTGATCAGGACGTCTCCCGTCCCGTGGCCTCGTTCGCCGACCTGCACATTCACCCCTCGGTGCTGCAGGCCGTCGGTGACGTCGGCTATGAGTCGCCCTCACCGGTGCAGGCGGCGACGATTCCGGCCATGATGGCGGGTTCCGACGTGGTCGGGATGGCCCAGACGGGGACCGGTAAGACGGCCGCGTTCGCGATCCCGATCCTTTCGAAGATCGAGCCGGACAACAAAAGCACGCAGGCGCTGGTGTTGGCGCCCACCCGCGAGCTGGCGCTGCAGGTTTCGGAGGCGTTCAGGCGCTACGGCGCACATCTGCCTGCGATCAACGTGCTCCCGATCTACGGCGGTCAGTCCTACGGCGTGCAGCTCGCGGGATTGAAGCGCGGCGCGCACGTCGTCGTCGGGACACCCGGCCGGGTGATCGACCACCTGGAGCGCGGCACGCTGGATCTGTCCCGGCTGGACTACCTGGTGCTCGACGAGGCCGACGAGATGCTGCAGATGGGCTTCGCCGAGGACGTCGAACGCATCCTCGCGGACACGCCGGAATACAAGCAGGTGGCGCTGTTCTCCGCGACCATGCCCGCGGCCATCCGCAAGATCACGACGAAATACCTGCACGATCCGGTCGAAGTGACCGTCGAATCCAAAACCGCGACCGCGGAGAACATTTCACAGCGCTACCTCCAGGTGGCAGGCGCGAGAAAGATGGACGCGCTGACGCGGGTGCTGGAGGTTGAGCCGTTCGAGGCGATGATCGTGTTCGTCCGCACCAAGCAGGCCACCGAAGAAGTCGCCGGAAAGCTCAGTGCGCGAGGGTTTTCGGCCGCGGCCATCAACGGCGACATCCCCCAGGCGCAACGGGAGCGGACGATCGCGGCACTCAAGGACGGCACGGTCGACATCCTGGTCGCCACCGATGTGGCAGCCCGTGGGCTTGACGTGGACCGCATCTCGCATGTGCTGAACTACGACATCCCGCACGACACCGAGTCGTATGTGCACCGCATCGGGCGTACCGGCCGGGCAGGGCGAAGTGGCAACGCGGTGCTGTTCGTATCCCCCCGAGAACGCTACTTGCTCAAGGCGATCGAGAAGGCCACCCGTCAGAAGCTCACTGAGATGCAGCTGCCCTCAGTCGACGACGTCAACGCGCAACGTGTCGCCAGGTTCCGGGATTCGATCACCGAAGCGTTGTCGGCGCCGGGCATCGACCTCTTCCGCGGGCTGGTCGAGGAGTACGAACGCGAGCACGACGTGCCGATGGGTGATATCGCCGCGGCGCTGGCGCTTCAGGCCCGCGACGGCGACGAGTTCCTCATGCGCCCCGAACCGCCGCCTGAGCGTCGTGAACGACCCGAACGGGATGCCAAGCCGCGCAGGACAACTCAGAAGATGGCGACATACCGCATCGACGTCGGAAAGCGGCACAAGATCGGCCCTGGCGCGATCGTCGGCGCGATCGCCAACGAAGGCGGGCTGCATCGCAGCGACTTCGGCCACATCGCGATCCATCCCGATTTCTCGCTGGTCGAACTGCCTGCCAAGCTGTCCCGCGACACGCTGAAAGCGCTGGAGCGCACCCGGATATCGGGTGTGCTGATCAATCTGCAACCCGACCGTCGCCCGGGAGGGAAGCCGCGGCGGAAGTCGTCATGACTCTGTCCCGCAACGCCGACGCCGGGCGGCCGCCGGAGCTCGAGGAGCAAGGGGGGCTGGAATCGATATCGAAGACCGAGCGGGTCGCGTCGCTGACAGGGATCCGCGCGGTGGCCGCCCTGCTGGTACTGGCCACGCACGCCGCATACACCACCGGTAAGTACGGGCACGGGTATGCCGGGCTTGTGTTCTCGCGCATGGAGATCGGCGTGCCGATCTTCTTCGTGCTCTCAGGGTTCTTGCTGTTCGGACCGTGGGTGCGTGCCGCTGCCGACGACCGCCCGCCGCCGTCGGTGGCCCGCTACGCATGGCATCGGGTGCGCCGCATCATGCCGGCGTACGTGGTCACCGTCGTGGTCGCGTACATCGTCTATCACTACCGAACCGGCTACCCCAACGCAGGTCACAGCGTGACCGGCCTGATCCGCAACCTGACGCTGACGCAGCCTTACACGGACAACTACATCACTTCCTATCTGCACCAAGGACTCACACAAATGTGGAGCCTTGCCGTGGAGGTGGCTTTCTACATCGTGCTGCCGCTGCTGGCGGCTCTGTTGTTGAACGTGTTGTGCCGGCGGCGATGGCACCCCTGGCTGGTGTTGACGGGCGTGGTGGCGTTGGGAGCGGTCACGCCGCTGTGGTTGTGGCTGGTGCACACCACCGACTTCCTGCCCGACGGGGCGACGCTGTGGCTGCCTTCGTACTTGGCGTGGTTTCTCGGCGGAATGATGCTTGCCGTGCTGGCCCAGATGGGCACGCAGTGGTACGGCTTCCTGTGCCTGCCGCTGGCGCTGATCTGCTACTTCATCGTGTCGACGCCCATCGGCGGCGAGCCCACCACCGCGCCCACCGAACTCTGGCCGGCGTTGACCAAGAGCGCGTTCTACGCGGTGATCGCCACGCTTTTGGTGGCGCCGTTAGCGCTCGGCAATCGCGGCTGGTATTCGCGGGCGCTGGCGAGCCGGCCAATGGTGTGGCTCGGTGAGATCTCCTACGAGATCTTCCTGATCCACCTCATCGTCATCGACATCGCGATGGTCAACGTGCTGCACTGGCACATCTACACCGGCAACATGGCGGGGCTCTTCGTGGTCACGTTCGTCATGACGGTTCCGCTGGCCTGGCTGCTGCACCGGCTGACCCGGGTGCGCTCCTAAAGCGCTCTTGCCGTACGGCCGCGGATGAAGAACGAGCCGCCGACTACCAGCAAGCCCACGACAGCGAGCGGGATCGTCCACGCCCGGCGGCTGCCCAGTGCGGAATCGCAGGCGGCCACATAATTGGTCTGGCCGGGGACAGCCGGAGCGAGTTGGGGGACTCCCACGTCTTTAGCAAGGTCTGCGCCCTTGTTGCTCAGGTTATTGTCTTCGGCCTGCGCCTGCGACTTGTCGCTGATCAGGGCACTGCCGCACCCGACGCTCTTGTCGCCGCCGCCGTTTGCGGATACCGGCACGAGCAGGCCAATCACGCCTGCCACCAGCAACACCACACCCGCGACCAGGACCAACATTCGTGTGTTCATGCCCGCCCTGGTACCCGCCGCTACGATTCGACAAACGCCCCAATCACGTTCGGGACGACGAATTCCTCCAGCATCTGCCTCTCGTCGGCCGCGTCGCGGCCCGGGAACATCAGCAGCGACGTGATCACCCGCACCAGCCATCGGGCGCGGCGATCAACCGCCGCAGGGTCATTGGAGCCCAGCGAGGTGACGAACGCCGCCGTCAGCGCCTCGATCACCTCCGATCGTTCGGCCATGTCGCCACCGATCGGCCGCTCTGTCATGGCGAACCACGACGCCAGCGCGGGATTGTTGCGGACCATTCTCAGCGCGGTGGTGATCCCTGTGACGAGCCGCTCGCCGGGGTCGGCGATGTCGCGCACCTCGTTGCCGAGCTCGTGGTTCAGCCGGTACGCCTCCCGGTTGACGAACGCGGTGTGCAAGGCTTCGCGGTTCTCGAAGTACCGGTATAGCGTGGCGCGCGAACACCCTGCGGCCCTTGCGATTTCGTTCATTCCGACCGACGCGGCATCCTGCCTGGCGAACAGCTCCGCTGCGGCGTCGAGGATGCGGTCGGCGGCCACTTCGGTCCGGCTCGCGGCGAGCCAATCGCCGGGCATCACCCTTCCCGTCGCTTCGCTCGCCCTGGCAACCCTTCCCGTCGCTTCGCTCGCCCTGGCAAGCGTTTCACAGTGAACGGCACCGACAGCGGCCGTCGCACGTAACTGCCGCCGGCCCACACGATCGCGTCCTCGTCGACCTCGAAATCTGGGCAGCGCGAAAGCAATTCGGTCAATGCCACCCGGGACTGCATGCGGGCGGCGGTAGCGCCGATGCAGTGGTGCGCGCCGTGGCTGAACGTCAGGATCTTGGCGGGACGACGCGTGACGTCGAGTTCTGCTGCGTTCGGCCCGTATTGGCGCTCGTCCCGGTTGGCCGACCCGTACAGGAACAGCACCCGCCGGCCCTCGGGAATCGTCGTGCCGTGCAGGGTGACGTCCCGGGTGACGGTGCGGCCCAGGCATTGTGCGGGAGCGGTCAGCCGCAGGAACTCGTCCACCGAGTCCGCAATGAGCTCGGGGTTTTCTGCCAGCAGACGCCGTTGATCCGGGCGCTGGTGCAGCAGCTGCACGGCTCCGCCAAGCATGCCCGTAACCGTGTCGTTGCCGCCGGTGACCATCGTGAACGTGAAGGCCAGGATCGACAGCGTGCCTGCGATGTCCCCGTCCGCGCCCACACCGGCGGCGACCAGGTGCGAGACGGTGTCGTCGCCGGGATCCTTGCGGCGACGCTCGATCAGCGCGGTGAAGTAGGCCATCATCGAGCCCACCGCGTCGCCCAGCGTCTCCAGGGCATTCGCGATGCCGCCCTCGACGGTGTTGGCCGCGACGATCGCCTCGGTCCAGCCGTCGAACTGCTTGCGGTCGGATTCGGGCACACCGAGGTAGTGCGCGACCACCATCGACGGAAGCGGCTTGAACAACTCCGCCACGATGTCCCCGCCTCCGGAAGCCAGCAGGCGCTCCAGTCGCTCGACGACGAACGCGCGGACCGCCGGCTCGACTGCCGCGACCTGGCGTGGGGTGAAGCCGCGCGCCACGAGCTTGCGGAATTCGGTGTGCACCGGCGGGTCCTGCATCACCATCGGTGGATTGTCTTGCAGTCCAATCAGTTCCAGCTCGCCGTAGTTGACGGTCAGGCCCTGCGCCGACGAGAACGTCTCATGGTCGCGCGCCGACTCCCACACGTCGGCATGGCGGGAGAGCACGAAGTAGTCGTGGTCGGGCTTGTCCGGCGGGACAACGTGGTGGACGGGGTCGTGGTCGCGCAGGGCCTGATACATCGGCCACGGGTTGCGCCAGCTCGTCGCGGTCGCCAGCTCGAATACCGCGGGAGTCCCATGAGACAAAGTAGCCGTCATGTCTTATGAATACGACAAATGAGGAGCACTGTCAACCAGGCCTGCGCCGAGACTGCTGCCAGATCGCGAAATCGCGTGAAAATGTGATCTCCCAGCAGTCTCGGCGCAGGCGCCGAGGCGCGGGACCCCTAGATCGCCGCGCCCGGGTTCAGAATTCCGGCCGGGTCCAGCGCGTCTTTGATCTTCTGGTTCAGCGCCATCGCGTCGGGACCGATCTGGCCCGCCAGCCAGGGCCGCTTCAACCGCCCGACCCCATGCTCGCCCGTGATCGTGCCGCCCAGCCCTACCGCCAGGTCCATGATCTCGCCGAACGCCTTGTCGGCTCGCTCTTTCATGGCCGCGTCGGCGGGGTCGTACACGATGAGCGGGTGGGTGTTGCCGTCGCCGGCATGCGCGATCACCGAGATCATCACGTCGCGCTCGGCGGCGATCTCCGCGATCCCCGACACGAGGTCGCCGAGCCGGGGAAGTGGCACGCCGACATCCTCCAGCAGCAGCGTGCCCTTGGCCTCGACCGCCGGAATCGCGAACCGGCGAGCGGCGACGAAGGCTTCACCCTCATCGGGGTCGTCGGTCGAGAACACCTCGGTTGCGCCGTTCTCCTCGAACAGCGCGGCGATCACCTCGGCGTCCTCTCCGGCGGATCGCCCGCGCTCGTCGGAGCCGGCGATCACCAGCGCCGCGGCGTCGCGGTCCAGGCCCATCTTCAGCTTGTCCTCGACGGCGTTCACCGCGACCGAGTCCATGAACTCCAGCAACGATGGGCGCATCCGGGCCGACACGGCGAGTATGCCGCTTACTGCCGCCTCGAGAGACGCAAATGCCGCGACCACCGTGCTCGCCCGATTCTGCTTGGGCAGCAGCCGCAGGGTGACTTCGGTGATCACGCCCAGTGTTCCTTCACTACCGACGAACAGCTTCGTCAGGCTCAGTCCCGCAACGTCTTTCAGGCGGGGGCCGCCCAGGCGCACCGCGGTGCCGTCGGCAAGCACCACCTGCAAGGCGAGCACATAGTCGGTGGTGACGCCGTATTTGACACAGCACAGGCCGCCGGCGTTGGTCGCGATGTTGCCGCCGATGCTGCAGATCTCGAACGACGACGGATCGGGCGGGTACCACAGCCCGTGCTCGGCGACCGCCTTTTTGACCTCGGCATTAAACAGCCCAGGCTGCACGACGGCGGTGCGAGTCACCGGGTCGACGTCGATATCGCGCATCCGCTCTGTCGAGAGCACAATCCCGTTGTCCAGTGCCGTTGCGCCCCCGGACAACCCGGTTCCTGCGCCACGGGGAACTACCGGGACGCGGTGCTTGCTCGCCCAGCGCATGACCGTCTGCACTTCCTCGGTCCGCAGCGGCCGCACCACGGCCATCGGCTTTCCCGCCGCCGGGTCGAATGCCCGGTCCTGACGGTATTTGTCGGTCTTGGCGGGGTCGGTGACGACCATGCCGTCCGGCAACTCGGCGATCAGGTCGTCAAGCGGGTCTCGGTCGTCGGTCATGGGGCGGTCTCCTCGGCTCTGAGGCGGCGCCACGGCCGCGCCGTGGCTGCCCTTATCGTTCTCTGGCTGGATAGCCGACGAAAGCCCCTGGGAAACGAACCCAGGTGTGAACCGCTGTGAGCGCTAAGGCGTCAGCGGTACGGCCCCGGGTGCGGGGGGCGGCGCAGGTGCGTCGGGCGCCGGTTGTTGCGGCCCTTGCGGCTGCGGGCTGCTGGACATCCCTGGCGGCGGCGCGGCATTTGGATTCATCGGTCGCTGCGCGATGAGCAGAAGCAGACCCTGCCTCCAGGAGATGTCCTGCGTCTGCATCGAGTTCCAGATGTCGCGCGCGTACGACGTGCCCGGACCCGATTGCGGTCCGACCGGTTCGGCGCTGGTGTCAGGAGGCAGGTTGTCGGGGCTCGTCAAGTGCGGGACCCCGTCGGGCGGGGTGGAACCCTGCAAGGGCGGCGGGGCGGAGGCCTGCACGGTGGCGTCGGGACCCGGAGGTGGCCCGGGAACCTGCGGGTCGGCGAATGCGCCCGGCGCAACGATCACCGCCGCGGCCAGCCCCGCAACCCCTACACCAGCAATTTTCGCCATCGCAGCGATGTCGATGCTCACCCTCAACTCCTCGCGTACCCCTTTTTTGTGGTGCTGGTGTTCAAGTTTGCGGGTGGCCCGGTGATGGCGCAAGTCCGCCTGGCGGCGTTGATGGGGCATCGAGTTCATACAGAGACCGCAGCCGCACCGCCACCAAGCCGATCGCGATCATCGGCACGGCGAGCGCGAGGAACGTCACCGGCAGCCCGAACGCGTCGGCCAGCGGGCCCGCCAGCATGAAACCGAGAGGCCCAGCCGCATACGCCAGCGAGGTCATCACGCCTACCACCCGCCCGCGAAGCTGCGGAGGCGACTTCGTCTGCATCACGTAGTTGTAGATCGGCGCGATCGGCCCGTAAACGAGCCCGATCAGCGCGCACAGCGCCAGGATCACCGCCGTCGGGGGCAGCAGCGCGATAACAGCCGTCGCCGCGCCCAGAGTGAGGGTGGCGACGAGCAGCGTCGTGCGTCGGCTGAGGTGACGAATCACCAGCGGGTATGCCAGCGCGCCCACCAGCCCCCCGACGCTCATCGCCACCAGGGCCATGCCGAGTTGGGCCGGTTCGTTGCGATCGGCGAAGTATTTCGGGAACAGCACGCCTTCCATCGGCAGGTACAGGCCATTCATCGCGAGGTCGATCAAGGCGAGCGTGCGCAGCACCTTGAGGTTCCAGACGAACTTCAGCCCCTCGGTCATGCCCGACCACATGCCGTCGGGCCGGTCCTGCTCAGTCGGCGGTCCGGCGCCATCGAGGCGCACCACCGCGACGGCGACAATCGACAACACGAACGTCGCTGCGGTCACCCACATCGTCTCGATGCCGCCGATCGTGGCGATCAGCAGCCCACCGATCCCCGGTCCCGCGAGATAGGCGACATTGAACGTCGCCTCGTAGAGCCCGTTGGTCCGGTCGAGCGTCCAGCCCGCGTGCCCCGCCGCCTCCGGCAGCATCGACTCACGCGCGGTCATTCCCGCGGGGTCGAACAGTGCGCCGAGTGCCGCCAGGGCCGCGAGCACGACGACGTTCACTGCGGACGCGCCGAACATCAAGGCGACGACGGGAACGGCGACGACGGTCAAGCCCGACATCACGTCCGAGATGATCGAGATTCGCTTTCTGCCGAAGAAGTCGACGGCCGTGCCCGCCAGCAGCGTCGAAAACAGCAGGGGCAGTGACGCGGCACCGGCCACGATCGACGCCTCGAGCGCACTTCCGTTGCGCTGCAACACAAGCCACGGAAAGGCGATGATGCTGATGCCGTTGCCCGCCGCGGCCACGAGCGTGGCGAACAGCAGCAGGAATACCGGCCGGGCCGACGTCTCTGGGCGGCGGCGCAGGAAGAAAGTGGACATGGGAATCTGCCCCGGAATCTAGCAGCGCAGCATCCGGGTCGACGACTGATTTGTCGACGGTGCACAGTGGACCGGTGCGCTTGCCCCATCCGCGACTCGGCGTTTCGTTCGACTCGCCGGCGACGCCGGGTGCCGGCTGGCCCGGAGATCCCGCGAGCGCCGAGACGCCGGTGGCGACGACGTCCGAGCGCGTCGCCAGATTGGCGGCGACTGCGACGACAGTTGCCGAGCTCGACGCCGCGGTTTCGGTATGCAGGGCGTGCCCACGGCTGGTTCAGTGGCGCGAAGAGGTCGCCGTGACGAAGCGTAAATCGTTTGCGGCACAGCCGTACTGGGGTCGACCGGCGCCTGGTTGGGGTTCGGACAGTCCGCGCCTGCTTGTCGTCGGTCTGGCGCCCGCGGCGCACGGTGCGAACCGCACAGGCCGCGTGTTCACCGGCGACCGGTCCGGCGACATGCTGTACGGCGCACTGCATCGGGCCGGCCTTGCGAACCAGGCGGTGGCCGTCGACGCCGCCGACGGACTGCGCCTCGTCGACACCCGGGTGGTGGCTGCCGTGCGCTGCGCGCCCCCGGCCAACGCGCCGACGCCTTCCGAGAGACAGACCTGCGAGCCCTGGCTGGACGCGGAATGGCGGCTTGTCGGACCGGGGGTGAAAGTGATTGTGGCGCTTGGCAATTTTGCGTGGCGCGCTGCACTACAGATGGCGGGAAGCAGCGCCCGGCCCGCCCCGAAATTCGGCCACTGCGCGCACGCAGCGATCGGCGACAAGCTGTTGCTTGGGTGCTATCACCCCAGCCAGCAGAACACGTTCACCGGAAAGCTGACCGCCGCGATGCTCGACGACGTCTTCGCCCGCGCCCGCGACGCGGCGGGAATTCCGGTGCGGCAGGGGCGTTGAACTTCTGATGCAGCTTTCCGTCCTTGACCTCGTCCCCGTGCGCGCCGACCAGTCCACCTCGAATGCGCTGGCCGCGACGCTGCGGCTGGCGCAGACCGCCGACCGCCTCGGCTTCACCCGGTACTGGGTCGCCGAACACCACAACATGCCGGCCGTCGGCGCCACCAGCCCGCCGGTGCTGATCGCCTACCTCGGTGCCCACACCTCCCAGCTGCGGCTCGGGTCCGGCGGCGTCATGCTTCCCAACCACGCCCCGCTGGCCGTCGCCGAGCAGTTCGCGCTGCTCGAGGCAGCGTTCCCCGGCCGCATCGACCTCGGCATAGGGCGGGCTCCCGGTTCTGACCCCGTGACGTCGTTCATGCTGCGCAATTCGAGAGGACGCGACGGCTCGGACTTTCAGACTGACATCGACGAGTTCCCGAAGTATCTCGACCACGTCGTCGCGCTGATGAGCAAGCACGGCGCCCAGGTCTCACTTCCGCAGCAGCAGTACGCGCTCAAGGCCACGCCCGCCGCAGTCAGCGAACCGCAGGTATGGCTGCTGGGTTCGTCGATGTACTCCGCGCACCTCGCGGCCGCCAAGGGCCTGCCGTACGTGTTCGCACACCACTTCACCGGCGAGGGCACCGAAGAGGCGCTTGCTGTGTACCGATCGGAGTTCGTGCCCAGCGAGGACACGCCGGAACCGGTGACATTCCTGACCGTCAACGCCTCCGTCGCGGCCACGCGCGAGGAGGCCGAGGCCCAGCTCTTGCCGAACCTGCAAATGATGGCCCGGCTGCGCACCGGCCAGCCGCTCGGCCCGCTTGATCTGGTGGAGGACGCCCAAGAGGCCACTCTGAGTGCGCACGAACAGGCGATCATCCGGGCCGGACGCGCGCGCGCCGTCGTGGGGACCCCGGCAGAGGCCGCCGAACAGGTCAAGGCGCTCGCGGCGCGGTTTTCCGTCGACGAGGTGATGGTCAACCCCGTCGCGTCCGCGCGCCGCGGAACCGACCCGGCCACCGCTGTTGGCCGCGAGACCACGCTGGAGCTACTCGCGAAGGAGTTGTTCTAGGCAGCGGTGAGCGCGAATATCGGAATGGGCCGCGACGTACGTTCCTGATATCCCTCGTAGCGGCCCGCGTTGTTCTTGTTGACCGCGTGCCACATGTGCTTGTAATCGGAGTCGCCCGGCATCACCTGACGCCATGTGACACCGAATCGCTTTGTCCCGACATTGATCTCGGCTTCGGGATGAGCGCGCAGATTGTGGTACCAACTCGGATATCGCGGCGCCCCGCCGTTGGATGCGACGATCAGATACGCGTCACCGTCACGCGCATACGTCAACGTATTGGTGCGGGGTTGGCCGGACTTCGCACCGACGGTGTGCAAGAGCAGATTCGGCGGCATGCCCGGCAGCTTGTGGCCGATGCGTCCACCGGATTTCTGGTAGATCGCATCATGCACGGCCAGGAACCGTCCGAGCAGGTTCGTCTCAATCCATTGCGAAGCGTTCATATGTCCGTCCTACTGCTCGGCGTCGATCCGCGCCAGCGCGTCGCGCAGGATGCGCCCGGTCTGCTCACGGTCGGGATCTCGTCGCAACACCAACCCTTTGGCGAACTGAAGCTTGTCGCCGTTGCGCCGCGGCAGCACGTGAAGGTGGACATGGAGTACCGACTGGAACGCGGCTTTGCCGTCGTTGACCGCGATGTTGTTGCCGTCCGCGCCGAGTTCCGATGCGCGCGCGGCACGTCCGATGCGCTGGCCGATCGCGATCATGTACGCCAACGTTTCCGGCGGTGTATCGGTGAGATCGACCGTGTGCTGCTTGGGGATCACCAGGGTGTGCCCGCGAGTGAACGGACGAATGTCGAGGATGGCCAGATAGTCGTCGTCTTCATAGATGCGGATCGCGGGTGCCCTGCCCGCGACGATCTCACAGAACACGCAACCCATTCCGCCACGGTAGACCATTTGCTGACGGTGCTGGCGGGCCATGTATAGGGTTCCGGATATGGGGGGACTTTCTGTCAGGGCACTTCTCGCCACTCTGGTGGTAGTCGCGGCGCCACAGCTTGGCGGATGCGCAAACCAGTCGGAGCCGGCGGGACCAGCGCCGACGACCAGTACTGTTTCGGACGCAGAAGGCGCATATCGACAGTTACACGATGCAAAGAACGTATCCGATTGCGGCGCTTCGCTAACCGCTCTGAGTGACGCCAACGTCAAGCGCGACGTATCGGCTCTCCGGGACACCGCCGCCAAGTACCGCGGTCTTGTCGCGGCATGGGGTGAGCTGTTGGGCAAGATCGCCTTCCCGTCTTCTGCCAAAACCGTCGTTGACTCGCTGCGCGCGAACAACGCGAGTGAGGTTCGTCATCTCGACTCGATCGCCGCCGTGACGGAGTCTTCGCTGGGCAACGTGCTCGCGACCTACGTGTTCTTCGACGATGCTGCGGTGACGACCGACGTGGATCGTCTTGCCGAAGTGCTGGGACACCGGCCATCGCAGCCTCTGATCGCAGCCGACCAGCTCAATTTTGGGCGCCAGACCTACCAACGTGACAACGCGCTCACCGAGATGCTGTTCACCGCAGCTCTTGCCCATGCCGACCTCAACGCAGCGAAGGCCGCCAACCGGGTTGAGGAAGACGCGCTACAGCGATACGCGGACGCGCTCAACACAATTGGGTGGCCCGCTGGATACGACGGCCAAGTCAGTGACCTCCGCGACAAGATCCATGCGCTGATCGACGCCGACCGGCGCCAAGTCGACGTGTCGAATCCGTCGCAAATCGTGTCGGCACCACCGGGCGGCTCGGCGGAGACCGCTGCGGAATCACAGGCGCAGGGCAACTTGCTCGACGCCCTTTTCAAGAGCAACAACGGGGACACCCTGCCGAAGTGCTGATCGGCGACTGCGGACGTGACGCGCCGCCGTGGAGGTAGGTTGACGCGATGACCGCCGGGTTCGATGTCGAGGCATCCGGACTGCTCGACGGGCTCGACGGCCGCGCGCGCGAGGAGCGCGCGGAGTTGATCCCCTGGCTGATGGAGCAGGGGTTCACTGTCGAGCAGATTCGCGGCGCCTTCGCGCCGATGCTGCTGCCGGCGCGCAGGGAGTTGGGCGACGACGGGACGTTCGTGTCCGCCCGTGAGATGTGCGAAGAACACCACGTCAACCTCGAGGTGTTTCAGCGGATGCAACGTGCTCTCGGGTTGTCGAACGTGGACGATCCGAACGAACCAGTGCTCCTGCGCGCCGACGGCGAGGTCGCCGCCGGGGTCCAGGAATTCATCGATACCGGCTTCGACAGCGACCAGTTGATCGGTGCGGTGCGTGTGCTTGCCGACGGTTTGTCTCACGCAGCGGAGATGATGAGATACACCGCGCTGTCGAGGGTGCTGACGCCGGGTGCCACCGAGCTGGAAGTCGCCAAGGCCTCCGAAGCGATGGTGGAGAGCGTTGTTCCGCTGCTGGGCCCGATGATCAAGGACATGCTCTTTCTTCAGCTCCGGCACGCCATGGAGACCGAGGCCGTGAACGCATCCGAACGGGCCGCGGGGTCGACGCTTCCGGGCGCGCGCGAGGTGACGGTCGCATTCGCCGACCTGGTCGGTTTCACCCGGCTCGGCGAGGCCGTGCCGCCCGAGGATCTGGAGGGGATCGCGAGCCGGCTGTCCGACATCGCTCACGACGTTGCGGATCCTCCGGTGCGGCTGGTCAAGACCATCGGAGACGCGGTGATGTTCGTGTGTCCGGATCCTGTGCCGCTTGTCGAAGCGACGCTGGATCTCATTGCGGCAGCGGACAAAGCGGAGCTGCCGCAACTTCGCGTCGGCATCGCGAGCGGGTCGGCCGTCAGCCGCGCCGGTGACTGGTTCGGGAGCCCGGTCAACGTGGCGAGCCGGGTGACCGACGTCGCGCGGCCCGGCGCGGTACTGGTGGCCGAGTCGACGCGCGACAAGATCGGTGAAGACGACAGGTTCACTTGGTCGTTCGCCGGCGGGCGGCATCTGAAGGGCGTCCGCGGCGAGACGAAGCTGTACCGGGCGCGTCGCGCGGAAACTGATTCAGGCGGGCGTGAACTCGACGGGTAGTGCCGCGGGTGACCGAAACGCCACGCCGGTGATGCTGGGGTACGGCGCGGCCGGGTCAGCCCGTAGGTCGGGCAGCCGGTCGAGCAGAGCGCCGATCGCCACGGCCGCCTCCAACCTGGCGAGCGGCATGCCCAGACAGACGTGTGGGCCGGCGCCGAAAGTCAAGTGCGCGATGTTGCGTCGCGTCGGGTCGAACCGGTCCGGATCCGGGTAGTGCGCGGGATCGCGGTTGGCCGCCGCGACGCTCACGCTGACGTTGGTGCCCGCCGGGATTGCAATCCCACCCAGCTCACAGTCCTTGTGCGCCACCCGCACCACCGTGCTGATCGGCGGCTCCCATCGCATCGCCTCCTCGATTGCGCCGCGCAGCAGTTGCCTGTCGGCGCGCAGGGCCTCCATCAGTCCCGGCTCAGTAAGCATGGCCACCAACAGATTTCCCGATGCGCGATACGTCGTCTCGACTCCCGCCGGCAGGATCAGCAAGAGAAATGCGAAGATCTCGTCGTCGCTCAGCCGCTGCCCGTCGATCTCGGATTCCGCCAGCGTGCTGATCAAGTCGTCCTGCGGATCTTTTCGCCGCTGTCCCAGGATCTCCGCGAAGTACTCCTTGAGCGTCGCCGACGCGGCCATCCCGACATCCCAGTCGTAGACCACGCTGAGCAACTCGATCGAAAGCTGTTGGAACCGCACATAGTCCTCGCGCGGCAGGCCCATCAACCGGGCTATCACCTGAACTGGGAACGCAAACGTGAACTCCCGCACCAGATCTGCTTGGCCTCGCGGCGCGAACCGATCGATCAGCTCATGCACCACTACCTCGATGAGCTCGGTGCGCCACCGCTCCAGCAGCTTCGCGCGGAACAACGGCGACACCAGCGCGCGGCTCGACCGATGCTCGTTGCCTTCCTGTTCGAGCAGCGTCTTGCCCATGACCGGGCCCATGATGTGCTCGTAGATCGACGACGAGAACCGCTCGGGGTCGGTGAGCACCGCTTGGCACTCGTCGTAGCCGAGCACCGTCACCCCGGCCACGTCGATGTTCTGCGCCGGGGTCTCGAAGATCGGGCTGCCGACCATCACGCGATGCTTCTCGCGTGCCGCACGCAGTTTCTCGTGCACGTTCTCGACCGCCATCAGCAGCCCGTCTTGCAGCTTGCTGGGATCGAACTGCTCGAGCCGCGCCCGGTTGGTCACGACGCCGTCACCGTTTCGGTGTCGCGGCCCGACCGCAGCACGGTGCCCGGCGTCGCGCCGCTGGCCACCCCGTCCCGGCACACCTGGACGCCGCCGACCCACACTGAGGAGATCCCCTTCGCGTCGGCCACCAAGCGCGGTGCGCCGGAGGGTAAGTCGTAGCATGTGCGCTCAGGCCCGTGGTCGACTGTCGCAGGGTCGAACATCACAAGGTCGGCATGCCAGCCCGGCGCGATCCTGCCACGTTCCTTGAGTCCGTACAGCCGCGCCGGCACGTCGGTGATCAGCTGCACGGCTTCTTCCAGACTCACCACCTGGTGCTCGCGCACACCGTGGCCAAGCAGCGATGTCGTGTAGATCGCGCCGCACATCATGTCCAGATGCGCGCCGGCATCCGAGCCGCCGATCACCGCGTCCCGGTTCCGCCACACCGCGGCACGCATCTTCCAGTCCGCGGCGTCGTCGCCAAACGGCCTCGGCGACAGCCCTGTACGCAGCTCGTCGGCGATCACGATGTCCAGCAACGTGTCGAACGGCTCGGCTCCGCGCACGGCGGCGACCCCGCCCACAGCGCGGCCGGTGGCGTCGGCGTTCTGCGGGGCGAATGTTTCGACGATGATCAAACGCTCCCAATTGGCAAGGCCGCGAAGGATTCCCGCCTCCTCCGAATGCGCGCCTTCGTCGAGGCGGCGGCGCACCTCGGGATCAGCAAGGGCCCGCAACCGTTCGGCGATCGGAAGGTGCATCGTCTCCCGCCAGCCCGGCAGCCCGTCGAGCACGAAGCCCGACAGGAACGATAGCCGGATTTTCGTCGAGTGCGGCAGCGTCAGCGCGACGACGCGGCCTCCCCGCTCGGCCGCCTCTTTCGAAGCGCGGAGCTGCTTTTCGTGTCCCTCAGGATTGCCCGCCGACACGCCGAGCACGTTCCAGTTCAGTGGTCGGTTGGCCGCTTTCGACATGCCGGCCAGCAGGTCGATGTCGTCGTCGGTGAACCCTGACAGGCAGCCAGGGATGATCGCCTCGAGCTGGGTGCCTGGATGCTCGCGCAGCACTGCGGCGAGGGCCAGCAGCTCCTCGCGTGACGCGCTGCGCGACGGTACCGGTTGCCCTGAGCCGTCGTTGTGCGTATTCGACTGTGAGGTCGAAAATCCCATCGCCCCCTCGCTCAGCGCGGCGGCGAGCAGCGTGGCCATCTTCGCCACCTGCTCTGCGGACGATTCGCCGCCGACCGCGTCGT
>NZ_JAVHWM010000106.1:0-58762 GCF_032159765.1 Mycobacterium sp. | reverse complement strand
CGCCGACGCCGGCCTCACTCCAGCCGATGTCGACGGCATCAGCACCTATATGGTCAACGACTCCGAACAACCCATCTACGTGGGCTGGGCGTTGGGTATCGATGAGCTGGCGTGGGCCAATGCGATGCACGGCGGCGGCAATCTGGTGGCTGATCAGATCGCCACCGCCGCGGCGGTGATTGAGGCGGGGATGTGTCGGGCGGTGCTGGTGTATCGCTCGCTCAATGGCCGGTCGGGCCACCGCTTCGGCCATGTCGATGGACCGATGCAAGTGCCTCACCATGACCAGTTCGACACCGCATCGGGTTTCCTGGTGCCGCCGCAGTGGATCGCAATGTGGGCCCGTCGCCATCAGCATGAATACGGCTCCACCTCAGAGGATCTGGGGCAGATCGCGATCACTCAACGCACGCATGCCGGACCCAACGAGCATGCGTTGCGGCGCGAACCGCTGTCCATGGACGAATATCTGGCCGCTCGCTGGATCAACGAACCGTTCCGGGTACTCGACTGTACGTCGGAGGTCGATGGGGCGGTGGCCATCCTGGTCACCGGCGAGGACATCGCCCGCGACGTCAAGCAACCTCCGATGTGGTTGGTTGGCTCGTCGAATTCTCAAGGGGGAGCGGGCTGGACCGAATGGGACGATCCCACTGAGATGTTCTCCCGGACGGCGGGGCCGAAGATTTGGAAGAAAACCGGGCTTACCCCGGCTGACATGGATCTGGCCTGCATGTACGACTGCTTTACCTACACCGTGATGGCCACCATGGAGGGCTTCGGCTTCTGTGAGAAAGGTGAGGTGGGCAAATTCTTCTCGACCGGGCGCGCGACATACGGCGGCGACGTCGTGGTGAATCCGCACGGTGGCCTGCTGTCCGAGGGCTACATCCACGGCCTCAACCATCACTACGAAGCCGCGCTGCAGTTGCGCCATGCCGCCGGCGTGCGCCAGGTCGACGACGCGCAACTGGCGCTAGTCACTGCCGGTGCGGGCCCGTTCGGCGGCGCCAACGTCTACAGCAGGGAGAAGCCATGACATCAAAAGCGGCAACGAATCCCGCACTCCTGCCACCGATTCCGGTTCCCGATCCCGACACCGCGCCGTATTGGGAGGGCCTCAAGAACGGCAAGCTGATGCTGTGCCGCTGTGACGACACCGGCAAGTGGATTCATCCGCCACTGGAGCGCAGCCGATTCACCGGCGGTCCAGTGCATTTCGAGGAAGTCAGCGGCGAAGGCACGCTCTTCAGCTACATCGTGGTCCGCCAGGCGCTGGTGCCTGGTCGGATTCCGCCCTACGTCGTCGGGCTCATCGAACTCGCCGAGCAATCCGGGTTGCGGATCAACGCCGTCGTCGACGCGGATCCAGCGGACGTCCGCATCGGGCAGCAGGTCGAACTGCGCGTCGTCGACCTTGGGGAAAGCGGTTACCGGATACCGGAATTCGTCATCAAGCCAAGATAGAACTCAGCTTTGCGGAACTGGGCGGAACAGGGGGAGCCAGACGCGGGTGTCCTCGTCGCCCGACACGTCGGTCCAGTCCTCGAAGAACACCTCGACCCGCATGCCGACCCGGACGTCGTCTGCCGGCACTCCAACGAGGTTCGTGATGAGCCGCACGTCGCGTTCGTCGTCCAACTCGACCATCGCCACGATGTATGGAGGCTCGAAACCGGGGATCCACTTCTGCCGGTTGACCGTATACGCCGCGACCGTCGCGAGGCCCGACACCGACTCCGGTGCTACGTCAGTGCTACGGCAACGCCAACACGCCGGTCCCGGGGGATGGAAGAAGTGCCCGCACCCGTGGCAACGATTGATCAGCAACTCACCGCGTTGGCCGCCGGTCCAGAAGGCGTGCGACTCTGCAGTGGGATCGGGTGCCAAGCGGAATTGGGGCCGTTGGTATTCCGTGGAATCGACCTCGGCCGTCATGTCGTGCCTCCTGCGCCATTGATCACGGCTGCCTGCCTTGCCACTCGCACCCGGTGAGCTCGGCGGAGAGCTCCCACAGTCGTCGCGCATTGTCGGCGGCTCGTGCTTTGGCCATGAGCTTGCTGGACTTGGGCTTACCCCACTGGTGGAACAGGCCCCGCGGCGCGAGGTAGCTTCCGTTCGGCAGGGTCGTGGTGATCGCCTGGATGGTGGAGCGGGCGCCATCGGCCGGGCTCTGGGCGATGTGCGGCGAGAGCACTCGGCCCGCCCACTGCAGTGCGCCCGACCCGTTGCGAGTGATCGCGGTGTCGGTCATCCCGGGATCCGAGGCGTACGCGGTCACGCCTCGGGCAACCAACTCGCGCACGAAAAGCATGTTCGCCAGCTTCGACTCACCGTATGCGGCCCACGGGCTGTAGCGGCGCCGCTCCCAGTTGAGATCGTCGAAGTGGACGCGCGCCGTGGCGTAGTTGGTGCTTGCCACGGCGACGACGCGGTCTCGGATCCGGTCACCCAGGAGGCAAGTCAGCGCGAAGTGACCCAAGTGATTGGTGCCCATATGCGCCTCGAAGCCATCTGCCGTGCGCGTCAGGGGCAGGCCCAGTACGCCGGCGTTGTTGACCAGCACATCGACGTAATCGACGGTGTCGGCGAACTTGCGCACGCTGGTCAGGTCGGCCAGGTCCAACTCATGCACCCCGACGTGGCCGGACATCGCTGCAGCGGCTTCGCGCGATTTGCTCAGGGTTCGGCAGGCGATGATCACCTCGTGGCCGGCAGCCGCCATCGCAGTCGCCGTCGCCTTCCCGACGCCGCTGTTGCCGCCGGTGACGATGATGCGCACGTCCCGTGCCCTCCTTCACGTCGATGTCTCTAAAGAGTAAACCCTTTATCGTTTTCCCAAAATGGCGCGGCCGCCGTTACGATCGGGTGCCGGCCCCACGGCGAGCGCCGGTGGAGACCAACAGAGGTGGGCTGTCGCTCAGATGACCTGGCTGGAGCGGATTTCCGCCATCCACGAGCGCAGTCGACGGCCCGCGGTCATCGACGAATCAGGTACCGTCACGGGCCGCGAACTCCTCGGCAAGGCCGTCGGGGCATCCGAGCTGCTCGTCGGACTCGACGTCCACGCGGGTTGCCCAGTTCCGGCGTTGCTCACCACTAACGCCGATGCGCTGGCATTGCTGTTGGGTGGTGCTGCCGCTGACCGACCACTCGCCCCGCTGGGCCCTCGACAGACGCCGGCGGAGTTGGCTGAGCCGGTGCGCCGGAGTGGATCTTCTGTGATCCTTGCCGAGGCGCCGTTCATGGAGACTGCCCGCCAAGTTGCCGACCTGGCCGGAATTCGCGCAATGACGGTGCCGTCATTGCCGATATCGCATCGCCGGTTGCAGGAAGAAGGCGGTCCGACAGCGATCTACTTGCACACTGCCGGAACGACCGGGGTGCCCAAACGAATCTCGTTGAGTGAGCACGTTCTCGATGTCCGCGCCGAGCTTCTGCGCGGCCTGATCGAGCTGAACCCCGACGATCGTTACGCAACCGGGTCGCCGTTGCATCACATTGGCGGCCTTGGCAACATCATGGTGGCTCTGACCGTCGGCGCGGCCGTCATCCCCACCAACAAATTCTCCTTTGATTGGTGGGGAGCCCTGAGCCACCTGAACGCAACCCACTGTCTACTCGTTCCCACGATGATCGAAATGCTGCTAGACCGAGGGCTTCTCGATACGGTTCGGTTGAAGACACTCGTCTACGGCGCATCGCCGATCACCGTTGCGACCTTGCGGCGAGTCCTTGACGTACTTCCCGATGTCGCGATGGTCAATCTCTACGGCCAAACCGAGGGCAGCCCGATCACCAGCCTGGGTCCGGACGAGCACAGGTGGGCCACCAAAGAAGATCCAAATCTTCTGGCCACCGTTGGCCGACCCGTGCCGGGACTTCAGCTGAAGATCGATGACCCGGACGGCGCAGGCGTCGGCGAGGTGCTTGCTGCGGCTGAACATTTGTCGAATCAGGCGGCCGACGGATGGTTGCACACCGGCGATTTGGGCGTCGTGGACGGCGATGGTTACCTGCGTTTGTGCGGTCGTCGGCACGACATGGTCGTTCGTGGCGGAGAGAACATCTATCCCCTCGAAGTCGAGAACGTGCTCACCGCGCACCCGGAGATAGCAGCTGCCGGAGTCGTCGGTGTGCCGGACGCGCGACTCGGGGAGACCCTCGCCGCGTTCGTCGTGCCGACGGACTGGGCGCATCCGCCGCGGTCAGAGGAGCTGCGTTCCTTCGCCCGCGCCACGCTGGCCGGCTTCAAAGTTCCGCAGTACTGGTACACAGTCGAGGAACTACCCCTCAACAGTGCGGGCAAGGTGCTCCGCGCCGCGCTGCGCTCTATGCACGCCGACCGCCAGCGCAGTGGCTGAAATATGCAGCGGGACGGGCGTCAAGGTCATCTAGTTTATGGACGTTGCGGCCAGCGCATCGAGGAATGACCGCGCCCACTGGTCGACGTCATGGGTCAGCACCTGACGACGCAGTGCGCGCATCCGTCGGCGACCTGCGTCTGGGGTCTGGTTCATGGCCGCCTCGATGGCATCTTTGACGCCTTCCAGATCATGCGGATTGACCAGGAAGGCTTGGTTCAATTCGTATGCGGCGCCAGTGAATTCGCTGAGCACGAGTGCGCCACCCAAGTCGCTTCGGCAGGCCACGTATTCCTTTGCGACGAGGTTCATCCCGTCACGGAGCGGGGTGACCAGCATGATGTCGCTGGCGACGTAGAACGCGACCAGCTCGTCACGCGGCATCGGCCGGTGGATGTAGTGCACGACAGGATGCCCGACCTCGCCGTACTCGCCGTTGATGTGGCCGACCTCGCGCTCGATGTCCTCGCGAAGTTCCTTGTAGCTTTCGACGCGCTCCCGGCTGGGCGTGGCGAGCTGGACGAGCACGGTGTCGTCACGCTTGGCACGTCCCTCGGCCAGCAGCTCTGAAAACGCTTTCAGCCGAACGTCGATCCCCTTGGTGTAGTCGAGGCGGTCGACGCCGAGCAGAATCTTGCGGGGATTGCCCAACTCGGCGCGGATCTCACGGGCTCGATGGCGGGTGCTTCTCTGACGGCCTTTGCGGTCGAGATCGGCAGAGTCGATCGAGATCGGAAACGCACCGACACGCACTGTGCGCCCTTCGTATTCGACCTCGCCGAACCGGGAACGGATCCCCACGCTGCCCCGCGACGTGTTGGCGCCCACCAGCTTACGGGCGAGTATCAGGAAATTCTGTGCGCCACCGGGCAAATGGAAGCCGACCAGATCTGCCCCGAGCAATCCCTCGACAATTGCTGTGCGCCAGGGCAATTGCATGAATAGCTCGACAGGGGGAAACGGGATGTGCAGGAAGAAGCCGATCGTCAGGTCCGGCCGCAATTCCCGCAGCATCTTCGGTACAAGCTGTAGTTGGTAGTCCTGTACCCATATGGTCGCGTTCGGTGCCGCGGCGTGGGAAGTGGCTTCTGCGAAGCGACGATTCACGTCGACGTATCGGTCCCACCACTCGCGGTGGTAGATCGGCTTGACGATCACGTCGTGATAGAGCGGCCATAGCGTCGCGTTCGAGAACCCCTCGTAGTAGTCGGCGACGTCGTCGGCACTCAGCCGGACGGGATACAGACGCAGATCGTCCTCGACGATGACATCCTCATCGGTGTCGGGAACGCCGGGCCATCCGATCCAGGCGCCCTTGCGACGACGAAGAAGTGGTTCGAGTGCGGTGACGAGCCCGCCGGGGCTGCGCTTCCAAGTGGTGGTCCCATCGGGCAGCCGTTCCAGGTCGACGGGGAGCCGGTTGGCGACGACGACGAAGTCGCTGCCCTTTCCGCGGTCGGGTACATCAGTTTGGTCCGCGGACGGACACATCTAGGACTCGTTCTTCGCGGGTCCAATGCCGAGCATCGAAAGGAAGATCCGGCACTCGTCGGCATCGGTCGCGTAGGCCGCGACCACCCGACGAGCTTGTCGAGCGGTGCTGTCGGCCAGCGGTTCGACGTCGCCGAGCTCGGCGGGGTCAGATTTTGCGGGCATGCCTCAACTGTAGGTGAAGGCCACCGCCCAGCACACCGGCCCGAGCTACGGGCTTTGGTGCACCGTGGTGTCGGGCTTGGGGACGTCGCCGCCGGGCGAACCGTAATAGTCCTGCTCGAGGCAATTCGCCTGGTCACGGCCGCTGCACTGGGTGAGCTGCTGCTCGGTGGGTGCACCGCCGCCGCCGTTGGGAACCAGCTCGGGCACGCATGCGTAGGTGTAGGGGTCCTCGCTCTCACCCGAGGGGCACGCGGCCACCGGCTTGACCGGTGTCGGGTGGGCGAAAACGGCGATCGCCGGCGATAGAGCGATCGCCGCTGCAAAGGCGCCTGCGAAAACGAGCCGACGAGCTGGTAGATCGAGAATCGCCATGTGTTTCCTGTCTTGAGTGCCAGTTCACAGAGTCTATGAAGATTAGGAGAAGTCTGCACAACTTCGACACGCGGCAATTCGCGTCAACCAGCGTGGTTCGATTGTCACCGGCGCGTGTCAGCGGATGTGGGTCAGCGTGGACGTTAGGGGCTGTGGTGGAGCTGTCATTGACCGACCGGACGTATCTCGTGACCGGTGGCGGGAGCGGGATTGGTAAAGGTGTGGCCGTCACGTTGGTGAACGCCGGTGCGCGAGTGATGATCGTGGGTCGCAACGCCGACCGGCTCGCCGCGGCGGTGAGCGACATCGAGGCCGGTGCAGGCGACAGCGGAGGTGAGGTCCGCTACGAACCGGCCGATGTCACCAATGAAGAAGAGACGGCGCGCGCTGTCGACGCCGCGACGGCATGGAGCGGGCGTCTGCACGGTGGCGTCCACTGTGCGGGCGGCTCACTCAGCGTCGGTCCGATCACACATCTCGACTCGGAGGCGTGGCGCCAGACGGTCGACCTGAACGTCAACGGCACGATGTACGTCCTCAAGCACGTAGCGCGTGAGATGGTCCGCGGCGGCGGCGGGTCTTTCGTCGGGATCTCGTCGTGGGCGGCGAGCAACACCCACCGCTGGTTCGGGGCCTACGGCCCGACGAAGTCTGCGATCGACCACATGATGATGGTGGCCGCCGACGAGCTCGGGCCATCGTCGGTGAGGGTCAACGGAATACGACCCGGACTCATCCGCACCGAGATGGTCGAGCCGATCTTCCAGACGGACGCCGTTCGGGACGACTACCTGATCAACACGCCGCTCGCGCGGGCCGGCGAAGTCGAAGACATCGCGATGATGGCACTGTTCCTCCTCAGCGATGCCGCCGGCTTCATCACCGGACAGGTCATCAACGTCGACGGCGGGATCTCGCTACGGCGCGGACCGGATTTCAGCGGGTTGTTCGAGCCGATGTTCGGCGCGGAGGGCCTGCGCGGCGTCGTCAGCTGAGGCGGAACATGAAAGCTGATCTGACGGTTGAGGTGTCGCGAGGCGTTGCGGTGCTGACGCTCAATCGTCCCGAGCGCCTCAACGCCTACACCGGCGAGATGGGCCGGTTGCTCGGCGAGGCCTATCAGTCTTGCGACGATGACGACGACGTCCGCGCGCTCGTCCTGACCGGTGCGGGATCGGCCTTCTGTGTGGGCGCCGACTTCGGCGGCGATCAAGACCCGTTCGCGTCCCCGCGCGACGACGCGGAATTTACTGCTTCGCCAATCCGCCCGGCGGCCTTCGAGATCCGCAAACCTGTGATCGCGGCCTGCAACGGACACGCAATCGGAATCGGCCTGACGATTGCGCTGCAAGCCGACATCCGCATCTTCGCCGAAAACGCGAAATACGGTGTCGTGCAGGTGCGTCGCGGCGTGTTAGGCGACTGTATGTCGCACTGGACAATTGCGCACCTGGCCGGTCTCACCGCGGCCGCGGACATCCTGCTGACCGGCCGCAGCTTCCTCGGCACCGAGGCGCAGGCCCTCGGCGTTGCAACGCGCGCGGTCCCAACGGATTCCGTACTGCCGCAGGCGATCGCGGTCGCCACCGACATCGCCGAGAACGTGGCGCCGATGTCGGCCGCGGTGTCCAAGCGGCTGCTGTGGGACACCGTCATCAACGGCTACACCCCGCGACAAGTCGCGTCGCTCGAGACGGCGCTGCATCACCGGGTGATGGGAAGCGCGGACGCCCGCGAAGGGGTGTCGGCATTCGTCGAGAAACGGCCGCCACGATGGTCGGCGTCCGTGTCAGCCGAGTGGACCGACCTGCCAGACCCGTAGGGTCACTGCTCTTTCGACGCGATCCCGGCGGGCGCGCTGCCGATCGCCCGCCGGATCGCCTCGGCCAGCGCGAGTGCCGACTCCTCCGTGAGTTCGAGTGCAACACGCGCCGACGGCCCCCGAGACGGGTTGAGCAGGTCGATGTTGACCGTGTGCCCATACGGCGCATGCACGGGATGGTCGACGTAGACGGTCGCCTCAGTAGCGGTGAACCAGCCCGTGGCGCTCTTGCCACTGCCGTCGACGGCGATCTTCTCGGTGAGGTATGTGCACATGATCAGCCCGCCAGGTGCTTGCCGAAAAAGTCATCGATCCGCCGCCAGCCGTCCACGGCAGCCTGCACTCGGTAGGCGGGCCGGTCGACGGAGAAGAACGAGTGGCCCGCTCCGTCGTAGGAGTAGAAGTCGTGGTCCTTGCCCGCCTTGGTCAACGCCGCGTCGAGCGTGGCCACCGATTCCGGTGAGGGGTAAATGTCCTCCTTGCCGAACAGGCCGAGCAGCGGACAGCTGAGGTTTCCGACCAGCTCGAGGATCGGCTGCATCGCTTTCGGCATGCCCTCCGGCGGATCCTCGACGACGAACGCGCCGTAACAGTCGACAGCGGCGTCCACTTGCAGCGAGCATGCGGCCAAGACGGTGTGCCGCCCTCCGGAGCAGTGGCCGATGATGCCGATTTTTCCGTTGGCGCCGTCGAGCCCCCTCAGGTAGTCAGCTGCCCCGGCGACGTCGCCGACGAGTCGATGGTCGGGAACGCCACCGGCGGCGCGCACCGTCGCCGCCGCATCGTCGGGCTCGGCACCAGGGGCCTCTCGCCAGTACAGGTTCGGCGCGATGGTGGGGTAGCCCGCGACGGCCAGACGGCGAACGAATTCCTTTGTCTCCCTGTCGTACCCGGGCATGTGGTGGATCCATACGATGCCACCGCGCGATCCGGGACTCAACGGAAGCGCCTGGTATGCCTCGACCTCGTCACCGTCGTGTCCGGTGAACATGACGGTCTCTGCGCGAATCGCATCTGGGCTCACGGACGGCATGTAGAGGTCCCTTCTGTCGTGGACGGTTCTCGATGTCATCGGACACCCGCGACCCCGTCATCAGCAAGCCGGCAGCATTTTCCCACCGGTTAGTGTGATCCGGTGAGCGATTACGAGGCCATCGCCTTTGAGCAATCCGGTCCGATCACCCGCATCACGCTCGACCGGCCGGACGCGGCGAACGCGATGAACGACACCCTGACGCGCGAACTCGCCCACGCCGCAATGCGCTGCGACGTCGAGGGGACCAAGGTCGTCATCCTGTCCGGCGCGGGGCGTTTCTTCAGCGCAGGCGGCGACCTCCGGGCGATCGCGTCGTCATCCGGGCCGGCCGGCCACTACGTGAAGACCATTGCTGACGACCTCCACCGGGCCATTTCCACGTTCGCGCGAATGGATGCGGTGCTGATCACCGTGGTCAACGGCGTTGCGGCCGGGGCGGGGTTCAGCCTCGCGGTCACGGGTGACCTCGTGATCGCGGCCGACTCCGCGTCGTTCACGATGGCCTACACGGCCGCGGGCCTGTGTCCCGACGGCAGCTCGTCGTACTTCCTGCCGCGGCTCATCGGCATCCGCAAAACGCAGGAGCTGATGCTGACCAATCGGAAACTGTCAGCCGCTGAGGCATTTGAGTGGGGGTTGGTGACCGAGGTCGTCGACGCCACCGGGTTGGACGCCCGGGTCGAAGCGTTGGCGCAGCAAATCGCCTCGGGGGCAAGGCAATCCGGCTCGGCAGTCAAAAAGCTGTTGTTGTCGTCGTTCACAAGCGGGCTCGAAGAGCAGATGGAGGCCGAAGGCCGGCTGATCGCTGCATGCGCCGACGCCGCCGACGGCGACGAGGGCATCAACGCATTCCTGGAGAAGCGCAGGCCCGAATTCGCGTGAGGCGAGCAGCCGCCACATTGCTACCCTGGCGCAGTGACGTCAGGCAAGGTGATGGCCGCGGCTGTGGTCGTGACGGCCTGTTGCTCCCTCGTCTCCGTCGCCAGCGCCACGCAGGCGGTGGCACAGTCAGATATCGCAGGCAAGGCGGTCTTTCTGGATCCGGGTCACGGCGGCGCCGGGGGCGCCGCGTTGTCGCGTCAGGTCACCAACGGCCGGAACGGCACAAAGGACTGCGGCACAACCGGCACATCCACCTCCGACGGCTTCCCTGAGCACACGTTCACATGGGACGTGGTGCAACTTGTCAACGCGAACCTGCAGGCGCGCGGGGTGCGCACCGAACTGTCGCGTAACGACGACAGCGGATCGGCCCCGTGCGTCGACGAGCGCGCAAGGATGGCCAACGCCATGCACCCGGACGCGATCGTCAGCATCCACGCCGACGGCGGACCCGCGGGGGGCCGTGGCTTTCACGTGAACTATTCCAGCCCGCCGCTGAACGACGCTCAGCGCGGTCCGGCCATGCAGTTGGCTTCCGTCATGCGCAATGCCCTTGTCGCAGGGCAGTTTCAGCCGTCGACGTATATCGGCACCGACGGCATGTACGGCCGTGCGGATCTCGCCGGTCTGAACCTTGCCGACTATCCGGCGATACTCGTCGAACTCGGCAACATGAAGAACAACGGCGAGGCGGCACAGATGGAATCGCCCGACGGGCGTGCCCGCTATGCGGCCGCAGTGACGCAGGGCATCGTCGACTATCTCAGTGCGACCTCAGCCCCCGGCTAGCACCCGCAGCGCACTGCTCGCGCTTCGACGGCGTCCGACTCGTCACAAATCAGCGACATGTTCGCTCGTTCGGTCCCAAAGTCCCCGGCGGTGCCGCATCGTCTATTCGATGCCTGTCTCCCGACATCCCGAAACGCGTGTCTAGGCACGCCGCGCCCGAGGCCCAGCGATGGCGGGACCGCACCTGGCTAGTGCGGACGATCGTCGGCGTCGTGATCGTGTTGTCGGTCGCGTCGATCGTCGGCGGCGTGATCAGCCTCAATCGTCACGATGCGAAGACTGCGGTCCGCGCCGCGGAGACAAGCACGCAGACGAGCGCATTGGCCACTCCGCCCGCCACGTTGTCGGCGAGCACGGAACCACAGCCGACGCCGATCGTTCCGGCGGCACTCGAGTCGGAATTCGAGGAGCTTGAGAAGTCTCTCGACGCGAAGGTCGGGCTCGTGGTCACCGGCGTCGGTGCGGGCGGACGCTCTGTGCCGCTTGGGAACTGGGAGACTGGGGCGGCGTGGTCGACCATCAAGGTCGCCCTGGCGCTCGCGGTCTTGCGCGAGCAAGGGGATGTCACCGGTCCGATGCGCGCCGCGATCATCAACTCCGACAACGATGCTGCCGAATCGCTATGGGAGAGTCTGGGCCCCCCGGAGACGGCGGCAGCCAAAGTCGGGGACGTGCTTCGCGGCTACGGCGACCCGACGATCGTCGAATCGCAAAGAACCTATCCGCCATTCAGTGCGTTCGGCCAGACGGACTGGTCGCTGCACAACGCCGCGACGTTCGTCGCCAGCGCGGTGTGCGACGGACGAAACGACCCGATCTTTGACCTGATGCGACAGATCGCACCGGACCAACAGTGGGGGCTGGGAACACTTCCGGACACCCAGTACAAGGGTGGGTGGGGACCATCGAGGTCGGGTGGTTATCTGGTGCGCCAAATCGGGGTGCTCGAAACCCCTGGCGGGCGCGTCGCGGTCGCGATGGCGGCGCAGCCGGCGTCTGGCTCATTCGCCGAGGGAACCAGTGACCTCAACAAAATCGCCCGCTGGCTGAACGACCACACGGACGCGTTGCCGTTCAGCCAGTGCTAGTAGAGATAGACCTTCGCCTCGACACCGCCGACGCAGGTGATCCAGTCGGGCGACTCGTTGGCTGAGCACAGCATGAGGAAGTTCCGGCGATTGGCCGGATCGCATCGCGCGCCATCGGCTTCTCTCTGCGTGCACGAGACGGCCCCAGGCGCCGACACTTCTCGAAGTGAAGGCGCCGTGGGTCCCATCCTCAAATAGGCGTCGAGGACGTTGGCAGCGAAGGTGCACGACGTCGTGTTAGATCCCCGACCGGCATGGCTCACCCACGCGGTACTGCTGTAATTCGGATAGTTCAGTCCACAGGTCGTGTTGTTGGTGTCGGGTCCATCCAGCAGCGGAGGCGGCACACGCGGTTTCGTCGTCGTCGGTGTCGGCGGTGTGAACGACCGCGTCGAGTTGCCCGAAGACCCGTTCTGCGAACTCTTCTGCGATGACTTACTGGAACCGTTTGCTTGCGACGTGGAGTCCGACTTGTCGCGGTCGAGAAGCAGCCACACACCGACGCCGATCCCTGCCAGAAGCAACACCACCGCGAGGATGACCATCGCGCGGCCCACGCCGCTGCTCCCCGGGGGCGGCCCCTGCGGAGGCATTCCCATCGGCGGACCCATGGGTGGACCGGGCGGCCATGGCGGCGGCTCGGCGGCCGGCCCATAGCCCGGCTGCCCCTGCGGCGGGTACATCGGCGGAGCCGCTGAGCCCCAGGGCTGCTCGGTGAATTCCGCAGGATAGGAGCCCGTCGGCGGATACGCCTGCGGGCCTGAGTGCCCCAGCGAGCTCGGGCGCAGCATCTCAGTTTGGGCCATCTCCGGGCCGGGCTCGCCGAGTATCGGCAAGGCCACTTGGGCGGTGATGTTCGGGCCCGTGCCGGTGGACCGGCCCCCCTGAAGCGCTCTTTCCGCGGCGCGGCCCAATGCGCCCGCAGATCCGTACCGGTCGTCGGGCTCCTTGGCCATCCCGCGGGCGATGACTTCGTCGAACGACGCAGGGACACGGGAATTCACAGCGCTCGGCTGCGGCGGTGGCAGCGAAAGGTGAGCTGCGATCTCCTGCTGCGTCGTGTTGGTCGGAAATGGAGTTTCCCCGGTGAGGGCCTCGTGGAGCACGCAGGTCAGTGAGTAAACATCGACAGCCGGTGTCTCCGGAGAATTGCTGAACCGCTCCGGCGCCATGTATGCGAGGGATCCGACGCGAAACCCGTCCGAAGTGAATCGTGAGTCGCCTTTGCCCTCCGCGATACCGAAGTCGACCAGATAGGCGAAGTCTGCGGGGGTGACGATGATGTTCGCGGGCTTGACATCGCGGTGTATCAGACCTTCAGCGTGGGCTGCATCAAGTGCAGAGGCGATCTGGTTGATGACGGCGACCGCACGCTCGGGAGCGAGCGGGCCTTGCGCGATCATCTGCTGCAGATCTGCCCCCTGAACCAAGCGCATGTCGATGTAGAACTCGCCGTTGATCTCTCCCCAATCGTGAATGGGGATGACATGTGGCTCTTGAAGTTTGGCGGCGGCGTGCGATTCCCGCTGAAAACGGTTGAGGAACTCCTGGTCTTGGGAAAACTGATCGGCGAGCACCTTCAGAGCGACAGACCGGTCCTTGGTCGTGTCGTAGGCCTCGTATACGTGGCCCATGCCGCCCTTTCCGAGCAGGGCCACGATCCTGTATTTGCCGAACATCGTGCCGACGCGCGAGTCCACCCAGCCACCTTCGTCTTGAGCGAGTACTGAAGCAGTATCCGCTGCGGGGTGCAATTTTGCGGACCGTTTCGACCGGCCGAGCACCCCAGCGCCGGCCGGCGGCATGCGTTCGCGCAGCTCCACGGAAGCATCACCGAATCGCCCCTATTCTGGATTAGTTGGTTGCGGTGAGGATGCCGCACTGAGTCGAGACGAGGTTGGCGCATGCAGCACCGACGCGTCGGCCGACGTCACGTGGGGGGTGGCGGCCGGTCCATCCGTTGCGGCATCGCCGCCGTGTGCTTGGCGCTGCTGATCGTCGGCTGCGGCAACTCCACCGTGATCGGGGGCCGTGCCCTGTCGATGGCATACGACCCGTACCGGGCAGGCGGACTGCCCGCCGCGGACGGTCCGAGTGGGGTACGCCCTAATGCGCCCCGGGTGACCGGCACAGTCAGCAACACCGACAACGGCCCCATCGACCAGCTCGCCCAGTTGGGGATCAACGACATCGAAGACTTCTGGGGCAAGAAGTTCCCAGAAGCTTTCCACGCCAAGTTCAAGCCGGTTTCCAAACTGATCTCCTACGACTCCGAGAGCCGCAGTGGTCCATCTGTGTGCGGGGGCCAGTCGTATGGCCGGGTAAACGCGAGCTATTGCATCAACGACGATGTAATGGCTTGGGACCGCGGGGTTTTGATGCCTGTCGTGAAGGAGTACTTCGAGGACATGGCCGTGATCGCCGTACTCGCCCACGAGTACGGCCACGCGGTGCAGTGGTCGGCGAAGCTAGTCAACAAGCGGACTCCCACCGTGGTGGACGAACAACAGGCTGATTGCTTCGCGGGCGTTTACCTGCGGTGGGTGGCAGAAGGAAAGTCACCACGTTTCGCCCTGAGTACGGGCGACGGGCTCAACTATGTTCTTGCCGGGGTGGTGGCCTCGCGCGACCCGGTCTTGACGCCGGACGATTCCGACCTTCTCGAAGAGGGCCACGGCACCGCTCTGGACCGCGTGGGCGCGTTCCAAATCGGCTTCGACGAGGGTGCGGAGCGGTGCGCCAAGATCGACATGAACGACATCAAGACCCGCCGCGGCGACCTGCCGATGTCATTGCAGGTCGACTCTCAGGGCAGGGTGCAGTCCGGCGATGTCCCGATCACCGCCGACCTGTTGTCCGAGGTGATGAAGGCCATGGACCGCATCTTCGCTCCGGCTAACCCGCCGACCTTGACGATGGATCCGGCCCAGTGCGCAGACGCCCGTGCCAGCGACCCCGTCTCGTACTGCCCGTCCACGAACACCATCAGCGCGAACCTGCCTGCGTTGCAAGAGTTGGGCAGGGCCGCCAACGAAGTCGAGGACGAGGTATTGGTGAAGGGAGACAACTCGGCGATCTCGCTGCTGATGTCTCGATACACGTTGGCCGTTCAGCGTGAGAGAAACGTTGCACTGACCTCGGGGAGCGCTGCGCTGCGCACTGCATGCCTCACGGCGGTGGCGCAGCGCAAGTTGGCTGATTCCAACGGTTCGGGCCAAAGCTCATTGACGCCATCGGCCGGTGACGTCGATGAGGCGGTATCAGGGTTGCTCACCAACGGCCTGGTGGCCAGCGATGTCAACGGCGAAACGGTGCCTGCCGGCTTCACCAGGATCCTTGCCTACCGGCTGGGCCTTTCAGGAGAGGCCGACGCATGCTTCGTCAGATTCGCCTGAGCACCGCGATGGTCACCTGCACGGTTGAGGCGCCGTGAGCGAGCCTGTGAACTCAGATCAGAGGGCCTGGGCGCCCCCGGGGGCGGCCTCCCAAGGCCGGTCCGGTGACCAGACGATCGAGGCCCCAGCCCGGTACCAGCAACAGCGCCGGCCGTTGCCTCCCCGAACCGGCACACCACCGCGGCGCCAACCGCCGAGGACGCCCGCACCGGCGTACCAACCGCCGACCGCGCCTGCACCGGCGTACCAACCGCCGACGACGCCCGCACCGACGGCGTACCAGCAGCGTCCGCCGCAACTGCAACGACCGATTTATCAGCAGCGACTGCAATACCCGCAACCGGGACCTGCCCCGTATCACTCGTACCGCGTGCCGTATCACCAGGCGCTGTACTACCCCCCGGTGCTGCAATATCCTTCCGCCCCAACGCAATATGCGTCTGGGGCCAAGGGGCGCAGTCAAAGCAACCGCTCGACGGTCGTCCTGCTCGTTGGCGGTGGAGTGGTCGCCGTGCTCATTGCCGTGGCGCTGGGGTTGGGATTGGCAAAGTTCGTGCATTCCAACGGAAATCAGCTCGATGTCCACCAGGTCGAGGATGGGGTGAGGAAAATCCTCACCGAATCCGGGTATGGCTATGGCGTCGAGAACGTCGGGGCCATCACGTGCAACAACGGGACGAATCCACACGCGGCAACGGGCGAGGGTTTCACGTGCAACGTGGTGGTCGACGGCGCCAATCGCCGCGTGGCAGTGGTGGTTGTCGACGACCAGGGAAGCTACGAGGTAGACCGTCCGAGGTGAGTTCGCGCGGCCAAGTCACTCGTGGCCATTACCGGACGTAGATCAAGTTCCACGTTTCCAAGCGGGGATCCCAGACCATCCTGAGGCCCAGGGCGTCGGCCCACGGCGGGGCCGGTGGTGGAGGGGGTGCCCACGCCGGCGCCCACGACTGAGCGTAGGACGGGGCGGCCTGATACCACGCCGGCGCCGCCGGCGGCGGGTCACACATGACGGTCTGGGGATTCCACGTCCGACCGTCAGGGCATTCCTCTGCGCTACTGACTGCGGGAGTCGCGATCATCATGGCGGCAGCCGGTGCCAGTGCGACAGCGACCGGGGCTGCCAGCCGGCGAAGTAGCATCCTCATCGCGAAGCTCCTCTCCGCTGGCACCGACTCGTAGGGCGCCAGTTTATGCCGTGCGGCAATGCAATTTCTCTGTCTATCAATACACGGTCGATTTGAGAATAAGTGTCGCCGACATTTTTCATTTTGCCCATACGGTGAGATTTCATCGGACACAATGCGAAGTGGTGCGCGCGTCGCGTTTGTGCGCGTCCGAAGTGAACCACCAGGGTTGCCGCGGGGTCTATGCCCGTTGGTGGGTTGGGGGGTGGTCACGTAACCCGTAGACGGTCGGTCGTGTGCAGGGGAGTGAATGCAGTGGGTGCGGCAGCGTGGGTAGGCAGGGTCGGTGCATTGGCCGTCGCGTTGGGCGTCGGCGTCGCGGTGACGACGGGGGTGTCGTGGGCCGATCCCGCTGGCGCGGGACCCTCCGGCCCGGACGCCAATTCGGCCAATTCGGCTGACACGCCATCATCGGACAAGACGTCGTCGGAAAAGAATTCGAGTCCGTCGGCGCCGGAGGCGGCCAGTCCGAAAGATTCCTCTCCGTCGGTCCAGACCGGACCGGCGCCGAGCACTGGCACGCCAGTCTCCGGTACCAAGTCCACCTCAACAGGGCCGGATGTCGGGACGGCAGGAACCGGTGCAGTGGTGAGCACCGGAGGCGCGCAGCTCAGCACGAAGACCGGCGACACCGGGTCGCCGCCCGCGCTGCCCGTCGCCCAGCTCCCGAACTTGCCGCTGAAGACATCGCACACCGACGTCGATCCGTCGTCGCCCACGCACGAGAAGCTGCCCGAAATCAAGAAGCGTCAGCCGCTGACGGCACCGGCCAAACCGGCGCTCGAATCCGGTGACGCGGTAAGCACCTTGTCGCCGAGCCTGAAAGCAGCGGACCGCCAGATCACCGCCGCCGTGCTCCGTCCGACCGCATTGGCCGGGCTCACACCGACTGCGTCGACGAAGTCCGCCCTGAGCGAAGCAGACGCGGTGCCGACGGCGGCCGTGGCCGAACGTGCCGCCCTGGCGTCGCCCGTGACGCTGACGCCCGCGTCGGTGACACCGACAGTTGGCGTGCCTGGCATCGTGACCACGGTGCTGTCGGCGTTGGGCCTTGCGCCGCTTGCCACCAACAGCCCGGTAGCACCGGCTCAGTCGACGGGGCTGTGGGCGTTGTTGGCCTGGGTGCGCAGGGAATCCGAACAGGGTTTCGCCAACCTGTTCAAGCCGGCGGCGACAGGGAACTCAGCGCTACCGACCGAAACGGTCAGCGAAACATCCGGCGCAGTCACGCTGGCGGCAGCGGCTCCCGCCGCCCTCGCAGCTGCTGCCGCGTCGCCCGGCTTCCCGGTACCGGGTGCCCAGTTGAGCCCGTCGACAACGTTCGTCAACTGGGTGACCGGAAACTACCCGGTGAACAACACGATGGACCGGTTCGGCATCTCCGGCACCGACGTCGGGATCATCTGGGACAACGGCATTAAGGACAATCCGAACACACCCGTGAACGAGCACCAGGTGCTCATCGCTTTCGGTGACACCTTCGGCAATCACGCGGTCCCGGGCGAGGAATGGCGCAGCAACACACTGTTCCGAAGCTCGGATATGGTTCTCTCCGATGGCATCTCGGTGGCTAACGGGGTGTTCGTCGGAACCGGACCGGAGAGCAGCAATGTGTTCGGCGGCTCGCCGCTGGATAGGACGCAGTGGCTTCAGTTCGGTCGGCCGTTCTCGAAGAACCTGCTCGTCAACCCCAACCTGGGATCGGCTGTCACGCTGATTCCCACGGCGGCCATCTCGGTGCCGACCCCTGGAACACCCTATGGTGCAACGCAATACATGAGCTTCATGGCCGTTCAGCAATGGGGAAGCGCAGGGCAGTGGACCACGAGCTACTCGGCGCTCGCGTCATCGATCGACAACGGAGAGTCGTGGCAGGTCGCGCCGCAGACGGTGCGCTACAACCAGTGGGGTACCGGGAATCAGAACTTCCAGCAGATGGCTTTCGTCCGACCTGGTGACGGCTACGTGTATGCCTATGGCACGCCGAATGGGCGGCAGGGCTCTGCGTACGTCGCACGAGTCCCTGAGGCCTCCGTGCTGGACCTCTCGAAATACGATTACTGGAGCGCCGGGTCGCAGGGCTTCTTCGGGTTCGGAGCCACGCCCGCAGGGTGGGTGAAGAACAATCCGGCGGCCGCTTCGCCCGTCATGCCGCCTGCGGGTGCCTGCCCAGGCGCGGGGGCCGGCAACACTGTCAGCGAGATGTCGGTCCAGTACAACGCCTATCTCAAGAAGTACGTCGCCGTGTACACCGACCAAAACAACAGCGTGGTGATGCGGACGTCCAGCTCGCCGCAGGGCACCTGGTCGGATGCCAAGGTGCTTCTGTCACAGCAACAGGGCGGTATCTACGCGCCGATGCTGCATCCGTGGTCGCCGTCGACGTTGGGCACAGGAAGCGACCTGTACTGGAACCTGTCACTGTCGTCGGAGTACAACGTGATGCTGATGAAGACCGACCTCAGCAAGGTGTAGACAGAGATCAGATGAAGGCGAAGTTGGCGCTCGTCGCCGCACTGGTCGCGCTGGCGAGTGTCTGCTCTCCACCTGTTCTCGCGTGGGCGGATCTTGCGGTGCCGCAGGCGGATACGCCGTGTCCGTCGGCCTTGGCCGATGCCATGACGTCGCTACCGGATGCCAAGGTGCCTCTGGTGTGCGCCGCGCAGCCGAGCGGGGGCTACGAGTGGAAGACCGTCACGACGCCGTATCCCGTCAGCGACCGGTGGCTGAGCTACGGACCCGAACTGAAGCTGCACGGCGAGGGACTGCGGGACGGCCGTATCAAATCAGGGGATTGGGTTGCGACCCCGCAGGATGCCGACGCGGTATGCCGCGCAGAGCAGATCGCTGTGGTCGACGCCGGAGTTGTGGGTCCCCCGCAGATCGACGCTGGCGCCAAAGGCAAGCCGCTGGTGTTTCGGATTGTGCCGCAACTGTTCTCGATACAGATGACTGGCTATTGCCTGTGGACGAAGGTGGCCGGGTAGGCCCGAAGGAGGAGCAATGGCGGAAGCCGGCCTGTGGGTGGTCTGGGGAGTCCCGGCGCGCGGCCGCGAGCGGGAGGCTCTGCAGCTGCTCAGGGACACGATGCATCAATACCTGGAGGGCCTGCGCCGCGACGGGCGGATCGAGCGCTTCGACGTCGCAGTCCTCAAGCCGCAAATTACGGACCTTGGTGGGTTCATCCTGATCCAGGGCACGCGGCGGCAGATCGAGCAGCTTCGTGGTGACGACGATTTCCAGATCTGGGCGAACCAGGTCCAGATGGTGGCCGACAAGATGGGCCTCATCGACGCATGGGTCGATCAGGGGCTGTCGCACGCATTCGGTCTCTACGAGGAAGCGATCAGACGGCAGAGCTGACTCAGAAGAGCGTGAGGTTTCGGCAACGCCGCCGAAACACGAAACATGCCGGAAATATGTTCGTCGCGCAGCTGAAACGTGCCACCGACATCCTCGTCGGGATCATCGAAGGAGCTGAGTCGCCATGATCGATGCCGCCGCCACCGCGTGGCTGCTTGCCAGCACCGCCCTTGTTCTGCTGATGACCCCGGGGCTCGCCATCTTCTACGGCGGCATGGTCCGCGCCACCGGCGTCCTCAACATGATCATGATGAGCCTCATCTCGATCCCGCTGGTCACGATTGCCTGGCTGTTGATCGGCTACACGCTGGCATTCTCTGAGGACGGCGGCGGGGGACTCATCGGGAACCTCGCCCACATCGGGATGCTGGGTATCGACCCGGGCACCGCCCACGGCAGGGTCCCCGAGCTGCTTTTCGCCACCTTCCAACTCGGGTTCGCGATCGTGACCGCGGCGTTGGTCAGCGGTGCGATCGCGGACCGGGCCAAATTCGCTGCCTGGTTGATTTTCGTCCCGGTGTGGACGATTGCGGTGTATGCGGTTGTGGCGCACTGGGTCTGGGGCCGAGGCGGCTGGCTGTCGAAACTCGGGGTGCTGGACTACGCGGGCGGCCTTGTCGTCGAGATCGTCTCAGGTATGTCGGCATTTGCGCTGGCGCTGGTGTTGGGCCCACGCATCGGCTTCGGAAAGGAAGCCATGCGCCCGCACAATCTGCCGTTCGTGCTGCTCGGTGTCGGATTACTGTGGTTCGGCTGGTTCGGGTTCAACGCCGGATCGGCACTTGCTGCCGACGGAATGGCGGCCGCGGTATTCCTGAACACTCTCGTCGCCGGGTGCCTCGGCATGCTGGGCTGGCTCACGGTGGAGCGGATCCGCGACGGCAAGCCGACGACATTCGGCGCGGCATCGGGTGTCGTGGCAGGGCTTGTCGCGATCACGCCGTCGTGTGGGACCGTGAATACTCTCGGCGCCGCGGTCGTCGGACTGGCGGCTGGTGTCGTCTGTTCGTTCGCCGTCGGGGCGAAGTTCCGGTTCGGCTACGACGACTCGCTGGACGTGGTCGGTGTGCACTTCGTGGGCGGGATCGTCGGCGTGCTGTTGATCGGGTTGCTCGCCACCCAAGTCATGACCGGTGGGGCCAATGGATTGTTCTATCATGGCGGCTTCGGGCAGCTGGGTAAGCAGGCGCTGGCGGCAATAGTCGTGGGCGCGTATGCCTTTGGGGTGTCGTATGTAATCGCCAAGGTGATCAACATGGTGGTTGGCTTCCGGGTCAGCGCGGACGACGAGACGGCCGGCATCGACTTCACCCAGCATGCCGAGACCGCCTACGCCGAGGGTGTGCACGGGCATCAGCCGCTGCGCCGGCCCGTGCCCTTCGGTGATCTCGGTGCCACGCGTCCCCGGCCCGGGGCTTCTGAAGAAGGCTGAGCCGCTGGCGGAACGACACTCTAGTCGCTTTGGCTCGCAAGGATCGTCGAGAACAGCTCGCCCATCTCGTCGGCGGTCCCGCCAGGCACGGTGTAGCCGGCTTCGTCGCGGATCTCGTCGAGATGATCACGCACATCCTCGACCGACAGCGCAGGGTTGTAGAAGCCCTTCGTCCTACCGATGAACAACCGTGCGACGTGTCCAGCGCCGACGGTGTAGATCTCACCGGAGACGGGGCAGTCTCGATGCGTGAGGAAGGCGACGACGGGAGCGACGAGCGCCGGGTCGAGCTTCTTGAGGTAGGTATTCATGAGGTCGTCGAGCACCGCTTTCGCGGCCGGGTCGTCCTGGGCGCCGGCGCCGTCGATCGAGTGAGACAACATGCGTGTCAGGGCAATTGGCGCGACAGCGTTGACCTTGATGTTGTGCGCGGCTCCTTCGGCGGCCAGCACGCGCGTCATGCCGATCAGCCCGGTCTTGGCCGAGCCGTAATTACTCATGTTCTCATTGCCGAGGATTCCGGCGGCCGACGAGGTGTTCAGGATGCGGCCATACCCGTTCTCCTGCATCACTTTCCACGCTGGCCGCGTCACGTGGAACGCACCTTTCAGGTGCACATCCAGCAGCTGGTCGAGCCGGGCGGCGGTCATGTCCTCGAAAGGGGCGTCGCCGACGATGCCCGCGTTGTTGACCACGATGTCCACGCGCCCCCACGCGTTAAGTGCGGTGTCGACGATCGCCTGGCCGCCCTCTGGGGTGGTCACGCTATGGCAGTCGGCGACGGCCTCGCCGCCTCGGTCGCGGATCTCGTCTGCGACGATGTTCGCCGCGTCGTCACTCGAGCCGTCCCCGGTCACCGATCCACCGATGTCGTTGACCACGACACGTGCGCCCCTCGACGCGAGAAGCAAGGCGTGCTCCCTGCCGAGGCCGCCGCCTGCGCCGGTGACGACGGCGACCTGTCCGTCGAATCGCATTGTCATCGACGTCACCAGCTGACCGGCAGCTCTTGCATGCCGTAGATGCCCGATGCGTCTTTGAATTTCATCTGCTCAGGTGCAACGCCCAATTCAAGGCCGGGCAGCCGCCGCGCCAGTGTGGAAAAAGCGACCTGCATCTCCACGCGGGCGAGGTTTTGCCCGATGCACTGGTGTACGCCATAGCCGAAGCCCAAGTGCCCGCGGACGTTTCGGGTCGCGTCGAACGCTTCAGGACAGTCGACGAACTGCGGGTCCCAGTTTCCGGCCGGGAGATTCATCAGGAAGAAATCGCCGGCGTTGATCGACTCGCCGGCGAACGTCATGTCCTCGGTGGCTACGCGATCCACTTGGCTGTGCACAATCGAGAGATAGCGCATCAGCTCTTCAACGAGGTTGGCGATCTCAGCACGGTCCTCGGTTCGCCCGAGCCGCTCGTAAACCTCCCGATGCTCCAGCAGCGCAACGGTTCCCAGCGCGATCATATTGGCCGTCGTCTCGTGACCAGCCTGCATCATGATCACGGCCGTCATCGCCGCGGTTGCCTTGTTGAGCTGTCCCGTCGCAACGTATTCGGTGACGAGGTGACTGATCAGATCGTCACCGGGTTCGTGCTCTTTGCGATCCACCAGTTCGACGATGTAGAGATACATCGCACCGAAGGCGTTCGCCTTCACGTCGTCGGGAGACCTCTGGTCGAGTCCGACTGACGTGTGGTACTGGAACAGCGCGAGATCTTCGGACGGAACGCCGAGCATAAGCGAGATCACTAGCGAGGGCACCGGGAGCGCGTAATCGCGTACGAGGTCGGCGGGCGACCCGTTCGCGATCATGCGGTCGAGGTGATCGTCGACGAGCTTTTGAATCTGTGGCCGCGCAGCTTCGGCGCGCCGGAACGTGAACCTGCTCGTCAGCATCCGTCGCAGTCGGTGATGTTCGGGATCGTCGACTCGTGCGAACATCACCGGAATGTTGTCATCGGTGCCCTTCGGCGTGACCGTGTCGGGAATGGTCTCGGCGCTGAGTCGCGGATCGACCAGCGCGGCCCTGATGTCCTGGTAGCGGCTCACTATCCAGGTCGGCTTGCCCTGGTACATCGCTCGGCGAAGACCTGGCTCGTCGCGCCAGCCTGCGAATTCAGCGGGCGGCTTCAGCGGGCAATGCGCTGCGCGCGGAGCCGGGATGACGGGAAGGTCGGTTTCGGAGCTGGGATCGGAAGTTGTTGGTATCACCAGAGTTTCCAATTAAGTGTCAGATGTCTGCCAGTTGCCACGAGCCTAGAGGCGACAGGAGTGGCAGTCAACTGTCGTTTAGACTGTGACGATGACTGCGGTCGCTGACCGGCCGTTGCGGGCCGATGCCGCGCGCAACGCCGAGCGCATTCTGCGTGCCGCGCGTGAGGTGTACGGCGAGGTGGGGCCCGAAGCATCTATCGAGGCCATCGCCCGGCGCGCAGGTGTGGGCGAACGCACGCTGTATCGCAGGTTTCCGACGAAGGCTGATCTGGTCCGGGCTGCCCTGGATCAGAGCATCGCCGAGGATCTGCTGCCCGCGATCGAGCACGCGCGTCGCGCCAAGGACCCGCTGCGTGGCGTCGTCGAACTCATCGAGGCGGCCCTCTCGCTCGCGGTCCGCGAACACCACCTCCTGACCGCGGCGCGCAAGGCGGGTTCGCTCACGTGGGATATCTCTGCCCCGTTGGATGAAGCGCTGAATGATCTAGTCCGGCGCGGCCAGCAGGCGGGTCTCGTTCGCGCCGACTTGGTCGACGACGACCTCCCTCGCCTCATTGCGATGCTGCACAGCGTGCTGTTCACGATGGAGACGACCGGTGACGGCTGGCGTCGGTACCTGGCACTGATCCTCGACGCGATCTCGACCGGCGACCGGCAGTCACTTCCTCCGGCGGTACCTCTGGAGTTCGCGCCGGCATCAAGCACCTGGATGTGAATTACCCCGAATCCCGGATCGGGGCATAGCCACGGCGGTGCGCCGGTTGTTACGAAGCGTTGGTCATATACGACAAGGAGAACAACATGGCGACTGCGGTTCCCGCGGTAGACCTTGGTGACGGCCTTAACGTCAGCGCGATCGGGTACGGCGCGATGTCGCTCGCGCCCGTGTACGGCGACGTTGACGACGCTAATTCGCTTGCGCTACTCAATCATTGCCTCGACGTCGGCGTCACCTTCATCGACACCGCGAACGTGTACGGCGCAGGAAACAGTGAGCGGCTGATCGGCCAGATATTGAAGAATCGGCGTGATGAGGTGAAGCTGGCGACGAAATTTGGCATCGTCGGCAATCCCGCAGACCGCAGTGCGGGGCAGCGGCCCTCAGCCCGCGGGGACGCCGCCTTCGTGCACCAATGCGTCGACGAGAGCCTGGAGCGGCTGAACACCGACGTCATCGACTTGTACTACATGCATCGCCGCGACGTGAACGTGCCGATCGAGGAGACCGTTGGCGCAATGGCGGAATTGGTGGCAGCCGGTAAGGTGCGTCACCTCGGTCTGTCCGAGGTGACTGCCGACGAGCTTCGGGCCGCGGTTGCGGTGCACCCGATCGCCGCTGTGCAGAGCGAGTGGTCGATCTGGAGCCGTGACGTCGAGCGCAAGGTCGTGCCCGCCGCCGCGGAACTGGGCGTGGGCTTCGTTCCGTATTCGCCGCTCGGGCGCGGTTTCTTGACGGGAACGGTCCGCTCTGCAACCGACCTGTCGTCGAAAGACTTCCGCCGTCACATGCCGCGATTTGGCGAGGGAGCACTGGAGGCAAACCTCGCGGTGGTCGACGTCGTCACATCGGTGGCCGACGAGCAGGGCGCCACGCCTGCACAAGTCGCGCTGGCGTGGTTGCGTCAGCGGGGCGAGCAGCTTGGCGTCTCGACCGCGCCGATCCCGGGGACGCGGCGAGCTGAAAGGGTGGACGAGAACGTCGGCTCCTTGTCCGTCACGCTCACGTCCGAGCAGATCAGCGCGCTCGACGCGGCCGGCGGCGCCGTGTCGGGCGGACGCACCGCGGACCTTAGCTGGGTGTCGGCCGGTAGGGAGTAGGAACGTCGGCCTGCCGCCTCGGGCGGCGGCAGGCCGCGTGCCGGCTGTCGTCGCGGCTACGTGATCGCTGCTGTGCGCGAGTCGGCAGTGTGCGGGCCGAATTCGTTGGCCACGACCTTGATGCTGTTGGCCGGGAATCCGCCGCGGTGCGCGTGTTCGCGGATCGCTTCCTCGTTTTCGGCCTCGTGCACGCAGTAGATCTTGTCTCCAGCGACGTAGCTGGTGATCCACCGGTACGGCACGTCCAGGGATTGTACGACGTCGTTCGATTTCGCCGCAATCTCTGCCAGCTCGGCCCCGCTCAGTTCAGTTGCTCCCGGGATTTCCCGTTCGATCACGTAACGCTTCATCTGGCACTCCTGTCGGGTTGTCGGTCCGCGACGCGTGTGTCGCGGCTGGGGGCAACACTGCGCGGCGTGGGTTCCGCGATCCTGACGTGATTGTGAAATGCGCACCTCAGGACCGTTTTGGCGGCCTTCTGAGGGCAATTGCCGGACGCTGACCGGTTCCTGATGAAACCCTGTATACCGATGACGGTCGAGTTTCGGTTACTGGGCGAGATCGAGGCGTTCGCGGACGGGAGGCGTCTCGATATCGGCCACGCGCGTCAGCGGTGCGTCCTGGCCTGTCTGCTAGTCGACGTCAACAGCGCGGTCTCGGCGGATCAGCTCATCAATCGGGTATGGGCAGACGAGCCGCCGCTCCGCGCACGGAATGCGTTGGCCGCATATATTTCTCGGCTGCGACAGACGCTGGGCGGCGCCCTCGGACCCGAGATCGAGCGAAGATCAACGGGCTACCTGCTGAGCGCGGGCACGCAGTCAATCGACCTATTCATGTTCCGGGACTTGGCTTCCCAAGCGCGCGCGGCCCCCGAGCCGGCTGCGGCCGCGGCGCTGTTCGATAAGGCACTCGCTCAGTGGCACGGCGAGGCGGTTTCGACATTGGATACGCCGTGGGCAAGCGATCTGCGTTGTTCTCTTGATGCCGAACGATTTTCGGTGACCCTGGACCGGAACGACGCCGCGCTGGCCGCGGGTCGTCATGCCGAACTGCTTGGCGACTTGACAGGGACCCTGCAGACGCATCCTCTCGACGAGCGGGTGGCTGGACAGGTGATGCTGGCTCTCTACCGAAGTGGGCGTCAGGCCGAAGCGTTGGACGTGTACCGGCTGATGCGCGAGAGGCTGGTGGAGGAACTCGGCGTCGATCCGAATCCAGCGCTTCAAGCCGTTTACCAGCAGATCCTCGGCGGCGATTCGACGTATCCCGTCTCGCAATCAGCACCGCACCCGGTTGCGGCCGCCGCACCCCTTTCGGCAGTCGTCGACCCAACCAGAAGGAGAATCGAGATGACCACCGCAGAAGTCGCCCGCGAACTCAAGGCCAAGCACCGCGCCCTGTGGGCCTCGGGGGACTACCCGGCCGTGGCCGCTGAACTCATCGCAGAACTCGGCCCGGAGCTGGTCCGCGCCTGCGGAATTCGCGCAGGGGACCAGGTGCTCGATGTCGCCGCCGGCTCGGGCAATGCAGCAATTCCCGCAGCGGCCGAGGGCGCCATTGTCACCGCGAGCGATCTGACGCCGGAATTGTTCGATGCCGGGCGCAGCATCGCCGCCGAGCACGGCGTCACCTTGGAATGGGTGGAGGCTGATGCGGAGGCAATGCCATTCGCGGGCACTGAGCCCGGGCGCACCGCCTATCCGGCCGAATATCTTCTGGTTACGGCCGTCAAGCGATAGTCGCGAGTCCCGATCCTCTAGCCGCGGGCGGCGAGAACAAGGGAGGATTCGCTGATGCAGCGAATCGAGATCCTGATGTTCAACGGGTTTGACGAGCTGGACGTCGTCGCGCCCTTCGAGATCTTCGTCTCGACGGGGTTCGACGTCGAACTCGTCACACTGCAACAATGCACCAAAGTTGTTGGTTCGCATGGCCTGAACGTGATTCCGAGCGGACAGCTCGGGGCTCGCCCGGACCTGCTCGTCGTGCCCGGTGGCGGGTGGGCGGCGAAATCGCCCGTGGGCGCGCGGGCGGAAGTGAGCAGCGGGCTGATCCCGGCCGCGATCGCCGAGCGATACGCAGCAGGCAGCACGGTGGCGGGAGTCTGCACGGGGGCAATGCTGTTGGCGGCCAGTGGAATACTCGCCGGGAGACCGGCAGTGACGCATCGCTCGGCGATCGACGATCTCCGTCGCCTAGGGGTCGATGTCCGGCCCGAAGCGCGCGTCGTCGATGACGGCGATGTGCTCACTTCTGGAGGCGTCACGTCGGGGATCGACCTGGCGCTTCACATCGTTTCGCGAGAACGTGGCCAAGAAGCGGCACGGGCAGAGGCGGCCCGCATCGAGCTTCCTGGCGCCCACTGAGCCGACCGCCGCTTCCATCGTCTGGGCGCGGCGGCCGACTGTGGGCTCGGTCAGCTCGCGCAGCGAGACACGGCGATGACCCCGCCCCCGTTGCGCTGCAGCGCTTCCTGTTCGGCCGCCTGCAGAGTAGGGCCGTGCCACCCGTAGTAGTTCTCGCCCTTGACGGCCAGCGCCGCACACGAGTTTTGGGCCCAAGTCACTGTAACGCAATGACTGCCACCCGCTTTCGAACATTCGGTCAGTGCCCGGACGTGTGCGGCGTCCAGGGTCGGCTGATTGCGGCCGTAGCCGTAGGCGTAAGTCACTGGCGAATATGCAATGGCTACGTACTTGCTCGCGGCGGCGGCAGGCGGCGCGGTGGCCAAGCCGCCAGCCGCCAGGGCACCCGCCACCACCAGCATGACGGAAGCCGTCAATGAGCGAGCGGTCGTATGGGTATTCATTGATTTCTCCTGGCTGGTTGGTGTTCCGCGGCGTGTGCCGCGTGACGCCCCAACAGTCCCGCGCGGGATTTCGGAGAACGTGACGCGATCGTGAAATACTCTGCTGGCAACGATGTTTGCGCGATCTGTGCCCGTAGGATCCGGCCATGGCAATGAGCGATGGCGCCGATCCGCACCTCGTGTTCGACAGCGTCACGTCGCCGACTAGCGTGATGTGGTGGTGTTGAGAACGGATGTGCGATCGGAGAACGATGGTGAGGCGACACCGAGGTTGCCCCGATCGCCACGGAAATGGGTCTGGCGGCGTCACAATAGAACGCGGCATAACCTGATCACCTGCTGACTCGGGAGGCGAAGAGGATGGGGGAAACCAGCCTCAGGTTTGGTGTCCTGGGGCCGCTGCTGGTGACTGTCGACGGCGCGCCCGTGCCGTTGGGCACGCCCAAGCAGCGGGCTGTGCTGGCCATGTTGATCCTCAACCGGAACCGCCCGGTGGGGACGGATTCCCTCATCAACGCCGTGTGGGGCGAATCGCCCGTACCGGCGGCACGGACCAGCCTTCACTCGTATGTGTCCAACCTCCGTCGCTTGCTCGGCGAGGCGGGCGTCGACACCCGCCAGGTGTTGGTCAGTGCTCCCCCCGGCTACCAGCTCACCACCGTTGATTCGGACTGCGATCTGGGCCGCTTCGTCGCCGACAAGTCCGAGGGACTTCAGGCCGCGGTCGCGGGCAAATTCGACAAGGCGAGCAGTCATTTGGCTGCGGCGCTCGGCCAGTGGCGCGGAGAGGTTCTCGCTGATTTGCGCGACTTTCCGTTCGTCGGCCCATTCGCGACCGCGGTGAACGAGGACAAGGTGTGGGTGCACACTGCCTGGGCGGAAGCCGAAATCGCGTGCGGACGCGCTTACGCCGTCATCGGCGAGCTTGAGGCGCTGACCGCCGAACACCCCTACCGCGAGCCCCTGTGGGCGCAGTTGATCACCGCCTATTACGTCACCGAACGCCAGTCAGACGCCCTTGACGCTTATCGGCGGCTCAAGACCACGCTGGCCGACGACCTCGGCATCGATCCCGGCCCGACAATCAACACGCTGTACGAGCGGATCCTGCGCCAGGAGCCGCTGGACACGAAAAAGGCTGCCCAGAACACAGCAGTGGCTCGCACCATCACCTCGCTGAGAGAACGCTCAACCATTGACGGACAACTTGCCGTCGCGGGGCTGCGGGATTCTGCCGGAAAGGTTCACTGGCTGCGCGCCGCGGCGACTCGGATCGGACGAGATTCCGACAACGAGATCGTGATCGACGATGCTTATGTCAGCCGCCACCATGCCGCGATCGTGGACACCGGAGCCAGTTTGGTCATCATCGATCTCCGTTCGGCCAACGGCGTCGAGGTCGGTGGCCAACGCATTCACACCAACGCGAACCTCGCCAACGGAGACCAGATCCGGATTGGCGACCACGAGTTCACCTTCGAGTCCGATCCGCGCTGAGAAGGGTTGTGCCACAACAATACTAATGTTCAGCGGGTAGCTCGGAGAAGTCGACGCCGCCCCAAGTCGCTCCGTTAACGTAACTTACGGGACGGTTGGCCGTTATCGTGAGCTGGTGGAGGGCACGCCCTTTGGTCGTTACCGGCTGATCGAATTGTTGGGCCGGGGCGGGATGGGCGAAGTGTGGCGCGCCTACGACACCGAAATCGATCGCGTGGTGGCGATCAAAATGCTGCTCCCGCACTTCGCCCAAGATCCCGATTACGAACGAAGGTTTCGCCGCGAAGCCCGTGCCGCTGCCCGACTGGACGATCCGCATGTCGTGCCGATCCATGACGTCGGAGAGATCGACGGTCGCCTCTATGTCGCGATGCAGCTGATCAACGGCCGGGACCTGCAGTCAGTATTGAGGGCCGGACCGTTGGAGCCCGACCGTGCGGTGCACATCGTCGAGCAGATCGCATCGGCACTCAACAGCGCGCACCACATCGGGCTTGTGCACCGCGACGTCAAACCGTCCAACATCCTGGTGACCCACAACGACTTCGCGTACCTCATCGACTTCGGGATCGCCCGCGCCGCCGACGACACCGGCTTGACCTCGGCCGGCGCCGCCATCGGCACGTGGGCTTATATGGCCCCCGAACGGTTCAGCGCCACCGACATCGAACCCAGCTCTGACGTCTACGCCCTGGCCTGCGTGCTCTACGAGTGCCTGACCTGTCAAACACCCTTCCCGGGTTCGGCCCTCGAACAGATCGCGGTGGGTCACATGGTTACCCCGCCGCCCAAACCTTCCGAGCAGCGCGACACCATCCCCGCCGCGTTGGATGAGGTGATCGCCACCGGCCTCGCCAAGAAGCCCGCAGAGCGGTATCCCACCGCGGTCGAGATGGCCGCAGCCGCACGACAAGCCCTCACCGGCACCACCGGCCAACCCGCTGCCATGCCATCGGAACCGCTGAGCGAGACCAGACCACGCCCATCCGAATCGAAGGTTCCCGCCAAGACGGCGCCGCGGCGGCGTCGGCCGGTTCTCATCGCTGCCCTGGTGGTCGTTGCCTTGCTGATCGCCGGTGGTGTCGTGGCCGCAGTGAGGCTCATGCACGACAACCCGGCCGCGGGTGGGTCATCAGCCAGTGGTGCCCCGTTCACCGGGACCTTTAAGGCCGATTTCGGCCCACCGACCGCGATGAACGGCAAGCCAACCGGAGATGCGGCGCCGCAGGCGATGACGTGGGGGGTGCGATCGGCGTGCCATCTCAACAGCTGCTTGGCGACCGCGACACGCCGGAGCCCGGAAGGCATTATGACTCTTGCGAATCTGGTGTTCGACAACGTCGGCGGTCGATGGGTGGCTGCGGGCGTGGCCACCGACCAATGCCGAGGCGCCCCGGTTGAAGTCTGGCAGACGTTCACACTTGAACCGCGCCCTGACGGCACGCTCGCCGGCCAGTTCACCGCGACCAGCCGCGAAGGCTGCTCAGGAAAGCGAACGCTGACCTTCACTCGTACCGGAGATGTCGACCTCAATACCCTTCCCGACCCGGCCACCCTGACGGCGCGGGTGGTATCGCCAGCCGAAGCGCTTCACGGCCGTTATCACGAGGTGACGGCCTACGCGGACGGGCATCCAAAAGACGAGTACGACCTGGCCGTCACCACCTATTGTCTGCGCACCGGCGATCGATGCATGAGCTACTTCACCTCGGCTTCCATCTCCCAGCCGCTGGTGTTCAGCGATGGGCAGTGGACGTGGAGCGCCGAAGGTGACGACACATGCGCGGGCACCGACCTGGACACGCACATCACTCAGTCCGCGGAGTACCTGCTGCCTGATCCAGTCCAGGATCCGATCGCGCTGCTCACCGGCAAGGGACGCTGGGAGCAGACGGGAACGTGCTCAATGAAGACCGACATCGTCCAAACATTCACCCGCACCGGCGATTAGCCCCGCTCGGTGGGAGCCGACGTTATCGTGGGTTGGTGGAGGGTACGCCCTTTGGTCGTTACCGGCTGATCGAGTTGCTCGGTCGTGGCGGGATGGGCGAGGTGTGGCGCGCCTACGACTCCGCCATCGATCGGGTGGTGGCGTTGAAGATGTTGCTGCCGCATTTCGCGCAGGACCCGGCTTACGAGAAGCGGTTCCGGCGTGAGGCCCGCGCGGCCGCGCGTTTGGACGATCCGCATGTGGTGCCCATCCATGACGTCGGCGAGATCGATGGCCGGCTGTATGTAACGATGCGGCTGATCGACGGCGTGGATCTGCAGACTTTGCTGGATGCAGGCCCGTTGGAAGCCGACCGGGCGGTGTCGATCATCGAGCAGGTGGCCTCGGCGTTGAACAACGCACATCAGAGCGGACTCGTTCACCGCGATGTCAAGCCGTCCAATATCTTGTTGGGGCACAACGATTTCGCGTATCTCATCGATTTCGGCATCGCGCGTGCTGCCGATGACACCGGGTTGACGTCGGAAGGGGCGGCGATCGGGACGTGGGCCTACATGGCTCCTGAACGGTTCAGCACCGGTGAATCAGAACCCAGCGGGGACATCTACGCATTGGCGTGCGTGCTCTATCAGTGTCTGACCGGTGAGCCGCCGTTCCCGGGCTCCGCGTTGGAGCAGATCGCGGTGGGCCATATGGTCACGCCACCGCCCAAGCCGTCCGAAAGCCGCGACACTGTTCCAGAAGCGCTGGACGATGTCGTCTCCACCGGCCTGGCCAAACAACCCACCGACCGCTATCCGAGCTCGGTCGCGATGGCCGCCGCTGCGCGACAGGCAATCACGGATCCGTCGATCGCACGCAAAGTAGCCCCGACCGACCCCACTCTGGCCAAGCCTCAGCCCGCCTCCAGTGCTGTATTAGCAACGTCGGCAACGCAATCCGAGGCACCCGAGGTTTCTACTGCACCAACGACGCCAGTTCAGGTTCCGTTATGGCGTCGCCGTCCGGGTATCTTGGTCGTTGCCTTCGTAGCCGTCGCGCTGCTGGTCGCCGGTGGCGTCTTCGCCGGTATCAGGCTCACGAATAAGAACCCGGCCGCCAGCGCGCCAACCCCGGCGGTTCCCCCACTCGCCGGGACCTACACGGCCGACTACGGCGCGCCCACCAACATGAATGGCAAACCGATGCCGGGCCAGATCTCGACGTCAGCTTCTTGGGCGGTGCGCTCGTCCTGTGGCGCCGCCGGGTGCGTTGCCACGGCGTCACGCGTCAGCGGCGGAGGGATGGCCGTGACGAAATTGGATTTCGACCAGATCGACGGCCGCTGGGTGGCTGTGGGTCTCGGCTCAGAACAGTGCCGAAACGTCTCTGTCGAGGTCTGGAACGTCATCACGCTGCAACCACATCCCGACGGCTCCTTGACCGGCGAATACAGCGCGCTGAGCAGCAACGGCTGCTCAGCGCAGGGAACCGTGACCTTCAGCCGCACCGGAAACGTCGACGCCAGCAGTGCTCCGGACCCAGCCACGCTGTCACCCCGGGTGGCGTCACCGGCCGAGACGCTTCACGGCCGCTACCACCTGACGCGGACGTACATGAACGGCCAAGGACAAGATCAGTTCGACTATGCGGTCACTACCGACTGTTTGCGCACTGGCGACCGGTGCATGAGCTTCTTCCACTCACCTTCGGATTCGCGGCCATTGGTGTTCGGCAACGGAAAGTGGCTCTACGACATGCAGATTGACGCGCAGTGTCCCGCCGGCGGCCCCACGCATCTGACATCCACCGCCGAATATCCGCTGCCGCAACCACCGCAGAATCCGATCTCGGTGCTCACCGGGCACGGGCACCAGGAGCAGACCGGGTCGTGCGCGGTCGTCGAGGACATCGAAGATACTTTTACGCGCACCGGCGATTGACGTGCGGCGCCGTGGTGTTGCCGTGCTCGCACGGTGCTGAAATCCTGACAGGAATTCCTACGAACGGCAGTCAAACTGGCACGGTGCCGCCGCCCATCGGCCCTCCGACACCTGCGCCCCGGCTCCGATAATGATGCCGAGCCTGCCCGATCCGAACTTCGGCAGATACGGGCACGGCAGCTCGCTGTTGAGCGGTTGGTTCCCGATTGTGGTCGAGATCGTCACGGTCGTCGTAGTTCTTGTCGGCATCGGGTGGCGCACCCGGCGCTGGCGGCTGGTGTGGATTCCTGTGAGTGCGGCAGTAGGAGTCGTTGTGTCGCTCGGCGCGAGGACCTACATGAACTCCGAGGGCCTTGCGTCCGACCCGGCCCCGTTCGAGCTGTGGGTGTGGACGGCCGTGGCGGCGGCGTCGGTTGCCGTGGCGATACTGGGTTTCCGGCACGCGCCGTGGTGGCGACGGGCACTCAGTGTGACGGCCATTCCGCTGACATTGGTGTGTGCGTTGCTAGTACTCAACCAGTGGGTCGGGTACTACCCGACGCTGCAGAGAGCGTGGGGTGACCTGACGTCAGGACCCCTGCCGGACCAGATCGACGCGAAAGACCTTGCGGGACTGCGCAACACACACCCGGACACGGGAAAAGTAGTGCCCGTCGACATCCCCGACAGCGGAAGCGGGTTCAAGCATCGGCAGGAATTCGTCTACCTTCCGCCCTCCTGGTTCACCGGCCCGACGCCTGCCCGGCTTCCGGCGGTGATGATGATCGCCGGAGAATTCAGCAACCCCACCAACTTGACGAAAGAGGTTCGCCCATACGTCATTTCGCAGTTCGGTGTGTCACCTGATCCCGCGAGCTGGGCCGTCGTCGGCTGGTCGGCCGGTGGGACCTGTGCAATCGATCTGGCGGTCGTCTACCCGGAATTGTTCACCACCTTCGAGGACATCGGCGGAGATCGCGGCCCGAATTCCGGTACCAAAGCGCAGACGATCGAGCGCCTCTACGGTGGCAACGGGGCAGCATTGCATACCCCGGGTGTGCAGGGCCCGTAGTCGGCCGTTGGCCCTTGCCAATGAGCGCGCGGGTTGCGACGCGGTCACAGATGAATACCGACCCGCTGATCACTGGTCACAAAAGCCACACGGATAACTATCGTCACATCAGCAGACTGCCGACGTCGATGCGACGTCTTGCCCGCTGGAAAGGTGTGACATGTCGCCGCGACCTCGAATCGCACCGGTATCGCTGGCGACGGCGGCGGCCCTTGGGTTCAGCGTCGTGATCAGCGCCGCGCCGCCCGCGTCTGCCGACCCGTGCACGGGCGCTGCGGCGGCGGCGCAGCCGACCCCGGCGCAGAACGTCCAGATCCCGAATCCGTCCAAATTCCGGCCGTATCTCCCTCTCGGTCACATGCCAGCCGGGGCGAATCCCCAGGCGCCACTGCCGCGGCTCGGTCAGCTGCCGCTGGCGATCCTCAAAGCGCTCACGCCGCAATCAGCCCCGGTGCAAAAGCAGGCGGCGGTCGCACCGCCGCCTAATCCTCCGAGACCTCAGCAGCCCGCCAACGCGCCTCCGGCCGCGCCGCCTGCTCAGCCAGACGCGGCGCCTCCGCCTGACGCGATCGGACCCCCGGCCACGTCGATCGTCGGCTGGGTCACCGGACCGGACAGCCCCACCAATACGATCCGGCGTTTCGCGATCTCCGGCACCGACCTCGGGATCATGTGGGACAACGGCGATCCCGCCAACAACCAGGTCCTCATCGCTTTTGGCGATACGTCCGGCTATTGCAACATCCCCGGTCAGCAATGGCGGTACAACGCGTTGTTCCGCAGCTCGGACCGACAACTCTCTCAGACCATCAACGTGGCCGATGGCGTTGTCAACAACAAGTATTCGGGTTCACCGGTGTGGCGGCCGGGCATTTCCAAGCAGATCGTCAACCCGATCAACTGGACGGCAAGCGAGACAGGCATCATCCCGACAGCCGGCATCGCCGTCGGGAGAACCCAATACCTGAGCTTCATGTCGATCAGGTCATGGGACAACCCGGGCAGCTGGACGACGAACTTCTCGGCGATCGCGGTGTCCCCGGACAACGGACAGAACTGGGGGATCTACCCGGGCACAATTCGCCCTGCATCGCAAGGTGCCGTCCCACGAGTCCCGTTCGTCGCGGGCAACGAGAACTTCCAGCAAGGCGCATTCCTCAAGGGCAGCGACGGATTCGTCTACTCCTACGGAACTCCGACCGGACGAGGTGGTCCCGCGTTCGTCTCGCGCGTTCCGCAAAACATCGTGCCCGATCTGACCAAGTACCAATACTGGAACGCCGACCGCGCAGCGTGGGTCCCAGGCAATCCGGCCGCCGCGACACCGGTGATCCCGGGTCCGGTGGGCGAAATGTCGGTGCAGTACAACACCTATCTCAAGAGATTCCTGACGCTGTACTGCAACGGCGCCAACGATGTGGTGGCACGGACTGCGCCTGCCCCGCAAGGACCATGGGGCCCCGAAACCCTGGTCGTACCATCGGGGCAGATCCCCGGAGGGATCTACGCGCCGTTCCTTCATCCTTGGTCGACAGGCAAGGACGTGTACTTCAATCTGTCGCTGTGGTCGGCATATAACGTGATGTTGATGCACTCCGTGCTGCCCTAACCCGCAGCAACGCAATATTCATGAGCAGGTTCAGAATTGGCCCACATCTGAGGTTGCGCCGCATTACGATGCCGCTCACAGGGCCGTGACTGCGTGCTCGTCGAGAGCGGGAAGCGGCGAACTTCGGATCAGGGAGCATCGATGGGCAGGATCTCGCGCGGTTGGGCGCTGACGAAGCAGAGCTGGGACGTCCTGAAGAAGGACAGTTCGCTCTTGGTCTTCCCGATCCTGGCAACCATCTTTTCGATCATCGCTGCCGCAGCGATCTGGGTGCCCGCAGCGATCGTGCGGGGAGTGTTTGCGGGCGAGGCAGTAAACGTAAACGCCCACGATCCCGTCATCTATATCGCCGGTGCCGCAACGGGTTACGTGTCGACCTTCTTCGCTATCTTCTTCAACGTGGCGCTTGCTGCGTGTGCCGCACGTTCGCTGCGCGGCGAGGACACCTCGGTCGGCGAAGGGCTCAGAGCCGCCATGCAACGCCTCGGGCCGATCATCGGCTGGTCGCTAGTGGCCACCACCGTCGGATTGATCCTGCAAGCGATCGAAGAGCGCTTACCCGTCGTGGGCAGGCTTCTGGCGTGGTTAGGCGGACTGGCGTGGGCTATCACGACCTTCTTCGTCGTGCCGGTCGTCGCACTCGAAGGCACAGGGCCGTGGCAATCGCTGAAGCGCTCGGCGTCCATCATCAAGCAAAAGTGGGGCGAGGGCGCGACAGGCGCGGCGACGATAGGCGTTGTCACCTTCTTGATCAGCTTTGCGATCATTGTCCTCGGCGGCGTCGGCGCCGCGATGCTTTTCTCGATCGGCCTGATTCCGCTGGGCTTCGTGGTGGTGGCCATCGCGGTCGTGGCGGTCATCGTTGTCGCGCTCATCTCGAGCGCGCTGAGCCAGATCTTCCGGGTCGCGGTCTACGAGTACGCGGTCAGCGGCGTGGCTCCGAGCGGCTTCGACGGTCAGGCGTTGGAGAACGCGTTTGTGTTTCGCCGCTAGGAGTAGTCGAACCCGAAGCTGGAAGCAGCATGGCGACAACAGCTTCCACAGCAGCCGGGTCACCGACTGGGTAGGGGAGCCCCGCACCCGGTGAACGGCCCCAAAGCATCAAGGTCCTTGCCGCGGGATGACATTCGACGATGGGGTATGAGTGATCGCGTGGTGCGAGCGCAATGGCGGTAGCCCTCGGGCCGCCGGTCACGGCAATGTCGGGGCCACCGGCTGCGCGCAGGACTACGGTTTCGTGGTCACCGCTGCGCGGTGGAAAAACGTTGGGCGACATGGTCGAAACCGTTGTGGCTGCGTGCACGGCAAGGCGGGCGTCGCTGAGCGCGGCGATACTGGCCGGATCGCTGCCGACGATGTCCCAACAGTGAAGCACCAGCTCACTTTCGATGTGCAGAATCACCGTGTCCGCGTCCATGACGACGCCGGTGAAGGCGACGCACCGGCGGCTTGCGGCTAGCTGGTCGACCGCAACTGTGGCTCGGAGGGCTTCCTCGAAGAATGCTCGGCGCAGCTTGCTCGAGCAGAGCGCCCGGTAGGGCGCCTCTCGCTCCTCGAAGTCGCGTGTCGCCCGCGAGGATGCCGACGAGAGTTCGAGTTCGATCAGATCCGCGAGCTCCGCAGATCCCGCCGCCAGGTGGGCGGTGAGCTCGTGCACTGTCCAGGCGTCACACTGCGTCAATTCATTTGGTTCCGTTGACCGCAACGCGTCGACGAACGCGATGAACGGCTCCTGCGCGGGAGTGCGAGCGACTCTGAGCGCGGTGTGGGAGCCGGGAAGCGCGGCAAGGGCGCGCGCGCTCGTCGCGCGGACGGTGCGTTGTCCAAGGGCGGACGATAGGAGTCGGTTCATGGGTGCAACAGAACACGCACAGGCAGACGCACGCTGGCGGATTTCCGACGTCCCAGTGTCAGGCGAGCAGCGCGGGCAGTGGGACGTGCATCAACGCGCATGCCGCACGCAGTAATTCGGCCTCGGACGTCGTGACAGTCCCGTCGATGAGCACGGAGGTGACCATCGCTTCTATGAGCGCCTTCTTGGCATTCGGCTCCAGCCCGTCCAACGCTGGCCAACCCTGGTCCAGCCGGGTCTGCCAGGTGCCGGTGCGCGACTGGTCTGGTGTCGGGGAGCTGTCGGGATACAGGCGGCGCACCGCGGTGTCGAACGCGCGACGAGTCGTGGCCTGGTCGGCGCCGCCGGCGACGGCAAGTGTCGCGAGCAGCGTCGTCACCTGCGCCTGCACCTGGCGCAGCGAGCCGGCGCCGATCTTGCTGCGGCGGGATGGATCGGCCAAGTCCCGCAGGTAATTCCAGACCAGGCGTGTCACGCAATACTCGAACGTCGATACCTTCTCGTCGGCCACCGCGAGGTCGTTCAGCGCTGCCATCAGTGCGTCCTGGTAGGCGCGCGTACGGTAGGCCAGCTGGGGGACGGCCAGCGCGACGAACGGAAGGCGAAGCTGATCGGGCAGCGTCGCCATCCGGTCGGCCAGCCTGGCGGCCTCCTCGGCGTCGGCGGGCCCGAGTCGGTGCGCCACGGAGGCGAGTTGGCGAGTACGCAGCTCCCCGTCGGACCCAAGAAGCAGCGCGATGAGCGCGCCTGCGGCAGTGCTCGGCTGGGCGGCAAGCTGACGCAGCTCGACTGGCAGCTCGGCGTGCAGGGCCGCGCCGTAGCGCAGGTCGGCCGGGGTGAATGTGCCGGCGCGAGCGGACACCTGCTCGGGGCTGACCGCCCGTTGGCCAGGCCCCCACTCCGCGGCGACCGGACCGGCCGGCGGCGCCGCGGGGGCCGTCGCGAACCCCGCGGTCACCCCTACCAGGCCGCCCACAACGCCGTCTTCGATCAGCCCGTTGGGCGCCTGCTTCGCGTACTGCGTCTGCAACTCGGCCACCTCGCGCGGATCGAAACTCGGGTTGAGAGCCTTGATCCGCTTCATGAGCGGAGGATGCGTCGCAAACAGTGAGCTGAACCTCTTCGACCCCTCACCGAACAGCATGTGGCTCACCTCGGACGCACTGCGGGAGTCGCGCAACGCCGAGCCGGTGGGCACCCCGGCGATCTTCTTCAGCGCTCCCTCGAGGCCGTCGGTCTGCCGGGTGAACTGCACGGCGGAGGCGTCGGCCAGCCACTCGCGCTGCCGCGACACTGCCGCCTTGATCAGGTTCGCGAAGAACGTCCCGACGAAGCCAAGGACCATCATCGCCAGCGCGATCACAAATACCGGCGAGGCCCCCTTGCTGTCGCTTCGACCGCCGCCGAACTGCAGGACACGCAATCCGATCATGCCAAGCAGCAGGATGCCCGCGAGCAGGCCGATGAGGCGGATGTTCAGCCGCATATCGCCGTTGAGGATGTGACTGAACTCGTGCCCGATTACGCCCTGCAGCTCGTCGCGCTTGAGCTGAGTCAGCGCTCCGCTGGTGACCGTGATCGCCGCGTCGGCTGGAGTGAACCCCGCCGCGAACGCGTTGATGCCGGGTTCCTGCGGCATGACGAACAGGCGCGGCGCGGGGACACCCGAGGCCAGCGCCATTTCTTCCACGATGTTGACGAACCGCCGCAGTTGCGGGTCCGAAGTCGTCGGATCGACCGGGACCGCGCCGACCGATGCGGCGACGGCCGCTCCGCCCTGGCGCAGTGACAGCGTCTTGAAGATCATGCCGCCGGCGATGAGCAGCAGCGTGAACGCCGTGAGCGCGATCACCGAAGCCAGCATCGAGGACGCCGTGTAGTTTCTGCTCTTCATCGCGAGCACAGCGGCGGCGTCGATGACGGCGACCATCGCGATCACGGCGGCAGCGAACAGGAATACCAGCTTGAGCGTGGTCCCTTTGGCCCGCCGCTGGCTCTCGAAGAAGTTCACGCCGGCCGCTCGCTCAGAATTGCACCTTCGGCGCGTCGCGCATCTCGGGGTGCTCCGGCGGGATTTCCAGCAGGGCAGCAGGTACGAAGTTGAACATGCCGGCATAGATGCTGCCGGGGAACTGCTCGCGCCTGTTGTTGTACGTCATCACGGAGTCGTTGTAGGCCTGCCGGGCGAACGCAACCTTGTTCTCCGTCGACGTCAGCTCTTCCGACAGCTGCATCATGTTCTGGTTCGCCTTCAGGTCCGGGTATTGCTCGGCGACGGCAATGAGCCGGCCAAGCGCACCGTTCAGTTGCGCCTGCCCGGCCGACAGCTGTTGCATCGCTGCCGGATCACCCGGGTTGGCCTGCGCGGCCGACAGGCCGGCCATCGCGGCGCCCCGGGCTGCCACGACGGCTTCGAGGGTCTGCCGCTCGTGTGCCATGTATGCCTTGGCGACCTCGATCAAGTTGGGGATGAGGTCGAAGCGGCGCCGCAACTGAACGTCGATCTGCGCGAAGGCGTTCTTGTAAGCGTTGCGAGCGCGGACAAGGCCGTTGTATCCGACGATCACCAAGATGATGAGCAGCAGGACGACAACGGCCACGATGATGCCGATTACGGCGCCGGTCCCCATGAGGTGTCCTTCCTTTCGGGACTGCCGCAGAACGCGGTCAGGCGGAGCCTAACCGTCCGCCCAGACGTTCGTTGCTTTTTGTGGCGACCGATGCGGGAAGTGGGACCAATCACAGGGAGATTCGCTGCGGCTGAGCATGTTTGCACCATTTGCTGTGCGTTGATTCTGCGCCCACGGCTCAGAACTGCGAGTGGCTCGCTTTCTCAGCGCAGAGTCAACGCATCCCGCGCAAACGCAGCGCTCCCGGCGATCGCCCCGCGTGCTTCTATTCCGGTGGCAGCCAAGCGGATTCGACGGACGCGGGAGTGTTCATCGATTGGCTTCGAGCACCTGGCCTCGATCTGTTGACCACCGCAAAACGACTGCCGCTGAAAGCAGAATAGGAAGGGCAAAATCTCCCTTCCATTCTCAACATATATCGCACCGGGGGGCTTGCGGCAAGACCCCCGTGATGCCGCACAATCGCGTGGCTGAAGCCAGAACCTGCGGAAATTGGGGGTAGCGAGATGCGGGTCTTGTTGACGACCTGGGGATCACGGGGGGACGTCGAGCCGATGTTGGCGCTCGCCGTGCAGTTGCGCGCGCTGGGTGCGCAGGTGCGTATGTGCGCACCGCCGGACTTCGTGGAACAGTTGGCCCGTGTCGGCGTGGAGATGATTCCGTTCGGGCGGTCGGTGCGCGCGCTTGTGCACGGCGTGAAGCCGTCGTCTTCGGACGACGGTGTGAAGCCATCGACTCCGGCGGACGCACCGCGGGTCGCGGCCGAATTGGTCGCAGCGCAGTTCGACACTGTTCCGGCGGCAGCCGAGGGATGTGATGCGTTGGTGGCGACGGGCTTGATGCCGGCCGCTCAGCGAACGATTGCCGAGATGCTGGGCATCCCGTACATCTGCGTGGCATTCATGCCTGGCGTGCTTCCGTCGCCGCATCAAACGCCGCTGCCACGGCCGGGCCGCCCGTTCCCGCCAGGAGAGAAAGACAACCGAGTGCTGTGGGACGTCGACGCCGAGAGGGTGCAGGCGCTGTACGGGCCGCCGCTGAACGCGCATCGGGCTGCGCTGGGCCTGCCTGGAGTGGAGAACGTCCGCGATCACGTCCACACGGACCGCCCGTGGCTCGCGGCGGACCCGATCCTGGCCCCCTGGCCGGGATCCCCGTGGCTCGACGTTGTGCAGACCGGCGCGTGGATCCTCGTGGACGACCGTCCACTGCCTGCCGACTTGGTGGCGTTCCTGGATGCCGGCACACCGCCCGTGTACGTGGGGTTCAGCAGCGTGCGGGCCCCCGACGACGTCGCGCGGGTGGCCATCGAGGCGATCCGTGCACAGGGCCGTCGCGCCATCGTCTCCCGTGGCTGGGCCGAACTGGCTCGAATCGACGACCAGGACGATTGTTTCACGGTGGGCGAGGTCAATCTTCAGGCGCTGTTCGGCCGGGTCGCCGCGGTTGTGCACCACGGCGGCGCAGGCACGGTCACGACGGCCGCTTGCGCTGGTGCGCCTCAGGTGGTGGTGCCCCAGATTGCGGATCAGCCCTACTGGGCCGGCCGGGTGGCGTCCCTGGGAATCGGTGTGGCACATGATGGCCCGGCCCCGACCGTCGACTCGCTGTCGGCCGCGCTCGCTACGGCGCTGACTGCGAAGACACGCGCACAAGCGAAGGCCGTCGCCGGGGCGATCAGCACCGACGGGGCGACGGTAGCCGCGAGGCGGCTCGTCGAGGCGATCAGCCACGAGCATCAGTCCAAGAACAAAGGGGCACATGCCAACTCAGGAATTTGACGAGGAACTTCAATCCGAGCGCCGCTATATTGGCGGCCTGTACAGAAGGCTCGACGACGAGCGCGCACGAGTCAAGGACAGGTACAGGGCGACCTTGCGGGCCCCCGTCGACCTTCAAAATGGCGGGACGCTCGTCGAGCGGGATGCCGAGGTACGTGCGCTGGCCGGCAGGATGGCGCGGCTTGCCGTGTCGGACAGCGGGCTGTGCTTCGGCCGACTGGACACCCTCGCAGACGAACGTCTGTATATCGGCCGCATTGGGTTGCTCGACGACGACAGCGAACGCGAACCGCTATTGCTCGACTGGCGCGCGCCGGCGGCTCGCGCGTTCTATGTCGCGACCGCCGCCAGCCCTGAGAACATGCGCAGGCGCCGCCAGTTCCACTCCCGCGGGCGTCACGTTGTCGATTTCACCGACGAAACACTCGGGCGGCCCGACAGTGAGGCGCGGGGAGACGCAGCACTGCTGGCGGCGGTCAACGCGCCACGCGGGAATGGCATGCGCGACATCGTGGCGACGATCCAGGCCGAGCAGGACGAGATCATCCGGCTCGACCACACGGGCGTGCTGGTGATCGAGGGCGGTCCGGGCACCGGGAAGACGGTCGTCGCTCTGCACCGCGTCGCATACCTGCTGTATACGCAGCGCGAGCGTATCGAACGTCACGGCGTGCTCGTAATCGGCCCCAACGCAGCGTTTTTGGACCACATCGGTCGCGTACTGCCGTCGCTGGGCGAGACGAGCGTGGTGTTCATGACCACCGGCGACCTCATGCCCGGCTTGCACATCACCGCCGAGGACACTCCGGAGGCGGCGCGGCTCAAGGGCTCGTTGAAGATGCTGGATGTGCTGGCCGCAGCTGTGGCAGACCGGCAGCGGCAGCCGGAGCATCCGCTGCCCGTCAAATTGGCGGACCTCACGATGCGGATCGACGCCGAGACAGCGGAGTGGGCCATCGAGGAGGCCCGTGCGAGCGGGCTGCCGCACAACGAGGCCCGCGCGGTTTTCAGTGAGATCGTCACGTGGGTGATCACCGAACGGGCGATAGCCCGGATCGGCCGGGGCTGGCTGACCCGGGAGGACAAGGATGCATGGGAGCAGATGCGGACAAACCTCCTCACGGAACTCGCGGACAACGAGATGTTCATCGCGGCCCTCGACGAATTGTGGCCGTTGCTGACACCGGAAATGCTGCTGGCACAGCTGTATACGTCCTCAGAACGGTTACGCGCGGCGGGTGCTGATCCGGCCCTGTGGCGCTCAGACGGTGACGCCTGGACGGTGTCGGATGTGCCGTTGCTCGACGAACTGGTCGAATTGCTCGGCCGCGACCAATCGGCTGACCGGGCCGCTGAGCGCGAACGCAGTGCCGAAGTGGCGTACGCCGCCCGTGTGCTGGACCTCCTCGTCAGCCGTGAGGATCTGATGGATGACGAGGACCACCTCCTCGCCCAGGACATGCTCTACGCCGAGGACCTCGCTGACCGATTCGTCGAACGCGACACCCGCGAACTCGCCGAACGCGCTGCCGCAGACCGGGATTGGACCTACCGACACGTTGTGGTGGACGAGGCGCAGGAACTGTCGGAGATGGACTGGCGCGTGCTGATGCGGCGCTGCCCGGGCCGGTCCTTCACCGTGGTGGGCGATCTCGCTCAGCGGCGGTCGGTGGCCGGCGCGACGTCCTGGGACACAATGCTCGAGCCGTACGTGCCGAGCCGCTGGGTGTACCGGTCACTGTCGGTGAACTACCGGACCCCGGCGGAGATCATGGCCGTTGCCGCGGCTTTGCTCGCCGAGTTTGCGCCCGGGGTCCAACCCCCCGAGTCGGTCCGTGCGTGCGGCACCCAGCCCTGGTCGAAGCGCGTTACAAAGGAGGAAATTCCCTCTGCGATCGAGGAATTCACCCGCAGCGAAGCGGGCCGCGAGGGCACCTCCGTCGTTATCGGGCCACCGGGTTCGCCGGGTGCTGTGCTGCCCTCGGAGACAAAGGGTTTGGAGTTCGACGCCGTGCTGGTTGTGGAGCCGGAACGGATCATCTCAGGCGGCCCGCGTGGCGCGGCAGAGCTCTACGTTGCCCTGACCCGCGCGACCCAACGCCTCGGCGTCCTGCACGTGGGCCCGTTGCCACAGGCTTTGAGCGGCCTCACCGAACTGGAGCCATCGAGCCTTCGGTGATCACATACCGAACATCGACTTCACAATATCGGCGACGTTGAAGTTGATGCCCGGGAACATGATGTTGTACATGGCCAGATAGAAGACTCGAGCGGTGATCGCCCGGGTGTCCAGCGGCCAGGTCTTAGCGAGGACGTACGACTGAGCATCTATGTTGAATGCATAGCGGCCCAACGCCATTGCCGAGACAAGCGCCCCTTCCTCCGAGTCCATCGTCAGGTTGTTGCCGGCGAAGTAGACGCCCGTGTTCTTTTGCAGCGGCAGCGGTCCGACGAACGGGCTGATGCCTTGCGCGTTGCGCATCTTCATCTTCTGGTTCCACATGAACGTCGGCAGCCACATCCCGTGGACCCAGTTCATGGGGGTCGGATCAATCGGGTTGGCCGGCTTCGGAATGTCCGCTTCGTTCCTGGGGTCGAAGCCGTACATCGTGAGGTAGTAGTCGAAGTCAGGATCGTCCACACCCATGAGGTTCTTGTACGAGTACGTTGTCCAGGACTTCTCCAAGTCGAAGGGCTGCTTCTGCGTCGCCCAATAGGCCGTGAACTGAAGAGTCTCCTCGAAGGGGGTCGGCGTGCCAGGCGCGAAGATCGATTCGTCTTGGTGCAGATAGCAGAACCCCGGAATGAGGTGCCACACGTCCTGGCCCACGTACTGCTTGTAGAAGTCCTTCAGCGGATTGTCATCGCGGATGAGGATATCGCCGTTGGCCTGCATGTCGGTCGTCAGCACCACACTGTCGAACACCTCGGGGCCGTGGGAAGTTCCGTTGATCTTCCATACGACCGACGGTTGAGGGGGCCCTGGGATTACTTCGGTGACCTTTGCGCCTGTGATGATCTCGACGCTGCCGGGGGGCATGAGCTTGATCGCGTTGGCGGCCATGGTTTGGACCCACTGCATTGAGCCGTAGTGGAACCGCGCGAAGTTGCTCGACCAATCGGTGAAGCTGGCGTAGTCGTGATTCCACAGAAACGCCGCCTCGGGAACGTAGATCTGATCGAGTAGCGCGGCACCGTAGCCGTTCATGATGCTCAGGTACGGACCCAAGAAGTAGTCCTCGAATGCCTTGTAATTGCCGAAGTGGCTCTGCTGTGCGTCCAAAAGCGTCTTCAACGACCCTGGATTCAGTTGCTGTTGCTTCAAGAGTGCTTCGAACTTGCCTGCGTCGGCGGCTCGCTGCTGATAAAGCGGTGTCGTCTGGTATGACGGGAAGTTTCCCCAGTAGACCGGATTACCGTGAGTGTCCGGTGGAAACGTGCACGAAACCCGCAGGGGCACGTCATCCATCTTCACGCCGCGAAACTCGTCCAACTTCAGCATGCACATCAAGTTGGGATACATGTCAGGGGCGATCATCTGGACGCCGAGATCAATCCAATACTCGATACCGTTGACCTCCACCGCTACCGAGCGGGAGTGCCCCCCGAGGCTGCCCACGCCGGGCTGTGGTTGGCCGTTGCGATTCTTGACCACATCGTCGTGCACTAACGTGATTTCGAATTGTCTGGCCGGATGCTTACGTTGCTCTTTTGCCAAGAGCCACAGCAGCGCGACGCCTGCAGCACCTCCGCCGACGATGCAAATTCGCTGAGGTGCCATGGTCATCTCGCTTCCGTCGGCGCATCCGGCGCGGTGTCCGGTGCGGGTGCTACGGCTCGGCCGTGAGCAAGTCCAGAAGCTCCCGCCCGATGCGGATGTCCCACGAATCCTCGTGGTGGCGTTCAAGAATCGGAGCTAGGAGACGGTGTGCTTCGGTCCGTTCGCCGTGACGAAATAATAACTCCGACAGGCCTACCGCCGTGCGCAATTCGAGAAGTGCGGCTCCCATGTCAACCGCCATGTCGAGGGCCGCCGCGAAGTCGTCGCGCGCAAGATCTTCCTTGCCCACCATGTCGTGGAGCACCGCCCGAATACGGAGCAACTCACATGTGTGTTGGCGCTGCATGGCGAGATCGCGCATTTGCAGCGCGTCTGCGACGGTCGCCAATCCATCTTCAGGGCGCCCGGCTACCGCCTGAGCCTCCGCCAAGAGGCCGAATGAATGGTTCAACCCGAGACGCTGATTCACCGCGATGTGCTTCGCGACGCCGCGAGACGTCCGCTCCACACCCGCCTGTGCGTCTCCGGTCATGGCTTGTGCCCAACCGCCGTACATCTCACTCCACCCGATGAGGATCGCGCTGTCGAGCTGATTGCCGATCGTCTCGAGTTCGTCACAGGACCGCTGAACGACTGCGAAGTCCCGCATCCACACCGCAATTACCGACGAGCTGAGGACAGCAAGGACGCGTGCCAAGAAGTCCGCGTCGCTACGGCGCAGAGCGCGATCGATCTCCGCCAGACAACCTTTCGCCTCTCCGATGAGGGCAAGCCCTGCCGCGGCGACACCGCCGTAGAGGCAGGCCTGGACGAGCCCGGAAGGAGGGAGCACGGCGTCGAGTTCTGGCGACGGCCGATTCAGGACGAAGTGTGCATGCTCGAGCGCCTCGGTGAGGTGGCCTCTGTTGTAGAGGGATGCCGCCTGCGCGATGTGTGCTTCGCACAGAGACTGATCATCTGCGAGCTCGACTGCGACTGCCAAGAGTTCGTCGGCGAGTGTCTGGCCGCTCATCACGGCGCCGCTGCTGATGGCGCTGCCCCACAGGTTATACAAGGTGCGCATGCGGACACGCGGGTCGCCGAGCAGCTCGCCGAGTTTGCGGGCTCGGTCGGCGGCGGCCATCGTCTCCGGTGCACCGAAGCCGCGAACCATTTGCAGAGCATCGGTGAGCCTCAGTTGGAGCTCGAGCTCGCGTTGAATGCGTTCCGGCTCAGGCTCATCGATGATTTGAGCGTGCAACGCCAGCGCCCGTTCGTAGTCGGCGACCACCTCCGCATAGGCCGACCGGGCTGCTGCTTTTTGGGCAGCGGTGACCCAGGCGGTAATTGCCTGTCGTGGATCGCCGGCCTCCGCCCAATGGTGTGCAAGGAGCTCGGATGCGACCGCATCTCCCTCGTCAGCCCGCGATGCAAGCGTCGTCGCGATTTGGGCGTGCAGACGGGCGCGGCGCCGGCGCAGCATCGAGTCGTAGGCGGCTTGTTGGACAAGGGTGTGTTTGAATTGGTACGTGGCGGAGATGCTGCCGTGGGGGCGGACGAGGTCAGCGTTCACGAGCTGCTGCAGCGCCGCCGCCAGGTCGTCGGGTTCTTGACCAGACAGTTCCCGGAGCAGATCGAATGAGAATTCACGTCCAATCACTGAAGCGATCTGAGCGGTGGACTTGGTCACGCCGAGCCGGTCGAGACGGGCCATCAGCGAGTCGTACAGCGATACGGGGATTTCGGACCCGAGCACGTCTGCGATCCGCTCGTTGACTGTGCGGGCGAGTTCCTCGGCGAAAAGTGGTACCCCGTCGGAGCGCTGCACGAGTGCCTCGATCAGCTCGTCTGCCGGGTCGATGGGTCCGATGCGGTCTCGGATGATTTCACGGGTTTCGTCACGCTGCAGCCGGCTCAGAATGATTTGCGTGTGCCGGACGCGAGTCGGCCATGTCGGGACGAAATCCGTTCTGGCAGTGAGCAGTACCAGACACTGCACCGTCGTGATCTCGTCGATGGTGGCCAAGAGGACTTCCAGCGACGATGGATCGGCCCATTGGAGATCTTCGGCGATGACTGCGCAAGGTTGGCTGCTGGCAACCGATTTCAGCCATCGAATCATCCACGCCATGAGACGCCGCCGTGCTTCGTCGGGCGAAGCCAGCAGCGGCGGATAACGGTCGCCCAGATCGATCCCCAACAGGCCGCACACCAGCTGCACCCCCTCGTCGGGGGAGTCGCTAACATGAGCCAGGGACTGTTCGACGTCAGCGATGCGATCCTCGACGCCGAGGTCAGCCGGCCATGCGAACACCTGATGTAGCAGTTGCTTGAGAAGTCCGAACGGCTGCGTGCGCTCTAGTCGGGAGGCAGCCACCTCGGTCCATACCCCGTCGGGCTCGATCTCGGACCGCAACTGCTGAACGAGCGCCGACTTTCCGATTCCCGGCTCGCCGACCACCAAGACGGTCTGGCCTTCGCCGCTGAGCGCAGCCCGCCACCGGCTCGAAAGCAAAGTCAGCTCGCCGTGCCGACCAAAGAATCGGCCGCCCGACACGTCTGTCACCGAGCCTCCGGCGGTGCCGAGCACGCTGTACAACGCGACCGGGGAACCCACACCCTTGAGGGGTCGGGCACCGAGTGCCTCGAGGTTGAACTCGGAGCCAACGCGATTCGCCACCGCGCTGGTCAGGACGATCTGGCCCGAGTCGGCGGCAGTTTGGACCCGCGCGGTGACGTTGACGACGTCGCCCAGCACGTGCGTCTCGCGGCGACCATGAGCGCCGACCTCTTTCACCACGACAAGGCCGTGGTGGACGCCGATCCGGGCAGAAACGTCCTCGTCGCTGATCCCTCCGTGACTGTTCAGATCGTGCAGCGCCACCTGGATATCGAGAGCGGTCGCGATGGCGTCTCGAGCCGAGGTTTCGCTGGCTTCGGGGTGACCGAAAAGCGCGAGCACGCCGTCACCCAGGTAGTTGGCGACGAACCCGTTGCGGCGCGAAATCGCTTCACCACAAACGTGATAGAACGTGTCGACGAGCTCGCTGAATGTTTCCGGGTCGAGGCGGCCACTGATCTGGGTTGAATTCGCCAGGTCGCAGAACATCACGGTGACCCGCCGGCGCTCTCCCTCGAGCTCGACGACACTGGGCGGGTGAGGAGACTCGACGACACTGGGTGGGTGAGGAGATATGCGGCTGCCGCACGACGTGCAGAAGGCAGCTCCAACGGAGAGAATAGTGCTGCACTTGGGACAGCGAGGACCGAGGGCGACACCGCAGGTCGCGCAGAATTTCGCACCCGCGATGTTCTCGTGGCGACACCCGCCTTCGCCCATCCCTCTCCTAACCGTCCGTTAGACGCCCCAGGCTATCTGTTTGAGTCGCACATAGGCCCAGGCGCGGGTACCTCACCATTGATTGTGAGCCAACCGCCTGCCGGTTGTGGCCATTACACCTCGGCTTAACGTGACCGCATGAAGGAATTACTGGAGGACGTTTCCAAGCGTGCGGTTCGCTACCTGGACGGTCTTGATGACCGACCGGTCGCACCCCGGGTCGAAGACGTCGAGCGGCTCGCTGCGCTCTACGAGGTGCTGCCTGATGAGCCGACGGACCCGCGCGCCGTGCTGCAGTTGCTCGACGAAATCGGTTCGCCTGCAACGGTGGCCAGCGCCGGCGGCAGGTACTTCGGATTCGTCACCGGTGGCACCCTGCCTGCCGCCCTGGCGGCCAATCTCCTTGCGGGAGCGTGGGATCAGAACGCTGCGTACCGGTCGCAATCTCCCGCGGCCGCAGGGTTCGAAGACGTGTGCATCGGCTGGTTGCGCGACATTCTGAAATTGCCTGCCGACGCGGGCGCAGGAGTCGTCACCGGTGCGACGATGGCCAACCTCGCCGCCTTGGCTTCTGCGCGACATGCATTACTGCGCAACGCGGGGTGGAACGTTGAGGAGGACGGACTATTCGGGGCACCACCTCTCCGAGTCGTGGTGGGCGACGACGTACACGCCAGCGTCCTCAAGGCGTTGTCGATTCTGGGGTTTGGACGCGGGCGGGTGGAGCGGACGGCCGTCGACGATCAGGGCCGGATGCGGCCGGATAAGTTGCCGAAGTTGTCCGATAACACAATCGTCTGCATCCAGGCGGGCAACGTGAACACGGGGGCATTCGACCCGGCCGGCGAAATATGTGCCACTGCCCGAGAGGCGGGCGCCTGGGTGCACGTTGACGGCGCCTTCGGTTTGTGGGCGGCGGCCACACCGCGCCTGTCGCATCTCGTCGGAGGGTTCGCCGACGCGGATTCGTGGGCCACAGACGCGCACAAATGGCTCAATGTGCCCTACGACAGCGGGATTGCTTTCGTGCGCAACGCCGAAGACCTGCGCGCGGCGATGACTGTCGGCGCGGCATACCTGATTACCGGGTCCGAACGCGAGCCGTGCCAATTCACACCCGACATGTCCCGTCGCGCGCGCGGGGTCGAAATATGGGCCGCACTGCGCTCTTTGGGCCACAGCGGCGTCGCGGATCTCGTCGACAGGTGCTGTCGGCACGCCACGCGATTCGCCGAGGGACTGCGGGCCGTCGGCTACGAGATCCTGAACGACGTCGTCCTCAACCAGGCATTGGTCTCCTTCGGCGACGACGGGCAGACTTGGCGCGTCATCGAGGCGGTTCAAGCCGACGGGACGTGTTGGTTCGGTGGCACTGTATGGCAGGGGCGCGCGGCGATGCGGATCAGCGTCTCGTCGTGGGCTACCTCCGACGAAGACGTCGAGCGCAGCCTGCATGCGGTCATCTCGATCGCGCGCGAAATCCGTGGGAACTGAAGGGGTTCAATATCGATTCACGCCGATGGCGTTTGGTTGGCGTGCGCGTCGGCGGCCTGCTCCGTTGCAATGCCGGCAAGGCTGGCGACTCCGTCGTCGGGTACCAGGCGCAGGCGTGGCAGCGGACCGGGTACGTTGGTCGTTCTCAGAGGGTTGTCACCCGACCATGATGTGGCCAAACCGATCAGCTCGGCGGTCAGGTCGTTGACTACTCCGCGACTAGCCTTCGGTATGGGGTAGGAGGGCAAGTCGGCGTGGGCGTCGGGGCCAGCGAACTTGTCGTAGGGCTGTGTCGGCGGATTTTGCGCGGCCTTGTAGTTGGCCTCGAATTTCATCAGCCACGCGTCGAGTCCGGCGGTCGCCGTCCGGAATCGCGTCCACCGTTGGTTGTTCCAGCCCCAGCCTTGGGGCATCTTCTTCTGATGCTCGTCCGTGGGTGCGCCGGTGAACTTCTCGACGAGCTCAGCGCCCGCCGCCCCGCCGCGCTCGGCGAGCGCGGTGACGATCGAGTCGGTCATTTTGAGGTTCATGCCGCCCTCGGTGTCGTCGTGGTAGATGGTGACCACACGGTCGCGGTAGCCCGGCATTGCTAGTTGCGCGGCATCCACCCAGCCGCGGGCGGTGTCGACGATCTGCGAGATGAATCCGCCGAGCGCCTTGATGCCGTTGATGGTGGTGCTGGTGCTGGTCGATAATGCGGTCCAGCGTTGGTGCAGCCCAACGTCGTTGGCGATCGGGAGGAAGCAGTTCTTGGACTGATCGTTGGGATCCTTGGTCTGACCGTCAGGAAAGCTCTCCAGGTCGATGGCGAAGGTCGGGCGGCCGGGCAGTGGCGCGTCGAAGAAGTGCACAGGGAGGTTGGCGCAGATGCCGCCGTCGGAGAACCAGTTCCGGTCGAACCGGGGCTTGGGGACGATCTCGGCGGCGCCCTGCGGCACGGGTGTGTCCGGGTGCGCGGCGAGCCACGCGCGGGCAGCGGTGCGCGCGTCCTTATTCACCTGCAGTGAGTAGTCCACGGCGTACAGCCGGACCGCGGTGATCAGCAACGGAAAACTGAGGCTCATCCGCGTCGCCACGATCACAGGGACGTGCTCGGGGGCGGGCCACGGACACAGCGGCGCGGCTTGTGCCCGCAACAGTGCGCGTTTGCGGGACTCGCGTCCAGACTGCGGTTTTCCGTCCTGGCCCCCTTCGGGCGCGTGTTCCTTCTTCATCATCCAGTCCACGACGTCGGGCGGGAACACCGTGCGCATCTCGTCCGGGTCGAAGAAGTACTCGTGCGTCGACCATGGCATCGGCATGGGTTGGCGGCGAGTGAGATTGGTGGTCATCACTCGCAGTTCGATGCCCTTGGCCGCGAGATCACCGAAGGTGAGCACGGGTCCGTCCGGTCGTCCGGCCATCTCCTGAAATCGCTTGTGCAGGAACGGTGTCAGGGCTTCGGCGTCTTTGGCGCCGACGCCAGGCATTCCAGTACATAGCCCGAAGCCCACACCGGCCACGCCGGCGAGCATGGCCGCGGCTCCCCACACGGCACCCAGGGCGGCACCGAGTAGCGCCAAGGCCAGCCCGCCTAATACGCCGGCGACGACCGCAGGCCCACTGCCGAATGCGCCCAGGATGAGGAGCGCGATCCCGGGCACGGCGCAGGCCAAAGCCCGCGGCCAGAACCCGGCCAGCAATGCCGCGAACGTGCGGATCTGCTTGGCGTCCTTGCCCATTCCGGCGACGAAGGCTTGGTAGAGGGGACGGGTCTTCGGTGTGGGCTGGAACAACCGGAAGAGCACCGTGTCCCCGGCGGGGGAAACCTCGGTGATGTCGTCGGGGAGTTTCTCAAGCAGTTCGAATCCGCCTGACGCGCGGCCGAATTCGGCGGCAGCCGCTCCGGCGGCTGCGATCGCGCCTGCTGAGGACCCGCCGACCGACCTCAGCCGGTAAGTCTTCGCGAGTGTGCACACGGTACGGGGATAGATGACTCCACTTGTGATTCCGCCCTTCATGACGATGTCGCATTCGAGCGGTGGATCTTGGGGGTAGGTCATCGAGCGCTCCTCCTGCCGCACGGGTGCACGGATGAAGGCCGGAGGTCGCCTCCCTCCCCAGGCCCTCAGGCGAGCAGCATCCCACTGAATGGGGCGGCTCGCCTGAGTATTCGACTACTTGACCGGTGTTGTTTGTTGGGTCGCAAATCGGTCAGTAATCCCAGACGGCCGGTACACAACGAAAGGCGTCGCCTGCGACTGCCACGTACAGACCGATGGGAACGCGCGTCGACACCCTCCCTCGCGTCCTTGACAGTGCGTGGGCAGTGCCGTGGTGTGCGTAGTTTTCGCGGCGGCTAAGTAGTAGGCGCAAAAAGGGGAGCGATTAGCAGTACGTCGCTACTGAGTTAGTGACGCCGAGGCCAGGTGACGATGTGGATCGCGGAACTCGAACCGACCCAGCGGATTCACTCCGCCCACATAGAGCGAGGACCGACTATGAGTAAAGCAAAGTACGCCGCCACGCGGGTAACGATGTCGATCGGAGTCGCAATGCTCGTGGTGATGGGCCCAGTTGTGCCGGTGGCGTCGGCGTCATCCCCGGACGTACCCCCGTTCGACAGGACCGCCTTGATGATGGGCGGGACCGGCATCCCGACCTGGAACGACGCCGACGTCGCGGTCATCATGGACCAGTTCATCGCGCCGACATATCCGGGCCAGACGATCGAGCCCGTTGCGGTGACCACGCCCGAGGAGCTTTGGCCTGGGGGGCGGTGGGAGGGTCCCGTCCTCTGCATTGCGCTCTGCCCGACAAGCGTATTCGGGCCTGGTCACTCAGGGGGGTGGCCGGACGAGCCGTTGCCGTTGTGGAAACTGTCGGGGCTCTTCTCCCGCACCTTCGATAAGTCGGTAGAGGCCGGGCGGGTAGATCTGGAGACGGCGATGGCCGAGTATGGCAACGACCATCTGGTGATCTACGGCTACTCCCAAGGCGCGACGGTCGCGAACCTGGAGAAGCGCAAGCTCGCCGAGCAGTACCCGGCGGGAACCCCAGCTCCCGATATCGACTTCGTGCTGGGCGGTGACACCAATCTGCCCAACGGCGGCTTTCTCGCCCGGTTCCCCGGCCTCTACGTCCCGATCCTCGATTTCTCGTTCAACGGCCCGGAACCGACCGACACCCAGTTCGACACGACCGTCATCAACCGCCAGTACGACTTCATGTCCGATTTCCCGCTGTATCCGCTCAACCCCGTCGCCGACCTGAACGCGGTCCTGGGCTTCATCTATGTACACCTTTACCCCTTCGACGTCAGCCTGGCGCCCGACCTGTCGACATCGCCCCCTACCGTGAGTCAGCACGGCGATTCCACCTACTACTTCTTCGAGACGAAGGACCTGCCGTTGTTCGCACCGCTGCGCCAGCTGGGGGTGCCTGAGGCGCTTATCGACGTGGTCGAGCCGGTCTTCCGGGTCCTCGTGGAGCTGGGCTATGACCGCAACATCCAGCCGTGGGAGCCCACCCCGGCGCGGCTGATCCCTACGATCGACCCGGCGAAGGTCACCGCAGACCTGGTCAGCGCGGTCGCCGAGGGCGTCACCAACGCCCTCTCCATCGTCGGCTTACCGGTCAGCGGCCCCGCGCCGCTGGCCAGCGCGGCGGCACCACTGCAGGCGAAGGTCTCCCAACCGGCGCCCGCCGGCGACGCGACGGCCGACACCGGGAAGGTCTCCGCGCCACAACTGAGCCAGCCGACGACAGGCGTTGACGTCGCGTCGTCGACCGAGCCAGCGACTCAACCATCACGTAGTGCGGCGCCGCCAAAACCAGCGGTCTCCCGCGAGACCGTGACGACTCTGACCGCACCGCCCGCGACCGGTTCGCCGAGCGAACCGACGACCGAGCCTTCGCCTGGTTCCTCGCCGCGCCCGCCGGCGCGGCCCGCATCTCGGCCGGCGAGGCCGACTCTGCGGCCGACGACACCTCGGCCCATAGTGCGCGGCTCGCTCAGGGCCGGGGAACAGTCGCGCGACGTGTTGCGCCGCGGCAACGGCGACCGCCTGCCAAGCCCTGCCACCGTGACAGGCGACGGTCGGCCGGCAGTCGGACCCTCGTCGGTCGGATCAGTAGCGGCACTGTCGTCCTCGACCGGCAGGACCGCCTCTGGCGGCGACTCATCCGGCGGCGATGCCGGCGGCTCGGTATGAGCTTCAAGCGCTCACATCGCTTGTGCCCACGCGATGTGTCCCTCGAAGCCAAGCGATTGCGCCATACCGCGGTAGCGATCCACCAAGTCCCGGTAGGCGTCGTCGTCGTCGCCGCGGGCGCCAGCTAGCAGCGCCCGCAGCTGCAGCAGCGTGATCTCGACTATCGCCGAACGGCGCTCTCTTGGCAGGGTGGCCAACCAGCGGATGGCATCTTCGGCTTCGGTCAGGTCGCCCTCGGCGCCGCGTTCCAGCAGCGTTTCCGCAAGAACGCCGGTGCCCCAAACGCCATAGAAGAGCCGTCCTGCCTGGTGCAGCTCGTCCACGGCTTTGCGCATTACCGCAATGGCAGCATCGCGGTCTCCGCGCCTGGCCCTCTCCCGGGCGGCCAACAAATCGACGACCGGGATCATGAAGAGAGCATGCTCGCGCAGCCACATGTCGCGGTTCTGCACCACAACCTCCAGCCCGCGGTGACGGTCGGCCGAGGCGTCCCGACTCAGCAGCGCGACTCCCAGCGTGTACTGGGCCAAGCTCAGCGAAACACCGTTGCTGGATTCCTCGGCGGCCTGCACCGCCTCCTCGACGGCGCGCATCGCTGACTCGTCGGCCACAAGCACCCCATGATGTATCGCGTAACTGTAGGCCCAGGTGACGACACCGGCGAAGGTTGCCTGGGTGCTGCGTCGGGCCATCGCGACGGCGTCGTTCAGGTCCTGCCGCCACCCCGACTGCCCCAGCCACCACCGAGCCGCGCCGCGATATACCAACGCGGCCGCCAGCGGTGATCCCACGCCGAAGCCGGCGCCCGTGACGGGATCACCCCCAGCCAGGTCGACGACTGTCTGCGACCACTGCAAGACGTCACCGAATTCACCGGCATCCCCCCAGACGCAGAACGCTCCGAACGCCAACCCTATGGTCGGGGTGGGATCGCCGATCGACTCGAGCAGCGCCATCTGCTCGGCTACCAGACGCGACGCCTCACTCGAACGCCCGGCGTACAGGAGCTCGGCGGCCGGCCCGGTCATGGCGATGGCGAGCGCAACCTTGTCCCCGGCCGCGTTGCACAATTCCCGTAACTCCGCGAAGCGGCCCTCGCCTTCCTGGACCGCTCGGGCCAACCCGCCGGTGGCGCACAGCATGGTGCGGGGGGCGATGCGCATCGCCAGTTGGTCGGGGTCCTCGGCGGGCAGCGCGTCGGCGATGCGGCGTGCCCGCTCCCAACTGACCCGCGCAGCGCCGAAATCGCGGTCGGTGGACCACGCGGCGGCGCGCATGTGCCAGCCATATGCGGCGCGGTCCTCGCCAGCGGCTTCGAGGTGTTCGGCGATCAGCGCCGCATTGTCGTCCATCGAGCCGGGCGCACGCTCTTGGATTGCGGCGGCCAGGCGCCGGTGCCAGTGGGCGCGATCGGATTTCAGCTGCGATTCATAGGCCACCGCGCGGATCAAAGGGTGGCGGAAGGCGTACTCCGCGCTGGGGGTGAACCGCACCTGATCGATCAGCTCAACGCCGAGCAGCTCGTCGAATACCGCGTCGATGCCCAGCGCCGCGAGCAGATCGACCCCGAAGCGGGCTCCGATCACCGACGCCGCATTGAGCGTGCGCCTGGCCGGGGCGCTCAGGCGGTCGATGCGCGCCGCGATGGCTGCCTGCACCGTGGCCGGCACGTTCACGTCTGCAATGTTCGCGCGGCAGATATAGTTACCGTGCTCACCGCCCAGCACCCCGCGCTGGGCCAACTCGCGCACCATCTCCTCGGCGAAAAACGGGTTCCCGGCGGCCCGCTCGGCGATAATTGCCGCTAGCTCCCCGACCGAGGGATCCGACCCCAGCAGCTCACCGATCAGCGCCGCGATAGCCGAATCACCCAGTGGGCCGAGCGCGATCGTCTGGGCGCCGTGCACCCGCGTCAACGTCCCCTCATACTCCGGGCGCGAGGTGATCAGCAACAACGTGGGAGTGCGCGCAATGACGGGCAGGAGGTCAGCGACCAGCGACTCGCTGACCGCGTCAATCCAGTGCGCATCCTCGATCACGAACAATGCCGGCGCGGTACGGGCCAGCTGCGCGCTGTTGACCAGAGCGGTCAACCGACGCCGCCGGGCATCCGGGTCGATCTGGGGCAGTGGTACGTCGGGGTCGGCGATGCCGAGCAGATCATCAAACAGCAGCAGATCCTGCGGATCGGCGTCGGGAATCTGTGTCCGTACTTTCGCGCGAGCGGCGTGGCCATCCAGATCGGCCACGCCGCTGCCCGCGCGCAGCAGCTGCGCCGCGGTATGGAATGGGACCTCACGGGCGTGGGATTCACAGAAGGCCCAAAACACCTCGACCCCGCGACCGGCCGCCAGCGCCGCGGTCTCCCGAGCCAGTCGGCTCTTGCCGATGCCCGGCGGTCCCACCACGTTCACCACACCGCCACGGCCACCGATCGTGCGGTCCACAAGCGCGTCAACTGCGGCCATTTCCCAGCCTCGACCAACTAGACGCGCGTCGGCGCGCACGACCAGACCACCGCGCGGGCCGATCCCGACCAGCCGGCGCGCCTGCACCGGTTCCTCGGCGCCCTTGATGTGCACCCACTCAGGCTCGGCCAGCATCACGAGGTGCTCAGCCAGCCGCGCGGTCGACTCCGAGAGCATCACTCCGCCCGGCGGGGCCACCGATTCCATCCGCTGCGCAAACCCCACCTGCTGCCCGATGGCGCCATAACCAAACGCCCCCGAGCCGATCTGCCCGGCGATCACCCGGCCCGAATTCAGGCCCACTCGCAGTCGTAGGGCAACGCCGTCGTGGGCTTGGACTTCGACGGCGAGCCGCTTCGCCTCGTCCTGAATCCCCAAGGCCGCAAGACAGGCGCGAAAAGCATGATCCTCCAACGCAACTGGAGCACCGAACAGCGCCATCACCCCGTCGCCGGTGTACTCCACGCTCCCGCCCCCGTAGCGGCGCACCACCGCCGCCGACCGCTCCACCAACTCGGTCATCACCTCGCGCAACCGTTCGGCGTCCAGCGCCGCCGCGATGTCCATCGAACGCACCACATCGGCGAACAACACCGTCACCTGCTTGTACTCGGCGTGTTCGGTGGCCGGTGCAATGGGCGAACCGCAGGCATCACAAAACCGCGCGCCCTCCCGCGGTTCGGTGCCACACGTTCGACATTCGCTCACTGCGGTCATCAGATCCTCCGCAGCCCAGGCCACAGCGTCTCGAGGATTCTTCGAGCATAGGACCCTGGCCCGGATGACGAGGCGAGACGCCTAATCCGACATCGGCCACCGCAATGCGGGCGGTGTGCGTGCACCGTGTCTGGTGCTCACACCCCTCCTTCGATGGTGGCGGTGATGGTGATGTTGCGGACGGCTTGGGTGTTGCTGAGTCCGCCTGTGGCGGCGCCGAAGCCGACGTAGGCGAAGTTGGAGCCGCCGAGGTATTGGGTGGCGATGTT